>NZ_LUUG01000118.1 GCF_001644035.1 Methylomonas methanica
GGTATATTGGCGAAAATTCAAGCGGTTTGTGCGTAAACCTGGAGAATAGGTAATGGATAGATTAAGAAACAAGATTCGCGACATTCCGGATTTCCCAAAACCCGGCATCATTTTCAAAGACATAACGCCGCTGGTCAAAGACCCGGCAACGCTTCGCTTGGCCGTGCACCAACTGCTGCATCCCTTTTTGGGCCGCGACATTACCGCAGTGGCCGGCATGGAGGCGCGCGGCTTTATCTTCGGCTCACTGGTCGCCTGGGAACTGGGTATTCCATTTATCCCGCTCAGAAAGCCCGGTAAATTGCCTTACGATGTGCAAAGCGTATCTTACGATCTGGAATACGGTTCGGCGGAACTGGAAGTGCATATAGACGCAGTGGACAGCAACGATAAGGTGTTGTTAATCGACGACTTGCTGGCTACCGGCGGCACCGCCAAAGCTAGTTGCGAGCTGATCGAAAAGTTAGGCGCAACAGTCGTAGCCTGTGCTTTTGTGGTAGAACTGGATTTCCTGCAAGGACGGGAGAAACTGGGGAACTACGAGGTGCATTCCTTGCTGCATTACTAAAAGGTATTACAGAGACGCTCCCTGCGTCTCTTCAAACAAAATTAACGGCGTTTATACTGTCTTTTTTTTTACTAATCTGGTCCATTTTGTCCGAGGCCTTTTCAAATTCCAAGGCAGCGTTATCGAACGATTTGGACATAGTATCGAACGCAGCGCTATTGGGCTTTGCACTACCGGGATTTGCCTCAATAGAATTTTGTACATGGCCGGGTAGCTTTTTCGTGGAATCGGCTTTAGGCTTTTGCGTAGCGTTAGTTTCTTTAGGTTTTGCCGAAGAAATTTCGCCGACATCGACGTCCGCGTCTATGTCAAGATCGTAGTCAGTCGAATTACTCTTGCCGTCATTGATCAAATTCTTGCGATATTGTAAAAATGACTCACGGGTAAAAACGTAAGGATCCAAGGCCGCTTCGTCGATAAAATTCAAAGCACCTTCTGCATTCGCCCTATCGTTAATCCCTTCAACAATGCCGGTACCCGGTACGTAAGTCCCAGGATTGGCGGCTTTATCAACCACAATTGCCGCCCCATCACGGACAGTAGTCGGGCCCAAAACCGGCAATACCAAGTACGGGCCTTGATCGACACCCCAGACTGCAAGCGTTTGCCCAAAATCCTCGACATTGCTTTGCAATCCCAGGTCGCTGGCTACGTCAAATAAGCCGAGCAAACCAACCGTGGAGTTAGTCAAGAAACGCCCCGTATCTGAAGCACCTTGCTCAAATTTACCTTGCAGGACATCGTTCAAGACAACATTGATACCTTTAAGATTAGTAAAAAAGTTGCTGACGCCAGTTTGCATGAAGTTGGGAGTTACTGTTTTATAACCGTTAGCAATCGGCTTCAGCAAATGCTTATCCAGACCCATGTTAAACCCGTACATGGAGCGATTGAAACCTTCGTAAGGATCTGCTGCGTCTATCTTAGCTTTAGACGCTCTGTTGGCGTCAACCGGATGCTTATCCGTGGTAGCACACCCGGTTACCGATAATGCGCTGGAAAATAACATAACCCAGAACAGGGATGCCTGGCTGTTGCCTTGATAACGGGGGCTATACATTACTGACGATTCCTAACAAACTTATTGTTTTGCGTAACTTTCAATTTTCTCAGTGATTTTAACAATCAAGGCATCAAAGCCATCACGGCTTAATACGCTAGTATAATCCGATCTTTTCAATGCCAAATCACTGACACCATCGGCTATTATATTGATAATTTGCCAGCCATCGTCTTTTTTCTTCATCATGTAATCAAACTTGACATCCTTTTCGCCGGGAATATGCAAATTGGTGTGAATCACAACACCGCCCCTGCCGGTTTCCTCTTCGGAGGCAAAGGTAAACGATTCGCCCGAATAGTCTTTAAAGTTATGAGCATACGCTGACACACTGAGCTTGCTGAATACGCTTTCCAGCTTGTTCTGCTGCTCGGTAGTCAGCTCCTCCCACTGTTTGCCGACCACGATTCTGGCGATTTTAGGCAGATCGTGACTCTTCTTTACCGCCACATCCAGCTTGTCGTAGCGCCCTTGAAAGCCAAGCTCTTTGCCCGCCTTCATGACGCTCAACAGCTGATTTTGAAACTCATCGACGACCTGACGAGCAGAAATCTCTTCAGCGCTAGCCAAGGGAGACAGGCAGACAAGCATTAGCAAACTGAGACCGAAATACAATTTTTTAAACATAGTCGTTATAAAAACCTGTTAATGAGGATGACTTCCTGAGTTCGCCTTAAGACTCTACTTTTACCGGAATCTCGGAAATTGCCGATTTCTTGAAAGAAGCAATAAACTCCGGCTGCTTTTCGGCAACCATGTCACCGGAGGTTTTGGGACCGCGCACTGCCGCCCACAAAGCTTTCAATGGATGCGCCAAGGTATCCTCGACCGCTGTTGCCTCATAGCCGCAATGCGCCATGCAATTAGCGCACTTAGGATTTTTCACCGTGCCGTATTTGTCCCAAGGCGTATCATCCAGCAACTCTTGAAAAGAATTGGCATTACCTTCATCTGCCAATAAGTAACAAGGTTTTTGCCAGCCAAACACGTTGCGCGTTGGATTACCCCATGGCGTACAATCGTAATTCTGATTGCCGGCCAAATAATCCAAATACAGCGAAGAATGGTTCAATTTCCATTTACGGGTCTTGCCTATTTTGAAAATACCGCGGAACAGGTTTTTAACGTCGAGACCTTTAATAAAAACATCTTGCTTAGGCGCTCGCTCGTAGCTAAATCCAGGCGCGATAGTGATTCCTTCTACGCCCAACTCCATCGCATAATCGAGAAACTCCGCCACTTCATCCGGCGTTTCACCTTGAAACAAGGTGCAGTTAACGGTCACTCTGAAACCTTTACCCAAGGCTAATTTGATGGCTTCCACAGCGATGTCGAAAACCCCTTCCTGACAAACGGAGGCATCATGCCGATCTTTTAAACCATCGAGATGCACTGAAAACGTCAGATAAGGCGATGGCGTGTAATCGTTAATTCGTTTTCTTAACAGCAAGGCGTTGGTGCACAGATAAACAAATTTCTTCCTGGCCACGATGCCGGCCACAATCTGCGGCATTTCCTTATGAATCAACGGTTCGCCGCCTGGAATGGAAACCATGGGCGCGCCGCACTCATCGACCGCAGCCAAACATTCCTCAACCGATAGACGCTTATCCAGAATATCATCGGGATAATCGATTTTACCGCAGCCCGCGCAAGCTAAATTGCATCTGAACAGGGGCTCCAGCATCAGAACCAAGGGATACTTTTTTACACCTTTGATTTTTTGCTTGATCAGATAACTACCTACAGCCAATTGCTGACGTAAAGGAACACTCACAGCATTATTCTCCAAAAACTATCACGACATCCAGCGACAACGGCTGTTACAAAAAAACAACAGCCGAAAACCGATAACCATCCTAGAAGTGACACCTGCTGCGGCCTATTTAGACCGCCAATGAGGCTCAAGGCGCACAATTAGATGTGGTCAGAATACCACTTTCCAACAACATACTCCAGATAAAATACGCAAAAAACAACAAGAACATGTGCGTATTTCCTGAAAGCTACACAAAGCCGCCTAACAACCACAAGAAAGCCTAGCAGCTAAAAAGCCATAATTATTTTTCTAAAACAACAACAAAGACTAGACACAACAGCTCATATATTGCTTTTGGCAGCAGTTTTTCGGCAAATTTGCCATAAAGCAACATCACTTTGCAAAACACCAACAAACAGTCTATCATTTGGGCTACTAATAGTTAGCCTTGATACAGATGAACGGATCTCAAAACTTAATCAACAATCCGGAGTTGCTCAGACAACTACCCGACGCCGAACTGCAAGCCACCCTGCTTGAAGGCGTGTCGCGCACGTTTGCGCTAACTATTCCGCAACTACCTGGCGAGTTGTATCCGGCTGTGGCGAATGCGTATTTGTTATGCCGCATTGTTGACACCATAGAAGACGAAATATCCCTTAGCCCCGAACAAAAAAAATATTTCTGTACCGCTTTTATAGACATAGTCAACACCGGCAATAACGCAGACGTATTCAGCGCAGAACTGGCCCCGTTACTGTCAGAACAAACCATTCCGGCTGAGCACAGCCTGATACACCTGGTGCCGCGCGTCATCGCTATAACCCGCTCGCTGGACGCTCCGCAAATCGAAGCGCTGGCTTGTTGCGTGGAAACCATGGCCAACGGCATGCCGGTATATCAAGCTCTGGATTTGCATGCCGGCTTGAAAACCATGAAAGACATGGATGACTACTGCTATTACGTCGCCGGCTGCGTCGGTGAGATGCTGGCCAAATTGTTCTGCCATTATTCGCCGAAAATTGCCGCGCATCGCGAGGAGCTTCTAAGACTCTCAGTCTCGTTCGGCCAAGGCCTGCAAATGACCAATATCCTGAAAGACATTTGGGACGACGCCAAACGCGGCGTGTGCTGGTTACCGCAAGACATTTTCACCGAAACCGGCTTCAATCTGGCTGAACTGACACCGGCCACCGACGACGAGCGTTTCCGCCTCGGCCTGAGCCACCTGGTGGCTATCGCTCATGGTCACTTGCAGAATGCATTAACTTATACCCGACTCCTGCCCAGCCACGAAACCGGCATCCGCAATTTTTGCCTTTGGGCATTGGGCATGGCCGTGCTGACCTTGAAGAAAATCAAGGCAAACCTTAATTTCAACGAATCCAATCAGGTCAAAATCAGCCGCAACAGCGTCAAAGCCACCATTGTCGCCACCAAACTGACGGTTCGCAGCAATATGCTGCTATCCCTGCTGTTTAACCTGACCAGCCGTAATTTGAAATCGCCGGATTGGCAATATTCACCTATATCGCACACTGGACAATAAGGAATCACTATGTTTACTGAAGCCCATATAGATACCAGCAGCCAAGACATCAGCAATACCAATACCGGCAAAACCGGCCTTGGCTTACTGAATGCCGCCATCGAACGCGCCCAAGCCAAATTACTCAGTTTGCAAAGCCCGGAAGGTTACTGGGTATTTGAACTGGAAGCCGACTGCACCATCCCGTCCGAATACATCATGATGATGCACTACCTGGACGACATCGACGAAGAATTGCAGCGCAAAATCGCCGTTTACTTGCGTAGCCGCCAAGCCGAAGACGGCAGCTATCCGCTTTTTACCGGCGGCCCCGGCGATATCAGCGGCAGTGTCAAAACGTATTACGCTTTGAAAATGGCGGGGGACTCGATAGACGCTCCACATATGGTTAAATTGCGCGACTGGATACTCAGCCAAGGCGGCGCAGCGCGCGCCAATGTGTTTACCCGTATCGCACTGGCGATATTCGAACAACTGCCGTGGCGCGGCGTACCCTATATTCCGGTGGAAATTATGCTGCTGCCCAGCTGGTTTCCGTTTCATCTGGACAAAGTGTCCTATTGGTCGCGCACCGTGATGGTACCGCTGTTCATCATGTGCACATTAAAGGCCAAAGCCAAAAATCCGCATAAGGTCAACGTTTTGGAATTGTTTGTCGTTCATCCGGACGAGGAAAAACATTACTTTCCGGAACGGACTCTGTTGAATAAATTCTTCCTGGGCCTGGATAAACTAGGCCGCGTTACCGAGCCGCTGATTCCGCAACGCGTGCGCGAACACGCCATTCAAAAAGCCGTTGATTGGTTTACCGAACGGCTAAATGGCGAAGATGGTTTGGGCGGCATTTTTCCAGCCATGGTTAACGCCTATCAATCGATGTTACTGTTGGGCTTCCCGGCCGATCATCCCAATGTCGTAATAGCCCGCCAGTCCATCGACAAACTTCTGGTGATCAAAGACGATTACGCCTATTGCCAACCCTGTCTGTCGCCGGTTTGGGATACGGCGCTTGCGGCGCTGGCATTGCAAGAATCCGATAAGGCAGCAAACGTCCCCAGCCTTACTAAAGCTTACGATTGGCTAAAAAGCGTGCAATTGTCCGACGAACCGGGCGACTGGCGCGTCCGCCGTCCCAATCTGGCTGGTGGTGGCTGGGCGTTTCAATTCGCCAATCCGCATTATCCCGATGTAGACGATACTGCGGTAGTGGGCTTTGCCATGGCCGATTCCAATCTGCCCGAATTAGACGAGTCTATCCACAGGGCCACTCGCTGGATCATTGGCATGCAATCGCAAAACGGCGGCTACGGCGCCTTCGATGTCGATAACACTTATTACTATTTGAACGAAATTCCGTTTGCCGACCACGGTGCCCTGCTCGACCCCCCCACTGTCGACGTCAGCGCCCGCTGCGCGATGTTGATGGCCCGGGTTGCGAAAGATCACGACGAATATTTACCGGCGCTGAAACGCACCATCGAATATATCCGTGGCGATCAAGAAGCCGACGGCTCCTGGTTCGGCCGCTGGGGAACCAATTACATTTACGGCACTTGGTCAGCCTTGCTGGGTCTGGAGCAAACCGATGTGCCGAAAACCGACCCGATGTATACCAAAGCGGCGGCATGGCTGAAAAGCGTACAACGCGAAGATGGCGGCTGGGGTGAAGACAACCTGAGCTATCACGACGATAAGAAATTCCGTGGCCGCTACCATTTCAGCACCGCCTTCCAAACCGCCTGGGCCGTGCTGGGTTTGATCGCCGCCGGCGAAGTCCACAGCCAGGAAGTCAAAGCCGGCATCGACTTTCTGCTGCGCAACCAACAAGCGGACGGCGTTTGGAACGACCCTTGCTTTACCGCACCGGGCTTTCCAAAGGTGTTTTATTTGAAATATCACGGCTATGACAAGTTCTTCCCCTTGTGGGCTTTGGCTAGATACCGTAACGAATTAGCCAAACAGTGACCATAGGCATTCTTGTTGCACTACCGGAAGAGCTCTCCACCCTGACCCGCCTGAAGCTGGTACAGGGTGATTGCGTCAGCATCGCCGACAACATTCTCCTGGCGTTTGCCGGTGCCGGACCGATCAACGCGGAACGGGCCACGCATCTGTTAATCGCCAAAGGCGCCAAAAAACTGATCAGCTGGGGATGCGCGGCAGCCTTATCACCGCAATTAAAACCGGGTGATCTGATGTTGGCCGAGCAACTGCTATCGGAGCAACAGCAAGTGTTCGATACCGACCCCCGCTGGCGCAAACGCTTACATGAGTTGCTGGATACGCAATTTCCGATTTCCAATGGCAAGCTGGCGGAAAGTAGTCATATCGTCAGCAACAGCAGCGATAAGCAGAATATATACCGGCAAACCGGTGCGATTGCCTTGGACATGGAAAGCTGCGCCATGGCCAAAATTGCCGAGCAATCAAACTTACCTTGTTTGGCAATTCGCACGATAGCCGATCCGGTAAGCATGAGCCTACCCAAAGCAGTTACCCAAGCCTTGAATGGTCAGGGTCAGGTAGAAACCAGCAAACTCTTGCGTTTTTTGGTAACCCACCCATGGGAAGCGCCCAGCCTCATCAAGCTGGGCTTACATTTTCATGCCGCTCAAAAAACCTTGAAAATCATTGCCAAACAACTAAACGAAATCATCGTTTTTTAGCAGAAAACCATGAATTATTGATGGGTTAAGCAGCGGGAACATGGCGTAATCCGGAAATAAACCAAGCACTTACGAGGTATTACATGTCTTTTAGCATTGCCGATCTTTTTACTCAGCATTTCGACGAGAAATTCGACTTGCATGAGCATCATCTGAATAACCAGATGGTGCGAGTCTTACGTACTATCGGTTACGACAGAAACTATAAAAAAGCAATCGGCCAATATCTTTACGACGAAGACGGTAACGAGTACCTGGACTTACTGAGTGGTTTCGGCGTGTTTGCGATGGGACGTAACCATCCGACCATAATCAAAGCCCTGCAAGAAACCCTGACGCTGGAATTACCCAGTCTGGTACAGATGGATGTGTCCTTGCTCAGCGGCCTGCTGGCCAAGGAAATTCTCGCTACCTGCCCGGATAATTTGGAAAAAATGTTTTTCTGCAATTCCGGCACCGAAGCTGTCGAAGCCGCGATCAAATTCGCCCGCTACACCACCAAGCGCTCGCGCATCGTACATTGCGACCACGGCTATCACGGCTTAACCATGGGCTCGCTATCGTTGACCGGCGAACACATCTTCCGCGAAGGCTTCGGCCCGCTGCTGCCGGAGTGCACCTCGGTGCCGTTCAACGATTTGGCCGCACTAGAACAAGCCTTGAGCAGCAAAGACGTGGCGGCTTTCATTGTCGAACCCATTCAAGGCAAAGGCGTCAATATTCCGGACGATAACTACCTGCCGGAAGTGGAACGCTTGTGCAAAAAATACGGCACTTTATTCGTGGCCGACGAAATTCAGACCGGCATCGGCCGCACCGGCAAGTTCTGGGCTATCGAGCACTGGGGGGTAAAACCCGACATGATTTTGATGGCGAAAGCCTTGTCCGGCGGCTTCATTCCCGTCGGCGGCGTAGCGATGACCACCCACATCATGGACACCGTGTTCAACCGTATGGATAGAGCCGTAGTGCATGGTTCGACCTTTTCGAAAAACAATATGGCAATGGCGGCCGGTTTGTCTGCCTTGCATGTGGTTCATGAAGAAAAACTGGTCGAAAACAGTGCCAAGGTCGGCGAAGACATCATCGCTACCATCAACGCCATGGCGCCGAAATACGAATTCCTGAAAGAGGCGCGCGGCAAAGGCTCGATGATAGCCATCGAATTCCATGCCCCCAAAAGCTTGGGATTAAAGGCCGCCTGGGCCATGCTGGAAGCGGCCAACAAAGGCTTGTTCTGCCAAATGATCCTTATTCCGCTATTTAAGGAACACCGGGTACTGGCACAAGTGGCCGGCCACGGCATGAACGTGGTCAAATTTTTACCGCCGCTGACGCTGACCCAAAAAGACCGCGACTGGATTGTTAACTCCGTGGAGAAAACCATCGCCGATACGCACAACGTCACCGGTTCGATCTGGACGCTGGGTAAAAACTTGGCCGGCCATGCTCTGAAAAACAAAAAATAAGGTGCCACACATGAATTTTTTCAAACCTGCTTTGTTCGCATTGGCACTGATCGCCAGTACCACCGCTTTCGGCCACGCAGTCGTCACGCATAACTCTTTAAAACTCAACCCGGTGCCGGTCAACTTGGCCAGCCAAGTAGAGCTATCGTTCAATTCCAAAGTGGAATTGGATTTATCGGAAGTATTCCTGGTCAGTGCCGGCGACAAAATGCAAACCATTACTGCCACGCCAGGCGAAAAACCCGGCCAAGTATTGCTGCATCTGCCTGCCCTGGAGCCGGGAGAATATGCGATCAAATTAAAAATATTTGCAGCTGACGGTCATCTCAGCGAAGACCTGCTCCGTTTTTTCGTTAAACAGGCTAAGTGATCCTCATGGAAGGCATTGCAAATTATTTAGACTCACTGATAGGCGGCGTCGATCTCACCTTTTATTCCATCACTATCGGTGGCTTGCTATGGGGGCTGTTCGTGCTGCGTCCGTGGCATGAAGAAGCGCTGTATAACTCCGCCTTGTTGACCAAAACCGTCAACCTGATCCATTTCGGCAGCAAAGCGCTGATCATCACCCAATTGTCGAAAATCGGCCTGAAAATTTGGTTGATGGCGGCAACCTTGGGCAAATCGCCGTTTCCGGCGTTTTTCCAAACTGTGCAGTTCCAAGCGGGTTTGGCACGTGCCACTTGCGCATTTATCCTGGCCCTGTTCATCAGACAAACGCTAAAAAGCAACCCCCGATCCAAACAATTCTGGGTACTATCGACAGCTATTATCGTGCCGCTGGTCATCTCCGCGGCCTGGCTGGTACATGGCGCCAGTCGTTTAGAAGATCGCGGTCTGTTGATGACCCTGACCGTCACACATCAAATGGCCGCTGCTACCTGGGTGGGCGGTATTTTTCAAATCCTGGCCTTGTGGAGTCTGAAAAAACGCAATTTGATCGCTGTCGAAGTTTGGCCGTTATTGTTAAAACGTTTCTCGGTTGTGGGCATCAGCGCTGTCGTGGTTTTACTAGCCACCGGCACACCGCTGGCGTGGTATTACATCCGTACCTTCCAAGGCTTCATCGGCGCGGGTTACGGCAATCTGTTACTGGTAAAAATTATCATGCTAGGTCTGGCGCTAGGCTTCGCTTGGTTAAACCGCCAAGCCGTCAATGCCTATTTTACTAGTCGCAGCCTTTATGCACTGACTGCGCGCGTACCCTATTACATCGAAGCGGAAACCCTGATTCTGCTGACCATCCTATTCACCGCCGCCAGCTTGGCTTCCCAGCCGCCCGCAGTCGATATTCCGCATCTGACCGCCAGCTTCGAAGAAGTGTTGAACATGTTCCATCCACGCATACCGCGCTGGGAGTCGCCGACCCATGAAGCCTTGATCGCCGGCGAAGCCGGACGGGTAGCGATTGTCGGTCAGATTCCGTCGGAAGCCGCTACCGCTTGGTCAGACTACAACCACAACATTTCCGGCATTTTCCTGACGACGATGAGCTTTTTTGCGATGTTGTCGTTCTCCAGCCGTTTTCATCGCTGGGCACGCTTCTGGCCGGTCGGTTTTATGGCATTGGGTGTATTTCTATTTTTCCGTAGCGACGCGGAAAGCTGGCCGCTGGGTCCTATCGGTTTCTGGGAAAGCACCTTTAACAATGGCGAAATTTTGCAGCATCGCATCGCCACCTTGCTGGTATTTGTGCTGGGCTTGATCGAAGTCAGGGCCCGGCTAAACAACAACAGTGGTTTCATGCCCTACATGTTTCCATTGCTGGCCGCGTTCGGCGGTATGATGCTGCTGGCGCATTCGCATGTCGGTTTTGAGGCGAAATCTGCCTTCTTGATTCAAGTGGGCCACACCATGATGGGCGTGTTTTCGCTGATCCTGGCTTGCGGCCGCTGGCTGGAGCTTAAGCTGGATTCGCCCGGCAAAAACGTTGCCGGATTTATTTCAGTAGCCGCCTTATTCCAGATAGGCGTCATCCTGATGTTCTATCGTGAACCCCTGTACTGATTATGAAACAGACTAACGAATTTCCGCTGTTACAAACCATCCAGACCCCTGCCGACATACGCGCGCTGAAGCCGGAGCAACTGAAGCCGCTGGCTGATGAGTTGCGTAGCTTTTTGACCCATACGGTCAGCATTTCCGGCGGCCACTTTTCGGCCGGTCTGGGCACAGTGGAGCTGACGGTGGCGCTGCATTATGTGTTCGATACGCCATCGGATCAGTTGGTGTGGGATGTGGGGCATCAGGCTTATCCGCATAAGATTTTGACAGGGCGGAAAGACCGGATGCCGACAATTCGCACCTTCGGCGGCGTGTCGGCGTTTCCATGCCGTTCGGAGAGTGAATACGATGCCTTTGGGGTCGGGCATTCATCAACGTCGATCAGTGCCGCCCTGGGCATGGCGATTGCCTCGCAATTGCGCGGCGAAGACAAGAAGATGGTGGCCATCATCGGTGACGGCTCGATTACCGGCGGCATGGCTTATGAAGCGATGAATCATGCCGGCGATGTGAATGCCAATCTGTTGGTGATTTTGAACGATAACGATATGTCGATTTCACCGCCGGTTGGGGCGATGAATAATTACCTGACTAAGGTGTTATCCAGTAAGTTTTATTCCTCGGTGCGCGAAGAGAGTAAGAAGGCTTTAGCCAGTATGCCGTCGGTGTGGGAATTGGCCCGCAAGACCGAAGAACATGTGAAAGGCATGATTGTGCCGGGTACTTTGTTCGAGGAGTTGGGCTTTAATTATTTCGGACCGATTGACGGCCACGATGTGGAGATGTTGGTGTCCACACTGGAGAAGTTGAAGGATTTGACGGGGCCGGTGTTTTTGCATGTGGTCACCAAAAAAGGCAAGGGTTACGCACCGGCCGAGAAAGATCCCTTGGCGTATCACGGCGTACCCGCCTTCGATCCAACCAAGGATTATTTACCCAAAGCCGCGCCTTCGCCGCATCCGACTTATACGGAAGTGTTCGGTACCTGGTTGTGCGATATGGCCAAGCAGGATGAGCGGCTGCTGGGGATTACCCCGGCGATGCGGGAAGGTTCGGGTTTGGTGGCGTTTTCCCAGCAATTTCCGAAACGTTATTTCGATGTAGCGATTGCCGAACAACATGCGGTGACGCTGGCGGCCGGTCAGGCTTGTCAGGGCGCCAAGCCGGTGGTGGCGATTTATTCGACCTTTTTGCAGCGGGCTTACGATCAATTAATCCACGATGTGGCCTTGCAGAATCTGGATGTGTTGTTTGCCCTGGATAGAGCCGGCTTGGTGGGGCCGGACGGTCCGACCCATGCCGGCTCTTTTGATTACAGCTATATGCGCTGTATCCCGAACATGTTGGTGATGGCCCCGGCCGACGAGAACGAGTGCCGGCAGATGCTGACCACCGGTTTCAAGCACAACGGGCCGGCCTCAGTGCGGTATCCGCGTGGCAAGGGTCCGGGGGCTACGATCGACAAAGCCTTGACCGAGTTGGCCATCGGCAAGGGCGAAGTCCGCCATCA
>NZ_LUUG01000119.1 GCF_001644035.1 Methylomonas methanica
AGATTTAGTTATAACTCTTTGATTCAGGAAGGCTCTTCAAAAACGGATCGATAGTTGCCAAGTCCATACCTTTTTTACGATTTGTAATTTCTTGTTCGCGATGTCTGGAAGACTCCCTAACAAGATATGTTGCTGGGGCCAACATAAATATCGAAAGAAATACTTTGCTTGCTATGTGCGGCCAATCGATTGCTCCACCACCACTTTCAAAAACTAAATAAGCTACCGGAAATCCAGCTAAAACAAAAAAGCTTACGGCATATTGCCTCATCTTATCTGCGGCCTGACCTTCTTTTCCCGCTGCTACGGAATAACCGCCAGCAACAGCCGTTTTGGCAAGATGACCTACAATTTCATCCGCTTGTGACACTGATTCAGATAAATAATTAATCTTCTCCATGGAAATACTTTTTGCGTTATCAATATCGTCGTATAACGCTGAGATAGCAGCATTCGTATCACCATCCATTTTTGATACTTGATGCGCTATCGCTGATATTTGGTTTTCAATTCGCTTATTTCTATCGGTCCACGAGTCTTCGAAATGTCTTTCTAGCTTAGCCAGTTTATTTGACAGTTGCACAAACTCCTTTTCAAAAGAGTCACGCATTTTTTCATTGTCAGAATAATATTGGCTCAGCAACCCCTTTCCCTTCAGTTGCGCGTCGGCCAATCCCCCTAACCCTAAGGGGCTTTTATCTTCTAATAAAGATCCTATTCCTTTCTTATCCATTCGATAATACCTATATGCCGAATACGGAATACCACAGTAACTTTAATATTGCGCTTTGCTATCAAGGATCCACATTACAACTCACCCACATTTTGACTCCCCACAATTCAAACAAGTCATACACCCATCCATCAACACCATCGCCTTGGTGCTGCACTTGTTACACAACACGGCTTTCTCAGGAAACGCCTGCCCCTCCGACGTGCCATGCTGGGCTTCGAATTCCCGACGTTTTTCGTCCAGCAATTGCTGGTGATGATCGCTGAGTTTGTCCGGTTTGATCATGCCGATGTGTTTCATGTGCGATTCGATGGCGTGGCCGATTTCGGCGACCAAAGACGGCATGAAAACCCCGCCTTTTTTGAAATAACCGCCTTGCGGGTCGAATACCGCTTTCATTTCTTCCACCAAAAAGGTGGCGTCGCCGCCTTTACGAAACACCGCCGAAATCAAGCGGGTCAGCGCCAGCACCCATTGAAAATGCTCCATGTTTTTGGAGTTGATGAAGATTTCATAAGGCCGGCGCTCCTGGTGCACAGTGCCTTCGTTCAGGATGATGTCGTTGATGGTGATATACAAGGCATGCTCGGACTGCGGGGTTTTGATCTTGTAGGTGGAACCGAGCAGCATCTCCGGGCGCGCCAGATTTTCGTGCATTTCTTCCAGCGAAGGTTTTGCCAATTCCGCTTCCGCCTGCGCAGCTGCTTCGAGGCTTTCTTTAGTCAGCACTTTGTAGCTGACGATTTTTTTGTTGATTTTGTGTAGGGTCATGGGTGTTCCGTATTCTGTAGGTTGGGTTTACCCGCCGGGCATAAAGCGCATGCGTAACCCAAAATTAAATGCCGTCGTGTTGGGTTACGGCTAGCGCCTAACCCAACCTACATTTTTTGAAAATCAAAACTTGCCGTAGTAGCCTTCTTTCAAGGCATCGAACAAATTGGCTGCGGTATGGACTTCGCCGTCATATTCCACGTCTTCGTTGCCTTTAAATTCCACCACATGGCCGTCTTCCAGCGTGAATTGGTAGGTGGTGTTTTCCAGATCGGACTCTTTCACCAACACGCCCTGGAACACTTCCGGGTTGAAGCGGAACGTGGTGCAGCCTTTCAGGCCTTGGTCGTAGGCGTATTCGTAGATGGACTTGAAGTCTTCGTACGGGTAATCGGTGGGCACGTTGGCGGTTTTAGAGATCGAAGAATCGATCCAACGCTGCGCGGCGGCTTGGATATCCACATGCTGTTTCGGGGTGACATCATCGGCAGCAATAAAATAGGCCGGCAGTTGTTGCTTTGGATCTTCGCTGTACGGCATCGCGTCCGGGTTAACCAAGTGGCGGTAGGCCAGTAATTCAAAGGAAAATACGTCGATTTTTTCTTTGGATTTTTTGCCTTCACGGATCACGTTACGTGAATAATGGTGGGCAAAGCTGGGCTCGATACCGTTGCTGGCATTGTTAGCCAAGGACAGCGAAATGGTGCCGGTGGGCGCAATCGAGCTGTGATGGGTAAAGCGACAACCCACTTCCGCCAGTTCCGCGACCAACTCCGGCTGCTCCTGCGCGACTTTTTGCATGTAACGGCTGTATTTGGCATGCAGCACCTTGCCTGCCACCTGATCGCCGAGTTTGTAACCGTCGGCTGTCATTTCCGGACGTTTGTGCAGCATTTCGCCGGTGACGGTGAATAGCTGGTCCATGATAGGCGCCGGGCCTTTTTCTTTAGCCAACTCCAGACCTGCTTTCCAGCCCTCTATCGCCAATTCTTTGGTGACTTGTTCGGTAAATTCCAAGGACTCGGTATCGCCATATGTCATGCCCAGGATGGTGATGGTCGAGCCCAGACCCAAATAACCCATACCGTGGCGACGTTTGCCGGTGATTTCTTCACGTTGTTTTTCCAATGGCAGACCGTTGATTTCTACCACATTGTCCAGCATGCGGGTAAAGATGCGGATGGTTTTGCGGTAGCCTTCCCAATCGAAGCTGGCATCTTTGGTGAAGGGTTTGTCGATGAAACGGGTCAGGTTGATCGAGCCCAGCAAGCAGCTGCCGTAGGGCGGCAAGGGTTGTTCGCCGCAAGGGTTGGTGGCGCGGATATGTTCGCAGAACCAGTTGTTGTTCATCTCGTTGACCTTGTCGATCAGGATGAAGCCAGGTTCGGCGTAGTCGTAGGTGGATGACATGATGATGTCCCACAAGCGGCGGGCCGGCATGACTTTGGTAATGCGGCACGCCACCAGGCCGGCTTCGTTGACCACATAGCCTTTTTTGTTGGGCAGATCGCGCCAAACAATTTTGTCGGCATCGGTTAGATCCAGTTTATCGACATTGGCTTCGCGTTCGGTAACCGGAAAGGACAGCGGCCACTGGCCGTTGTTTTTTACCGCTTCCACGAATTCGCTGGTAATCAACAAGGACAGATTGAACTGGCGCAAACGGCCGTCTTCACGCTTGGCGCGGATAAAGTCCACCACGTCTGGATGTGCCACGTCGAAGGTCGCCATTTGCGCACCACGCCGACCGCCGGCGGACGAGACGGTGAAACACATTTTGTCGTAAATATCCATGAACGACAGCGGACCGGATGTATAAGCGCCGGCACCGGAAACGTAAGCATCGCGCGGCCGTAGCGTGGAGAACTCGTAACCGATGCCGCAACCGGCTTTTAAAGTTAAACCCGCTTCGTGGACTTTGTGCAAAATATCGTCCATCGAGTCTTCGATGATGCCGGAAACAGTGCAGTTGATGGTGGAAGTGGCCGGTTTGTGTTCCAAGGCACCAGCGTTGGAAACAATACGCCCGGCCGGAATCACGCCTTTACGCAGCGCCCATAAAAATTCTTTGTAGTGCTTTTCTTGCAGCGCCTTGGTTTTCTCGACGCTGGACAAGGCCTTGGCGACGCGCTTATAGGTTTCGTCTATGGTTTCGTCAATCGCTTTGCCGTCCTTGGTTTTTAAGCGATATTTGCTGTCCCAAATATCCAGCGAAGCACTTTGTAGCGGGATTTCGGTAGTGTCTTGCGTCACAACATGAAGTTTTGCGGTCATTCGTGGATTCCCTTTTCTAGTTGAATGGTTATTGGCCTATCTCACCGCTCCGGCACGGCTAAGATGTTGATGTTTATTGGGTTAAAACCGAAAACACTATAATCTAGCGATATACTGCATATAGTGTCTATGTGAAAATTCTAGCACAACATATTGTGTTGTCAGCGGGAAATTTTTACTAAATACCCACGCTTGCGGCTTTGTTTTTTTAACTCAAGGAGTTAGCGGCGGCATTTAATTTTAAAATGACTTGGATACTGCTGGGTCGCTTGCCAAACAGCAGACAGATGGCAATTCAAACGGCCTGTATCGGCAGCCGGCAGGGACAAGCGGTCTAGTTAAGGCGTAGTTAATATTTCTGGCTAAAATGATTTCGCCAGCTGGTTGCAGTGGATTGAAAAAGTCCCGGCTTGAGGATGAAGTTGGCAAACTAATAATGACACCACCGAGGCACACATGACTAACATCAGCAAATTTTTACTGCGGGGCGCGTTGCTGGCAGTTTTTGGCTTGGCGCAACCCTGCTTCGCCGGCATCGAAACACCGCACATCGACCAACGCCAGGAAAATCAGGACAGACGCATCGAGCAAGGCGAGGCGTCCGGCGCCTTAACCACCCGCGAAGCCAACCATTTGGAAAATCAACAAATGCGCATAGAGCGTCAAGAAGAAGTCGCGAAAGCCGACGGCGTGGTTACCGCCGGGGAACGGGCCAGACTGACCCATCAACAAAACAAAGCCAGCCACAATATCTCCCGCAAGAAGCATAATTTAAAACGGGATTAAACAAATCGTAAATTCACCCTGTTTCGTCGTTTCCGCGAATGCGGGAATCCAGTAAAATCAAAAGCCTGGATCCCCGCATTCGCGGGGATGACGCGGTGGCCTAAAGTAAAAACCTCGCCTAATAGCCGGATTCCTTGCCTGCTTAAGTTTCGCCTTTCATCAGATTGAGTAATTCGTCGGCAGACACCTTGCCGCTCATGTCCGCACCGTCCAGCAGGCTATCGGCTAGGTCGCGTTTATGGCTGTGCAGCGCGACGATTTTTTCCTCTATGGTATTTTTGGCGATCATCCGGTAAATCGTCACCGGCCGCAGCTGGCCCATGCGATGCGCGCGGTCCGAGGCTTGATCTTCCACAGCGGGATTCCACCACGGGTCCATGTGAATCACATAATCGGCGGCAGTCAGATTTAAGCCCACGCCACCGGCCTTCAAGCTGATCAAAAACAATTCGCCCTCGCCGCGCTGGAACGCGTCTACGCGTAGCTGCCTATCCTTGGCCGGCGTACTGCCATCCAGATATTGATAACGAATCCCACGCTGCTCGATATAATTTTTTATCAATTGCAAATGATCGACAAACTGGCTGAACACCAGGGCTTTGTGCTTGTTATCCAGCAATTCGTCGACAATGTCGCCGAATGCCGCCAGCTTGCTGCTGGGTAAAGCCACCGCCTGATTAGCTAACAGCGTATTGCAACAACTGCGGCGCAATTTGCTGATCGCCGCCAGAATCTGCAATTGTTTTTGCCCAGCGGGCGCATCGGCACTGCTTAACGCCGCCAGACTATCGCGGCGCAAGGCTTCGTAGAAGGCCATTTCCTCGCTGCTCAGCTCGACATAGATCGGGATTTCGGTGCGCGGCGGCAATTCCTGCAATACCTGGGTTTTGGTGCGGCGCAGAATGAAAGGCTGGATCAATTTCTTCAGTTGAAACCGCGCCTCAGCGCTGCGGTCGCGTTCGATAGGACCGGCGAAGCGTTGATTAAATTGTTCCAATGATCCCAATAAACCGGGATTGATGAACCTAAACAAATTCCACAGCTCACCCAAATGGTTTTCCAAAGGCGTGCCGGTCATGATCAGTTTAAAGTCGGCTTGCAGATTCATCGCGCCTTGCGAGCGGCGGGTGGCGATGTTTTTAATCCATTGCGCTTCGTCGAGAATCACAGTTTGGAACTGGATTTTCGCCAGCATCTCGGCAACTTGTTCCTGCTGTAACAAGCCGTAACTGCAAATCAGCAAATCATACGGCCCCAGATTATCCAGCAAGCGCTGGCGGTCGCCGCTACCGAGAATTTGCGGATTGAGCGTTGGCGCAAAACGGCCGGCTTCGTTTTCCCAGTTCATGCACACCGAAGTCGGTGCGACGATCAGGCTGGGGCCGTTCGGTGCGCGATCAACCAGCAAAGCCAAGCCCTGTACGGTCTTGCCCAAGCCCATGTCATCAGCCAGACAGGCGCCGACGCCCCAGCGGGCCAGACGCGCCAACCAGCAATAGCCATCCAGTTGATAGTCGCGCAATTCGGCTTGAAAGGTAGACGGTACTTTGGGTTGATAATCGCGCGAGTCCTTCAGCCGTTGCATGTGCGCTTGCCAATGTTTATCGGCCTTGAAACCGGCGTCGTCCTGCCAGTCTTCCAAAGTGAGCGCCGCCAAAGGATTGATCCTGACTTTCTTGCCGTGCAGATCGGCATAGGCGCGTAAATCGTCGAGCCGGCGGCGAAACTCTTCTGTCAAGGCGATGAACTGACCGTCCTGCAATTTCAAGAAGCGGCCTTCGCGATTGTTCAATAAGCCCAACAATTGCTGGATTTCGATGACGGTATCTTCATTGACTTGCAATTCGCCTTGCAAAGCAAACCAATCGTTGTCGCGCTTGATTTGCATGCTAAAGCCGCTGCCGTTGGTTTGCCCCAACAGCCGAAATCGGACGCCTTCCGGCCATTCCAATACGGCTTGCTCAGCGGGCAAAGCCTGCAATTGCAACAGCAGCTCCAGGCATTGTTCGGGCTGGTCCAATAAATAATCGCCGGCGCCATCGCGTTCCGCCTGCTCCAACACGTCGCAGGCTTGCAAAACGGTCTGCGCGCGCTGTCTCTCCAAAGCCAAGTCGCGTTTAGTCTGACAATGGCGGCCGTCGATTTCGGCCAGCACGCTTTCGCCGCCGTG
The DNA here is from genome assembly GCF_001644035.1 of Methylomonas methanica. Classification (GTDB taxonomy): domain Bacteria; phylum Pseudomonadota; class Gammaproteobacteria; order Methylococcales; family Methylomonadaceae; genus Methylomonas; species Methylomonas methanica_A. The sequence continues at coordinate 6,735 of NZ_LUUG01000119.1, forward strand.
ACCGGGTTGATAATACGCCCCGCCGCTCGCAAACGGCCGGATCAACATCGCCACGCGCAGGCCTTCGCCCCAGGGTAATAAATGCACGCGCGGCGTGGCGTCGGCCTGCACTTGCTCGGCGCTGCTGGAACTGCCGCCGATATCCGAATGCACGGTCAACAAACCAGAAATACTGGTCAAAGTTTGCAAGACCCGGTCTTGCGCCGACACTGGCACTTCCAGCCCCTTGGCACCCAACACCGCAAAGATCTTATGATGATCACCGGTGAACTCCAGCACTCGCAAACGTGTGGGCGTTTCCTTGGCGACATAGTATTTTTGCTCGTGACCCGGCACGGGCTCCAGGCTGATTTTGATCTTGTCGCTGCCTTCCAGCTTTTTCACCCGCAGTTCGGCTTCGCCCTTGACGACATCCACCCTAACCTCTGGCGCATCGGCCCAAAACAATAAGGGATGTCCCAACAGTGCCTGCGGCATGCTGTTGTCGAACTCAAAATAAGTGCCGCTGCCGTACCAGCCGCTATCACGGTATTCCTTGATATGCGCGCACAGCTTAATGTCCTGCTCGGTTAAATAGTCAAACTTGTTGGTTTCGTGCGCCAACCGTTTCAATGCAATCGCCCTACCCTTACTCCAGCCACCCTTGGCTTGCTGTTTTTGTTCGCGCGGCTCAATCTCCAATTCGTGACTGATATCGTCGTAACTCAGTAACCAGACCAAGCGAGTAGGCTTGTCGATGGGCGCGGCGGCATCGGCTTTTTTTTCGGCCTTGGGCAAATTTAATAAGGCGTCCAACGCCAAATCCCAATCGGGACGGCTGGCGAATAATTCCGCCAACGCCGGCCGGCCATCGAAAAAACTGCAATCCCATTGCATGGAACGCGGCGGCTCTATGTGGGTGAATATCTTGGCCAACTCGGCCGCCGGCCAGCGATAACCGTTATCCAACAAATGCCGATAAAGCTTTTGGCTGAGTGGCGTGACATGATTGAATTGATCGGCTTTGACCCAAAACTTGATCAGGGCCAAAAACACATGTAGCAGCAGTGGCGGGGTTAGCAAGGTATCCGGGTAGCCGCTTTCCCGATAGCCGCTACTGATTTTATAGGTCAAATCCGTGTTTAACAGTTGATCCCGCAACGACAAGTCGCCTTGTAAAAAACGCTGAAACAAGGCTAACTGATGATAAATGCCCAACCAATAATTGTCGGCTTTAATAGCTTGGTTGATTAATGTGCCGAGTTTGGCACGTTGTTTGGCGTCGTTATTCTTCAGGATAGCCAGCGGATAAAACACCCCCGCCAATCCGTAAAAATAAGCAGTGCGTTGCCCGGACGCTTTTCGCAGTTGCACCAAGGCTGCTTCAAAACGGCTGACCGCTGCGGCAAAATCGCCGCGCAGAAAAATCAATGTCGCAGCGATGGCTTGCAGTTCCGGATCGACCTGATCCGCGACCAATCGCTCCACTTCGTCCCATTCGCCGCGCAGCAAGCGCAGTTCCAAAGCCACACGGTTCAACAATTCTTGTTGCATCCCCTGACTGACGAACAATAATTGCTGTAAAAAGCCATCCAATTTTTCATCGGCATACAAATACAGCAGTTGATGTAAGCCCGAAAACCCGGCCAGCCCCAGCAATAATTTTGGATGATGGGTGGTAAACCAGGCGACATCCAGCGGGTTTAAAAACCACGATAGATACAGTTCGTTAACGGGCGGCAGTTTGCCTAAATAATGGGCGCCGGATTCCAGACATTCGTCCACCCTGGCGTAATCGCCGCGATAAAACTGAATGCGCGCTTCGCGGATACAATCGTCCACAGTGCTGTACCGATAGTACCCATGGCCGGGCGGATTATGCATTTGTACCGCGCCGGCAAACAAGTCGAACTCCTTATCGACGACGGCTTGCCGCGTCAGCACTTCCGCCAGGGTTCGGCAGCAACGGGTGCCGCCGGATTTGAGGTTTTCTTCCAGTAAACCGGCTTTAATCAGCGGTTTTAAGCGGGCTTTGACCGCTTCCGACTTCAAAGTTTTGTCGCCTTCCCTGATACCCAAACTGCCCAGACATTTAGCCAAATTGATCAGCGAGCTATAGCCGTAATAAACAGCCAGCAACTTCAGGATAACCTGTTGCTCCGGGGTTAATGTCTTATAAGTTTTAAGGCGTTCGACTAAACGAGAAGATTGCATGATTCCGGCAAATCGACAAAAGGGGTGATGTTACCAGCTTGGTCGGACAAGCTAAAGAACCTCCAGTCAACGCGCACAAAAAAGCCCGCCGGAGCGGGCTTTTTATAGAGCGGGAAGACCTTACAGCGTAGCCAATACCTTAGCCACTGTTTCGCCCATCGCCGCCGGGGTTGGGGCGATAATTACACCCAACTCTCTCAGCATTTCGACTTTTTCCGCCGCGGACTCGCCAACCGAGGAGATAATCGCTCCAGCGTGCCCCATACGGCGGCCTTTCGGAGCGGTTAAACCGGCGATATATGCCACCACCGGCTTGCTCATGTGTTCTTTAGCGAACATCCCGGCTTCCACTTCTTGCGGGCCGCCAATCTCGCCGATCATCACGATCAGTTTGGTTTCCGGGTCTTGCTCGAATTTTTCCAGAATATCGCGGTGCGAGCTGCCGTTGATCGGGTCGCCGCCGATACCAACTGAAGTCGATACACCAATACCTAAGGCTTTCATCTGATCGGCGGCTTCGTAACCCAGCGTACCGGAACGACCGACGATACCGACATTACCGGGTATGTAAATGTGCCCCGGCATAATGCCCAGCATTGCTTTACCGGGGCTGATGGTGCCGGCGCAGTTAGGGCCGGTCAGCACCATGCGCTTTTCCTTGGGAAATTTGCTCAGGAAGATTTTGACTTTCATCATGTCCTGAGTCGGAATACCATCGGTGATCGACACACAGTATTTGATACCGGCTTCGGCTGCTTCCATGATGGAGTCAGCAGCATAAGCCGGTGGCACGAACACGATACTGGCTTCAGCGCCGGCTTGCTCCACCGCTTCCTTCACCGTGTTGAACACCGGACGACCCAAGTGAGTTTGTCCACCTTTGCCCGGCGTGATGCCACCGACGACGTTGGAGCCGTAATCGATCATCTCCTGAGCGTGGAAGGTACCGATCTTGCCGGTAAAGCCTTGCACGATGATGCGGGTTTGTTTATCGATAAAAATTGCCATTTAAATTCCTTAACCTTGCGCGGCTACAACTTGATTACGGGCGGCGACCGCTTTCTCGGCGGCTTCCGCCAAGGTGTCCGCCGTAATAATGGGCAAACCGCTCTCTTCGATGATTTTGCGACCTTCTTCAACGTTGGTACCGGACAAACGCACGATCAACGGCACTTGCATATCGATTTTTTTCACGGCATGCACTACACCCTCGGCGATCCAGTCACAGCGGTTAATACCGGCAAAAATATTGACGAGCATGGCCTTGACGTTTTTGTCGGCCAACACCATGCGGAACGCTTTTTCCGTACGTTCAGCAGAAGCACCGCCACCCACGTCCAGGAAGTTGGCCGGCTCGCCGCCCGCCAGTTTGATCATGTCCATGGTCGCCATCGCCAGCCCGGCGCCGTTAATCATGCAGCCGATGTCGCCGTCCAAACCGACGTAACTCAAGCCCCTATCGGCAGCAGCCATTTCCCGTGGGTCTTCCTGTGACTTGTCGCGCAACTCGGAAATTTTTTGCCGGCGGAACAAGGCGTTGTCGTCGAAACCCATTTTGGCGTCCAGCGCGATCAATTCATCGTGGCCGGTGATGACCAGCGGATTGATTTCCACCATATTGGCGTCCAGCTCGCGCATCGCCCGGTAGCAGCCTTGAATCAATTTGACGGCTTGCGGAATCAGATCGGCATTCAAACCCAGGGCAAAAGCCATTTCACGGGCTTGGAAATCTTGCAAACCAACGGCTGGTTCAATATAGATTTTTTTGATCGCATCCGGATTGTTTTCCGCCAGTTCCTCGATCTCCATACCGCCTTGCGCGGAACCGACCATGACGATCCGTTCCTGGGCACGGTCTATCAGCAAGCTGAAATACAATTCCTTGGCGATATCGGTACCTGCCTCGACATACAGGCGCAAGCACTGTTTGCCGGCGGGACCGGTTTGGTGAGTCACCAGTTTTTTACCCAGTAAAGACTCTGCGGCATCGCTGACTTCGTCGTGGGTCTTACAAATCTTGATACCGCCGGCCTTGCCGCGCGCCCCGGAATGAATTTGCGCTTTAACCACCCAGACGTGGCCGCCGATTTCGCGGGCGCGCTGCACCGCATCTTCCGGGCTGTAAGCCAGTCCGCCATCAGCTATTTTCACGCCATAATCGGCCAATAGCTGCTTTGCTTGGTACTCATGAATGTCCATGCACTCTCTCTTGGATTTAAAAATGTAGGTTGGGTTTACTCGCAGGGCATAAAAGCGACGCGAAACCCAACATTAAAAGCCGTCGTGTTGGGTTACGGCTAGCGCCTAACCCAACCTACAATTTTTTATTTTGATTTCGCGGCAATCGCTTCGGCGGCACGGACGATGTTATTCGCCATCCGTTCGGAAGCAGCATCTATCAAACGACCGTCAAGCGCAGCAGCGCCTTTACCTTGCGCGGCGGCTTCCTGCAACGCTACCAGGATGCGTTTGGCCTTTTCTACTTCCGCAGCCGGCGGGGTGAATACTTCGTTAGCCAGCGCGATTTGCGAGGGATGAATCGCCCATTTGCCTTCGCAGCCCAGAGCAGCCGCGCGGCGGGCGCCGGCTTTGTAACCTTCCGGGTCTTTGATGTCGCCGAATGGACCATCGATGGGACGCAGGCCGTAAGCGCGGCAAGCCACCGTCATCCGGCTGATCGCCGCGTGCCATTGGTCACCGGGGTAATCGGGATTCAAACCGCCGATGTTAACGGTACGGGCGCGATTGCTGGCGGCATAATCCGCCACCCCAAAATGCAAGGCCTCCACGCGACCGCCGATGGCGCCTTGTTTGGCGATGTCTTCCACGTTAGCCATGCCCAAAGCGGTTTCAATCAGGCACTCGATGCCGATTTTGTTTTTCAAACCTTCCTGCATTTCCAACTGGGTCAGCATCGCGTCAACCATGTAAACGTCGCCGTAAACGCCGACTTTAGGAATCAACAACGTGTCGATTTTAGCGCCGGCCTGTTCGACCAGATCGACGACATCGCGCACCATATACTGGGTATCCAGACCGTTAATACGCACGGACAGGGTAATACCGTTGCCTTTCCAATCCAGATCATTGATGGCCTGAATCACGTTTTTCCGCGCTTGCAGCTTATCGTCCGGAGCGACCGCGTCTTCCAGGTCGAGAAATACAAAGTCAACACCGCTTTTCAGGGCTTTTTCGAACATTTCCGGACTGGAACCCGGTACTGCCAACTCGCAACGTTGCACGCGTTGCGCATTGGCTTCGTAAAGTGTGTGACTCATGTATGTTTCCTACGGTTGGTTGGCCGGCTAAAAAACCGCGCCGTGCATGGATTAAAGAACGTGCCATTTTACTTTCAGAGCCTGCAATGTCAATTGCGCTTGTCAGCTTCGGTGCAGGTTTGCGCCGGTAAACGACTTGCCGAATCACGGCTTATGTGGCACCATCCCGCGATTTTCACCGATTCATTCAATATCACCTAATCTAGGAGAAACCAGATGGCAGGTCGCAATCACCTTTTTGTTCCAGGGCCAACGAATACCCCACATGAAATTCTGAGCGCGATGCATGTGCCTATGGAAGATCACCGTTCACCGATCTTCCCTAAACTGTTAAGCCCGATTCTGGAAGACCTGAAAAAAGTGTTCCGCACCGAAACCGGCCAATGCTTCGTATTCCCGGCTACCGGCACCGCCGGCTGGGAAGTGGCGATGACCAACTGCTTGAACCAGGGCGACAAAGTATTGATTTACCGCTTCGGCCAATTCGGCCACTTGTGGGCGGAAGCTTCCAAAAAACTTGGATTTGACGTGGAAATTCACCAAGTTGAATGGGGCAAAGGCATTCCGCTGGATCATCTGGAAGCCCGCCTGAAAGAAGACAAAAACCACGAAATCAAAGCTGTGCTGGCCACACATAACGAAACTTCAACCGGTGTAACCAGCGATATTCCAGGCGTGCGCAAAGCGCTGGATGCGGCCGGCCATCCAGCGCTGCTCTTCGTAGACGGCGTCAGCTCCATCGGCAGCATTGATTTTCGGCAAGATGAATGGGGTGTGGACGCAAGCATCGCGGGTTCGCAAAAAGGCTTTATGCTGCCGGCCGGTCTGGCGATTCTGGGCTTTAGCCAAAAAGCCTTGGCTGCTATCGATAACAGCAACTTCCCACGTTCTTTCTTCTCGTTGAAAGACATGGCGGCATCCAATAAAGATGGTTATACCCCATATACACCATCCACTCCTATGCTGTATGGTTTGCGTAAAGCGCTGGAATTGCTGTTGGAAGAAGGTATGGAGAACGTTTACGCCCGCCATCACCGTCTGGGCGAAGGCGTGCGCCGTGCAGTTGCAGCCTGGGGCTTGCAAACTTGCGCGCAAGCAGGTTGGGATTCCGATACCGTCACCGCGATCGTGGTACCAGCGGATAAAGATGCCCGCCAGGTCATCAGCACCGCTTACAACAAATACAATATTTCGCTGGGCGCCGGTTTGAGCGAAGTGGCCGGCAAGGTGTTCCGCATCGGCCACGTTGGCGACATGAACGATGTGTCCTTGCTGGGTGCGATTGCCGGCGTGGAAATGGCGATGCTGGATAACGGCTTGGACATTAAACCGGGTAGCGGTGTCGCCGCCGCTATTGAGTATTACCGCTCAACTGCGAAATAACATCCCCCGCATTTGACGGGTGAGCAGCAACCAGCCACCCGTCATTCGATTCAACAGGTAATTGTTCCAAATCGTTACTCATCCCCCTTTGGCGCATCCCAAAACAGGCTAATGTGCCCGGCCCCTGGGACTTTTGAACACGAGACAAGCAGCCGTGTTTTGTGCACTAAGCACCAAAAGTAACCATCTTTTGCACCATTCCACATCAAAAATACCTGATTTTTTACACCAAGAATGATGAAAAATATCAGTAAATAATTAAAATAAATAGACTTTTCAGGACGAGGCATTACTTTTGCTGCATATGAACTTGAGTTATCTTCTGACTCCAAAGCCTAGGGAGAAAATCATGAGACACCGCCTGTTACTGTTTGCAGCACTTATCGCCCCTGCTCATGCGGAACTTCATGAACAAGAGCCAACTGAAATACACACCCAAGCACTGCTAAACAATGCAACCCAGATTAGCCAGACGCCAAGTTCAGACCTTTTCGCACAGGGCTTATGCTGGCTCCCCAGTAGTTTAACCGGCAAAAATAACGCCGACGAGATCGACAATTGCGTTATCGAAGCCATTTACGCCTCAGGATTAAATCGAGAAAATGCCAGCGAAGCTCGCGGCATTGAAACTTTGAACTGGTCTGTGATGAACTATCCCGCCATCAGTAGCGGCGCGTGGTCATTTATCCCTGATATTGGTTACCAATTTCTACTGGAAAAAACCGCAGCCCCCCAACCCAGCCTGGAATCCGTTTCGGCGGTTAGCGAAAAGCCCTTATCATCCATGCCCCTCGCCACATTAACCTGGTTTGTATTGGGTTGCATGCTGGGTTCCTTAGCGATGCTACGTAGAAACCAAGAAAAGCTGGCAATCGTCACCGATTAAATTTTTACCGGGCGTTTGCACTGCGAATTTCAATTCTTTATAGTCCCTCCTGCCGGCGCTTTGTTCAGCGCCGGCATTTTCAGGGGCTAGTCCACTATCTCCCGATCATTAGACGACGACGCGTTGGGAGATGTGCACATGGCAAAATCCTTATATCAACTGTTAAACATACCTGAGTCCGCCAACGAGCAGCAAATACATAGCGCGTTCAAGGACATTGAAAGACATTGGGCAAAACGCGAAGACGACTCGGCGATAGAGACGTTGAACCGGGCAAGAGAAGCGTTTGAGATCCTGTCCGATACCAATCGGTGCATCGCCTATGATCGCAAATTAGCGGCGAGCCGCTTACCACCTACGGAAATAACGCCTCCTACAGCAATCAAAAGCAGCCACACAGGCCAATGGCTGCAAAGAATGGCTATTGCTCTCCTGCTGCTGTTTCCAATAGCGTCATGGATTTATCACAATAACCAGCAAACCAAACAACAAACTGAACTAGAGCGCATCCAAAATGACAAGTCGATTGCCGCCGCCGCGTTGCTAAAAAGCCAACAAGAGCGCCTGTTACGCGAAAATCAACAGATTAACGCTCAATACAGAGACGAACAGGCAGCCAAACGCGCGGAAATCGAACTACGCCTTAGGCAACAGCAGCTGGATGACGCCAGAATGCTTAGTGAGCAACAGCTGCAAAACCAAGCTCGCAGCCTGGATTTAATGGAAAAACGTCTGAATACCGATACGCGCGCTCAAGAACAAAACATCGCCGAACGCCAAGCCGAACTGCAATACCAAAAACCGGCCATGGCGATGACCTTGCAAGAGCAACAAGACCAACATTTGGCCCTACAGCGGCAAAGATCCTTAAAGCAACACGATGAAAACATTGCCAGCATCAACAGCCTGCGCGCGGCACGTTTGAAAGCATACGACCGTGACCACGGCAATGGCGGCATAAGCACTTCAAACCCGGCCGTCGATCCTTAATCTCCTCGCAACTGATTCGAGCCTGAAAGCACGATAGGAAATCCAATGACCAAACCCAAAGTCCTGCTTAGCCGCCGTTGGCCGGCAAGTGTTGAAGCTAAACTGCAAGCCCTTTACGACGTCACGCTGAATACAGACGACCATCCGTTAAGCGCCGACGAATTTAAAGCGGCGTTACAAAATTACGACGCTGTGTGTCCCAGCGTTTGCGATTCCCTGCCAGCCGAGGTGCTGAACGTGGCTAACAAGCGCTGCAAAATTCTGGGTAATTTTGGCGTGGGTTATAACCATATCGATATTGTCGCCGCCAAACAGCAAGGCCTGATCGTCACCAATACCCCGGGCGTGTTGACACAAAGCACCGCCGATATTGCAATGACCTTGCTACTGATGTCGGCGCGGCGCGGCGCCGAGGGCGATAGACTGGTCCGCGCCGGCGCATGGACCGGCTGGTGCCCGACCCATATGATGAGCAGCGACGTGACCGGCGCCACATTGGGACTAATCGGCTTCGGCCGCATAGCCCAAGCCATGGCGCGGAAAGCTCATCACGGCTTTGGTATGAAAATCCTGTACCTCAAACCCAGCCCGGCGGAACCAGCCATCGTCGACGAGCTACAAGCTGTGCGTTGTGAGACTCTGGAAGAGTTATTACCGCAATGCGATTACGTGTCGCTACATTGCCCGGGCGGTAATGAAACCCGGCATTTAATCAATGCAAATACCTTGAATTTAATGAAACCCACCGCGCACTTAATCAATACCGCCCGCGGCGATGTGGTGGACAGTAAAGCCTTGATTAAAGCCTTGCGAGAAAATCGCATTGCCGGCGCCGGCCTGGATGTTTACGAAGGCGAACCCAACATCGACCCCGGCTTTTTGACGCTGGACAATGCCGCACTCCTCCCCCACCTGGGCAGCGCCACAATTGCGACGCGAACCGCGATGGGGGAGAAGGTGCTGGCAAATTTGCAGGCCTATTTTTCAGGTGCTGAACTGCCGGATAGAGTAGTTTGAGGCGTCACTGCGAACCGTTGAGTAGTCCGCAGTGAATATGAGCAGGTGCTCTAAGCCAACTTGGCTGGCGTTGTTTTCTGCTTTTTTACACCCAATATACCCATCAAGCCCGCTAAAAATGACCAAACGGCGGCGGGCAGCGGAACAGCCGCTGGCTGTAAGGTTCCGTTAATTGTTACATCCGTATAAAAACTCCTGGCCTCACCTTGTCCCAGCGTAAATGTGTATGTCATAAAACTGTTATCGCCGGCACTTACTAGGGCGGAATCGTAAGACGTCACATTTAGCAAGCCATTATTAAAATATGCGTTAGCTAACAACTGCGATGAAAGCGCGTCTGAAAAATCGACAATGACATCCGTAGCCGCATCGCCTTGGGTAGAAGCTTGTATGGCATAGTTCAATGTCAGCACTATTTGTTGATCCTCAGCGCTTTCATTCAAAAAATCCAGCTGATACCAGCCAATATGCTGAGAAGTAAAACTACCAGCCGACGCGTAGCCATTGACCGCAAACATATGCGCGGCACCAAAACCCAAGGAGGAAACCGCTACTGCGTTATCTGAAGCCGGCACAATAGCTCCTACACTGCCGGGAGCAGAAAAAACGTAGGAAAACGCCGCATCCGCTGGGGTGTATGCGCTGGTCGCCGTTACCCCATTCGCCAGATCGCCTATGCCGAACGAAATAGTTGATTGGCTGGTGAACGAACTACTCGCCTGCGAATTTTGACCAATGCTTAGTAAAGCCAAAGTCACTAGACTGTTCAAAAGTTTTTGCTTGTTACTCAATATTTTCATTTCTAAATCCTAGTGCAACTGAATAATTCGGACGCAAGCCGACAATATGCCGACTTGGGCCAAGGAATTAATAAATTAAGGGACCTGTAAATAGCTCTCAAACGGTAACAATGGTGTTTGCGAACCATTTGCTCCTACAGGCGGAATCACTAGGAATTCTTCGGTAGCCAACTCGGCACTCAACGGATTGCCCGCTGTCACCGAAATGTGATCGCCGACATGCCCGTTGGGTACTTTGATTTCCGGATGGTCGAAAGGCGCTTTTTCATAACGTACCCGCTCATCGGTAAAACTTTTCAATAGTGCCAGCAAGTCGGCACGTTGCTCGGGCGCATTTGCCAAGGCGATATTCGAAACCAAGGTATGTCTATCCGGATTGTCGTTGTTGCCTTTTCTAGAATAAAACTCAAGAACCTGCTCCAAAGTCGACATGCTACCGTTATGCATATATGGACCAGTCAGCTCGATATTCCGCAAACCCGGTATTTTGAAGGTGGCTTTTTTAGCGACGCCCAACTTTAAAGGCGCCGAGCTTAGAGATGCATTAGCCGCAGTAATTGTCGGTATATTCCCCTTCAACGCAAAATCGTTAATGCAATCCTGATTTTTTAGAACACCTTCCCTAGAGCCATCCGCCTGAATGCCATTAGGCGTGGTGAATATTACTAGGTTTGTCGTGCTGACGTTCTTGGCTATCTCCACCAAAAAATCGCAGCTACGCACACTTTTTACTACTTTATCTTTTATATTTGAGTAATTTCCTAACAAGTACTGAACATATTGATCTGAATATGACAAGGGATTACCAAAGTCGTCCACATCGCCTATCCCTGGATCACCTGCGGGATCGGCCACGCCAGTATTAGCAAAACCAAGATCCATCAATTTAATACCGCCAACAGTGGTATTACGTGTAACGACGCTGACATGCGGGCTGATACCTGCTGCGTAAGCACCTCCGTCTGGCCCCAAAGCGTCAGGTCCGTAGGGTATTGAAAGGTCATTACCATAGAAACCGTTGAGCGTCTCATCGACCAGTGTGCTATTCAAGGTAATTGCCGCAGTAGTCAAAGCCGGACCGGAGTGGCACAAATTACAGTGATTGTTGGTGAATGTTGCCAAGCCGTTATTCAAAGAATCAATCTCCGCCTGAGTTTTACCCATCCCTTCCCAAGTTGGCAGGTGAGTAAACGGATCGCGCGGGGTCAAATCAATCGGGGCCTGATCGGAAACCAGAGTGCCTTGATAAAGCTGTAACGCAATGCCAAAGAACATTGAAAAATTAGCTTCCATTTGATTATAAGGTTCTTGACCGGGCGCCGCTCCAAATGGGCCAGTTGAACTGAACGACCAAAACTTAGGGTTAAAAGCCCCCATAATCAAATTTTTATACGTAGTATTCAAACCCGGTTTGAGGCTTCCTGGCGTACTTAAGCTCAACGCACCCAAGACGCTATCTTCGTTATGCACTTTCTGACCTTGTAGAGGCTGGCGCAATAATAATTTTCTGCCAATGTTGGGCCATTTCCGACTCGCACAAGACATTTCGACGTCGCTCAATGCCGGGCCCATGGATAGGGAAGCGAGCGATGCATTTTCCAGTCTGAGCTTCTTTTTGGCAGCGCTTCTGGCACTGGTTTTAACCCAGACACCCGCATCGATATCGCGATCACCCCAAGGACTTGCGCCGTTATAGATATTGTTGGCTCTACCATCCCAAAAGTTTCTGTGATTGAAAATAGCGTTCACCACCGTTGGGGCGTTTCTCGGCTCCACTCGTCTGGTACCGGTTCCATCGACATGAAAGATGGGATCAACAGAGCGAGCACATTGATCTTGCTCACCGGTAAATTTCGATACGCCGGTAAAATTCCCGCTGAAAGTGCCTGATGACGAAACAACATCATCGGTTGCAAAAGAAATACCGCTTGCCTTATTTAAAGGATCATTAAAACGGAAGGTCGGAAAATCCGTGGTTTTAAGCGTGTAATTTGGGCCACCACTATCGGCACTGGAAGGCAAGCGCTCAAAAGTTTCAGCAGTCGCAGCTTTGCTTTTCAGCCCGGGGTTCATTTGGTTCTTAACCCGACTATCTGCACCGGCATGAAAATGGCAAGACCCGCAAGCCATCCCATCACTGCCAACGTTGACATCCCAAAACAATGCCTTTCCCAAAGCAATCGCTTTTTGTTTATCCACGACGATAGGATCGCTACCATCGATAGGTAAAAAATTTACCGGCAACTCACCCAAAGTACCAAAAACCTTTGGTATCGGCACGTTTTGCAACGGCATCGGCTGCGGCCCGTGGGCAAAAGCAAATGGCAACCAAAATAACCATCCCGCGGTTGTCCAGCCCAATTTATTCATAACTCGCATAATTACCTCGTCTAAATGCAAACTTGTTTGAATTTGAAGTCAATAAGCAAAAATAAAACCATTTACATAATCACTATTCAAAACATGTGGTTATATTGATCTCAACTCTTCCAGTAGCGCTTCTGAAGTGGGCAATGCGTCATTTGACACAATTTGATCGAAACATCCAGGCAAATACCGAATCAAGAATCGAGCAGACGGCGGATAGAGCCGGCAAGCGCAAAACGATGCCACTAACTCCTGAAATCTGATCAAAAAAAAGGGGTGGCGTTACCGCCACCCCGTCAAACGCAGAGCAATAGATCGTTGATTAACCCTGCCCTTAAATACTGCTCGCCTTAATGCCCTTGCCTGTTGAAGTACACACTAGCCTGAGCTTCGACGAGCCCGGCCCTAACGAAATACCAGTGATAAATAGGGCCGGATTAATAGTGGGCTTAGGCTGCTAATGAATTCTTCTTTCTTCCAAAAGACAGCAAGCCCAACAAACCACTACCAAACATCCAAACGGCAGCCGGTACCGGCACTGCTGCGGCAGTCTGCTCGATCACGACATTGTCTAAACGCATTTTGTACGCACTTCCAGCTGTCACGAACGAATCAGGTTCACCGATAAAATGAATCCAGAACGCACTGATATTTTGAAAGCCGCTATTTAGCACCAAGGTACCGTTGAAACTATCCGCAGCCGTATTCGCAACAGTCTGATAAGCCACGCGAGTCGCATAATCAGTGCCATTTCCGCTAGACAGATTAGGATTATCCGCCTGACTAAAACCTAAAATCTCCCAAGAGCCAGCTCTACGATTGACGAACGGGCTGGAAGTGGACCAGGGAGCGGAAAACTGCATGGATTTCAGGTCGAACGCTTGTCCATCCTGGGCGCGAATATAAATGCCTGAAGAATCATTGTGATAAGCCACTTCATATAATTCGGTAACGCCATCTGGGCCAAAGTCATTGTTTTCCTGATGCAGATGGTTGGTTAGATTGGTATCACTCACCACGCCCATCACAAA
>NZ_LUUG01000120.1 GCF_001644035.1 Methylomonas methanica
TATCCATAGCGACCCTCAGCCGCCAGTCGTGATCCTACAACGTAGGTGTCTGGTTTTAATTACTAAACGGACAGTTAATTTATCTCAAAGCGAAATCTTACTGGCTGTACTGCTGCTATTTGGCTCTTGACATTTCAACAATGGCAACCACATGACGTAATAGGCCAAAAAGTAATACCTGAAAGTTAGCAACAAATCAGACGGGTGATCTCAACACCTACAAAGTTTCACATACAAAATCATTCGTGAGCTAAAATTGGGGATATGATGAAGCAGCGCCTAACTACAATCCTACTGGTACTCATGGCTATCATGCCTGTTGCGGTGGCGTTTGCTCATTATTCTGAGCTTGCAAGTCAGTTGTCTGCTTCACAAATGGTTGCCACTGTCGAGATGAGTGACGGAGGTAATTCTATTTCACCCCATTCCGAGCATTGCCAGCCTGCTAAGGCACACCTAACAAGTTGCAGTTTTCATGTTTGCGTCGATTGCGCAATCACATCATCCTATAGGTTTATTTCCACCCATAGCGCTAGCTTTTATAGCGCCGGGGCAGTACCCACTTCAAACTCGTTGCTTGTTCCCCCCGATATAAAACCGCCGATTATTACCCTCTAAGCCGTGTAACGGCGGTGTTTTACTGTGCCGCCATTAGGATGATCAACAGTGGCTAGAGTCCGCGCGTTGTTTGTCATTGCTATAACGAGCTTATCAGGACGATCATGAGATATTTTCGTTTAAGGCGTCTGCTAATGGCGACGCTGTGTTTCGTCTGTAGCGTTGCCGACGCTACGGAACAGTCGCTATTAACCCTTGAGGCGGCCACCCAAAAAGTCGCGCAGGATAATCCCGACCTGGCACAAATGCTGGCCCGTGCCAAGGCGATGGCTGCGATCCCCTCACAGGAAGGCAGCCTGCCCGACCCGCAGATTAGTTTCAACGCCATGAGCTTGCCGACCAATAATTTCAGCACCCGGCAGGAAGACATGACGCAAATTGGTTTCGGCCTTTCCCAAGCCATTCCTTTTCCTGGCAAACTGGCGCTCCGCGAACAGGCGGCGCTGTATGAAGCTGAAGCGGCAACGCTCAGCGCTGATGAATTACGGCTACGTTTGCTGAGCGATGTCAAAACGCTTTGGTGGCAGGTTTTTTATCTGGACCGGACAATGGAGATTGTCGATAACAATCACACCTTATTGCATCAGTTCGTCGATATTGCCAGAAGCAAATACGAAGTCGGTGAAGGCTTACAGCAGGATGTATTGCTGGCCCAGCTCGAATTATCCAAATTGCTGGATCAAAAAATCACTCTGACCGGGATGCGGCGCGGCACCGTGGCCAAGCTCAACGCCTTGCTGGATCAACCCGCCAACAATCCCGTGCAATTACCCGCCACGCTGTCAATACAGATGCCGGAAATCAGGCAGGAAGACCGGCTGTATCAGCAAGCGGAAACGTCGAGGCCTTTGCTGGAAAGCGACCGCCAAGGCATAAACGCGGCGCAATCCAAGCTGGAACTGGCTCAAAAAGAGGTATTGCCCGATTTCAATGTCGAAGCGGCGTATGGTGCTCGCAATAACATGCCAGACGGTACCCGGCGTTCCGATTTGCTCAGTTTAGGCGTCAGCATGAATGTGCCGATTTTTGCCGGCAGCAAGCAGAACAAGATGATAGACCAGCGCAACAGCGAATTGATGCAACAACGCTATGCGCTGCAAGATCGCTGGAACACGGTTCGTGCTGAAATTACCCAGAGTCACAGCGATTACCAGCGCGCCAAACAGCAATTCGTTTTGTTCGATACCGGCATCATTCCGCAGGCCCGGCAAACTGTCGCCTCCATGCTGGCCGGCTATCAGGTCAACAAGGTCGATTTCCTGAATCTGGTGCGCAGCCAGATCACCTTGTTCGAATACGAAACCCAATACTGGAAAGCCTTCACTGAAGCCCAACAAGCGCTGGCGCAACTGTGCGCGAATGTGGGCGAGGACAACATTTATGAATAAGCAATTGTTATTAACCGCCACGGTGACGTTGGGGATAGGCCTGGCTGGCGGCTATTGGATGGCTCAGCAACCTAAACAGGAATCGGCGATTCAACCGGCAGAAGGCAAGAAGCCTTTATTTTACAGAAATACCATGAATCCATCGGCAACGTCCCCGGTGCCAACCAAGGATGCCATGGGCATGGACTATGAGCCGGTTTATGCCGACGCTAATGCGCCCAAGCAACCCAAAATTCTGTTTTACCGCAATCCGATGAATCCCTCGGTCACGTCACCGATTCCGGCCAAAGACAACATGGGCATGGATTATCTACCCGTGTATGCCGACGGCGAGGCGAAAACTGACGAGTCCGCCGGTGCGGTTCGAATTGATGCGGCGACAGTACAAAACATCGGCGTGCGGACCGCGCTAGCCAAACAAACCTTGCTTTCGCATGTGGTCCGAGCCGTTGGCCGGGTAGCCTATGATGAAGAGCATATTGTACGCCTGCACCCCAAAACCGAAGGCTGGATCGAAACCTTGCGTGCCGACAAGACCGGACAAAGGGTCAGGAAGAATGAAGAGCTATTGAGCATTTACTCCCCACAACTGGTGGCCAGTCAGCAGGAATACGTGCTGGCACTGAATAATCTGAAAGTGCTGGAAAAAAGCCCTATCGAAGACATCCGCCGAGGTGCGGAAGAGTTGGTTAAAAGCTCCCGCGAACGCTTAAATCTGCTGGATGTGCCGGCGCATCAACTACATGAGCTGACGGATAGCCAAGCTATCAAAAAGAGCCTGCATATTCACACCCCGGCGGATGGCATTGTCATCAACATCGGTGCTCGCGAAGGCCAATATGTTACCCCGGAAACCGAGCTGTACATGATCGCCGATCTATCCACGGTCTGGGTATATGCCGAAATTTACGAGTACGAACTGCCTTGGGTTAAGGAAGGCGACCCGGTTGAAATGCGCTTGGCCGGGGTTCCGGGCCGCATCTTCAAAGGCCGCCTGGCGTTTATCTACCCTTATGCCGAAGCCAAGACCCGGACCATCAAAGTACGTCTGGTCTTCGATAATGCCGACTTACTGTTAAAACCCGATATGTTCGCCGAAGTCACGATCCATGCCGGCAAACAACTGGATGCTGTGGTGATTCCTTCCGAAGCGGTGATCCGTTCCGGCGCGCAAACCCAGGTTTTGGTGGTGCGCGGTCCCGGTAAATTCGAGCCGCGTCAAGTGACGACGGGTTTGTCGTCCAATAACGACATTGCCATTATTGACGGCTTAGCCGCTGGGGAAGAAGTCGTCACTTCGGCGCAATTTCTGATCGACTCCGAATCCAAGCTGAATGAAGCTACCGCTAAAATGACGGAACCTTCGGTACCGCAACAACCGGCAACCAAGTCGTTGCCAGTTGAGCAGGGAGCGCATAACCATGACTGATTTCATCATCAATAGCGTGTTGAAAGACCGCTTCATGGTATTGCTGGGAGCGATTATCCTGGCCATCGGCGGCGTTTGGTCGTTCAAGAACATGCCCCTGGATGCCATACCGGACTTGTCCGATGTGCAGGTGATCATCTTCAC
>NZ_LUUG01000121.1 GCF_001644035.1 Methylomonas methanica
GGCTGGCTCGAATAACTCAGGCCCCCAGGTTGTAATTGCCAGGCGCCCGCCAGGCCGGACTTGGCGCCACAATTCTCTGACCGCGGTGGCCATATCAGGCATGAAAAATATCCCAAACACGCAAATGACGGCATCGAAATAACCATCGGGATAAGCTAACGCGAACATATCGCCGACCCGAAACTGTATATTCTGCAGACCTTCGGCTGAGGCTTTTTCAGCCGCCCTTGCCAATAATTTTTCTGCCAAATCGACGGCTACCACTCGGCCATCTGAGCCAACCTTACGCGCAGCCGGTAAGGCTGAAGCGCCGGTTCCGGAACAAACATCCAATACCTTGTCGCCCTTAATTAACCCTAATCGGTCAACGGTGCTGGTGCCAAAACGACTCCAAAACGTGTTGGCCGGATGATCGAATAAATCGGCAGCGGTGTTATAGGCGTGCGCGGTTTTCTTATTGACTTGTGTATGTGATTCCATTGCAACCTCCTAAAAATCATTTGAATCTTAATCATGGATAGCTACTTTGTATCAGGGGCCATCTGGATGGCATCAATCTAAAGGTTTACATAGTTGGAAGGTCAAGCAGAATTAAGGCTTAGCGATGATCGTCAGATGAACAATCAAATGCGGACAGTAAGCGGATACCGAAATGACTACTGAGGGTCGGCAGCACTCAGTGACGACTGGTGGTCTAAACACATACAAAGATTCACATATCATCATTCATAAGCTAAACTCAGTTTCATGGTGAAACAGCGCTTAACCACAATCCTCCTGGTACTGATGGCTATCATGCCTGTTGCGGTAGCGTTTGATCATTATTCCGAGTTTGCTAGTCAGTTGTCTGCTTCACAAATCATTGCCGCCGCAGAGATGAGTGACTCAAGTAATTCGATTTCACCTCATTCCGATCATTGCCAGCCTGCAAAGGCACACCTAGCCAGTTGCAGCTTTCATGTTTGCGTCGATTGCGCAATCACATCCTCCTTTGGGTTTATCCCACCGCATATCTCTAGCCACTATAGCGCTGGAGAAATACTCACATCGGTTTCGTTGCTTGTCCCCCCGGATATAAAACCGCCTATTATTACCCTCTAAGCTGTTCAACGGTGGTGTTTTGCCGTAAAAACAACCATCCCCATTAAGACGATCGACATCGGCTAAGTCAGCCTGTTGGTTGATCGTCATTGCTATAACGAGCTTATGAGGACAATCATGAGATCTGTTCATTTAAAGCGTCTGCTGATGGCGACGCTGTTTTTCGTCTGTAGCGTTGTCGACGCTGCGGAGCAACCGCTATTAACGCTTGAGGCCGCCACTCAAAAAGTCGCTCAGGATAATCCCGATCTGGCGCAAATGCTGGCTCGCGCCAAGGCGATGGCCGCGATTCCGTCGCAAGAGGGCAGCCTGCCCGATCCGCAAATCAGTTTCAATGCCATGAGCCTGCCGACCAATAGTTTCAGCACCCGGCCGGAAGACATGACGCAAATCGGCTTTGGCCTCTCCCAGGCCATTCCTTTTCCCGGCAAACTGGCGCTGCGCGAACAGGCGGCGATGTATGAAGCGGAAGCGGCAACGCTCAATGCCGATGAAGTACGGTTACGTTTGTTGAGCGACGTGAAAACCCTGTGGTGGCAGGTTTTTTATCTGGATCGAACGCTGGAGATTGTGAACAACAATCACAGCTTATTGCAGCAGTTCGTCGATATCGCCAGAAGCAAATACGAAGTCGGCGAAGGCTTGCAGCAGGATGTGTTGCTGGCTCAACTGGAGTTATCCAAATTGCTCGATCAAAAAATCAATTTGGCCGGGACGAGGCGCGGCACCGTGGCCAAGCTCAACGCCTTGCTGGATCAACCCGCCAACAACTCCGTGCAATTACCCGCCACAATTTCAATACAGCTGCCGGAAATCAGACAGGAAGACAGCCTGTATCAACAAGCGGAAAGCTCAAGGCCGCTGCTGGAAAGCGAGCGGCGTGGCATTAACGCCGCGCAATCGAAGCTGGAACTGGCTGAAAAAGACGTATTGCCCGATTTCAATGTCGAAGCGGCGTATGGCGCCCGCGATAACATGCCGGACGGAACCCGGCGTTCCGATCTGCTCAGTCTGGGCGTCAGCATGAACGTACCGATTTTTGCCGGCAGCAAGCAGAACAAGATGATAGATCAGCGCAACAGCGAGCTGATGCAACAACGCTATGCGCTGCAAGATCGATGGAACGCGGTTCGCTCTGAAATTACCCAAAGTCATAGCGATTACCAGCGAGCCAAACAGCAATTTGTGTTGTTCGATACCGGCATCATTCCGCAGGCCCGGCAAACCGTCGCCTCCATGCTGGCCGGCTATCAGGTCAACAAGGTCGATTTTCTGAATCTGGTGCGCAGCCAGATCACCTTGTTCGAATACGAAACTCAATACTGGAAAGCCTTCACAGAAGCTCAGCAAGCACTGGCGCAACTCTGCGCGAATGTGGGCGAGGACGACATTTATGAATAAGCAACTGTTATTGACCGCCACGGTGACGCTGGGGATAGGCTTGGTGGGCGGCTATTGGTTGGCGCAATCACCCAAACAGGAATCGGTTGTTCAACCGGCGGAGGACAGGAAACCTCTGTTTTATCGAAGCCCGATGAATCCCTCGGTCACCTCGACCATGCCGGCCAAAGACAATATGGGCATGGATTATCTGCCCGTGTATGCGGAAGAGGAGGATAAAACCGACGACTCGGCTGGTTCTGTCAGAATCGATGCGGCGACTGTACAAAACATCGGCGTGCGGACCTCATTTGCCAAACAAACCTTGCTGTCGCATGTGGTACGCGCCGTCGGCCGGGTGGCCTACGACGAAGAGCATATCGTCCGCCTGCATCCCAAAACCGAAGGCTGGATTGAAACCTTGCGCGCCGATAAGACTGGGCAAAGGGTCAGGAAGAATGAAGAGCTGCTGAGCATTTATTCGCCGCAACTGGTGGCCAGCCAACAGGAATATGTACTGGCTCTGAATAACCTTAAAGTGCTGGAAAAAAGCCCGATCGAAGAGATTCGACGCGGTGCGGAAGAACTGGTCAAAAGCTCCCGAGAGCGCTTGAAATTGCTGGATGTACCGGCGCATCAACTACACGACCTGACGGATAGCCAATCCATTAAAAAGAGCCTGCATATTCATACTCCGGCGGACGGCATCGTGATCAATATCGGCGCTCGTGAAGGCCAATACGTTACGCCGGAAACCGAGCTGTACATGATCGCCGATCTGTCGAAAGTTTGGGTGTATGCCGAAATTTACGAGTACGAACTGCCCTGGGTGAAAGAAGGCGACCCGGTCGAAATGCGACTGGCCGGCGTTCCGGGCCGCACCTTCAAGGGCCACCTGGCATTTATCTATCCTTATGCCGAAGCCAAGACCCGGACCATCAAAGTACGCCTGGTATTCGACAATGCCGACTTGCTGTTAAAACCCGATATGTTCACCGAAGTGACCATCCATGCCGGCAAGCAACTGGATGCGGTGGTGATTCCTTCCGAAGCCGTTATCCGTTCCGGCGCACAGACCCAGGTTTTGGTGGTGCGCGGTCCCGGCAAATTCGAGCCGCGTCAAGTGACGACGGGTTTGTCGTCCGATGACAACATCGCCATTCTTGACGGATTAGCCGCCGGGGAAGAAGTCGTCACTTCGGCGCAATTCCTGATCGACTCCGAGTCCAAACTGAACGAAGCCACCGCCAAAATGATGGAACCGTCGCCAGCGCAACCGCCGGCAACGCTGAGGTCAGGAGCGCATAACCATGACTGATTTCATCATCAATAGCGCGCTGAAAGACCGCTTCATGGTGTTGCTGGGGGCGATCATCCTGGCCATCGGCGGGGTTTGGTCGTTCAAGAACATGCCGTTGGATGCTATCCCTGATCTGTCCGACGTGCAGGTGATCATCTTCAC
>NZ_LUUG01000122.1 GCF_001644035.1 Methylomonas methanica
GCCGTGTATAGTCCCTGCTCTGGTTTGGCGCCGGAGGCTATCGCAAAGGCCATAGCCAGAGGCAGCGCCACTACGCCGACAATCACGCCGGCTAACAGGTTATTCAGCCAATGCGCTCTGGACAATAAGCCCGCGCGTCTGGCTTCAAGAATTGCAATCATTGGAAAGGTTTTTGATGTTTATCGAGGGCTCCCATGATAGCACCCGGGTTGTAGCGATTGCCGCGTGTATCGCTTATAAATCCTGAGGCTGTCGTAAAAGCTGCGATACGCAAGATGCGATAAAATACCCGCACGCCAAACCGCAGGAAACAAGTCGTGACAGCCGAATCGATCAGTACCATGTTGACCTTCCATAGGTTTGTGAGCGTACCCTACATCTACAACTGGACTTTGAGACAAGCCAAATCATTGTTGGAATACAGCCGGTTTGATGCCATTGGTCGGTGCCTACTCAATGGCTCAAATAGGCCGACTGCCCGAAACCACGAAAGGCTGCTTCGTAGGAGCGAAACCCGAAAAACGATGTTTGGACTTGTGGCCGCCTTGGAGAAATATGAATGACGGGTGAGGGTCGAACTGTAGCATTAAGACTGTGGATAAAATAAACAACCCATCTTTACCAAGCTTTACCTTTCCAGTATTGCCAATACAGATACCAAAGCATAAACTCCCCTCAGGCTTGGCGGACGGCTGGAGCTAGCGCTCAGGCACTCCGCAAGCCATATCCTGCTATCCGCTGTCGAAGCCATCGCCACTACTGCTGGTCGGGAAACTATCCGTAATCCTAAAGTAGCCATTGATTAGTGCCATGCCGCAATCTCCCGATTCATCGTTAAACCGCCGACGTCTGCGCTGGCTTATCGTGTTTGTGCTGGTTATAGCAGTCGCCGTTGGCGGCTGGTATTTTTTCAAACAGCCCAAAAATGCCGATCAGGACCACGTCGATAGTGTTGAAGTGACCCTGGGCGATCTGGAAGAAAACGTCACTGCCCAAGGCAAACTAGAGCCAAAGGAATACGTGGATGTCGGTGCCCAGGTGACCGGTCTTTTGCAGAAAATTTACGTTAAAATTGGTGACGACGTGCAGACCGGCCACTTGCTGGCGCAGATCGATCCGCGGATCTACGCTGCCCGAGTCGCCGCTGGCGAAGCCAATATCAAGAATTTGCAGGCGCAACTGACCGGTCAACAAGCGCAAGTGGTGTTTGCTCAACAGCAATACGACCGCAACCGCGAGTTGTTGCAAAACAAGGGCATCAGCGTCCAGGATTTTCAAAATAGCGAGTTCACCTTAAAAAACGCCAAAGCCACTGCCGAATCGCTGCAAGCGCAAATCGAACAAGTGCAATCGACCTTAAACGGCGATAAAACCAACCTGGGTTTTACCAAAATCTTTGCCTCGATGGACGGCACCATGGTTGATCAGAAAGCCCGCGAAGGCCAGACCTTAAACGCCAACCAAACTACCCCGACCATCCTGCAACTCGCCAAACTGGATACCATGACGGTGCGCGCCCAGGTGGCCGAGGCCGACGTGATGCGTTTACGTTCCGACATGCCGGTGTACTTCACCACCCTGGGTTCCGGGGAACGGCGCTGGCAAGGCACGGTGCGTCAAATACTACCGACACCGGAAGTGATCAATAACGTGGTGCTGTACAACGTGTTGGTTGATGTCGATAACCACGACCGGCAACTAATGACAGGCATGAGTACGCAGATGTTCTTTGTGCTGGGTAAAGCCGAACAAGTGCCGCTGATTCCCGTCAATGTCCTGGGGCCGCGCCAGCGCAACCAAGATCAAGGCAACGGTCATGCTTACCAGGTAAAAGTACTGACCGAGCAAGGCCCGCAAGACAAAATCGTGCAAATTGGCTTGAGAACCCGCCGCTTCGTGCAAGTACTGGCAGGGCTAGCGGCAGGCGACCGGGTGCAAATCGCTGCCGGCAAAGAGGATAAATCCAAAAACCGCAAAAAAGACCAAGGCTATCCCGGTGCCGGGGTTCCCAGACTATGAGCGCCCGGCCCCTCCTCGAACTTAAACATATTCAACGTTTTTACCCCAACGGCGACAGCATCGTCCGCGCCTTGGACGATGTATCGCTGACCATCTGGCCTGGCGAGTTTGTAGCCATCATCGGCCAGTCCGGTTCCGGCAAATCGACGTTGATGAATCTGATCGGCTGTCTGGATAAAGCCGACGTCGGCAGCTACCGGGTGTTAGATCAGGACGTTGCCGATTTAAACCCGGACCAACTGGCGGCGCTGCGCCGAGAAAGTTTTGGCTTTGTTTTCCAGCGCTACAACCTATTAAATACCGCCAGCGCCGCCGAAAACATCGAAATCCCCGCCCTGTACGCTGGCCTAAATAAGCCCGAGCGCCGGCAACGCGCCTTGCAATTGCTCGCCAAACTCGGTTTGGCGGACCGCAGCGAACAGAAGCCGATGCAACTCTCTGGCGGCCAGCAACAACGGGTCGCCATTGCCCGCGCCTTGGTCAACGATCCGCCGGTCATCCTGGCCGACGAACCCACCGGCGCGCTGGACAGCCAGAGCGGTATGGAAGTAATGGCTTTACTAAAAGCCCTGCACCAAGAAGGCCGCACGATTTTATTGATCACTCACGACGACAAAGTCGCCGCGCACGCACAACGCATCGTCACTATCGCCGATGGCAAAATCGTCAGCGATGGCGTAGCCAATCTCAGCGGCCAATTGCTGCCCCCCACCGTGCATCGCGGGATCGGCGCGGCCGGTCTGCTGGCCGAACTCGGCGAGGCCGCGAAAACCGCCTTGCGCTCACTGCGCGCCAATTTATTCCGCACCGCGCTGACCTTATTAGGCATCGTGATTGGCGTTGCCGCCGTGGTCACCATGCTGGCGGTCGGCCAGGGCAGTCAGGAAAAAGTACTGGAACAGATGCGGGCCATGGGCACCAACGTCCTGTCTATCCGCCCCGGCATTACCGGCTTTCGCGGCGGCGGCGATATAGCCACCTTGATGCCTGCCGATGCCGATGCCATCGCCGAACTGGACAATGTGCTGTGGGCCTCGCCGGAACGCACCAGCCGCATGACGGTGCGCTACGGCAATGTCGATTACGCCACCAGCGTGCAGGGCGTGGCCTCCAGCATGCCGCAAGTGCGCGACTGGCCCTTGGGCAGCGGCGACTTTTTTGACGAGCGCGACCAACGCCGCTATGCACCGGTGATGGTGCTGGGCGAAACCGTGCGCAAGCTGTTGTTTGTAGACGGCGAAGATCCGCTGGGCCGCTATGTAATGATCGGCAACATCCCATTCGAGGTAATCGGCGTGATGTCCAGCAAAGGTGCCGACGCGATGGGTACCGACCGCGACGACGCGGTGTTCGTGCCTATCAGTACCGGTTTGATCCGCTTGTTTGGACAAAAGTATCTGGGCGGGATTACCGTGCTGGTCAAGGATGTCTCCATAATCGACACCACCCAGCAAGCGATCAGCGACTTGCTGATTGCCCGCCATCAGACAGAGGACTTTCGGATTCGCAACATGGCCTCCATCATCGAATCGGCCACCGAAACCCAGAATACCTTTACGATGATGCTGGGCATCGTCGCGGCGATTTCCTTGCTGGTCGGCGGCATCGGTGTGATGAATATCATGCTGGTCAGCGTCACCGAGCGCACCCGCGAGATTGGTATCCGCATCGCCACCGGCGCTCGCCGCCGCGACATTTTGCTGCAATTCAATACCGAAGCCGCCGTGGTTTGTACCCTCGGCGGCTTGATGGGCGTGCTACTGGGTTTCGCAGCGGGCTATATTCTCAAGTATTTCGAGATGGCGGTATTGTTTTCACCACTGCCGGCAATCTTGGCGTTTTCCTGCGCCTTCGGCACCGGCTTGCTGTTTGGTTATTTACCGGCGCGCAAAGCCGCCCATCTGGACCCGGTCGTGGCCTTGGCGGCGGAATGAGTAAATTTATTAACCCAGGCTTTCGGGAATTTCAAAATACTCAAAAAGGCTCCTTCTCCCTCAGGGAGAAGGTTGGGATGAGGGAATTAAATCAACAATTTACATCCCTCACCCTAGCCCTCTCCCTGAGGGAGAGGGTATTTTTAGAGGTTCCCTTAAATGCCTGGGACTCGTCACTCCGGCGCATACGGGAGCCCAGTTATCAAACTGGATTCCCGCTTTCGCGGGAATGACGCCCAATCTGGACTCAAGAATGAGATTAATCAAGCCTGTTAGCTTGCTATTTGCCGGCGCCGTGCTGTTGACGAGCGGCTGTAATTTATTGACAGACTACCAACGCCCCGTCGTCGAAACCCCGGAGCAATGGCACCAACCCGCGCAAACCGCCTCGGCTACCGTCGATCCGCGATGGTGGCAAGCCTTTGCCAGCGATCAACTCAACCGTTTGATGCGCGAGTCTCTGGCCTACAACAACGACCTGGCCGCCGCCCAGCAACGCGTCGCCCAAGCCCGCGCCCAAGCCAAAATTGCCGGCGCCGGGTTGTGGCCCGCCGCTTCCTTGAGCGGCGATTTCAGCGACAACCGGAACAACAGAACCGACAGCCAACAAAGCAGCGGCCAAATCGATATTGCTTACGAAGTGGATTTATGGGGCGCCAACCGAGCCAGACGCGATGCCGGCACCGCATTGATGCTCAGCCAAATCTTTGCACGCGATGCTTTGCAATTGGTGGTAATGGCCGATGTCGGCCAGGCGTATTTCAATCTGTTGGCGATCCAGGAACGTCGGCAAATCGCCAGCGATTTTCTCGACACCGTCAACGCGATTTTGACCATCATCGAAGCCCGGCAACGCGCCGGCGCGGCTTATGAACTGGAAGTGGCGCAACAGCGCACAGCACAAGCCAATGCCCGCGCCAGCCTGGACTTATTGATGCAACAGCAAACGCTGGCGGAAAACAGCCTGGCGATACTCCTCGGTCATCCGCCGCAACATCTGGCCCTGGAACCCGCGCGTTTCGTGGACCTTGCCGTGCCCGGCATTGCCGCCGAGCAACCGGCCACGCTACTGCAACGCCGGCCGGACATCGGTCAGGTGGAAATGCAGTTGATCGCTGCCAATTCCGACATCGCCGTAGCGCGCGCCGCGTTTTACCCAAAACTGCAACTAAGCTTGGGCAGCGTATTAGCCAACCCGCAACCGGCGGGTGTCGCGGCGACGCTGGCCGCCGGCCTGACCCAACCCTTGTTTCAAGGCGGCCGTTTGGAAGGCGCATTAAGCAACGCACTGGCCGCAAATGCGGAGTTAGCGGAAACCTATCGGAAAACCGTGCTGACCGCATTCAAAGAAGTCGAAGACGCCGCCGCCACCTACAACAACTCCAGCCGCCGCCTCAGCGCCCTAGAAACCGCCGCCGCGCAAGCCCGTTTGGCTTACAACATCTCCCAAGAACGTTACCGGCTTGGCGCCATCGACTATCAAGCCTTGTTAAACACCCAGACCACTTATCTCAGCACCGAAAACAGCCGGGTGCAGGCCAGGCTGGATGTCCTGGTCGCCCAGGTGCAGTTGTATAAAGCCTTGGGGGGTGGTTGGTCGTTGAGCGAGCAGAATACCGATTTGTCGGACTTGGCGCCGGGGCCTTAGTCGAATTAGAATGGGGAGCAATGCCCGTTGGTTATAGCTCCCTACGCGGGCTGCGCATTTGGGTTCCCTACTCTGGTGCTCCGGTGCCGGTTACTTTTACGTTAGCTTTCACTTTCATGCCCTACTATCGCGTGGACAAACGACCTTTCTCGGTCGGAGACAAAATCACAACGGCCAAGGACTATTACGGCCGATTCACTGGCGCGGCGAAAGCCGTCGAGGACTTTCTGGAAGAAAGTCGGCCTGGCTCCAAGACCTGTCGAACCAACTGCTTATTCGTATTCTGTGACGAACAATGCGCTAAGAAGCATTGGTCAAAGATGTCTAATGGAAAGCTATACCACGTCGAAATCTATGAAGATTCCATCTGCCACCGTGGTGATATGGCACTGATGGATCGTATGAAAGAATTGGTGGAGGAAGGGAAATCCATTGAAGAGTTGGCTGGCGCTTACTGGCGTAGCGAATGCTCCTCAGCCCCAGAAATTGAAATCATGGTGGAATCGGCCTTCGTTATAGAGGTGCTATCGGTCTCCGACGCTGAACGGCTTGCTTATCTCAAAGAGCGGTGGGGAATTGGCCGGTGAAATCTAACCTTTCGTTCGAGGCGACCAGCGCGATAAGCCGCGCAAGTCGCTTCAACTCCACGCTATGCGGCTTGGTATCGAGCGCAATGAAGGCATCCAAAGATGACTGCGGCACATCTTGAATCGAAGCGCGTGAAGACGTTCCGCTTGGGAATCGCTAAGAAAATCCCGAAGTTTCCAAACGACAAAGCGACGCTTCAGGGGCTGGAGACGTCATCGTTAGCTTCACTCTTAATCCACTACAATAACTGGGCGATCCGTTATGTATCGCCCCGCCCTAGGACGGTATCGATTGAAGCTACGGCGTCCGGAGATCCCCGATGGTCAACATTCGCCAACAAAATTGCAGCCTTCCTCGACAAAGTGAGGATTGGAGAAAACCTTACACCGCACCTCTCTTTAGAGCCCCATACGCGAGGCTATACACCAGCCTCGGCGCAAAAAAAACCGGATGTTGATCGATGGGCCGACAAGGACTTCTTGCTGAATGTGATGGGCTACCACCATTTCCACCTTGGGCAGCAAGTTCATCCAAACGGATTTGCCGCACGGACCGACGACCTAATTTTCGCGAGGGTTTCTCGTGATCATTTCTCCGTCATTGCTATTTTTGACCACTCAGTGTTCAAGAGGTCAGAAGACCCGACTGCGGCAATGACAAAAGAACGAGAAAGACTTTGGTCGGTATTTGATAGGCACTCATCCAGAGGAATGACGCCTGGTTCCGTATATATCCCTTCTATGATTACTACTTCCGGACATTCAATGCACGTTGTGCGCATGGCGGACGACTATGCTCGCGTAGTTCGTGAAATCGACCCAATGCTCGATGACGTTAAATTTGTCAAAGGACTTTACGACCCAGCAGGACTACCATGCCCAAAGACGCCTAAGCTCAAATGGCATCTCAACTACCTTGACTTGGGGTTGCTCGACACGGCGTCCAACACGCTCTTTGTATTGCGGTACGGTCCGAATTAACGCAAGGCCTTAAGGCGCAATAACCAACGGGCATTGCGCCGGATTTTAAGCTATTGGGAAAAGGGATCAACTCGTTAACGTGCGCTAAATCCTCGCGAAAAGATGCTGCCGTTGGGCGCATCGATCACGACCGTTGCGCCTCGCATAGCTCGGCACAACCTATTTTTTACTGCACACCTGTATTGTTTCTGGAAAAGTGACAAGGAGGGTTTTCAATGCGAAAACGTGCGCCAAATAGGATGTGCCGACGCTAGGAGGCGCATCTGTCGAGTTACTCGAGACCTTTATTTTCCGACCTTTCACTCTTCCCCCAATTTTGTTAATACACACCCTGTTTCACAAGGCCGTAAGGCGCAATAACCAACGGGCATTGCGCCGAATTTTAAGCTTTTGGGAAAAGGGATCGGTTTACTTATGGAAAGACATCGCACGAGGTCTTGCAATCACGCATCTTGAGTAACATCGCGCTGAACCGGAGAGCGGTTGCAACGCACCTTTATTTTTCAGCTTTCTGTGCCTCGCTCGGTCAGCTTTACATTGGCGACCAAACCAAGACAACTGGCAACGCCAAGCGTAAAATACCTTAGCCTCAGCCAAAGGAGTATTCACCATGTCCGCGTTACTAGTCGAGTTAGAGAAACAAGCATGTTCACTTTTGCCTGAAGAGCGAGCACATCTTGCTGAGGTTCTTCTTGAGTCACTACATGACTCTCCTCTATCCGAAATCGAAACAGAGTGGGAACGAGAAATTGAGAAGCGCACCGCCGCTTTCGACAGGGGGGAACTAGAGACCTATCCGGCAGAGGATGTGTTTTCTGAAGCAAGGCGCATGACTAAGTGAAACGAGCACGTTTTGTCGCAGAAGCTCGCCAAGAATTTCTTGCTGAGGTCGCTTATTACAACGAAGTGCAAGTCCGTAAGGCGCAATAACCAACGGGCATTGCGCCGCATTTTAACTATTCAAACTCATACAAATCTCCACCAGCTCCAGCCCAATCTAATGGATAAATTCCGCGCTCTACCCAGCGTGGAAAGGTCGAGTATGGCCAATCTTTTACTTGTTTTACCCAGCCATGTTTCACTGGGTTATAGTGGATATAATCCAGATGCGCTTTAAAGTCAGCTTCATCGCGTATCAGGTGCTCCCAATAACGCCGTTGCCATATTCCGCGTTCTCCCCGCTTTATTCTTACGGTCGATCTCAGTTCGGTTTTGGGTATTACCTTGGAAAATCCGATTTTTATCAACCGTATCCGAGTAGCGTAGTCGATGTCGTTTTCCGGTAATTCGATTAAACAATGCATGTGTTCCGGTAATACCACCCAGCCGTGAATGTTGAACGGGTGATTAGTTTTTACCGTTTTGATGGCATCCTTTAACGGTTGAATATGCCGCACCAAAAGATCGTTACCCTTTCTTTGTAACAAATTGATAGTAAAAAAATAGGTCCCGCCAGGGCGCCAAACTCTTCGGTAATCCATTTTTTTTATTTCAATAGTAAGTTCATCGCTTGCGGCGCAATGCCCGTTGGTTATTGCGCCCTACGTTGGCTGACCATCAACGCCCTAACACTTGTCGCCAGGCTGCATGCTCCTGAATGGTTGCCAGTGCCGCTTCCAATA
This sequence comes from Methylomonas methanica, assembly GCF_001644035.1. GTDB lineage: Bacteria > Pseudomonadota > Gammaproteobacteria > Methylococcales > Methylomonadaceae > Methylomonas > Methylomonas methanica_A. The sequence goes on from NZ_LUUG01000122.1 coordinate 8,792, forward strand.
AACCGGCGCCCGGCTGGGTGCGATGCCAGGTGGAGGCGCCGGAGGGATGCGGCAGCGGGATGACGTCGGTGTCGTGGCCTTCAAACTTCAAGCGATGCAAGCCGCCGATGACATCGCTGAGTTTGTCGACCGGCAGCATTTGCTGTATCGCCAGCTTGCCGACCGGGATGATCAACTTGGGCTGTAACAGCTCTACTTCCGCTTGCAGCCAGGCCGCACACTGTTCGATTTCCTGCGGATTGGGCACGCGGTCGCCGCCTTTGGGATTTTTGCCCGGAAAGCAGCGGCACACGGCCGCCATATACACTCGCTCCCGAAAACTGGCTTCGTCCAGCCCGATCTGGGCAAACCATTTGAACATCGTCTTGCCCGCCGTCCAAGCAAACGGGCGGCCCAGCGCGCCTTCCTTGTCGCCCGGTGCCTGGCCGATCAGCAAGATGGGCGACAACACCGGCTTACCGCTGACCACCGGGCGGACCATGGCCGGGCATCGGCTACAGGCCAGCAGGGTTTGACGATGCTGCTCTATCAGGTATTGGCGGTCGCTAAGGTTCAAAGCGCCAGCTCGATGCCGACCGGACAATGATCGGAACCGGTCACGTCCGGCAGAATAAAGGCATCCTTGATCTGACCGGTCAAGGCCTGACTGGTCAGTACGTAATCAATCCGCCAACCGATATTGTTTGCGCGGGCATTGGCGCGGTAGCTCCACCAACTGTAGGCCACGGTATCAGGGTGCAGATGGCGGAAACTGTCGACTAGACCGGCGGCGACGAAGTTGCTGAAGCCATCGATCTCGACTTGGGTATAGCCGGCAGACTTGTTGTAGTTGGCTTTGGGCCGGGCAATGTCGATGGCTTGATGGGCGACGTTGAAATCGCCGCAGGCAATTAGCGGTTTTTTGCTTTGCAGCTTTTGCATGTACGCCAAAAACTCTTTGTCCCAGGTCTGCCGATAATCCAGTCGCGCCAGGCCGTCGCCGGAGTTGGGCACGTAGACATTCAACAGATAAAACGTTTCGAATTCCGCGACGATGACCCGGCCTTCTTGGTCGTGCTCGGCGATGCCCATGTCGTGCACCACTTGCAGCGGTGGCTGCCGGCTCAATATTGCCACGCCGGAATAACCCTTGCGGTCGGCGGAATTGCTGTAAAGATGGTAGCCATCCACGCCTTCAAGGGCTTTTTTGACTTGATCGTCCTGGGCCTTGGTTTCTTGCAGTAGGACGCAATCGGCATCGAGCGCGGCCAGCGTTTCGGTAAAACCTTTAGTTTGCACGGCACGGATGCCGTTGACATTCCAGGAGATGATTTTCATAGACGATTCCGTTTGAATTGGCTGAAGTAGCCGGGTATTTTAGCGGCTTGGCAATTGCCCAGCCACAAAGGAGATCCGGACCGTGAAAAACTGGCGCACACGCAAGCCTTGGTCGTCGCTGAATGAGGTGGCCACGGAACATCGATTGAACGCAGCCTTGAGTTCGCCCCATCTAATTGCGCTGGGCGTGGGGGCGATTGTCGGCACCGGCATTCTGACCTTGATCGGGGTTGGCGCCGCCAAAGCCGGGCCGGCGGTGATTTTGGCGTTTATCATCGCCGGCGTGATTTGCGCCTGCGCAGCCTTGGCTTATGCGGAAATGGTCACGCTTATGCCTGCCGCCGGCGGCGCTTACACCTATGCGTACATCGTCATCGGCGAGTGGGCGGCCTGGTTTGTGGGTTGGAGTTTGATTTTAGAATATTCGCTGGTGGTCAGTGCGGTAGCGGTCGGCTGGTCCGGTTACGCGGCGCCACTCTTGCAGGAAGGCTTAGGCGTGCCGATGCACTGGATGCAAGGCCCGGAACTGGGCGGTCTGATCAACCTGCCGGCCATTTTTATCATCCTGGTCGTCACCGCGCTGTTGCTGATCGGCACTAAGGAAAGCGCCAGCGTCAATGCCTTATTAGTGGTAGTAAAACTCACCGCTTTGCTGGTGTTTATCGCGCTGGTTTTGCCGCTGTTGAACTTCGCCAATTTCCAACCCTTCATGCCGTTTGGCTTTATCAAAACCCTGGGCGCGGACGGCCTGGAGCGCGGGGTGATGGCCTCGGCGGCCATCATCTTTTTTGCCTTTTACGGCTTTGATGCGATTGCCACTGCTGCGGAGGAAACCCGCAATCCCGACCGCGATTTAGCGCTGGGCATTGTCGGTTCCATGCTGATCTGCGTCCTGATTTATGTCGTCGTGGCGGTGGCGGCGCTGGGTGCTTTGGACTATCAGCGCTTCGCCGACAGCCCGGAGCCCTTAGCGCTGATTTTGCGCGAGTTGGGCAAACCCAACGCCGCACGCTGGTTGGCGGCATCCGCGGTAATTGCTTTGCCGACCGTGGTGCTGGCGTTTTTCTATGGGCAAAGCCGGATTTTCTTTGCGATGGCCCGCGACGGTTTGTTGCCGCGCGGTCTGGCCAAGGTCTCGCACCGCGGCATGCCGGTGCGCACCGTGTTATTTACCGCCGTCATAGTCAGTATTATCGCCGGCCTATTTCCCTTGGCCGAGATCGCCGCACTGGCCAATGCCGGCACTTTGCTGGCCTTTATCACGGTGTCGGTCTGTATGCTGCTATTGCGGCGCAGGCAGCCGGGAATAGTTCGGAAATTTTCCGTGCCGTTTGCCCGGATCACCGGACCGATTGCGATAGTCGGCTGCCTGTATCTCTTTATCAGCCTACCGAGTACCACCCAACTGCACTTTCTGTTCTGGAATTTGATAGGGGTTGCGGTGTATTACTTGTATGGCTCGCGGCAAACCGCAAAGACGGGCTAATACCTGCCTTTGCTCTGATTCAGTAGGTATGGAGGGGACCTCTGAAAATTAAAAAACCTCCTTCTCCCACCGGGAGAAGGTTGGGATGAGGGGAATAAAATCAATTATTTACATCCCTCACCCTAGCCATCTCCCGGCGGGAGAGGGAGATCTTTATAGCGTCCCTAGAGACATCACATCTTCAACTTGCTGAATTGCGCCTCGAATTCTTCCAGCGACATCGCCCCGCTTTTTCCCACGCGCTGATGGCCGGCATCGAAGAAATAAGTTCTGGGTAATTCGCCATACCAGGCCGGATCGATTTCGTAACGCAATTTTTCCGGATTATCCGAGGCGAATGCCCAATTCTCCAGCCCGCCCAGTTTGTGACTGTCGATGATGCGCTTGATCTCCGGCAAGGCTTCCGCATCGTCAGTGGCTAACATGACGATTTTCAAAGCCGGATGTTTTTCGTGCAGTTTACCCAGTATGTCCATGTCCTTTAGGCACGACGGGCAATCCACCGACCAGATCGCCAGCATTAAAGGCTGATGGGGGCTTGCAGTTAAAATCTGTTGATAGCTGCCGGGGATGAAGGGTTTTATCTCGACCTGATCCGCCAAAACCGCATTACTGCCAATTAGGTTTAAAGCTAGACCAACCAGAATGGTTCTTATGTTCATAGTATCCTTATTAAATTCTCTGCGAGTTCAGGCCGATTATCGGCATCAAAATCAGCAGGCACCATAACGCCAGTTAGTAGTACATTCAAGCCTAAACGGAAGTGGCGACGACAAAGTTGATGTCGTCCAAATTCAACCTACGGAACATAGTTATTTAACATAGTTTTATTATTCTGTTTCTACATGCCTGACCCTTTATGACTAAGTACTGAATACTTTCATTGCTCAAGCCGTTCAATCCTTTCCTAACCCAGCGCTCACATTAAATTATTGAATATTTTGGAACTATCCGGCATCTTTTAAACATCTCGTTCGGTTAAAGAGTATGCATCCCAGAGATAGCGGTTCGAAATAACGAGGCGTATCACTCAAAAAAATCTAAATAATCTGTCAAATAACACAGTTTATTAAAAATAAGCCGCGACCAATAATTTTTTATTAATGAAATCAAGGCCATTTAATCTTGGCCCCAATCTTGCCGGAATTTCGGAATGTTTTTTATCCGGAAAACCTGTTGGCTATCAGCATGATCAAGCTCTGAAAACCGCTCACAGCGATTAGATCAGAAGGCTAAAACAAACTTAGCAATAATCCAGAAATAATAATTACAACCGAGATTACACGTGAAAAATCAATCCGAAACTCTTGAGAAATCCGCATCTTATAGATTGCCAATGCGTTCTTTACTGTCTACTGCTGTTCTTCTGGCAATTACCAGCAATTTAGCCATCGCTGAAACACAGAAGAAAAGTACTGGCAACACCACTAAACATGCGGCAAAAAATGCAGAACCTTCCAAGTCAGCGGACCAGTCCATTGCTAACGATAGTCAAACAGAATCTAAACAAGTGTTGCCGGAAAGTACAGCCGTGGGTAGTAGCACCAAAGACGAGGTGATGGAAGAAATGGTGATCACCGGTGAAGTGGCGAAAGACTCGCACTTCACCTCGCCGTCAACCCGCCTGTCACGCGCGGAAATTGAACGGCAAAATGCCCAAACCACCGAAGAAGCCGTCAAGTACCAACCGAGCTTACAAATTCGTCAACGCTACATTGGCGATCCTAACGGCGTGTTGGGCATACGCGGTGCTGACATGTTCTCAACGGCCAGAAACATGGTTTACGCCGATGGTTTACCGTTACACAATCAGTTGCAGGCTTCTTTCAACGGCGCACCGCGCTGGTCGATGGTGGGCCCAAACGAAATCGACGCGGTTGACGTGGTATACGGGCCATTTTCCGCAGAATACAGCGGTAACTCTATTGGCGGGGTGGTAAACATCAAAACCCACATGCCTATGAAAGAAGAGTACTACGGAGAAACCAGCTACTTCGTGCAACCTTGGGAAAATATCGGCGCTGACGGCGGCACCTTTGACGGCAATCGGCAATATTTCTCGTACGGCAATCGCCTGGATAAGTGGTCTGCACTGCTCTCCTATAACCGCCTGGAAGCGGAAAGCCAGCCGATGAGCTATTTCATCGACAATACCGGTTTGCGTAATCCTACTGGAGTAACGACAGCAGTAAACGGCGCGGTACCGACACTGGACACCCGAGGCACGCCCAGTTACATTTACGGCGACACTGGACCTGAATTGGTCAATACCGACTTGGTTAAACTTAAAGTTGGCTACGACATCACCCCGGATTTGCAGGCTATTTTTACCGGCGCATTCGAAGAACGTACCCGCAAATCAGAAAAACCGCGCAATTATCTGACCTCTGCAAACGGCAACGCCTACTACGGCGATAATACTACTGACAGCAACAACAGTACTCGTGATGCTGTATTCGCTGGCAGAGCGTTCAATGTTCAAAACACCGGCTTTGGCCCTTCAGACGACGAAAGGCAAACCATGCAAATCGGTATGCAGCTTAAAGGGGCTATCACCGATACCTGGGACATCGACACCACTTTCAGTTATCTGGATGTCATAAAGGACGAACGTCAATCAGCGTTTTTCTCACCTGATGACCCCAGAAATCGAAACTCCGGCCAATTGCAAGTATTTGACGATTTCAATTGGAAGAATTATGACTTGAAACTAAGTACCCGGGAGTTTTTAGGTTGGAAACCCTTGGAGTTTTTAGGCGGTTACCACTTTGACAACTACAACATGAATTTCAAGCAGTTCTCCTATGCCAGCTATTCAGCCGATCGGATTGGAGCAGAAGATTTAACTAGACGTAATCAAGGCGAAGTGACTACCAATGCGATGTTCGGCCAGTTCGCCTATCACTTTGCTCCCGACTGGGATTTGACCTTGGGCGCGCGTTACGAGTGGTGGTTGGCTTCCAGTGGTGTGGGTCGCGGCCGGGATTTGCCGGATCGCAGTGACGATGCAATTTCGCCGAAAGCATCTTTAGGCTTTGAACCAGCCAATTGGAAATTCCGCTACTCTTTCGGCCGTGCTTATCGTTTTCCGGTCATCGCGGAGATGTATCAAAACTCCGTGTCTCCAACAAGCGTAACGACCGCGAATGAAAACTTAAAAGCCGAGGACGGCTGGCATCACAACTTCATGATCGAATACGGATTGGACAACGGCTATGTGCGAGTCAATGTGTTCCGGGATGACATACGCAACACGATCCAGCAAGTCCGCCGCGCATCGGGCGTTTTTACAGAGAACGGGTTTCAAAACATTCCTGCTACCAGCACCACCGGCGTAGAATTGGTATACGACCAAGCTCGGGTGCTGGATTCTGACTTCGATTTGAATTTTAACGCCACTTGGATGAATGCCATCGTGGAAGATGGCGGGCCAGACCTCATCTTCACGGAAGCGAGTGGCTCACCCACCCGTTACAATCTGACCGGAAAAGAACGGATTCGACTACCCGAATGGCGCTTCAATGCCCTGGCTACCTATCACATCAGTGAGGCTTGGGACACATCAATGGCCGGCCGCTACACCAGCGACTCGTACAACGATATCGACAACGGCGACCACGTTAACAACGTATTCGGCTCTCAGGACGGATTTTTCTTCCTGGACTTCAAAACCAGTTACCGCTTCAAATACGATTTGCTAGGTAAGCCCGCGAAAAGCCGAATCTCATTCGGTATCAACAACCTTACCGATAAAACGGCTTATGTGTTCCATCCTTATCCACAAAGAACCTTCTTCCTTGAAGGCGCGATAAGTTTCTAGTGATGAAAACGGCCAGTATCTATGACGCCCAAATCTTTCTGATTTGGTTCGCGTACTTAAGATACTGGCTCAGGTAATCAGCGAGTTTAATAACGGAAATGTACTCCGGTACATTTCCGGCCGAGAACTACCCGGAAACCCCAGCGTTAGCCATTTGACCAGTATTAGTTAGCAACAGTCCGAAGCCTTGCAGAAAGCTTACTTGACCATTCGGCAAGGCATCGGGCCATCCCCACCCAATATTTGCCTTATTATTAGGCGGGAATGAATAAAAACCTGCGATGCTGACAGCAACAGATTTCGGCAAAACCCACCCCCCTTCTCCCTAGCCTCTTTACAACCGGTTTGATTTTTCGGATCCTAACGACACACTCCGCTTCCGACTTAGAGAACACGCCATGAGACCAAACCACAGCACGCCAGCCGTGAGTCGAGCCCGCCGCCGCTTTCTAAAACTGGCCGCAACCGGTCTGGCAACCGCCAGCATGCCGGCTTCAGCACTGTTTCGATTAACCAATCAGTGTCTCGATCCGTCCGGGACGCCGGCCTCGGCCCTGGAAACGACCGCCTGGCAAGGCATCAATCCAGCTGACTGGTGGGATTGCCATACCCATATTGTCGGCTCCGGCGACGGCGGTAGCGGCATCACGCAAACCCCGGACATGCACGCGCCGTTAAAGCACCCAGTGCAAACCCTGCAACATTGGGCCTACGCCAACGCCGCCTGCATCCCCGATTCCGACCAAGACATCGCTTTTGTAAAACGTCTGCGCGCACTGATGGACACCACGCCAAAGGGCGCCAAGGCCATGTTGTATGCCTTCGACCGTGCCCATGGCGCCAGCGGCGACCCGGATCATGCCAATACCGCATTTTTTGTCCCCAACGAATACGCCCAAAGTTTGGCGCAGGCCTATCCGGAGCGCTTCGAATGGGTGGCCAGCATCCATCCTTATCGTCAGGATTGCGTGACGGTACTGGAAAAAGCCGTGGCGAACGGCGCGCGCGCAGTCAAATGGCTGCCGCCGGCGATGGGCATTGACCCGGCTTCGCCGCAATGCGACCGGTTTTATAAAGCGGCTGCACAATTGAACATACCGATCATCACCCACGGCGGCGAAGAGAACGCGCTGCACGGTGCCGACCAACCTTTGTTCGGCAATCCGTTGCGTTTGCGGCGGGCTCTCGATGCCGGCGTCCGGGTCGTGATCGCCCATTGCGCGACTTTGGGCACCGATGTGGATGAAGACGGTCGGGAAGTCAGAAGTTTTGATTTGTTCGCCAAGTTGATGGCCGATAAACAATGGCAGGGTCGGTTATTTGGCGATATTTCCGCGATTACCTTGCGCAATCGTGACATGGCAGTGATCAAAACCCTGCTGACGGAGACAGCCTGGCACAGCCGCTTGCTGTATGGTTCGGATTACCCCTTGACCGGGATTTTGCCTTTGATCTCGCCCGAGGCTTTTGCCAACGTCGGCTTGCTGGCGGAAGACGCCGTGGAACCGTTGCTGGCCCTACAGGAATATCACCCCTTCCGCTTCGATTTTGTGTTGAAACGCAGCCTGGCCTGGCAAGGCAAGCGTTTTGCGGATGGCATCTTTGCGACTCGGCCGTTTTTTACGGGCCAACAACGTTAGAGTTAAAAAACTACCGCTACGCCAAAGCGCGTGCTAGCATTGATAGCACCACGCCCTTGGAGTTCGCTATGCCCAGCCTCGTTGTTAGAAATCTTGATGAAACACTGGTTAAGGCTTTGAAAGCCAGAGCTGCCGCCCACCATCGTTCCACAGAAGCAGAACATCGCGCCATTCTGGCGGAGGTTTTGACCGGGCCGCAACGGAAATCTTTTACGGAAGCACTAGCCGCCATGCCCAATGTCGGCTTGGATACTGACTTTCTGCGTGTTGATACCGAGAGCGACTTGGCTGATGTATTTGATTGACACGAATGTGATTAGCGAAATCCGCAAAGGCAGCAAGACAAATCCGGGCGTTAATCAATTCTTTGCAGGCGTCGCCCAAAATGATCACAAGCTGTATATTTCTGTCGTCACCGTCGGTGAATTGCGGCGCGGTGTGGATCTGATTTATCACCGCGGCGATTTTAGCCAAGGCGAGTTACTCGAGAACTGGCTAAACCAGCTTATGCAGGAATATCGCCATCATGTCCTGCCTATCGACACCGAGATTGCACTGGTTTGGGGGAAAATGCGCGTACCAAATCCTCAACACCCATTGGATAAATTAATCGCTGCTACGGCGTTAATTTACGATCTTACCGTTGTCACCCGGAATGTTGGTGACTTTGCCGGCACAGGAATTCGGGTCCTCAATCCATTCACGGATTAAACCGTCGCCCGCAACAAATTGCCGTAAAACAAGGCCTTGCCGGTTTTGCTCTGCATCCAGAGTTGTTTTATTTCGATTTGGTTTTTAGCAAAGCATGGGGCGGCGGTGTTGGCCAAATCCACCAATTCCACTTTCGGCGAGTAAGTATTCAGGATTAGAAACCCGCCGGGATTCATCAAGCCGCGCGCCGTTTCGATCAAGTCGGCCAGCTGATTTTCCAGTTTCCATTTTTCGCCCTTGGCGCCCAATCCCCAGGCCGGCGGGTCCATAATGATACCGTCGTAGCGGTTGCCGCGTTTCGACTCGCGCTTGGCAAATTTCAAGGCATCTTCCAGCACCCATTGGATGTCGGTCAGCCCGCTACGCGCCATGTTGTCGTTGGTCCAATCCAGCATTTGCTTGACCGAGTCCACGTGCACCACCTCCGCGCCATTCGCCCGCGCCACCAATGAGGCCGCGCCGGTATAAGCAAACAGATTCAACATTTTTTGCCCTGGCTGCAAATGTTCAGCGATAAACTTCCAGTTAGCCTGCTGCTCCGGAAATAAGCCGACATGTTTAAATTTGGTGAGTTTCAAGCCAAACTGCAATTGCTCGTAAACAATTTGCCAGTGGTCCGGTGAATTAGGCTTCAGACTTTTCCAGCTACCTTGGGTGGATGATAGCTCTACAAACTCCCAATGCGCCCTATCCTGCCATTCTAGCCATGACCAACCCGGCTTGAACTGCGCTTGAATCTCCGGACGGATGGTTATCACCTCGCCCCATCGCTCCAGCTTTTTACCGTCACCGGCATCCAGTAACTCGTAATCGGGCCAGCTAAGCGCGTATTCCCGATCTTCATTTCCAGAAATTGCTACGCTACTAGCTGGTTTGCTTGCAGATGATTGGCGGTGAAGTTGGTGGTTGGACATAATGGTGGACAGATGGAGAGGCTAGTTAAGCCGGCAATTTTATTCGCGAATGCAGCAGCACACCAACACTAACGGCGAATAAGCTAAGCAGAAACATCGTTTCGCCCCATTAACCTAATTGGACAGATAACATGGCTATGGCGCCCAGCGTAGTTTTGTCGGTAAAAAAACTCAGCTTATCGCCTTCGTCTTGCAAACCCAGGAGGTACAGCAAGGGCAGAAAATGCTCGTCCGTAGGAATAGCCAAAGTTGCATCGCTTAACTCGCGGTATTTGATTAAAGCGCGGTGATCGCCTTCGGCAATCAATCGTTTAACCCGTTCGGCAAACGCTACAGCCCAGTCATGAGCGGTATCTCGCCAAATCGCTGCCTGCAAGTTATGCACGATGTTGCCGCTGCCGACGATCAACACGCCTTCGTCCCGCAGCCAGCGTAACGCTTTGCCCAGTTGATAGTGCTCTTCCGGCGACTTATTCCTATCCAGACTGAGTTGTAAAACAGGAATGTCGGCATTCGGAAACATATGGCACAAAATCGACCAGCTGCCATGATCCAGACCCCAGTCCTGATGCAGCTGGATAAATGGCATCTGGGCCTGAATCTTAGCCGCCAATGCGGGGCTGCCTGGCGCCGGATAGACAAAATCGAATAAGGCTTGCGGAAAGCCGTAAAAGTCGTGGATGGTCCTCGGTTGCGGCATTGCGGTAACCCAAGTGCCCTTGGTTTGCCAATGCGCGGAGACAGATAAAATGGCCTTGGGCCTGGGCAGGCTTTGTCCCAGCGCCGCCCAAGCTCGACGGAATTCGCTCTCTTCAATTGCATTCAGCGGGCTGCCGTGACCGATGAATAAGGCCGGCATCCTAGGCAAGTTGCGGTTGTCAGGCTTGGCCGAATTCATCGTCTCTACTCCCATGAAAAGGTTTTGTTTGCTCCTAAGCGGCTGCGTTAAAGCGACCGGTCTGGTAATCGTCTATGGCTTGCTCAATCTGCTCGCGAGTATTCATTACAAACGGCCCGTGTTGCACGATAGGCTCGCGTAGCGGCGCGCCGGCCACCAATATCAAGCGGCTGTCTTGCTTGGCTTGCAAGATTACCCCATCTGCGGACGCATCGTTGTTCAGAACCGCCATGCGTTGCGCGGATACCGACCGCTCGGCCACAGCCACTTCGCCGTGATATACATAGAAAAAAGCGTTGTGGCCAACGGGCAGAGACTGGCTGAAACTAACGCCAGCCGATACATGCACGTCCAGAAATAGCGGTTCGGTATCAGGCCGTTGAATTGCCCCCGCTGCGCCATGGCTACTGCCGGCTATCACCCGCACCTTCACGCCATCAGCCGTGACAAATTCCGGAATCTGTTCGCTTTGCACGTCTTTGTAACCCGCCGACTGCATCTTCTCGGCGGCAGGCAGATTGATCCACAACTGAAAGCCTTCCAGCAAGCCGTCTTTTTGCTCGGGCATTTCCGAGTGAATAATCCCGCGCCCGGCGGTCATCCATTGAATGCCGCCGGTTTCCAACAAGCCTTGATGACCGGCATTGTCGCTATGCCGCATCCGCCCGGCAATCAAATAGGTCAAAGTCTCGAAACCCCGATGCGGATGGTTGGGAAAGCCGGCAATGTAATCGTTAGGTTTATCGCTGCCAAAGGCATCCAGCATCAAGAACGGATCGAGCCGTTGCTGTAAGGCCTGGCCGAGCACGCGGGTCAATTTCACGCCGGCGCCATCCGACGTGGCGTGACCCACCACCAGTTGTTCGATAGCGCGCGAATGCTGAACCACATCAGCTTTAACGATCTCTGCGTTCATCACTAATCTCCTATAAAAGGTTAAGGCTCAGGCCGCCAACGCGGCGATTTGGCTAGCGGCGGCTTGCAAGGCCAGTTGTTCGGCATCGCCGCCCATCGCCAAACCTTCCGCGTAAATAAAGGTGACATCGGTCATACCCAAAAATCCCAAGACGGTACGCAAATAAATACTTTGGCTGTCGGTCTCGGTGCCGCTGTGTTTGCCGCCGGCGGTTTGGATGACATAAACCTGTTTGTTTTTCAGCAAGCCTTCCACGCCGTTTTCGGTGTATTGAAACGTCACTCTGGCGCGGGCGACGGCGTCTATCCAGGCTTTCAGTTGCGCCGGGATGCCGAAGTTATACATCGGCGCGGTCAGTACTAAAATATCGGCTTGTTGAATTTCGCTGATCAAGGCATCGTCGAGCGCCACCCGTTGCGCTTGCGCCGGGCTGCGTTGCTCGGCGGGCGTGCTCAAGGCGATTAAAGCCGCTTCATCCAGCAATGGATGTGGGGTTTTCGCCAAGTCGCGCACGGTCAATTGTGCGGCCGGCGCTTGCTGAAGTAAGCCGGCTACCAAGTTGTCAGCCAGACGGCTGGAATAGGCATTTTCGGCGCGGATGCTGGAGTTAATTTGCAGAATATTCATTTAAGTCTCCCAAATGTTTTTGACGTTGGGTTCACTATACGCCTCGATAATATTGGGCAGAAGACCGGAAAATGGATAACATTGTTCCACTGGAGGAACAATAATGCAGATAGAACCCAACGACCTGTGGCTATTCGCCAAAATCGCCGACGCCGGCAGCTTTTCCAAAGCCGGCGAATTACTGGGCTTACCGAAATCGACCTTGTCGCGACGCATCAGCAATCTGGAAAAACAGCTGGGCGAGCGCTTGCTGCAACGCACCACCCGGCAACTCAATCTGACCGAACTTGGTTTGCGCTTGCTGCAACATGGCCGGCAAGTCAGCGAGGAAATCGAAGGGGCGATGGCGCTGGCGCAGCACCGGCAAATTCAGCCCAGCGGCGTGCTGCGCATCTCGATGCCCAACGATTTTGCCAATCTATTCTTGGCGCCGCTGCTGGCCCAATTCAGCGACACCTACCCGGCGATAGCCTTGGAGATCGATTTATCCGCGCGGCGGGTGGATCTATTAAGTGAGAGTTTCGATCTGGCGATCCGGATGGGCGATCTACCGGACGACGCCACATTGACGGCCAAGCGGCTGAATCTGCAAACCTGGGGCTTGTATGCCTCGCCGCAATATCTGGCAAAACGCGGCACACCTGAGCACCCCGAAGCATTATTAGCACACGATGCCCTAAGCCTGCTGGCCGGCAATCGGGAAGCGCCGGCCTGGCAATTGACTAAGGGTGAACAACAATGGCTGGGCACGCCACCGGTGCGGATCAAGGCAAACTCGCCGGAATTATTGGTCAAACTGGCCACGCAGCATCAAGGCATCGTCGCCGCGCCGGACTCCTACGCAAGCACTTCCGTGTCGAACCAGGAACTGGTGCGGGTGTTGCCGGAATGGTGTTTGCCGCAAACCACCGCCTGGTTGGTGTTTCCGGGCCGGCGTTTGATGCCAACCAAAACCAGGGTGTTTATCGATTTTCTGGAGACTAACATTAAAGCGTTTGGTTAAAGTATGTGGGATTGTTTTTACGCCGCAATTAGAGCAGAAAGCTGCGAGCAATAACGATAATTGAATATAGAGGAAATTTGCATGGCAATACCAACTAAAATCATTGAAAGCGATATAGAAATTTACGACATTTTAGAGCGCAAATTAATCAATATTTTCTGCCGAAAAATTGCCATATGCATCTCTATTATTTTTTACTTTTTAACCCCGTATTCGACAGTACGAGCCGCCAGTTTTGACTGCCAAAAGGCTGTATCAAATATCGAAAAACTTATTTGCGCAAATCAAAAACTGTCCAGCCTTGACGATCAATTACATTCTACTTATAAAAAAGCTTTAGAAAGCAGGACAACTACCGATGAAGTAAAACAAGCACAAAAAATCTGGATGAAAGAGCGCAACGTCTGCACTGACACCGCTTGTGTCCAGTTGTCTTATGAAAAAAGACTTAACGAGTTAGTCGTATCTTCTCAATCTAAAGCTCCAGATCAGTTAAATAATTATTCACCACAATATGCTGAACAACCGGGGCCATGGGTACAGGTTTTTCCAGATTTCGTGTCTGAAATTCTGGTGAGAGAAGAGGATTACAAACCTAATCAACCGATAAAAATTGACTCAATACAAATTGTATTAACGAGTAATAATACGAAGTTGATATACGGCAGTCGAGACGAGGAGACCCCTGAGCAAGAACCAATTGCTTACGACCCATATAATTTGCCTACGGAATTTGGCGATTTTTCATATATTTTATACAGTCATTACCGATTAGCTTCGTATGCAAATGGAAAGATCGATCCTCACGATGGTTGTATTTATCCTACTGCCAACGAAATAAAATTTCATCGTCTGAAAAATGGCAGCTATTACAGCTGTGGTACTTTATTCAATCAATTAAAGCCGGCCATAAGAGAGAAGTTTGGAGAATGTGCGGCTAAACATAAAAATCCACTCCATTCCAAGAATGGTAGATTCTTTGTTAGTAACGATCAAAATGTTACTAAATGTATGACTTCGCTCGAATATGAGAGCAGGATAAACAATAGAATTAAAAATGCAATCGATATAGAGATGGATGTTTCTGGGTCGCATGCCGTAGGATATGCTTCCGTCATTCCTTATATTAAATTGGATCAAGAGCTTTTTCATTGTTCAGGTTATGGATTGCCTGTGATTTGGCGTGATAATCGTTCTTGGACTAAACCTTATTTAATGAAGAAGCAATATTTAATCAAAACAGGAGGTTTTATTTCCTGTTTTGATACTAAGCGTATTTTGGATGAACCCCGAGAATTCGGCATCTACTTAAATGAAGGAACAGTTTTGCTTAGGGGGAACGTATCGGTGTTACGGTTACGTTTGAGCGATGGCTCAACCGGCGCGCCTCCATCCGTCGCACGCGGCTTTAACGATGGCATTCTTCAAAAAATTATTTCCGATACTCAAGAGTCGCCTGAAGATCTCTGTGAGTTTTTTAATTGTCCGGTTGCAGAACGAGTGGGCTGGCACCCGACGCCGTGGAAGGCGTTAAGACCGCCTGAAGAAAATGATAGGTTAACTAAAGAATTATTCCCTTATGTTATCAAGGCAGTGGATGGTTTGTTATTGGAGCAATTTGAATCCAAAAGCCCTTAGTTGAATCATCTGTCCAGTTTGCATATTCGACCGAACCCTACTCGTCAAAAAGTCAGCAACAAATCCGTCGAAACCAACAACTTCTGATGGCTGACACCAACATCGAACGTTCGCCAACCGTCGCAGATGTCGTAGCGCACGCTAGGGCGCAAGGTCAGCCACGGCAAGGGTTTTCAGTTGGCGCCGACGGTGGCGGCGTAATAATTGGCCGGTTCGCTGGTCAACGCCGGTTTGCGGGCCGGCACGCCAACCCGGGCGCCATCGTCGTCGCGAAACCATTCCAGGCGCAGGCCCAAACCCAGGTCATCGAATAGATCGCAATTCAAATAGCCAACCACGCCATACCATTCGGCACTTTCGGCGCCGGCCGCCTTGGCAATCCAGCCATAATCGTGTTGCAAGGTTGCGTGCCAACGTAAGGACTGCCGGTCACCGCGCCGGCTTTTAGTTCCAGATTTTCATCAATCGAATAACTGGCCAGTAGGCCGGTATGCGAAAACGGTTCGCCGAACTGCATCGTATAGGAATGCGAGTAAAAGAAGTTATCCGGCGCGTTAACTGCTTCGTTACCAATCAGCGTGTAAAACTCGCCCAGCTTGATCTTCAAGCCGTTCCCAGGCGGCGCGAACAATTCAAGATAGGCTTGCGGGAAGACGATGCCGTAGAGGCGTTGATGCAATAAATGCGCATCCCAATTGGTTGGCCGGATCGCCCATCGAACGAGTGTAAAAGGCATCGTCGCCGCGCCGGACTCTTACGCCAGCATTTCCGTGCCTAACCATGAACTGGTGCGGGTGTTGCCGGAATGGTGTTTGCCGCAAACCACCGCCTGGCTGGTGTTCCCCGGTCGGCGCTTGATGCCGACCAAGACCCGGGTGTTTATCGATTTTTTGGACAAACATTTAAGCACCTTTTGAATCAGGCGCCATCGGCAACCTGATAAACGGCAAAAACCGCCTGGCCGCATAGCTTATTTGTTTGACTAAAAATATCTGTGTCTATAGAATCCGCGCAGCCTAGCCAGAGGTTAGGAAGCCTGCCATTTCAACAATTCAAGGAGAACTTATGTTTAGACTTTTGGCTATCGCACGCGGTGTCGCTCTGTTAAGCGGCATGATGGCGATTGGCTCCGCGCAGGCGACCGTGGTTGCTGGCGCGGACTACATCAAGACCGCAACTACTCATTACCTTATTAACTCAGCGGGAAGCTCGGCTACCTACACCCCGTCATTTATCGTAATCGGCGCAGACGGTTCGGAGCCAAGTGAGAATTTTGGACCGTTCAGCATATCCGGGTCATTTGATGTCGAACGTTATCAAAGTACGTCAAGCTCTTCTGCAACGCCGGCAAGCAGCGGAATTACCGACAAGCTATTGTTTACCAACGCCAACGTCACGCTGAACGGCGCAATCCATAGCTTCGATTTCCCAAGCTTCTTTAGTCTTATGACTAGCGACACAGTATTTCAGTCGGAGCCTGCCTCTGTCGGTTGTTCTGTCCCACTGGGCTTTATCGCTTCCTGTGTGACAATGCCCAACCCAAACCCATCGTCTTGGTCCGGAACCCTGAGCAATCAAGCCATAAGCATGGACGGCTTCGCGGCAGTAGATAACTTAAGAGCGGGTTACACCTATCACATACAGGCTTCCGTGGTCCCGTTGCCGGGAGCCGTCTGGCTGTTTGCTTCAGTCCTGGGGCTTGCCGGGATCGCGCAAAGAAAACGGCGTAACCATTAAACAGTCGGCAATGCGTCGAATCTGCCTAACACCCTTCTGCGCACCCCGCTGGATTGATGCAGAGCCAGTGTTTGACAGATTCTACGAACGTATTCCCAGCTAATGACCCGCCACAGCCAAGCGGGGTATGAAGACGGTATCCTGCTCAAGCAATCGAGATTCCAGGGCAAAACCTTGTAACTCCACTTGGATATTCCGATCCGGTGCCGCTTGCAGGAAATCGCTCAGCGTTTCCAGAATATCGTGATCAATGAACAAGGCTTTGCCGCCGTCAACGATCAATTCACTATCATCGGCGATACTGCCCAGATAATTGCGGAGCAAGGCTTTGTTTAAAAAAGACACATCCTTGTGCAGCCTCAGCAAATAGTTGGGCCCATGCTGGGTTAAGGTGATAGCCGCATGGAAGTTGGCCCGCAATACGAAAAAAATACCGCATACCATCCCTATCGCGATACCTTCCAACAAGTCGGTAAATAAAATCGCGAACACCGTAATCGCAAACGGCACAAACTGATTCAGACCTTTTTTGTAAAACTCCACAAACATGGCCGGCTTCGCCAGCTTGTAGCCGGTTTGCAGCAAAATCGCCGCCAGACAGGCTAATGGGATCATGTTTAGAAAATGGGCAAAAAACAATACGCTGATCAATAACAGCAACCCATGGAAAAAACTGGATACCCGGGTTTGGCCGCCGGCATTGATGTTAGCAGAGCTGCGCACAATCACGGCCGTGATCGGCAAGCCGCCCATTAAACCGCTGAGCAGGTTGCCCAAGCCTTGGGCTTTCAATTCGCGATTGGTCGGCGACACGCGTTTATGTGGATCCAGCTTATCCACCGCTTCGACGCTTAGCAGGGTCTCCAGGCTGGCGATGATAGCCAGAGTCAGCGCGATGCTGTAAATCTTGGGATTGCCGAGATAACTGAAATCCGGCAAGCGCAACTGATTGACGAAATTGCTGGTGCTGCCAAGTTCCGGCAAAGACACCAGATACTTGACGCCGATAGACCATTCCGGCGCCGCCGCCAACGCCCAGGCATTGAAAGATACCCCCCAAATCACCGCCAAAAGCGGCCCTGGAATCATCCGCAATGCGTTAAATTGTTTTATGAAAGCGCTTTCCCAAAAAATCAGGATCAACAAGGCCACGCAAGCCACCAAAGTCGCTCCGGGCGAAATGCCGTGCAAGGAATGGGTAAACTCGATGAAGCTGGAACCCGCGGTATCCGGCATATAACTCTCATCCGCCGCGTAGCCCTCGTCGTAACCGGTAGCATGCGGGGTTTGTTTGATGATCAGAATCATGCCGATAGCCGCCAACATGCCTTTAATCACGGCAGTGGGGAAAAACGCGGCAATCATCCCCGCCCTGACGAAACCGAATATAATTTGGAAAATTCCGGCAAACATCACACTCAATAAAAACGCCTTGAAGCTGCCGAGCGTCTCGATAGCATTGAACACTATGACGGTCAGACCGGCTGCCGGGCCGGAGACGCTAAGCTGCGAACCGCTGCACCAGGACACGACGATGCCGCCGAGCATACCGGCAATAACCCCGGCGAACAAGGGCGCGCCGGAAGCCAACGCGACCCCCAGACACAAGGGCAAGGCCACCAGGAACACCACGATACTGGCCGAAAAATCCTGACGTAAATATTTCAGGTAATCATTTAATTGCATTTTCATAGACGGTCTCCGTGCGGATAACTGGGAGCCTTAATGGGCGTATTGGTAAATGTTGTGAATCGGCGCCGTGTCGTCGATGTGTATCAATTCATTCAGCAAGCCGTCGTGCAGCCCGTATACCCAGCCGCGCAAACTGATTTTTTGGCCGGCCATCCAGGCCGATTGCACGATAGAGGTGTGAGCCAGACGCTGCACTTGCTCGATGACATTCCATTCGATCAATTTGTTGAGTTTGTTTTCGGGCTGCAAGCTATCCAGTTCGTCTTGGTGCAAACGATACACTTCCTTGATGTGCGTCAACCATTTGTTGGCAATAGCCAAATCACCGCGTTGTTGGCGCAATGCCGCTTCCACGCCGCCACAGCCGTAATGACCGCAGACAATCACATGCTTAACCTTTAAGGCGTTAACCGCGTACTGCAACACGCTTAAACCGTTGAAATCGGTGGTGATGACTTGATTGGCAATATTGCGATGCACGAATATTTCGCCGGGTTGGGCGTGGACAATGGTGTCGACCGGCACGCGGCTGTCCGAACAGCCTATCCATAAAAACTCCGGATGTTGCTCCTTAGCCATATTGACGAAGTACTTCGGCTGTTTGCCGGTCATGGCTTCCGCCCAGGCTTTGTTTTCCAGCAGTAATTTATTGGGAGTCTGCATAAACCCCTCCTCTAGAGTTTTTGCGATTAAACGATGCGATTCTTGGACGTCGCACTAAAGCAACCGGTATAGACCGATATCTTGCCGGCGGCGAGCTAATAATAGCGAATCGAAATTTTTACGCAAGCAATAAAGTTTCGAATCGCTACCTAATGACGCCAACAGCGGATCAGATAAGGCGTGAAGCGCACTGCTCAGGCCGGGCGAGCAGTGCGTAGAGGACAGGCAGGATGATTTAGGGATGTGACAAATTTAAAACGGGTATGCTCTACCAGGGCAAGGCGGAGCCGTCATACTTAACAAACCGGCCGGTATCGGCCAAACTGAAATTGTCGATCACTTTACGCATGCCGGACACACTTTCTTCAGCATCAATCAAGCCGTTCGGCCCGCCCATATCGGTTCTGACCCAACCAGGATGCAGAATCAACACGCCCACGGCTGCCGACCGCAAATCGATAGACAGGCTTTTCAATGCCGCATTCAAACCGGCCTTGCTAGAGCGGTAGAGGATGCTGCCGCCGCTGGTGTTGTCGGTCATGCTGCCCATCAAACTGCTCAAAGCTACGATCAAACGTTTGTCGCTACGTTGCACCTGCGGCAGGAAGGCTTCGGCCAATTTGAGTGGCGCCATCACATTAACCGCCAGTACGCTCGCCCAGGTTTGGTAGTCCAGTTGCCCGAAACCGCGACTGGCTTGATCGCCGTAAACACCGGCATTGTTCAGCAATACATCGATTTTGTGGTCGGCCAGCTTGGTTGACAAAGCATCGATTTGATTGAAATCCGCCACATCCAATGTCTCGATTTGAATTTGCGGATATTGTTTGGCAAGTGCGGCCAATTGCTCCGAATGGCTTGGGTTACGGCAGGCCGCAATGACCTTATAATCGGCGGCGGCATATTGCCGGCAAAACTCCAAACCCAAGCCGCGATTGGCACCGGTGATTAAAACAGTTTGCATCGTTACGTCTCCAAGCAAGTGATTAAAAAAGATCAGGAAGCTACTGCGGTTTACTAAAGCGTTTGCCGCAGCCTGGCAAGTCCGGGCGGCAAGTTGGCCGATTGAACTATTTGTACTCGGCCGTGCCTCACCGACACAGTTTTAGCATGAAATTCGGGGATGCTACTATGCGCATGCAATCAGTTAAATCCAGCACTATCGACGTGATCGGCTACGACGAGCAAACCCATAAAATGCGGGTGTCGTTCAAAGACCAACAAGCTCAGGATTTTTGCCACGTTCCTGAACACCTGTTCGCCGCCTTTCTGAACGCGCGCTCCAAAAATCGGTTTTATAAGCGTCACTTACAGAACTTTTTTCCCTGCTGAAAACGCGCCTTGAAGCGGTGGCAGAGCCATTATCCCTGGTGCAAACGCCGATAAAGCCGAATCATGCTCTCGGCAATAGCCTGGTCGGAGCCATACAAAACGCCACAATGATTCATAAACGTCGAGCCGTCCGGATTTAACACCAGCGGTTTGCCGTATATATCGCTGACCGGCGCACCGGTTTCCTGGAACAAACAGGCGGTGGCGGCGTAATCCCAAACGCTGCCGCCCCCCTTATCCGGCTTGGGAAATTTGAAATAACACGCCGGCGCCTGGGTCAGCGCTTGGCAGGCATTCAAGGCCGCGCCGCCTTGTAAGCGTAAATTGGCGCCCGCGTAGCCTAATTCAACGGCCACGCGTTGCAGCGCGCCTCGCGTGGCTTGATACAAAGGATCTTGAGCAAAGCTTTTATCGGTGATGAATGTCAACGTTTGCGCTGGCGTTGCCGGCTTAAAAGGCTGTTGGTTTTGCCAGGCGCCCTGATCTTTAATCGCCCGATAAAGCGTGTGAGTCAAGGGATCGTAAACCACGCCGATCAATGCTTGTCCGGCGCGCGACACCAAAGCGATGGATACCGAATAACCCGGCACGCATTCGATAAACGGCAAGGTGCCATCCAAGGGATCGATGCACCAAAAATAATCCTGTTGCAGCCGCGCGCCGTCGTCGGGAGCTTCTTCCGACAACCAGGCCAAATCGTATTTGGTGCAAGTCGGCCGCAAGGTTTGCAAAATGATGTCCTGACTAAGGTGATCAATTTCCGTCACAACCTGAGCCGCCAGGCTGCTGCCGCCGTCTTTAGTATTGACCTTGACGGCACGCTGCGAATGCCGGGCAATCAATTGTCCGGCCTGCATCGCAGCCGAAATGGCGCATTGGCCAAGTAAATACAGATCGTCCGTCGACAGGCGCATCGGTTCTCCTGGAGGTTTTATAACTGGGCGATGACTTGTCGCGCCAGCCGCTCGCTATAGCTGTTGGGCGACCAATAGCCGGGGCTCCAGCCTTTTAAAAAGCGGTGAAAATCGGTCCAGGCCACTGGATACAACGCCCGCCAATCGCGTTCGACGGCGTCGGCATCGACAGTCTTTTGTTTGCGCCGCAACGCTTGTTGCAAAGCCTGAAAATAAATATCCAACAATTCACTCTCCCGGCGCTGACACTCGTCTTGCCCCAGACAGCTATCGATAAAATACGCGACATCCTTGATGCCACAACCGCCGCCGACATATTGAAAATCCACCGCCGCTACCCGGTTGCCATCTGCCGAGAAACAAAAATTAGCCACTTTGGCATCGCCATGCACAAAGGTTTGGTAAGGCGTATCGCGCAGTTTTTGATCTATCGCCGGCGCGGCATTTTTCAAGGCAATATCCTGCAAGGCTGCCAATTCGTGGGGCCGGGTTTGCAGATGCCAATAGGTGCCGGTGGACCACAAGCCCTGGGGTTTTTCGTCGATAAACGTGGCATGAAAATTTGCAAGCCAATTTAGACAAGTGCGTATCTCCCGTTCGCCGGCCCTTGAATGGCGTTGCGGGAATCCCACCGAATGCAGGTCTTCCAAGACCATGACTATATCCTCGCCGACCGTCTCGAATGCCAAACAAGCCGGCACCCGACAATCGGCGTCGCAATGCTTCGCCCAGCGTTGGTACCAAACTGCCTCAATCTGATAAGAGCGCACTTTGCGCCGATGCGATAAATCTTCGTTGGAACCGGGCGTCTGTAGGCTCTGCGCAGACAGTTTTACGTGCTTGACGATCACACTAGCCCTGTCGCAGCCGCTTAAGCCATAGCGCAAGATATACCCGTAACCGCTCCACAGACTTTGAATAGTCTCAATTTGCAACGCGTCATCGGCACCGGTAGCCTGAAGCACGAGATCGCGAATGGTATTTTGCATGGGTATAGTGAGTGCCTCAAAAACTGCCATTTTCCGCGAATACGCCGAACGAAAGCCAGGCTCACGTGTCGGATTGCGGTATCGTTGGTATAGTTCATACCGTCGCATAGCCAATACATTAAACATCACTGCCATGATACCGACCATGAATTTTGCATCCGATAATTGGGCCGGCGCGCATCCGGCCATTTCCCAACGCTTGTTGGCAGCCTCGGCGGGCTTTTCGGCACCCTATGGCGCCAGCGCATTGGATCGCAAAATCGAGCAACAGTTTAACGAGCTCTTCGAACGCGAAGTCGCGGTCTATTTCGTCAGCACCGGCACAGCCGCCAACTCGCTGGCGCTGGCTGCCGTCAACCGTCCGGGCGGCGTATCGTTTTGTCACCGGGAAGCCCACATGCTGGAAGACGAATGCGGCGCGCCGGAGTTTTTTACCCATGGTGCGCGGCTGGCGCCGGTAGACGGCGACAATGGCAAAATCGCCCCCGACCATCTAAAAGCTGAAATCGAGCGTTTTCCACCTAATTTTGTGCATGCCGGCCAACCGATGGCCATTTCCATCACGCAAGCTACCGAGATCGGTACCCTTTATCAACCCGAGGAAATCGCCGCTATTGCGGACATTGCCAAAACGTACCAACTACCCTTACATATGGACGGCGCACGTTTTGCCAATGCGTTAGTCTCGCTAGCGTTAACGCCCGCGGAAATGAGCTGGAAACTGGGGGTGGACATCGTGTCTTTCGGCGCGACCAAAAACGGCTGCTGGTGCGCGGAAGCGTTGGTGTTTATGAACCCGGCACAGGCTAAAGATTTGCCGTTTATTCGCAAACGCGCCGCGCAGTTGGTGTCCAAAAGCCGATTCATCGCCTGTCAGTTCGAGGCGTATTTAGACGACGGGCTGTGGCTGAATCTTGCGCGCCACGCCAACGCGATGGCGGCACGTTTGCAAAACGGCATTGCCAACTCGAAACTTGCCCGACTGGCCTGGCATGCAGAAGCCAATGAAGTGTTTGCTGTGTTAGACCAAGGGCATGCGGACCGTTTGCAACAACAAGGCGCGGTGTTTTACCCCTGGAATCCACCGCGCGCGAAACCCGGTCTAGTGGCTGACCAGGAAGTATTGGTGCGTTTGGTCACCAGTTTTGCGACGGCAGCGGAGCAAGTCGATGCCTTAGTCGAGCTCTTGGGCTAATGGCAGCCGATTTTGCGTTTCTATCGTCTCAAACTCCCCACCATCATTTGCTGGTTAGTAACGCTACAGATCGGCTTCGGTAGGCTATGAACTTGTCTGCTGCCAAAAATGATTTGAAGCGGCGCAGCTCATGGCTGCGCACGGTTGCTATTACACTGCTGGTACTTACGTTGTTTTGCCTGACCCTATGGTGGCAACGCGCGGTGTTACTTGAGCTAGTACTGCAACAGGCACTAAAACACACCCCACTCAGCTCACCCTCACTGTCGGGATTGTCGTTTGACTATGAGCAAGCCAAGCTGGCTGAAATCAGCTTCGGCATGGCAACGCCGGCTGGCGACTTGGCTGTTGCGATGCAGGACGTCGCCACCGATTTCGATATTGAAAAGCGAATAATCCACAACGTCAGCATCGGCCACGCCGTGCTGAAATTTAACCATCACCCCGCCGCCCCATCCGCAACGAAAACCACGGAAAACACCGGCTTCAGTTTACCGCTGGACCGATTGAGCATCGCGAAACTGGAAATTGACATAGATACGCCTTGGGGGCTGAGCAGCTTCGCCGGAAAAGCTGACATTAAGCGCGGTGCAGCCGATGCCATCGATGCAAGGTTTCAGGATGCCCGACAATCGCTTCATCTGAATATCGACCCCGGTTTTAGCGCAGCCAAACTCAGCGTCGATCGGCTCCCGAGTGGCAATATATTAAAAATGGAAGCCCAACAACTGGATCGCCCCGCCAAACAAATCAGTCTGCATGCCGGCGCACTTGAGCTTATCGAGTGGTTTAGCAGCAGCTTACTGATACCGCAAACTTTGCGGGCAAAAACCCGGACATACGATGTATCGAAATTAAGCGCATTGCTCAGCGCTACGCAGCTAAGCGCAAACGCCAAAACGGTGGACAACTTTGCCAGTCTGTACGCTGAAGCCGTGCTGAAACGCAATAAGCAGTCTCTAGTTGCTGTCGATATGGCGATGGCAAACAAGCAGACTATCGATATGAACGGCCGTCTGGACATGGCCGCTAGCGAGGCATTCGATTTAATCAAACCCTGGTTACCGGCCCTGGCGGCTAGCTGGACGGTTACAGGCGGCGCAATGTTGGGAAACCTGCAACTGCACAAGTCCAGCAATCAAGATGCTTCCGGAACGGCACAATTGGCTATTACCGATTTGGCCTTGACGGCCGGTGCGGCAAAAGTCGAGAAAGCTAAGGTCGAACTGAATATCCCGGAGTTAGCGAATCGGGCCGTGGACTTGTCTGCCGAAGTGCCGACGCTGGGATTAGGTAAAGATTTGATAGCGCGCAACCTTAATGTCAAAGCCCGCTATCTCGATCAGGCACTGACCCTAAATCAGGCCAGCCTGGCAATATTCGGCGGCACGATGGAATTGATGCCGGACACCATTAGCTTAGAGCAAACGCCGATTCTGTTGACCTTACGCCTGCACGATGTCGATCTGTCGCAACTTTTAATGAGCTTGCATTACCCGAATATTTCCGGCACCGGCACGATAGCCGGCGAACTACCGTTGCAGCTATCGGCGGGGGCCATAGACCTGCAAGACGGCAGCATCAGCGGCACGCAGCCGGGTGTGTTACGCTATGTCGGACCGGCCGATAATCAAAATATCGCCTTTAAGGCACTCAGAAACCTGGTTTACCGGAATCTGCAAGCCAAGGTAAATTATCGCCCGAACGGCGACTATCACCTGGGCTTACGCCTGGAAGGCAGTAACCCGGAAGTATTATCCGGCCATCCGCTGGCGTTTAACTTGAATATCAGCGGCCAACTGCCCGAGTTGTTGCAAAAAGGGATTTTAGCCGGCGATTTGGAACGAACCATTCTGGAACAGGCCATCGCCAAACCGGCTAATCTGGAAAAATCGCCGAACACCCCAACAGGGGATCAATTACCCAAACCGCCGCCGGCGGACCGGAGGAGTCAATGAACTGGAAAGCTGCAAGTAGCGCGGCCATATTGTGCGGCAGCATCTACCTGACGGGGTGTTCGCCCTCGGTCAGGCTGGAAGCGCCGGATAAACCGATTGAAATCAATATGAATGTCAAAATCGAACACGAAATCCGCTTAAAAGTGGAAAAAGACGTAGACGAATTGCTTTCCAGCCAGAAAGGCTTGTTTTAAAGGAGCTAATGATGAACAACAAAAATTTGCTATCAATTTTGGCACCTCTGTTTTTAGGCTTATGCCTAGTTGCCTTGCCGGTTAATGCAGCCGATCTGGCCCAGGCAAAATCGGCTGGCTTGGTGGGCGAACAAATGAACGGTTTCCTGGGTCTGGTGAAAGCCGATGCGTCCGCCGAGATACAAGAGCTGGTCAAGAGCATTAATGCCCAACGCCTGACCGAGTACCAGCGCATAGCCGCTAAAAACGGCGTCCCAGTAGAGGAAGTGGGCCGACTGACTGCGCAGAAAGTTATAGGGCAAGCGGCACCAGGACAATTTGTAGAAACGCCTTCTGGCTGGACTCAGCGCTGAGGGGTAGTGCCAGGACTGGTATTTAAAACAGCTCTTAGTAAAGCCTACAGCTAAGTATAAATACCGTCATTTGTTCGCAGTGGCACTAATAAGTCAAATTTAGCTATCTCCCGACCTAAACCTGAACATCACCAGCACCACTCGGGAGAAGTTACCTTGCGATCCAACTTAGTCAAGGCGAGCGACAGGCGTTTAAATCTCTAGCGTGACAATTGTTTAGCCCTATCAAACTACGAAAATCAGACGATTCGGACGTTCGCTCATACCAATACGTTCCGGTTATTCCAAGAATCTAAGCTGTTCGGGTCTTTGGTGCGAGTATATTTCTCGAAGAAAAACCAGGCACAATGCCCATAAAATCAATGTGCGACAAATTGTCACACTTTTTTGTAGACAAGGGCATTTTAATCCAATAGAATTCGCCCACTTTCAGCGAAGCGCAGACGATTCGAAAGAATCTTGATCGTTAAATGAGGGGGGGATAGGCGACCGTTAATCCGGTATAACAACAACAATAAACGCAAGAAATTAACCTACTGTTCGACGGTAGGCGTCCAATCAATATAAAAAATAAGACCGGACGAAGCCCACTTTATGTGGGCTTTTTTATGCCTGCCGTTCTAGCTCACATACCCGCCACTTTTTTATCGTCTTCTTCCTGGAAGTTCCTGTAATTGATCGATATTTTTAAACCGGCAAACCGTCCGGACATTTTGATCAATTCAGACGTGGTTTTATCGAACATCAGCCTGACTTCGCTCAAAGCTCTGTCCTCGTAGCCTTCTTCGATGTCCTTGGCGTCCAGCCGAAAATGGTAAAGATAGACTTCCTGTTTTTCTTCATCGGTGATTTCCAGCGGTTCGCCCAATTGTTTAATCACCGTGGCTTTTTTGGGTAGCAGTGCGGCGATTTTTTCCATTTGATCGGCTTTGGCTCTCAGCTGTTTTTTCTCTTCGTTGATTTCCGCACCGCCCAAGGAACGAAACGACGCCTCCAGAAACTCCGGTGGGGCGATTTGTAAAAACAGGTTGGAGAAAGTCCAGTCGGTGATTTTATCTTCTTTGTTAAAGGCCAGATCGAGATAAAAACTAATCTCCGGCGCAATCAGCTTGCTGTCTTTGTCGATCTTACGAAACCAATAACGCCAGCGTTTGCCGTCGCCGGTTCGTTCTTCACTGCTGGCATGCAGCTTGGCCAGCGACACAAAATCTTCGCTTAGCAGTTTGGGTTGTTTGAAATGCACCGTGAAATCCTCTTTAGACGTCACCGCAAAATAACGATCAAACTCGTCCATTTGCAGATAAGTCTGGTAGGCGTGCAACCAGTGCAAACACCCGGTCATCGTACTGAGCAATGCGAAAGCCAGGAACAGGCGAAAAAAGCGGTTAATTTTATGCATAGCCCCCTCAATGCCGGGTAGGCGAGTTAGTATCGGTTTCGGCTGCCGGATTGGTCAGCAGATTCTCCACATCAACCTTGTCAAAGTGGTATTGCGCTCCGCAAAATTGGCAATCGACTTCGATGTCGTCGCGTTCTCGCAAAATTGCCTGCAACTCAGACCGCCCCAACGCGGCTAAAGTGCCGCCGATTTTTTGCCGGGAGCAATTACATTTAAATTCCACCGGCTCCGGATCGTAAATTCTGACCTTCTCTTGATGAAATAAGCGGTGCAATAAATCCTCGCAATCCAGACTCAACAGTTCTTCGGCGGTAACGGTATTAGCCAGTATTTCAATGCGTTCCCAGTCGGCTTTATCCTGATTACCGCTCGGCAATTCCTGGATGAACAGGCCGGCCGCATGGGTTTTGTTTGCAAACAGCCACAAGCGGGTATCGAGTTGTTCGGATTGCGTGAAATAGGTTCTCAATACGTCGGCCAGCGTTTCCGCTTCGACACCGACAATCCCTTGATAAGGCTCTGCGTTTTCCGATTCCACCGTCAACACCAATCGACCGCCTTCACCTATCATTTCCTGCAAATTGGCGCCGGCGACGCTAGCCTCGCTACGCACCAAGCCTCTGATTTGCCGCTCGTTGCTGGATTGCGCCACCAGGGCTTTCAAATCGCCACCGCCTTGAATCTGCATGATCATCGCGCCTTTAAATTTGATGGTTGCCGACAGCAAAACCACCGCCGCCAAGGCCTGCCCCATTTGCGCATCGACAGCATCGTTGACCAAATGTTGATGCTGCTTCGCTTGTTGCCAGCTTTTTTCCAGCCGTACCCATTCGCCGCGCACTCCGTGTTCTTCAAAAATAAAGCGGCGTAAGCAATCTTGTTGTTTCATGATTTAGTTGATTCCTCTTAACTGAGCCGCGATTATAATCCGCACGACCCCATCATTCGACCTCGGGATGCACTTATGTCTTTTCTATTCAAAAAAACCGCAATGCCCAGCGCCGATCAAGCCTTACCGGGACGTCAGCAAGCCATAGACAGCGGCCATGTTCACGCTGTCAACGGACATCCTATCCATCCGCCGTTTCCGGCGCATCTGCAACAAGCCGTGTTCGGCATGGGTTGTTTCTGGGGTGCGGAGCGTAAATTCTGGCAACAAGCCGGCGTATTCAGCACCGCAGTGGGCTATGCCGGCGGCTTTACGCCCAACCCCACTTATCAGGAAATTTGCACAGGTCTAACCGGTCACGCCGAAGTGGTGTTGGTGGTGTTCGATCCAGCCGTGATTACTTATGAAGATTTACTGACAATATTTTGGGAATCGCACAATCCAACGCAAGGCATGCGCCAAGGCAACGATGTCGGCACCCAATACCGTTCCGTTATCTATTGCCACGGCGACCAATATCAAACGGCGGTAGCAAGCCAGCAACAGTATCAAGCAGAGCTTGCGGCAGCCGGCTTTAATGAAATTACCACCGAAATCCGCAATGCCCCGCCTTTTTATTACGCCGAGGAAGATCATCAACAATATCTGGCTAAAAACCCGTCCGGTTACTGCGGCTTGGGCGGCCTGGGCGTTTGTTTTTCCAGATAGCGGAATCGCCGAGAAATGCTAAGGCATTATAAGACTTGAGATTATTGTTTCCCCGCCACGCCGGGAGAGTTTTTCCGGTTGACTTTTAGGAAAAAATCCTTCAATTTACGCGTCTGGTGTGGCTCTCCCTCTGCGCTCGGCTATAGCCGAACAGGCCCTAAAGGGCAGTCATCCAAACAGAGCTTTAAAACTAATATTAGTCTTAACAACACAAAATCGTACTCTGTCTCATCAACAGATTACCAGGAGGAAACATATGAAGAAGCCTGTAAAAAACTGGCTGCTTGCTTCGACTGTAGCTACTTTACTTGCTGCACCAACTGTCTCTACCGCTAACAGCGATGTTGAAAAACTGACACAAGACCCAGCTAACTGGGCTACATGGGGCGGCGACTACGCCGGCACACGTTACAGCAAGCTGTCGCAAATCAACGCTCAAAACGTTAAAAACCTGCAACCAGCGTGGTCTTTTTCTACAGGCGTTCTGCGTGGTCACGAAGGCGGCCCTTTGGTTGTTAACGGCGTTATGTTCATCCACACTCCGTTCCCAAACACTGTTTACGCAATCGACCAAAAAACCAAAGCTGTCATCTGGGAGTTCACTCCTACCATGGACGCTGACGTAACCATCCCCGTGATGTGCTGCGACACCGTTAACCGTGGCTTGGCTTACGGCGACGGCAAAATCTTCCTGCAACAATCAGACACCGTTCTGACCGCACTGGATGCCAAAACCGGTAAACGCGTATGGAGCGTACAAAACGGTGACCCGAAACTGGGCATGACCAACACCAACGCACCTATCGTGGTTAAAGACAAAGTTATCACCGGTATTTCCGGCGGTGAGTTTGGCGTTCGCGGCTTCTTGGCTGCTTACAACATCCGTACCGGCCAACTGGATTGGAAAGGCTACAGCATGGGTCCTGATAAGGACACCCTGTTGAAACCAGGTAAATCCACTACATGGCAAGACGGAAAAGTCACGCCTGTTGGCGCGGATTCAGGCACCAGCACCTGGAAAGGCGACCAATGGAAAATCGGTGGCGGCACCACCTGGGGTTGGTATTCTTACGATCCTAAACTGAACCTGGTTTACTACGGCTCAGGCAACCCATCTACTTGGAATCCTGTACAACGTCCAGGCGACAACAAATGGTCCATGTCTTTGTGGGCTCGTGACGCGGACACCGGTGAAGTTAAATGGGTTTACCAAATGACTCCACATGACGAGTGGGACTATGACGGTATCAACGAAACCGTTCTGGTTGACCAAGAAGTAAAAGGCAAAATGCACAAAACCATCGTGCATTTCGACCGTAACGGCTTCGGTTATACCCTGGATCGTGAAACCGGCGAACTATTGGTTGCTGAGAAATTCGACAAATCGGTCAACTGGGCAACTCACGTTGACCTGAAATCAGGCCGTCCGGAAGTAGTGCCCGAGTTCTCTACCGAACATCAAGGCGAAGACGTCAACACTGTAGGTACTTGCCCTGCGGCGTTGGGTTCTAAAAACCAACAACCTGTTTCTTACTCTCCCCAAACCGGCCTGTTCTATATTTCAGGCAACCATTTGTGCATGGAGTACGAACCGTTTGAAGTATCTTACACCGCTGGTCAACCTTATGTAGGTGCTACGCTGTCTATGATGCCTGCTGGCGCAGACGTGCTGACCGGTAAAAAAGACGGCACCACCAACCTGGGTCAGTTCACTGCGTATGACGCAAAAACCGGCAAAATCGCTTGGTCTAACAAAGAGCAATTCTCTGTATGGTCAGGTTCGGTGGCTACTGCTGGCGGCGTGGTATTCTACGGCACCCTGGAAGGCTACTTGAAAGCGGTTGATGCTAAAACCGGTAAAGAATTGTATAAATTCAAAACCCCATCAGGCATCATCGGTAACGTCAATACCTGGGAATTTGAAGGCAAACAATACGTAGGCGTTCTGTCAGGTATTGGTGGCTGGGCAGGTATCGGTATCGCTGCTGGTATCGACGACGGCACATCTGCATCTAGCTCAGAAGGTTTGGGCGCGGTGGGTGCTTACAGAAGCTTAAGCTCCTACACTAAATTGGGTGGTACACTGACCGTGTTCGCTCTGCCTAACTAAGATCTAATTCATTAGATTTCAGTAAAGCAAGCCTTGGCCGAGTAATCGGCCAAGGCTTTTTTACGTATAGACCCCAGCTAAAAGGAAACTGCGATGAAAATGTTCTCAACCGCATCAAGACTGTTAATGACGGCGACCTTGGCTATATCCACTATTTCCGTGAATGCCCAAGACAAATTCCGGGTTTGCGCCGATCCGCTAAACCCGCCCTACTCGACCAAAGAACAAACCGGCTACGAAAACAAAATTGCCGCCCTATTTGCCGAACAGTTAGGACAGGAATTGGAATATACCTGGCTACCGGAAAGAATCGGCTTTATCCGCAACACATTGAAAGCCGAAAACGATAACGGCGAAGGTTTTAAATGCGATGTGGTGATGGGCGTACCGGCCGGTTACGATCTTACCGACACCAGCAAACCTTACTTCCACTCGACTTATGTGCTGCTGATTGCCAAAGGCCGCGGCTGGGACGATATTAAAGACAGCGTACAACTAGCCAATCTCCCGCAGGACAGACAGGAAAAGCTGAAAATAGCGATGTTCGACCGTGGTCCAGGCACTGAATGGCTGCAAAAAAACGGCTTGCTGGAGCAAGGGATTCCCTACCAAAGCATGACCGGGGACAGCGAACACAACACCGCGATGCAAATCGAAAAAGACCTACGCGCCAAAAAGATAGACATGGTGATACTCTGGGGACCAATGGCGGGATATGTGCAATCGCAAGCCCCCAAAGGCAGCTATATTGCGATACCTATGCAATCTTCACCGGGCTTGAAGTTTGATTTTTCAATAGCCATGGGCTTGCGCCAAGGCGACAACAAACGCAAGCAACAACTAAATGATTTGATCGACAAAAACCTGGACAAAATCCAAGCCATCATCGCAAGTTACGACATCGCCGTATTGCCGATCCCCACAGACACCGGCAAAAAAGACGACGATTGAAATGCCCTTTAAGGCTTAGCGCCCGAACAGCCTAACCAGATGCGCAAAATGTCCGGCTTTATCATCGGTTAACTGCGACCAATCGAACCGCCAGCGCCAATTTCCTTCGGTTGTGCCTGGTGTGTTCATCCGGTCTGGCGATCCCAACTTCAGAATATCCTGCATCGGAATCACCGCCAGATTGGCAACCGACCCGAACGCGGCATGAATCAAGGCGCTGGGCATGGGTAGGCTGGACCAGCCGAGATAATCGTATATACGCTGTTTCTCGCCGTCGTTAAGCCCTTCGAACCAACCCAGCGTGGTATCGTTATCGTGAGTACCGGTATAGACCACGCTATTTTTCTGATAATTACACGGCAAATAAGGATTGCGGCTGTCGTCGCCGAACGCAAACTGTAAAATCTTCATGCCCGGCAAATCGAAATCGTCGCGCAAGGCTTCTACTTCTTCAGTAATAATTCCTAGATCCTCTGCCACCAAGGATAAACAAGCAAATTGTTCCTGAATGGCCGCCAACAATTCGGCACCCGGCGCTTTAACCCAACGTCCATTGATTGCAGTATGCTCGCTGGCCGGAATCTCCCAAGCAGCCTCCAAGCCGCGAAAATGATCGATTCGTAAAATATCGAACATTTCGTACTGGGATTTAATCCTGTCCAACCACCATTTAAAGCCGGTTTTCTGCAAATGTTTCCAGTCATAATGCGGGTTACCCCAACGCTGACCGTTCTCGGAGAAATAATCGGGCGGCACGCCGGCCACAGTATCCATTTCGCCCAAATCGTTAAGTTTGAATACCGCACGGTTCGCCCAAACGTCGGCACTGTCGTACGACACAAAGATAGGGATGTCGCCAAACATCAGCACGCCGTGCTTGGCCGCGTAATCTTTCAACTCGTGCCATTGCCGGAAAAACACATACTGTTCGAATTTGATCGTTTCGATCACAGCCTTCAGTAACTGCTTGGATTCGTTCAGCGCGTTCGGCTCGCGTTGCTTCAGAGCATCCGGCCATTGATTCCAGCTTTTATGCCCGAACACATTACGCAAAGCGATAAACAAGGCAAAGTCATCCAGCCAATCAGCCTTTTCCACGCAAAACTGTTTGAAATCGTGTTGCTGCTCGGCATCAGCCAAGCTTTGAAAACCATAGAACGCTTTCGTTACCAAACAGCTTTTGGTGTATTCCGCATTGGTGTGGCAATCGCCGCAACGGTCGGTGGTTTGCAGCCAGCCCTTATCGGCCAGCCATTGAATGTTAATCAAGGCAGGATTGCCGGCATGTGCCGACAAGCACTGGTAAGGTGAACCGTCGCCATGCGTCATGCCCAAGGGCAAGGTCTGCCAGACAGTGGCACCTATATCATGTAGAAAATTAACAAAATTGAAGGCTTCCTTACCCAAATCGCCACACTCTCCACGGCCCGGGAGCGATGTTATGTGTAGCAAAACACCTGCACGGCGTTTATCCAAGAGAGCACCCATGTTGTTTGTTCCGTTTTATTATATTTGAATACCGCGCCGCATTGCGCCACCCATCGCCGGACTGCCGCTGCCTTGCGTAAACGACAAAGCCAGATACGGCGGAGGTTCTTCACCCAGCAAACGATATAGATTGCTCAAATTAAGCCGATACTGTTTTTCAAAATCGCTGACCGCTTCGCCCGGATTATAATCACCGAACCACCAAAACCAATCGGATCCCTCGCAGACGCCCAGTTGCACCTGTGCGACAGCCATTTGTTGCTCGGAGAGTTTGCCGTTGGCGACAGCTTTGTCGAAAGCGATTTTGACATCCGCCAACATATCCCAGCCGCAGTTCTTATCGGCATCGCCAATCCAGGTCGAAAACGTACCATACACCCAACTGCCCGCCACCAGTTTCGGCAAGAATCCGGCTTGGGGAGCCGCGCTATCCAGATAGTCCGAAAAAGTGGTTAATTCGATACGGGGATGTTCGCTAAGCCGCTTATACAGCGCACTAAGAAAATGATACCCGTTATCCGGAAAATATTCCCAAGCATTTTCGCCGTCCATGATTATCGAAACCAAGGGCGTCTGGAGTTCATAATCGGCGATATTTTCCAAGTGCTGAATCAGATCCGCCACTGCATCGTCGGCGTGCCATTTTGAATATTCGAACCCGATTAAATCCGACAAACCATCATCGCGAAAAAAGCAGGCGATCTCCGCGGAACCCAGCTTGAATGGTCGATGCACAGGAACCGCTTCACCAGTCGCGCTGGCACGTATGCTGTTATGCAAGACATTGCCGCCGCTGGCCGCCCATTTGAAACCGAAATCAGCTAACACTTGCAAGGTCCGCTGACTGATACTGCCCTCGGACGGCCAGCAACCTTGCGGTTCGAAACCGAAAAAATGCCGAAAAGTCGCCAAGCCTTTTTGCAAATGCCAACGCACCCGCTCTTCACCGCCGGGGTAATGGGTAATAGCCGGCAAGGTTACGCCGGGCATGGCTTCGCGGGCGCTGTCTATCTCGAGCATCAATGGCATGATCGGATGTGCATAAGGCGTCACCGACAGTTCGATGCGACCTTTTCTGGCCAAGGCTTTATAACGATATATAACTTTCGATAATAGATCGCCGATAATTTCAACTATCTCGATGCGGTCATGCAAACTAAAACCGCTGCCTTTTTCGATTAAGCGCTTCACGCGCTTATCGTTGAGCTTGACCGTCTCGCCCATCCAGACCAAGTGATACCAGACCAAAATATCGGAAATGAATTGGGCATTCAGATAATTCACCGAATCCTGATGCCCTTCAATCCAGTCGGCCATATCGGTTAATTTACGAAAAGCCGGATAACGCTCGATCTGCCGTTCGCGATTGGCTTTCCGGCAATCCCGCAATAACTTTAAACGCTTCTCCGGATCGGCGGAAACAGAGGGTTCGACCAAAGCTGCCAACAAGGGATCCTTGATAGCAATTCTGTCGTGCAAATAACCGCTGACCTGGTTCGAATAATCTTCGATCTGCTCCAGCAGGATAGGCGCAAAATTCACTACTGCTTTAGCCGCCGGCACTGCTTCCAGATGCGCGACCATATCCACATAATCCTTAATCACGTGCAGATAGGTCCACGGCAATTTGAATTCACCGCTCTGCATGTCGCGATACTCCGGCTGGTGCATGTGCCAGCACAGCACCAGCTTGAGCTTTTTATCGGACATAATTCCGTCTTTGTCCGAGCATATCGGATGTCACCAACACCACGCCGCCCTCGCTGACATGAAAACGTTTTTCGTCTTCCGCTCGGTCTTCGCCGATCACCGTACCTTCCGGTATCTGACAACCTTTTTCGATGATGGCTTTGGTAATCCGGCAGTGTCGGCCGATATTCACTTCGGGCAATACCACCGAGTCTTGTACCGAGCTGTATGAATTGACCCGCACCATGGAGAACAGCAGGGAGTGGCGCACCGTCGCTCCGGAAATTACGCAACCGCCGGAGACCATGGAATCGATTGCCTGACCACGTCTATCGTCGTCGTCGAACACAAATTTGGCGGGCGGGGTTTGCGCTTGATAGGTCCAGATCGGCCAAGTATTATCGTAAAGATTCATGTCTGGTTTAACCCCAACCAATTCCATATTGGCCGCCCAATACGCATCGATGGTTCCCACGTCGCGCCAGTAACTTTGTTGGCCGCTTTGTAAATCCAGGAACGGATACGCATTGACCCGGTATTTTTCGATCACCGACGGAATGATGTCCTTACCGAAATCACGGCTGGAGCCTTTGGTATCGGCATCCTTGATCAGTTGCTCAAACAAGAACCCCGCATTGAAAATATAAATACCCATGGAAGCCAGCGCGGTATTTTCACGGCCGGGCATGACGGGCGGGTTTTCGGGTTTTTCCACAAAAGCCTTGACCCGGCGATTTTCATCAACATGCATCACACCAAACGCTTTGGCATCTTCCAGGGATACCTCGATGCAGCCTATCGTTAGATCGGCCTTATTGGCGACGTGGTCGGCCAGCATGACCGAGTAGTCCATCTTGTAAATGTGATCGCCGGCCAACACCAACACAAACTCAGGGTTACGGGCCCGCAAGATGTCGATGTTTTGATAAATCGCATCGGCGGTGCCTTGATACCAGGAATGTTCGTCATGCCGTTGTTGCGCCGGCATTAAGTCGACGTATTCACCAAACTCGCCGCGCAAAAAGCCCCAGCCTTGTTGAATGTGGCGAATTAGCGAATCGGCCTTATACTGGGTAAGGATACCGATCTTGCGAATGTCGGAGTTGATACAATTGGATAAGGGAAAGTCGATGATACGGAATTTACCACCAAACGGCACCGCCGGCTTGGCCCGCCAGTCGGTCATATCCTTTAGCCGCGACCCGCGTCCGCCAGCCAGAATTAACGCAATGGTATTGCGGGTTAAATCATTGACCCGTCTCTCCGTTTGATGTGTATCGACGACTGACATGTGTATCCTCTTTCAATTAAATAAGCTGTACCGCCCAAAACCGACTGCAACCGACATTTAACAGATTTCTCTACCTGCCACTTGCCGCGTGGAGCCATTATCGTTACTCTTCACGGAAAAGTAAAAACTCAAGCGATTTGATGCTGAAAAGTCGGTCATTACCAAAATTGCTATTCCTGCCAACCGATAACTAAACTATAACTGAGGCATTGCAAAATGAACAAGCCAAGCAAAACCAACACGCTTGATTCAGAACTAATAAAACTCACCGAAGCAAAGCATCACGATCCTTTCGCCGTGCTAGGCCGTCATGGTCAAGGCAGCGACAACGTCATCAAAGTGTATTTGCCTTATGCGGAAACCGTGAGAATAAACAGCCCAAAAGGCCCTGAATTCAAACGCATTCCCGATACCGATTTTTTTGAATACCATCCGGGCAACCAAGCTATCCCCGAGCATTACCAATTATTTTGGACTGACAAGGACGGCCATGACCATCAACAGTACGATCCGTATTGCTTCGGCCCGGTACTACCGGAATTCGACCAGCACCTGTTTGCCGAAGGCCGGCATTGGCACATCTATCAAAAGCTTGGCTCGCATCTACACAGCGTAGCCGACATTCCCGGCGTACATTTTGCGGTCTGGGCGCCGAATGCACAGCGGGTCAGCGTCATCGGCGACTTCAATCGCTGGGACGGCCGTTGCCATCCGATGCGCAGCTTGGGCAGCAGCGGTATCTGGGAAATTTTCATTCCGGGCCTGGCGGTCGGCTGCCTGTACAAGTTTGAAATTCTCAATCGCCATACCGGCCAACTGTTGGTCAAAACCGACCCTTACGGCCAGCAATTCGAATTCCGTCCGCAAACCGCGGCCATCGTCACGGCCGAAGACAGTTATACCTGGCAAGACGGCAGCTGGATGGACCAACGCCCGCAACACGACTGGCTGCATCAGCCTATGTCGATTTACGAGGTTCATCTGGGCTCCTGGCGGCGCGACCATCGCGGCAATTTCCTGAATTACCGGGAACTGGCCGAGCAATTGGTGGATTACGTCAAGGAATTGGGCTTTACCCACATTGAGCTATTGCCGGTAACCGAGCATCCGCTGGACATTTCCTGGGGCTATCAAACCACCGGTTATTTTGCGCCCACCAGCCGCCACGGCACCCCGGATGATTTCCGCTATTTCGTCGATCATTGCCATCAAAACGGCATCGGCGTGATTTTGGACTGGGTGCCCGCCCACTTTCCGAAAGACAGCTTCGCGCTGGGTCGTTTCGACGGCACCCCGCTGTACGAACACGAAGACCCGCGCAAGGGCGAGCACCGCGACTGGGGCACGCTGATCTACAACTACAGCCGCAACGAAGTGAAAAACTTCCTGCTGTCCAGCGCCTTCTTCTGGCTGGAGGAATTCCATCTGGACGGCCTGCGCGTCGATGCGGTGGCCTCAATGTTGTATCTGGATTATTCCCGCGACGCCAACGACTGGATTCCAAACATGTATGGCGGCAACGAAAACCTGGAAGCCATCGATTTCCTGCGCCAGATGAATACCGTCACCCACGAACAGCATCCCGGTACGGTGATCATGGCCGAGGAATCGACTTCCTGGCCGCAAGTCACTCGCCCGACCTGGACCGGTGGCTTGGGCTTCTCGATGAAGTGGAACATGGGCTGGATGCACGACATTCTGCACTACATGCAGGAACAACCCATTCATCGCTCATATCATCACGATTCGCTGACCTTCGGCCTGCTTTACGCATTCACCGAAAACTTTGTACTGCCGTTTTCACACGACGAAGTAGTGCACGGCAAAGGCTCGATGCTGAACAAGATGCCCGGTGACGAATGGCAACGCTTTGCCAATTTGCGCCTGCTGTATACGATGATGTTTACCTATCCGGGCAAAAAACTGTTGTTCATGGGCTGCGAATTTGGTCAGGGTACCGAGTGGAGTTGCAACCGCACTTTGGATTGGTATGTACTGGATTACCCGCATCACAAAGGTCTACAAACCCTGGTTAAAGACTTGAATAAACTCTATGCCAGCCACGCGGCGCTGCACCGCTACGATTTCGATCACCACGGGTTCGAGTGGATCGATTGCCACGATTATCAGCAATCGATCATTAGCTACCGCCGCAAATCGGCGCATGAAGATCTGATCGTGATCCTGAACTTCACGCCCGTTCCTCGCGAAAGCTACCGGATCGGCGTACCTAACCCAGGGACTTACTACGAAATCTTCAACTCGGATTCGCAGTATTACGACGGCAGCAACACCGGCAACGGCGCAGTACTATCCGAACCGCAACCGTGGATGAATCAAGACCACTCCATTTCCGTAACCTTGCCGCCCCTGGCCGGCATTATTTTGAAAATGTAGTTTTAATCGTCATGAAAAAAATTCTGTTCGCGAGTAGCGAAACCCATCCTTTGATTAAGACCGGCGGCCTGGCGGATGTCGCCGGCAGCCTGCCCTTGGCCCTGGCAGAACTGGGCCAGGACGTGCGCATCATCATGCCTAATTACCAAGGCATCAAGAATTGCGAGCCCGGCCGTTATCTGTGCACGGTACGAGTCAACAATTGCGACGTTAACCTATTGGAAACGCGCTTGCCGGACAGCGATGTCATCGTCTGGCTGGTGGACTATCCGCCGTTCTTCAATTTTCCCGGTAACCCTTACCTCGATGAAGCCGGGCGACCCTGGCCGAACATCGGTGAGCGCTTTGCGTTGTTCTGCCGCATCATCGTGGAAGTGGCCACCAACCGGGCTTATTTAAATTGGCACGCCGACATCGTGCATTGCAACGATTGGCAGACCGGCTTGGTACCCGCGCTACTGTCATTGGAACCCAACCCGCCGGCGACGATTTTTACCATTCACAATATGGCCTACCAAGGCCTGTTCCCCGGCAGCACCTACGCCCAGTTAAATCTGCCCGGGCAATTACTACATCCCGACGGCCTGGAATTCCACGGCATGCTGTCCTTCATCAAAGGCGGCCTGAGCTATTCCGACCGTATTACCACGGTAAGTCCCACTTATGCCCAGGAAATCCAGACCCCTGAGTTCGGTTACGGCTTGGAGGGCCTATTGGCGCATAAGCAAAGCCACTTGCGCGGCATTATCAACGGCATTGATGTGTCGGTCTGGAATCCGGCCAACGATGCTTATATTGCGCAGCCTTACAGCGTCGACAAGCTAAAAGACAAGCAAGTCAACAAAACGGCATTGCAACAGCAGCTGGGCTTGCCGGTGGATTTGGAAACACCCTTGTTCGGCTTGATCGGTCGATTAGTCGAGCAAAAAGGCATCGATCTGGTACTGAGCTGTCTACAGGAGATGACCACCCTACCCTTGCAATTTGCCTTACTGGGCAGCGGCGACAAAAGCATCGAATACCGCCTGCAGGAGTTTGCCCGCCTGTATCCCGAACGAGTGTCCATCACCATCGGTTACGACGAACGCTTGGCGCATCAAATCGAAGCGGGTGCCGACATATTCCTTATGCCATCGCGCTTCGAACCTTGCGGTCTAAATCAAATGTATAGCCAATGCTACGGCACGATACCTATTGTCAGAAAAACCGGCGGCTTGGCAGACACGGTGGTCGATGCACTACCGGAAAGCATCAGCAATGGCACCGCCAGCGGCATCTCGTTTAACGATGCGTCGGCGGCAGCGCTGATAGAAGCCATCAAACGCAGTCTGGTACTATTCCACAACCAACCGGTGTGGAAAAAAATTCAGCGTAACGCGATGATCAAGGATTTCTCCTGGCAAAACAGTGCGAATCAATATCTCGCGCTTTACAATGAAATCTAAAACCTGCTTGGCCGGCCTGATGTTGATAGCCGGCCTCGCGGTCGCCGACGAATCGGTGATGGAAGTCATCCCGCTCGTCAACCGCCCCGCCGCTGAAGTCCAAGCTTTAGTGGCACCCTTGCTGGATGCCGAAGATCGCGTCATCGATAATGGCTCCAGTCTGATCGTTAAAACCAATCCCGCCAAACTCGGCGAAATTAGAGCACTCATTCAAAAACTCGATGCCCGGCTCAGCAATTTGGTCATCAGTGTACTGCAAACCAGCAGCAAAACCGCAGCCGAGTTGAACGCCGAAGCGGCGATTGCCGCAGCGCCGAATATGATTCGGATGCGCGGCATGATGGGCAACACCGAGGATTTGCAAAACCGGCAGCAACATC
This sequence comes from Methylomonas methanica, assembly GCF_001644035.1. GTDB lineage: Bacteria > Pseudomonadota > Gammaproteobacteria > Methylococcales > Methylomonadaceae > Methylomonas > Methylomonas methanica_A. The sequence goes on from NZ_LUUG01000122.1 coordinate 49,536, forward strand.
AACAATTACGCACCTTGGAAGGCCAGGCGGCCCATATCAAAACCGGACAGGTGCGGCCGGTGCAAAATTACAGCGTCTACGACTCGGGCTATGGTTACGGTTCCGCAGTAAGCACCAACACCCAGATGATTGAAGCCAGTACAGGCTTCGCTGTTACGCCGCGTTTGACCGGCAACCAGGTCATTCTCGATGTCGAACCGTGGTCGGACAGCTTTCAGCGCAACGGCCATATCGAAACCCAATCCGCTCGCACCACTTTACGCGCCAATCTCGGCGAATGGGTGGAAATTGCCGGCAATGCCGACACCGAAAAATCCGACAGTCGCGGCTTCAACAGTTTCAACCACAGTACCCGGCAAAACGTTTTACGCATTCTGATCAAAGTCGATCAAGCAGATTAATCCGGGCCCACCTTAAACTACCGGCTACACAATCACGCCCGACATCGTCACGGAATTATTTTCGGAATCTGTGCGCAGCAACATAATATCAATATTGTAATTGGCGGAAAGCGCATACTAATTGGTTATGATGGCCCGACAAATTCATGCCAACAGCCTTATGAGCATCATTGCTAAACGTTCCGTGACCGTTCTTACATATTTTCTAACGATCATATGTCTGGCAACATCCGGTTGGGTGTCCGCCCAGGAAACGCTGCGGGTACTCACTTGGGACGGCTACGCCGACAATCAAGTGGTTTCGGCTTTCCAGCAGCGGTTCAACGTTGCAATAGAATTAACCCTGGTAACGTCCGACGACGACCTTTGGCAAAAAATTAATAGCGGCAACTATGACGTATTTGCTGTCAATACTGCGGAATTACAGCGCTACATCGATCAGGGCCTAAGCAGACCGATCAGAATGGTGAATATCCCCAACCACACCCAGCAATTGCCGCGTTTCCAAAACTTGCAAGCTATCCCCGGCCTGGTTCGTGAGAACAATACGTATGCCGTTCCTTACACCTACTCGGAAATGGGGCTGATCTACAACCGTAAACTAGTTAATACTGCTCCACAATCCATGTCAGCCATGTGGGACGCTACTTATCGGGGCCGGGTGCTGGCTTTTAACGCCAGTAATCACAATTTTTCCATGGTCGGATTACTAAGGGGCGTGTCCAATCCGTTCCGCATGACAGATCCCGAGCTACAACAGGCTGCTCGCGAACTGGTCAAGTTGCGTCGCAATGTTTTGACCTTTTACGCGACCGCCGAAGAAGCCACCAGGCTTTTTGTTAAGTATGATGTAGCCTTGATTTTCGGCAATTACGGCACGCAACAACTGAAAGCCCTGCGCGAAGCAGGTGCGGACATCGGCTACGTCATTCCCCGTGAAGGCGCGCTGGCCTGGCTGGATTGCTGGGCGATCACCCGCAATAGCCCAAACCCGGAATTAGCGGAAAAATGGATTAATTACACCTTGGAAAAAGCGGTCAGCGAACGGCTCACCCAGCAACACGGCTTGGCAAACACCATCACCGCGTCAGAAAACGACAGCACCCAAAACCAGCCCATCATTTGGTTGGAACCGATAGCCAATCCGCTGGTGCGCAAAACGCTATGGGATAGAATCATTTCCGGCGAAGTACCCGAGGCCTTCTGAGTGCGCTCCAGCATAGGCATAAAACTGGGTTTCTGGCTGGCACTGCTAGGCACGTTATCGACAGGCCTGACCGGTTATTATGTTTACGACCGTAGCCGCGCCATGCTGGTGGGAACGGCCAAGGATAAGCTACTCAACGACACCCAAGCCTTGGGACACCGCTTCGCGGATGCGTTGGCAGCCACCGCAAGCAACGTAAAGTTTCTGGCCAATATGCCGGTCAGCGCCGACATCGTCTCGGCGAAACCTGATTCAAAGTTGACCGTACGCAAAAATCAATTGGCGGAGATTTTTGTTAGCCTGCTGAACGCCCATCCCGAATACAGTCAAATCCGTTTGATTGACACACAACATTACGGCAAGGAATTGGTCAGAGTCGATAGAGACCGGGACAACCTAAAAGTCATTGCCGAAGCACAATTACAAGAGAAAAACCATTTCCCTTACGTATTCGAAACCGTGCCTCTGGCCGCCGAGCAATACTACGTTTCCGAAATCAATTTAAACCAAGAATTGGGTACTCACCTGGGATTCGGCAAACCCACCCTGCGGATAGCGATGCCAATCAAATCGTCGAACGCCACCATCGCTGTGATCGTCATCAATGTCGACTTGCAGGGATTGTTCGAGCAAGTGCGCGGCAACATTCCCGACGATATTGAATTGCTGCTCAGCAATGACAGAGGGGACTACTTGATTCACCCCGACGCTGCAAAAACCTTTGGATTTGAGAGCGGGCGCAGTTTCCTGATTCAGGATGACATCCCGGACATAAAAGCGATTCTGGCTGGCAAACAAGAGCATTCGGTGTTCGCGTCCAGCGATACGCAAAGTCTGGCACCTTCTTCACTAGCCGCTTTCGTAAAACTGTCGTTGGGTTCGGAAAGCAGCGGGCGCTTCGTGATGCTGGGCTTGTATACGCCGCTGCAAAACGTATTGGTGGAAAGCAAGGCTCTCGGCGTGGGAGTAATTGAAATCACATTGTTGTTCAGCCTGCTGGCAAGTGCAATTTCGCTAATGTTGGCGCGCGTCCTGGCCAAACCGTTAAATTCGATGACGACCGCCATCGGTCAATTCAAGCTGGGCACACCGCTAACCGGCTTGCCCACGCATCGTAACGACGAAATCGGCTATCTAGCCAATAGCTTCATCTCGATGACTGAGCAATTAAATTCGCAAGTAGCCGAGTTACATGCCTCGGAAGCCAAGTTGCATGCCATTCTGGATAATGCACCGGTCGGCATTTGGCTGGCCGACCTTGATACGCGCTTTTTGTTTGTAAACCATACCTTTTGCGACGCCCTTGGCTTACCGGAAGCCCGTTTCATTGCTAACGAGCAACTTGCCGAGTTGTTTGGCTCGGAAATGGCTGGCCGTTTTCTAAGCGCCGATCAAGCCTGTTTAGCGCAAACGAACCAACCGCATCAATCTCTTGAGCAAATAAAATTTGCCGACGGCAAACGGCATACCATACAGATAACCCGTACCCAATTACAGGACATCAACCAAGAAACGGTCGGCATTATCGGTATTGCCATGGATATCAGTGATCGCCAACAAGCGGCTAATCGCGAACGCGCCCATAACCACGTGCTGGAATTACTGTCCAAAGGTGCGGCATTACCGGAGATCCTGCAAGCGGTAGTGTGGGGTGTGGAAACCCAAAATCCGGACTTACTCTGTTCAATCTTGTTATTAAATAGCGAAGGCAATCGCTTATTTATTGGTGCGGCACCGCGCCTGCCCGACTTCTACAATGCCGCCGTAGACGGCTTGTTCATAGGTCCCGGCGTCGGCTCATGCGGCACTGCCGCTTACTTTGGCCAACGCGTCATTGTCGAAGATATTCAAAATCATACTTATTGGGGGCCTTTTACCGAGCTTGCGGCACGGGCCGACTTAGGGGCCTGCTGGTCGGAACCGATCCGAGGCTCCTCCGGCCAATTGTTGGGCACGTTCGCTATTTACCAGCGACAGCCTGCGGCACCGGGAGCCGACGATATCCAGATGATTGAACAAGCTTCGCATCTGGCCGGCATCGCAATTGACCGCAGCCGCAGCAATGAAGAACTGCAATTGGCGTCATTAGTGTATCAAAACAGCAGCGAAGCTATGGCCGTGACCGACGCACAAGGCATGATTATCAATGTTAATCCGGCTTTCACCGCGTTGACCGGCTACACATTGGAAGAAGTCATCGGTAAAAACCATAACATTCTGAACTCGGAGCGGCAGGGCGAACAGTTCTACCAAGCCATGTGGCAAGCCATCAACAGCAACGGTCACTGGAAAGGCGAAATTTGGAATCGCCGGAAGAACGGCGACATATTCGCCGAGCAACTGACCATCAATACCATATTTAGCGCGGATGGCGTGCCACAACGGCGCGTTGCATTATTTTCGGACATCACCCAAAAGAAACAGTCCGAAGAACTGATCTGGACCCAAGCCAATTTCGACCCACTTACCGGCCTACCCAACCGCCGTATGTTCCACGACAGACTGGATCAGGAAATCAAAAAGGCGCATCGCAGTGGCTTACAGGTTGCATTGATATTGCTTGATCTGGACCGTTTCAAAGAAGTTAACGATACGCTGGGGCACGATATGGGCGATTTATTACTGAAAGATGCCTCGCAAAGGCTGCTGCGTTGCGTGCGCGATTCGGATACTGTCGCCAGATTGGGCGGCGACGAATTTACAGTCATCCTCGGCGAACTGGATGACGCCGACAATGCCGAACGCGTCGTCAAAAATATCCTGCAAAGATTGGCCGAACCTTTTCAGCTGAAAAGCAAAGTGGCCTACATCTCCGCCAGTATCGGCATCACGCTCTACCCCAAGGACGCCGAGAGAATCGATGCCTTAATCAAAAACGCCGATCAGGCAATGTACGCCGCCAAACATCAGGGCCGTAATCGCTATTGTTATTTCACCCCGTCAATGCAGGAAGCCGCACTAGCGCGAATGCTGATTGCCGACGATTTGCGCAATGCTCTGGAGGCAAACCAGTTTGAGGTGTATTACCAGCCGGTCGTGGAACTGGGCTCCGGCGCCATCCACAAAGCCGAAGCGCTGATACGCTGGCAACACCCGACGCGCGGCATGGTTAGCCCCGGCGAATTTGTACATATTGCCGAAGATATAGGCCTGATTGCCGAGATCGGCGATTGGGTATTTAAACAAGCGGCAGGTCAGGTTAAACAATGGCGTTCCCGGTACCATCCGGATTTTCAAATCAGCGTCAACAAATCACCGGTGCAGTTCTACGACGACCATTCCCATGGCACTTGGCTGGAATACTTGCAAACACTTGAACTGCCCGGACAAAGCATCGTGGCGGAAATTACCGAGGGCTTGCTGTTGGACGCCAGCAATGTGGTGAAAGATCAATTACTGGCCTTTCGAGACGCGGGAATTCAAGTATCGCTGGATGACTTCGGCACCGGCTATTCGTCGCTAGCTTATCTGAAAAAATTCGATATCGATTATCTGAAAATAGATCAGTCTTTTGTCGGCAATTTGTCGCCGAATTCCAGCGACAAAATTCTCTGCGAAGCGATTATCGTGATGGCGCACAAGTTGGGTATGAAGGTCATCGCGGAAGGCATAGAAACCGAACAACAACGTCAACTACTGCTGGAAGCGGAATGCGACTATGGGCAGGGCTATTTATTCTCCAGAGCCCTGCCTGCCGATGCGTTCGAGGAACTGCTAATCCTTCAGGCCTCCGGCACCAGCGCAAAGAACACACTTATTTGATCTTCAATTTCAATAAATGCACCCGCCGATTGTCGGCACGCAATACCTCAAAACAGAAATCTTCCAGCTCCACTTTCTCGCCTTTCTTCGGAAAATGTTCTAGCCTCTGCACGATCAAACCGCCTAGCGTATCGTATTCGTCGTCTTCCAGGGTGGCGGAAAAATAATCGTTAAACTCTTCGATGGGTGTCAGCGCGCTGACGATAAATTCTTTTTCGCTACGCTGGGAAATAAATTCTTGTACTTCGTCGTCGTCGTGCTCGTCTTCGATCTTGCCAACGATTTGCTCCAGGACGTCTTCAATCGTCACCAAGCCGGCGGCATTGCCGTATTCGTCTACCACTATGGCCATGTGATTGCGTTCGGTGCGAAACTCTTTCAGCAGCACGTTTAAGCGTTTGCTTTCCGGGACCACGTTGACCGGTCGCATCACATCTTCCACTTTCAGGGTTTTGTCCCGCAAAGCGTGCGCCAGCAAGTCTTTGGCAAGCAAAACGCCGACCACCTTGCTACGGTCTTCTTCGATGACCGGAAAACGGGAATGGGCAAATTCGACGACTAAGGGAAAGATGGTTTCCAGTTCCGCATCCCTGGGCACGACCACCATTTGCGAACGCGGAATCATGATGTCTCTGACCCGCATCTCCGCCACATGCATCACGCCTTCCATCATGGCCAACGCGTCAGAGTCTAACAGATGTTTTTCTTGCGATTCTCTCAATATCTCCAGCAAGTCTTCCTGATCTTGCGGTTCCCCACTCAGAAAATGACCGATGCGCTCGATCAAGCTCTTATGGGGTTGACTACTCGGGGGGTTACCATCGCTCATTACTTTCCATCCTCCATATAAGGGTTTGCTATACCTAATTTGCTCAAAATCTCGATCTCTAATGCTTCCATTTGTTCGGCATCCTGATCCTCTATATGGTCATACCCTAGCAAATGCAATACGCCGTGTATAGTGATATGGGTCCAATGATGTTCGGGTAATTTGTTTTGCTGCGCTGCTTCCTGCGCAATCAGCGGCGCGCAAATCACCAAATCGCCGAGCAAGTCCATGTCCATACCCGCCGGCGCTTCAAAGGGAAAGCTCAGGATATTGGTGGGCCCGGTCTTATGGCGATATTGTTGGTTGAGTTGGGCGCTTTCCGCATCATCGACCAAACGAATCACCAGCTCGCAGTCCGCGCCATCCTCAAAGATTGCTAGCGCGGCATCCACCCATCGCTGAAACTGCTCCAATTCGGGGTGAGGCGCCGAAGTAGCAATTTGCATATCGATATAATTCATACACTAAACCGAGGGCGTGTGCTCTTTCTCGTAGTGCTCGTAGGCGGCAACTATCCGCTGCACCAAAGGATGCCTGACCACATCGCGCACGCCGAAAAAGGTAAAACTGATACCCTCCACATCCTTCAGCACTTTCAACACATGCTTCAAACCGGACATTTTTTCGTTGGGCAAATCGATTTGCGTGACATCGCCGGTAATCACCGCCGTGGAGCCGAAACCGATCCGGGTCAGAAACATCTTGATCTGTTCGACTGTGGTATTTTGCGCTTCATCCAAAATAATGAAGGAGTCGTTCAAGGTTCGGCCGCGCATAAAGGCTAAGGGCGCTACTTCGATGACATTTTTTTCCAGCAATTTCTCGACGCGTTCGAAGCCCAACATGTCGTAAAGCGCATCGTACAGCGGCCGCAAATAAGGATCGACTTTTTGCGCCATGTCGCCCGGTAGGAAACCCAATTTCTCGCCGGCTTCCACTGCGGGTCTCACCAGGATAATCCGCCGTACCGTCTCGTTTTGCAACGCGTCAACCGCGCAAGCCACCGCCAGATAGGTTTTACCGGTACCGGCGGGACCGACGCCGAAGTTGATGTCGTGCGACAGGATTTTGCGCAGATAGTCCTGCTGATTGAAGCCGCGCCCCTTGATCACACCGCGTTTGGTTTTAATCGCTACCGGCTCCAACCTCACGGGCGGAGCCGCCTGCAATAGCTGATCGATACTGGCATCCTGTAAACTCAAATGCACCTGTTCCGGGGTAATTTCTTCCCGCTCGGTCAGTTCGAACAATTTCTGAATCACCGCGCAAGCTGCTGTGACAGCTGCATCAACGCCCGTCACTTTGAAATGATTGCTGCGATTGGCGATCTCCACCTGCAAGCGTTGCTCGATTTGGCGGATATGCGCATCCAACTGCCCGCAAAAATTGGACAGGCGTTGCGCATCGGCGGGTAATAGAGTGATTTCTTGCGAAAAATGGCTGGCGGTCAACACTAGGCGGTCTGCGTAATTTTTTCTATGGACGATTCCACCAGGCGGCCCCGTAGCGAATTGGGCAAGGCTTCGGCAATGTAGACATCGACAAATTGCCCGATCAAGCGCGGGTGCCCGGCGAAATTGACGGCGCGATTATTTTCGGTACGGCCGGTCAGGTGCAGCGGGTTTTTCTTGGAAATGCCTTCTACCAGTACGCTTTGCACGCTACCGATCATCGCTTCGGAAATCGCCATGAACATCTCGTTAAGCCGGTCTTTCAGGCGCTTCAGACGCTGTTCCTTAACCGCCATACTGACGTCATCGGCAAAATTGGCCGCCGGCGTACCCGGCCGAGCGCTGAAGATAAAACTGTAAGACAAGTCATAACCGACCTCCTCAATCAGTGCCATGGTATCTTCAAAATCCTGTTCGGTTTCGCCGGGAAAACCGACGATGAAATCCGAAGACAGGCTGATGCCTGGCCGCACGGCCTTCATTTTGCGCATGATTTCCAGATAATCTTCACGCATATGGCCGCGCTTCATCTCGGCCAAAATGCGGTTGCTGCCGCTTTGCACCGGTAAATGCAAATGATTGACCAGCTGCGGAATCTCAGCGAACGCTTCGATGATGTCGTCGGTGAACTCTAAGGGATGCGAGGTGGTGAAGCGAATACGGTCTATACCGTCGACAGCAGCGACAAAATGCAACAACAGCGCAAAGCTGGCGACATCACCGTCTTCCATCGCACCGCGATAGGCATTAACGTTTTGGCCGAGCAGATTGATCTCGCGCACGCCTTGCTTGGCTAGCGTCTCAATCTCGGCAATCACATCGTTAAGCGGCCTGCTGACTTCTTCACCGCGCGTGTAAGGCACTACACAATAGGTACAATATTTACTGCACCCTTCCATTACGGACACATAGGCCTTAGGGCCTTCCGCACGCGGTTCCGGTAAATTATCGAATTTTTCAATTTCGGGAAAAGAAATATCCACGACATGCTTACCACCGCTGCGCGCCTGGTTTAACAACTCCGGCAGGCGGTGCAAGGTTTGCGGACCAAACACGATGTCTACATACGGCGCGCGTTTTTGCAAGGCGGCACCTTCTTGGCTGGCAACGCAGCCACCGACGCCGATAATCACACCGGGACGTTTATCTTTGATTTTTTTCCAGCGCCCGACGGCGGAAAACACTTTTTCCTGGGCTTTTTCGCGTATCGAACAAGTGTTTAGTAACAGCACATCGGCGTGTTCCGGAATGTCGGTCAATTCCATCCCGTGCGATGCCATCAATACGTCCCGCATTTTATCGGAATCGTATTCGTTCATTTGACAGCCGTTAGTCTGTATATAAAGTTTTTGCGCCATGCTTGATGAGATACCTCAACTACTCTCACTAACAAAAAACCCCCATCTCGCGACGGGGGCTCGTAATGGCCGGATTATAAACCCAATTTTCGGCAAATGCTTGTTTTATACGGCAATCCCCACTTGCAAGGCCTCGAACCAATCCAGAAAACGCTTCACATCATCGCCTTTGAACATCCGGCCATGTTGCGGCGCCAAAATGTCGATATCCAGTTTCCTGACCCTATCGATCCAGGCCCGCTTGGCTTGATTGGAGGGCATCCAACGCTGATGGAAATAACGCATTTTCTCCACGTGCATATCAAAATTCTCCACAAACACCGGCATAGCCGGCGCTTCCAGGGCGGCACCGACATCACCGGACATCAGGATTTTGGCGTGCGGATCGTAAATATGGAAATTGGCGGAGGCATGCAGGTAGTGCGCGGGCACGATTTGCAACTCGGTACTGCCGAGATTGATGACACCGCCATGATCGGGAATCGGCACATATTCGATAGTTTCACAGCCAAAATGCCTTAAAAAACCTTCCCACAAAGCCGAGGCATGCAGCTTGGCGTTGGGCAGCGCCTGATCCCATAAACCTAAAGACGAAATGATATCCGGATCTTGATGCGATGCGAACAAATCGGTAATTTCCTCGACCGGGGCATGGTGCAAAACTGCCGCCAGCATTGGCGCAAACAGTTCTATGCCGCCCGGATCGATCAATAAGCAGCGATTAGCGGTCCTCACCATATATTGGTTGGTATCGATAATCTTCTCGGGCTTATGTTCGTCGCGTCCCAACATTATCCATTGGTAGGCGCCCTCATAAATTTTGGTCATTCTCATGCTAACTGTACCTCTTGGCGATACTGGATTTGATTGGCGCGCTATTCGGCGACGTTAATAATCGTCAACGCACTCCGACATTTATGCACTTTGTCGTTGATTATTTGCGCAGCGTTGTCGACGCTTTCAGCGACCGCTTGCAGACTTTGCAGATACTCGCCCGCTTGCGACGCCTCAATACGGGAGTTGGCAGCAATCACCCGGGCCGCCCTAGCTGGATGCATCACGTCCGCCAACTTAATCAATAATTCCGAAACCTGAATAATAAACTCGCGATGACAAACCTGATTTCTTTGTCTGACTTGTTGCAATGGGGCGTTCAAAGAATCGGCATATCGAGCGCCGACAGCCAACTGCCCGACCTTCTCGAAACGTCTGCACGCTTCTGTCATGCGTTGTTCATTGACTGTCAGGCGATAGAGGTGGAAAGCGTATTCGTTGATGTTATTGACCAATTCGATCGTATCCTTGGCCAATTCGTTGATGAAGTCGGTAATGGGCTGGAAGCCCTTGGCCTTTTCCCCGGCTCGAAAGGCAATCGCTTTGGCATTGGCTGCCGCTAGGGAAATTTCCTTGGCCACTTCCATCACCGCGCTCAATTCGGCGGCGATGGAGGCCACAGCGACAAACTGGGACTTGGTTTGATTGACTTGCATACTGAAAGACCCTCGGATCGACGATAAATTTATTTATAGCTTAGCCGACAAATAAATACCCGTGCTATTTGAGTTTCTAATAAATGCGCGTCAACCCCGGTTATTTAGGTCGATAATGAGTCGGATCGTCCACGCCCAGATTTTCAAAACCGGCCGCACGCAATCGGCAGGCATCGCACACGCCGCAAGCTCTGCCCTTGATATCCGCTGAATAGCAGGAAACGGTATCCGCGTAATTTACACCCAGTGCCAAGCCTTTTTGAATGATCTCGGCTTTACTCAGTGCTATCAACGGCGTGTGAATTTGAATTTTATGCCCTTCCACTCCGGCTTTGGTGCCCAGGTTGGCCATATCCTGAAAAGCTTTAATAAATTCCGGCCGACAATCGGGGTAACCGGAATAATCGACAGCATTCACACCGATAAATACGTCATGCGCTTTCACCACTTCAGCCCAACCCAGGGCAAACGCCAAAAATATAGTGTTTCTGGCCGGCACATAAGTCACCGGAATGCCGGCTTGCGGAGAAGTCGGCACATCAATCCGGGCATCGGTTAAAGCGGACCCCCCGATTGCGCTCAACCCGAGGCTGATAATCTTGTGATCGGCGACCTGATAGTGCTTGGCAATTCTCCGCGAAGCTTCCAATTCGGCATTGTGGCGCTGGCCGTAATCAAAACTCAATGCGTAGCAAGCAAACCCTTGTTGCTTGGCAAGCGCCAATACCGTTATAGAATCCAGGCCGCCGGACAACAAAATGATTGCCGGTCTGGAACTGCTGTTATTTTCCACGCGCGTCGTTCCAAAGAAATTTATGTAATTGAATTTGAAACCGAACCTGTAATTGGTCGGCCAAAATACGCTCGGCCAGTTCGGTAGGTGACATCACATCCATCACCGGCGAGAACAGTACTTGGCAATGTTCAACTAAGCGATATAGCTCAAGTTGCTGTTTGGCCCATTGGTAATCGGCGGCGTCGGCAATCACGAATTTGACTTGGTCGTGCGCCGTTAAATACTGGATATTGTCATACCGATTGCGCTCAAGCTCACCGGAACTCGGCGTTTTCAAATCCATCACTTTACTGACTCGGCTATCGACCGCCGCCACATCCAGGGCACCGCTGGTTTCCAGCGACACCTGGTAACCGGCATCGAGCAGTCTAACCATTAAAGAATTACACGCCGGTTGTGCCAAAGGTTCGCCGCCGGTTACCGTCACATAGCGAGTCTTGTAATGGCCAACTTGCTGGAGAATATCGTCGATACTGAGTTTTTCGCCGCCGTTGAAAGCGTAAGCGGTATCGCAATAGTTGCAACGCAAAGGGCAGCCAGTCAAGCGAATAAATACGGTAGGCAGCCCCACCGTATTCGCCTCGCCTTGCAGGGAATAGAATATTTCGGTAATACGTAGCGTTTGATCCATCCGCACGCCAATTTATTGCGGCATTTGCGCCAGCTTTTTTTCCGCCAAATGCGCAGCAGTGGTGCCTGGATAGCTGGTAGTCACCCGCGTCAGATAATCGCGAGCTTTTGCGGTGTTTTGCAGATCGAATTCGATATAGCCCAGTTTCAACAAGGCATCCGGCACTTTAGAGCTGTTGGGGTATTGGCTGACCACCTTATTGAACGCGCCGCGCGCCGCATCGAATTCCCGGTTGATCTTATACGCTTCCGCCAACCAATACTGAGAATTGTCGGCAAACTCGCCGGCCGGAAAATCTTTCAGCAAATCCTGAAACATTTTGATGGCTTGGGCATTGTGGCCGTTACGCAACGTGTCGTAAGCCGACTGATACCTTTCCTTTTCGTTGCCTTGTGCTGCCGTCGCGGTCGGCTTATTGTCCACTACGACGGGCGCTGCCGGAGCTGGCGTCGCAGTTGTGACTGGCGCCGGAGTTGGTGCAACCGGGGCCGCTGGCGCAGAAGGTTGAGCAGCCGCCGCATCAGCTGGTGCTGGTGCGGGAGATGATTGACCCGACGGCGCTGGCCCGCCGGCGGTAAGCGCCTGCATCCGATCATCAAGATCGGAGTACATATTGCTCTGTTTTCTTTGCAAGTCGGCGATGGTCTGGGATTGCTCCTCGACCATGCCGCGCAATTGTTGCACTTCGGACTGTAACTGCTCTAATCTGCCCAATACCTCAAAAATAGCATTGTCAGTGGCGGCCGGCTGCGCATAAGCATTCGCGGCCGGATAACCGGCGCCGTTAGGCGCAGCATCGGCTTCGGCACATAAGCCAAAGCCGAGACCCAGTATCAGAAGCGCACGCTTACTCATTGATAGCCAACTTCCACGCGGCGATTTTGCTGCCAAGCTGATTCGTCATGGCCAGACACGACAGGTTTTTCTTCACCGTAACTAACTACTTCCAATTGGCTCGCGGTGACGCCTTGTGAACGCATCATTCTCTCTACTGATTTAGAACGTTGTTCGCCCAGTGCGATGTTGTATTCGCTGGAACCGCGCTCGTCGGCATGGCCGGACAGGATAACGTGTTGATTGGGATGTGAAGCCAAGTAACGTGCATGTGCTGCTACGACAGGCACGTATTCTTGTTTGACTTGGCTGCTATCGATTTCGAAGTAAATGACTTGTTTGGACAACGGGTTGTTAGGATCGCTGAATTCAGGCCCCAGGTTTGCGCCGGAACCGGAACCAAAGCTGCTACCGTTACCTGAACCGAATTGGCTGCCGGACATCGAGCCATCGTTGTAACCGCTGGTAGAAGCGTCGGTGCCTTGGGTAGAAGAATCCGCCAAGCCTTCTTCTTCGGTTGAGCTACAGCCGGTCGTTACCAAAATCGCAGTCATGGCTAAAGCCAAATAGGTTTTGTTAAATCTCATCAATTTTCTCCAAATATTAAGTAAAACTCAGGTAGCGATAGTGTGAGGGCTATCGCGCTTGCAATCAAGGTGCCCAGGCCGGTTCGCGGACCTCGCCACTCTCGAATGCCAATTTTTGTTGCATCGCGCCATCGGTAGACACTACCGATAAGGCCGACCGGCCGCCGCGATTCGCGGCAAATAAAACCATGCTGCCATTAGGCGCAAAGCTGGGTGATTCGTCAAGATTACCCTCGGTCAATACGTTCACGGTGCGCGAAGCCATATCCATAACCGCAATCTTATAGCCACCACCACTGCCGGTTACCATCGCTAAGCTTCTGCCATCTGCGGAAAAACGGCCTCTAGCGTTATAGTCGCCCTGGAAAGTGACACGACTGGCCTTGCCACCTAAGGCAGGCATCAGGTAAAGCTGCGGTTTACCGCCTTGATCGGACGTAAACAAGATAGAACTGCCGTCTGGCGACCAAGTTGGCTCGGTATCGATGGACAAACCGCTGGTCAGACGCGTCAAAGAGCGACTACCCAAATTCAATACGTAAACATCCGGACTGCCGTCTTTTGACAGCGTAATCGCTAGACGGCTGCCATCCGGTGAAAAAGCCGGCGCCCCGTTGATGCCAGGATATGACGAAACGCTTTCCCGTTGACCCGTCGCCAAAGTTTGCACCCAAATTTCCGAACGTTTGGTGTGGAAGGATACATAAGCGATTTTACTGCCGTCCGGCGACCATGCAGGTGCCATAATCGGCTCCGGCGATTCGGCAATCGTGCGCGGGTTGTAACCGTCGGCATCGGCGACTTGCAGCATAAACTGCTTGCCGTTGCCGCGGCGAACGCTGGTAACATAAGCAATACGGGTGTTAAACGCACCTTTGCGACCGGTTAGTTTTTCGTAAATCAGGTCACTGATGTGGTGAGCGGCACGGCGCAATTCGTTGGCGCCAGCGGTCAAACGATAGCCCATCAACAACTGACCGTTATGCACGTTGAACAAATGAAACTGGATGTTGTAGCTACCACCATTGCCGACCACTTGGCCAATAGCCATATAATCTTGGCCCAGGACCTGCCAATCCTTAAAGTTAACGCGCTCCGGCTCACTGGGCTTGGTCAACATATCGTCTTCCGGCAAAGCTTTGAAAAAACCGCTGCCACCCAAATCTGAACTGATCACATCGGACAATTTGACATTGCCAATAGAGCCTTGTTGGGCAAACGGTACGATGGCGATAGGCACCGCAGTTTGCGAACCTTTGGTAATTTCTATCGTTAAACCGGCCGCCTGCGCCACTGTGAACATCCCAGCCAAAATGCCGCCGACTAAAATTCTTGTGATTAACATCATTCTCTCGTTTCCGTTTACTGATTATTCCGGTTTAAACACGAAGGTAAAAACTCTAAATTCCTGATTAAATAAATTTCTATCTTGCGGCACTGGTAGTGGCGAAGCTTTACGCACCGCATTTTCCGCCGAACGGTCAAAAATCGGATCGCCGCTGCTACCGATCACCACCGCGTCCATCACATCACCACTGGCCAACAATTTTACCTGAATCGTGCATCTTAAGCCTTGCGTCGCGTTGATTGGCCGCGTCCAGGCGCCTTCCACTTTGCGCGCTATCATCTGCTTGGCTGAGTCTACGGCTTGCTTATCCGATGCAGCTTTTGCAGCAGCCGCCGCAGCGGCTTCCGCAGCCTGGCGTTCTTTTTCGGCTTTTTCAGCCGCCGCTATCGCCGCTTGACGCTCTTGTTCTGCTTTGGCTTTTGCCGCCGCTTCCGCCGCGAGCCGTTCTTTCTCCGCCTTCTCAGCCTTTTCCGCAGCTAGTTTGGCCTGACGTTCTTTTTCAGCCTTGGCTTTGGCTTCCGCTTCAGCTGCCATACGCTCTTTTTCGGCTTTTTCTGCCGCTATTTTTGCTTGGCGCTCTTTCTCCGCTTTTTCGGCGGCTAGTTGTTTGTCTTTTTCTGCTTTGGCTCTGGCATCGGCTTCCGCAGCTTGTTTGGCTTTTTCAGCGTTAAGCGCGGCCTGCTTTTCCTTTTCGGCCTTGGCTCTTTCGTCAGCTAATTGCCTTTCCTTTTCCGCTTTTGCCTTGGCTTCCGCTTGTTTTGCTAGCTCCTGACGCTTGGCTTCCTCGCTCTTTTGCTCCTGTAGTTTTTTTTGCTGCTCTAGCGCTTTTTGTTCCTGTAACTTCTTTTGTTGCTCCAGCGCTTTTTGCTCCTGTAGCTTCTTTTCCTGCTCCAGCTTTTTGATTTCGGCTTCCTGCTGTTGTTTCTCGCGCGCCGCTTCCGCCAGTTTTTGTTCCTTCAACTTGGCTTCGCGTTCCACTTCCTGTTGTTTTTCCAGCTGTCTTTGTTTCTCCGCTTCCTTTTGCTTTTCCGCTACTTCTTTCTGTTTTTCCAACTCGGCTTGCTTCTGTTTTTCCGCGGCTTCCTTGGCTTTTTTCTGCTCCAGAGCTTGCCGTTCCTTGGCCTCCTCTAGCTTTTTTTCCTCTTCCTTACGCTTGGCGGCGAGCTGTTCCTGCATTTTCTTTTCTTCTAATGCTTCTTGCTTGCGTTTTTCCGCAGCCTCCTGGATTTTCTGTTCCTCAAGCACACGCTGTTTTTTTGCTTGCTGCAACAACTGCTCTTCGGTTTTTCTGGCGTTTTCCAGTTGCTCTTGATGCTGTTGTTCGGCTTGCTGCTTGTTTGCTTCGTTCTGTTTCAAGCGCTCGGCTTCAGCATCGATTTCCGCACCATCTAAGACTGTCGCTTCTATGATGTCCGCCGGCGGGGCCATTTGTGCGTCGTCGGTTTCAGTGAGAAAACTAAAACTGAACAACAACACAATCAGAATATGCAGCGCTATCGCCTGTGCAAGCGAAGGTTTAAAACTTTTCATGGTGGTTTTTATTTGCTGTCTGGCGGCGGCGCGGTCATCAAGCCCACTTTGGGGGCACCGGTTTTCTTAAGTTCCACCATCACGCTGACGATACTACCGTATTCCACTTCGTGATCACCACGCACATACAGTTGGGCTTTGGGATTATTTCTGAATACCGCAGCGACTCTGGTTTTAACGGTATCGACGTCGACCGGCGTCTCGGCTTCTTCGTCACCGTTGCCAATATCGACATACAAACTGCCGTCTTTCTTGATCGAAACGATCACCGGCACCTGATCCTGTAAATCAACCGAATCAGCCTCGGCTTGGGGCAATTCGACCTCGACACCGGTTTGTACCAGCGGGGCGGTAATCATGAAAATCATCAACAGCACAAAGGTAACGTCGATATAAGGCACGACGTTAATTTCGGCCATTACCCCGCGTTTTTTGCGCGATCTGCGATTGCTGCCGCCTACATTCATTTGCTGTGCGCCTGTCTTTGCAGTAATACCACGAACTCGTCGACGAATAATTCGTAACGACCGGCCAAACGATCCAAGCGCGTGGAGAAGCGGTTATAGGCAATAACCGCCGGAATCGCCGCAAACAAACCGATCGCGGTGGCGATCAAGGCTTCGGAAATACCCGGCGCGACATTCGCCAAGGTGGCATTTTTAATTTCGCCTAAGGCACGGAAAGAATTCATGATGCCCCAGACGGTGCCAAACAGGCCAATATACGGGCTGGTAGAACCGACTGTTGCCAAAAACGGCAAAGTCTCGTCCAGCCTATCCAGCTCGCGGGACAATTCGATACGCATGGCCCGCTGCGCGCTTTCTACCTGCACCGACGGCTCGACATCGCCCTTCTGGCGCATCCGCGCAAACTCGCGGTACCCGGCCAAAAAGATTTTTTCTATGCCCTCCGGTTCGAACCTATCGCTGGACATTTTTTTGTACAGTTCCGCCAGGCCGACGCCGGACCAAAACTCCTCTTCAAAATCGTCGGTGATGGCTATGGCTTGCTTCAATTCTTTACGCTTGGAAAAGATGAAGGTCCACGACGCAACAGATGCCGACAACAGAATGAACATAACAAACTGCACGACAATACTGGCTTCTTTGACCAGCGTCAGAATGGATAAATCGGTATTCATTAGTTTAAATGTTCCAAAATAGCAGAGGGAATCAGTTTGGGCTTCATGCTTTGCGCATCAAGACAGGCAATTCGAATTTCAGCAGTGCATAACACCTTCTGTTGCCGGGTAATCGATTGCTCAAAGGTAAAATTAGTTTTCTTATGTTCAATGACTTTTGCGCTAACGTCCAACAGTTCGTTGAAGCGGGCAGGTTTTAAATAGTCAACTTTCACCGAACGGACCACAAAAATCAGGTTTTGTTCAGCTAATAGATTATCCTGTTCGAAACCGACGCTACGCAGCATTTCGGTTCGAGCACGTTCAAAAAACTTCAAATAGTTAGCGTAAAATACTACGCCGCCCGCATCGGTATCTTCGTAATACACTCGTACCGGCCAGTTAAATTCTTTCATTCGTCTCTTAAAGAATTATTAATTGGCAAAGATGTCATCGCTGCCGAGTTGCTGCCTGGGCACTGGCAGGCCAAAATGGCTGTATGCTTTATGCGTGACCACTCGCCCCCTGGGCGTGCGCATAATAAAACCTTGCTGCAATAAGTAAGGCTCCAGCACATCTTCAACGGTACCCCGCTCCTCACTGATCACGGCAGCCAGAGTATCCAGCCCAACCGGACCACCTTGGAAATGTTCTATCATGGCTGTCAATAATTTCCGGTCCAGCATGTCAAAGCCTTGCTGGTCGATTTTCAGCATATCCAAAGCTTGCTTGGCAATCTCTCGACTAACCGTGCCGTTGCCTTTTACTTCGGCAAAGTCACGCACTCGGCGCAACAGGCGGTTAGCAATCCTCGGCGTGCCCCGCGAGCGACATGCGATCTCATCTGCGCCGCCGCTGTCCATCCCTATATTCAGCAGTTTGGCTGAGCGACTGACGATACTGGCCAGTTCCTCGACGGTGTAAAACTCAAGACGTTGGACGATACCGAAACGGTCGCGTAAAGGCGATGTCAACAAACCGGCTCGGGTCGTAGCGCCTATCAGCGTAAATGGTGGCAAATCCAGCTTGATTGAGCGGGCTGCCGGACCTTCGCCTATTATAATATCAATTTGGTAGTCTTCCATAGCCGGATACAGCACCTCTTCCACCGCCGGGCTGAGTCTATGGATTTCGTCGATGAATAGCACATCGTGCGCTTGCAGATTGGTCAGCAAAGCTGCCAAGTCGCCGGCTTTATCCAGCACCGGCCCCGAGGTTTGCCGAATGTTGACATTCATCTCCATGGCAACGATGTTAGCCAAGGTGGTTTTCCCCAAGCCGGGCGGGCCGAAGATCAAGACATGATCCAGCGCTTCAGAGCGCGTTACCGCGGCTTGGATAAAGATTTCCATCTGCTCGCAGAGTTCTTTTTGCCCGACATAGTCTTTCAGCCGTTTGGGGCGAATAGCACGATCCACGCGCTCTTCGTCATTATTTCCTTGCGCTGTCACCAATCTATCGCTTTCAATCATTTAACCGCACCGCGTAGCGCCAGACGAATAATGTCCTCGCAGCTTTTATCATCGGTGGCAATCGATTGTACCATTCGCGCCGCATCGGGCGGCTTATACCCCAAGGCACACAGCGCGCTGATCGCTTCTTGCTTGGGACTGGCTGCCGAACCGGGCAGCAAACTTGGTCGATCATTCGATGCCGATAGCTTGTTCAATTCCGGCAAACGACCGCGCATTTCGATAATCAAGCGCTCAGCCGTCTTTTGGCCGACGCCCGGCAAACGCACCAAGCCTTTTACATCGTTATCATGGACGCAACGATAGAATTCTTCGGTGCTTTGCCCGGACAGAATCGTTAACGCCAGCTTCGGACCGACGCCATTGACCTTGATCAGAGTTCTGAACAGCATACGTTCGCTTTCCGTGGCAAAGCCGAACAGGATATGCGCGTCCTCTCGCACGACAAGATGAGTATGCAGCTTAACTTCTTCACCCAGCGCCGGCAGATCATAAAAGGTATTCATCGGCGCTTCCACCTCATAACCGACGCCGTGCACATCCAGCAATAATTGCGGGGGGGCTTTGTGAATCAATTTACCGCGTAAAAAACCGATCATGAACTCACCTGTTGCAAGCGCATGGCGGTTTCCTGATAGTGGCTATGGCATAGACCTATAGCCAACGCATCGCTGGCGTCGATCTGCATATCACCTTGAATACTCAACAAAATTTTCACCATATGCTGCACTTGCAGCTTATCAGCATTACCTTTGCCGACCAAGGCTTGTTTCACCTGTCTGGCAGCGTATTCGAACACGGGTAGATCGCGATTCAAAGTGGCGCAGATTGCCGCGCCGCGGGCCTGACCCAGCTTCAAGGCCGAATCGGCATTTTTATGCATAAACACTTGCTCGATGGCCATTTGCTCGGGACGGTACAACTCGATCACCTGACTAACGCCATCGAAAATCTGCTTCAAACGCTCGGGAAATTCATCGGACTTAATGCGAATGCAGCCGCTCGCTACGTAGCGAATACCGCGTGGCGTCGACTCAACCACACCGTATCCGGTGATGCGCGAACCTGGATCTATACCTAAAATTCTGGTCAATAGTGTATTGGTACGAGTAATTTTGTGGTGTGATTAGGCATCGAGCGCAGTCATGATGTCGTCGCTGATGTCGGCATTGGAGTAAACATCCTGCACATCGTCCAGATCTTCCAAGCGGTCGATCAACTTCAGCATTTTTTCGGCCGCATCGGCATCCAACTCGGTTTTGACATCGGCATGCATCGTCACTTCGGCGTTTTCCGGCTCCAAGCCGGCAGCGACCATGGCTTCCTTGACCGTCATATAGTCTTCCGGCGTGGTGAATACATCGATAGAACCATCATCATTGGTAACCACATCCTCGGCGCCCGCTTCCATGGCCACTTCCATCAGCGCATCTTCATCGACTGCATTGGAATAGCTGATGATGCCAACTTTACGAAACATATAAGCCACAGAACCATCGGTACCTAAATTACCGCCGGCCTTGGAAAATGCGTGCCTGACATCCGCGACGGTACGATTGCGATTATCGGTCAAGCAGTTGACCATCACCGCTGTGCCGCCGGGGCCGTAACCTTCATAACGGACTTCTTCGTAGACCACGCCATCAACCGCGCCGATGGCTTTTTTGATGGTGTTATCGATAGTATCGCGCTTCATATTGGCACCGAGCGCCTTATCGATAGCGGAGCGCAGACTCGGGTTGTTGGCCGGGTCGCCGCCACCTGAACCCTTCGCGGCCACGGTAATTTCCCGGATCATTTTGGTAAAAATCTTGCCGCGTTTTGCGTCCTGCGCGCCTTTACGATGCTTGATGTTAGCCCACTTACTATGCCCTGCCATTCTATCTCTCTGAATCTTCTAAAAATTTGGGAATTTTACCATCGTCCCGTCTGCTTATCGACTCTTGCTTATAGCACCAAGGGCAATACCGCCGCTAACGACGTATCCGAGACGTAGCTATCCGCCTGCTCTTCCACCAACGGCCTGCGGACTACGCCGCCGAAACCGATCATATACGCGCCGGCCAATTTAGCTTCGAGATCGGTCTTACCATCGCCTATCATCACCAAGGACGAATGATGCATCCTCAGCCGCCGGCAAATCCTGGCCTTGCCACCACTGACTGCCAAGGGTGAGTGTCGGGCAAAATCCTGATAATTACCGTCTTCGTCAAACAACACATCGACCGCGTGCACATGCTCGTCCGGTATACCCAGTTGCTCAGCCAAAGGCAGTATCGCCTGTCGCAAGCCGCCGCTGATGATATGAATCAATTTATTATTTGCCTGCAAGGTTTTGATCGTTTCGCTGACACCCTCCACCATTTCGGCGATATACAACTCGGCCAACCAGTCTATCGCGGCTTTGTCGGGCTTGATCAAATCCAGTCGGTTCGCGTAGACATCCTCCAAAGCGAGTTCACCGTTCATGGCCGCATCGGTCAATGCCGCAACCTGTTCAAATAAACCGTTACGCCTGGCTAATTCATCGATACCTTCGACCCGACTTAGCGTACTATCGCAATCGAAACAAATGACGTCATAACTCATAAAGCAATTTGCCTCGCCGTATGTACCGCCGGCACCTCGCACACTGATTTCAGCACGTGCTCGTTTAATGGATCCGAAACGCTGATGACCATCATCGCCAATTGATGCTCGTCAGCGATGCTAACCTGCATCCGGGTAATATTGATATTGGCGACGCCCAAGATCGAGCTAATCGCGGCGATCACACCAGGCCGGTCATCATGTCGGGTGATTAATAGAGCACCTTCCGGCACCACTTCGATTTCGAAATGATTAATGCTGACCAAGCGCGGATGTTGATTTCCCAACAACGTACCCGCCAACGATACCGATTTATCGGCGCAATGCCCGGTGATTTTGATTAGCGATTGATAGCCTTCTGATTCCTCGGTCTGCGACTCAATTAGCGTTATGCCCTGACGTTTGGCAATGTTCTCGACATTCACGCGGTTAACCGGCGTGGAAAGTTGTCCGCCCAGCAAACCGACCATTGCTTCCGCGGAAATAGGCCGAATTTTTACCTCAGCAGCCTTACCGTATACGGCAACTTCCAGCTTTTGAATCGGTTGATCGATCAAACCAACCAACACCTTGCCGAGAATATTGGCTAAGTTCATAAATGGTTGAGCCTTGGACAACTCTTCTGCCGACAACCTAGGCAGATTCAGAGCATTTACGGCTTCACCGGTTTGCAAATATTTAACCGCCTGACGGGCGATCTCGACACTGACAGCCACTTGCGCTTCTTTGGTCGAGGCGCCCAAATGCGGGGTAAATACCACGTTGTCCAAAGTAAGCAACGGCGAATCCTTGGGCGGCTCTTGCTCATAAACATCCAATGCCGCGCCGGCAATCCGACCTTCTTTCAAAGCATCGTATAGTGCCGATTCGTCAACCAAGCCGCCACGCGCGCAATTGATCAAGCGCGCAGATTTTTTCATCATCGCCAATTGCTCACGACCGATGATGTTTTTGGTTTTCTCCAGCAAAGGACAATGCAGGGTGAAATAATCGGCTTGCTTAACCAAGGCTTCCAAATCGACCATTTCCGCGCCATGTTTGGCAAAAACATCCGGTGCAACAAACGGATCATAAGCGATCACGCGCATGCCCAAACCGTTGCCGCGTTGAGCGACTATCCTGCCGATGGTACCGAAACCGAGGACTGCCAAGGTTTTATGAGTAATTTCAGCTCCCATCAACTTGGAGCGTTCCCACTTACCTTCTCTAACCGACTGATTAGCGAAGGGTAGATTACGACTTAAGGAAAACATATGCGCAATAGCCAGTTCAGCCGTGGTGGTAGCGTTGGCATCCGGCGTATTCATTACAATAACGCCTTGCTCAGTTGCGGCATTTAAGTCGACATTATCAACCCCTATGCCGGCGCGCCCGACTACTTTCAGACGAGTCGCAGCTTTTAAAACCCTAGCCGTTACCTGAGTATCGCTGCGAATCAATAAGGCATCATACTCTGGAATAATTTCGCACAACGTGTCTTCACTTAAGCCGGTTTGAATGTGTATCTGTATTCCTTCCTGGGCATTTAAGAAATTAATGCCGTCTTCCGCAAGCTTGTCTGAAATTAGTATCTTTTTCATCGCCGTGACTGGATTATTGGATAAGGCCGGCATTCTAGCAGCTTTGCTATAATCGCCGTAATGCGCGTTCCCAACAAACTACCGAATCTAAAGCTTATGAAAATAAAAGCGGCGCTTGGCGTCCTATCGGTGATCTGTTTGCTAGGCGCAATCGCCTGGTGGCTGACTTACACCAAAAGCTTCGCCCCCGATGCCGTATTTACCACATTGAAAGGCGAGCGGCTGACAATTACCGCGCTAAAAGGCAAACCCGTTTTGATAACGTTTTGGGCGACCGACTGCCCTAGCTGTATTGAGGAAATTCCGGATTTGATCGCATTGCACCAGCAAGGCCTACAAATCATTGCGGTGGCAATGCCTTACGACCCACCTAGCCGCGTGCAAGCGTTAGCCAAAGAAAGACAGCTTCCCTATGCAGTGGCTCTTGATATAGACGGTAGTCTTATACATGCTTTTGGTGACGTGCAATTGACCCCGACAATGTTTTTAATAGATAGGCAAGGCGTGATCATCATGCACAAAATCGGCGCCTTCGATTTAGCATCTTTAAAAACACTTCTGACACAATTATAAAAAACTCCGTTGCAATTGAGCATCAGAAGCCTTGTCTGGCGACAGCAAACCCCAAAATTGAAGGTGATTATCG
>NZ_LUUG01000123.1 GCF_001644035.1 Methylomonas methanica
CCAGATTTGACTATTTCTCCCACCGTTGCCGAGTCCACTCTGCAACTCGGTGAATTCAGTCGCAATCAACTCGATGGCTGGGAGAAGCAATGCTCCAAAGGTGAAACTCAATACCAGCTAGAGACTATGGGCGATCTAACTATATTGAAAGCCCATAGCCAAGCCTCTGCCTCTGGCATGTTTTAAGAACAACATGTTGATCTAGAAAAAAAACACCGTTTCTCAATTGGTCCTGGCGCATTGCCAATCACCTTAAAGGGCTTAGTGAACAAAGCAAATCGGGTGACGATTATGCTGCCCGATTATATTAGGGGGATTGGCATTTTTGGCAGACCAAGGCGATAAATTATGTTTGGGCAAGTAATACCCTACAGGAAACTAGTTGGCCCAATGCATTTGCAGGGGAACAGCTCATGATGCTAGCGTTGCGTGGCCCAGAAGCCACACTTAATGCCTGGCAGACTGAAAAACGCAATGTTCGAACTGATCGGCATAGATTGTTTGGGGAAGATATTCGCTACATCGATGCCGTAGCCTTGATGACCGTTTACACAAAAATTCTTACACCCTCTTGGTTCTCAAAGGACAGACCGCGATTTGTTCAATTCGAGGCAGTCTCCTCTATTTCTCAGTATCCAAACTTATGCATCACCTGGCTTAATTGATTGTCAAGGTTCCCTCAGTACTTTGATTGACGAACTATCGCATACTGATCAAGAACACTCCTCGCGCTATATTGATTGAAGCATTTGTTAGCAAGGTGTTTTTTAGAAATGCTGCCTAAACATTAAACAGAGAACGATGGGCGCGCCAGGTTTTCTGTCGCCAATTCGAATCCATTTTCGCTATCCGGGCCACGTTGGCATAGAATCGACAATCACCCGATCAATCTAGCGAGAGGATTTATAGTGGCACACGCATCGATAGCTATTGTTTTTGCATTAATTTTGGCGTTAGTTGGCATAGTCTACGTGATCTGGCAGTTACGCAGAGTACTTGCTTGTGAGCAGGGCAATGAAGTCATGCGACGCATCAGTTCTGCGATTCAAGACGGCGCGGCAGCGTTTCTAAACCGGGAATATCGCATTCTGTCTGTGTTTGTTGCAGTTGTGACCACAGTGATTGTAATTTTCCTGCAATGGCAAACTGCTGTGTCGTTTGTGGTGGGTGCAGTTGCCTCAGCCGGTGCCGGTTATCTGGGGATGTACGTGGCTGTGCGTGCCAACGTGCGCACCACAGAAGCTGCTCGAACTGGATTGCACTTAGGTTTGCAGGTGGCGTTCGCTAGCGGCGCCATCATGGGCATGTCGGTGATCAGCTTCAGCTTGCTGGGCATGACCAGTTTATATTTGCTATTCAGTAATGACCCTAATTGCTTGATTTACATTACCGGATTTGGTTTTGGGGCTAGCAGTATTGCCTTGTTTGCCAGGGTGGGTGGCGGCATTTTTACCAAGGCTGCTGATGTTGGCGCTGATTTGGTGGGGAAAATTGAAAAAGGCATACCGGAAGATGATCCGCGGAATCCGGCAGTCATCGCCGATAACGTCGGCGACAATGTCGGTGACGTGGCAGGCATGGGCGCGGATTTATTTGAAAGTTATAGCGGGTCGATTATCGCGGCCGCCACCTTGGGAGCCGCTTTTGGCGGTGATGCCGCCGGCGCGTTTATCGCCTTACCGTTTTTGATTGCCGCCGTCGGGGTGATTTCCTCGTTGTTTGGTATATACGTAATCGTCGCCGACAAAGATCCCAACTTGGCTGCCGGTACTGGTTTTGTGGATAAAGCACTCGCCCTGCTGAATAGCCAAGTCGCCGATATTAATGAAGACGCCAGTCTGCAAGACCTACTGGATGCCTTACGCCATTCGGTCTGGGCGGCTTCGGCGCTGGTTTTGATGTTGACCTTAGTAACCGTCATAATTTCAGGGGTACATTTCAACTACTGGCTGGTGATTCTGGTGGGCTTGGTGGCCGGTAATGCCATCGCCTACGCCACGGAGCATTACACCTCTTACACTGAAAAACCCACGCAATCCATTGCCAAAGCCTGCGAAACTGGTGCTGCAACCACCATCATTCAAGGGCTATCGGTAGGCATGATGAGTACCGTGTTTCCGGTGCTAATTGTCGCGGTGGCCATTTTGGTGAGTATCTGGCTGGGGATTAAGGCGGATGGCTCGATTGCCGCCGGCTTGTATGCAGTAGCGCTGGCCGGCGTGGGTATGTTGAGTACCCTTGGCGTAACTCTGGCCACCGACGCTTATGGCCCGGTGGCGGATAACGCGGGCGGGATTGCGGAGATGGCTCATTTACCGCCGGAAGTCAGGCATCGTACCGATGCTTTGGATAGTTTGGGAAACACCACGGCAGCGACTGGTAAAGGCTTTGCTATCGGTTCAGCAGTTTTAACGGCTTTGGCTTTGGTGGCAGCCTATGTGAGTGCAGCCAAGATTGAAAACCTGGATCTGCTCAATCCCACCATGCTACCCGGCATTTTAATAGGTGCCATGATGCCATATCTTTTTTCGGCTTTAACTATGACGGCTGTCAGTAAAGCAGCCTACGCCATCGTCATGGAAGTGCGTCGTCAATTCCATGAAATTCCCGGTCTGATGGAAGGTACGGCGTTGCCCGATTACGCAACCTGTGTTGATATCAGCACCGAAGGGGCGTTGCGAGAGATGATTTTTCCCGGCATGTTGGCTGTTGTCGTGCCACTTTTGACCGGGTTTATCCTCGGCAAGGAAGCACTCGCGGGTATGTTGATTGGTACCACCGCATCGGGTTTTCTGTTAGCCGTGATGATGGCCAATGCCGGAGGTGCCTGGGATAACGCCAAGAAATGGATTGAAACCGGGGAAAGCGGCGGCAAAGGTTCGGATGCGCACAAGGCCGCTGTCGTTGGCGACACGGTAGGTGACCCTTTCAAAGACACCAGCGGTCCGGCCTTAAATATTCTCATAAAACTGATGAGTATTGTCAGTTTGGTATTTGCGACGGCATTCGGTTCGGGCTGGTTTAGTTTTTAAACTAGCCGTTTAGTATGCTGCGTCACCAAGGGGAAGACGAAGTTCTATATTTGCTTTTCCACTTAATGTTTAAAACTCATTAAGGTAGCAGTCGTTTGTTTTGGCTTCTACCAATCAACACTTTAATTTGGCTTGAGTAAGGTGAGTGGATTTTGGCACGAGCGAGGCAGGGATAAGGTCAATTTGCCCACCGAAAACCGGACGCTCAATTGGGTACAGGATCCCTTATATAGTTGAAATTGGATAGTGACCTCGACCGGCAGGTAATGGCGTGCGCCGTGCGAAGGCGGCGCTTTATCAGTGGGTGAGAGACCCACCCGGCTAAATCGCTCCGGCCTGAGGCTGGACTATTGGAAAGGTTTGCGGTATCCATCGAATAAATGATGAATTTCCTCAAGACCGTCTTCTATTGACCAAGAAACCGACTTTGACAATAAGTCCAGCAAAATCACGCCGTTTACCGCTGCGTCTTCGCTAATAGCCGTTTTTAATCGTTGGCTTAAATGCAGGTTGATAACTTGTAAATTTTGATAAAGCGCGAGCAATTCATCCAGTTCCAGCGAATAGGGCAGCTTGTCTTTTTGGCGAAAATACTGTGCCAGCAGGAACATGGTCGTTACCCGGTATATCGTTTCAGTTTGATCGGCCAGCGGTAAATGAAAGCGGGCCATCGGTTTTAAAAATTCGGTATGCGGACATGGGCTGGTGGCCATGATCAGGCCGAGAATAGAACTGGCGACATGTTGCGCTGTGGTATCGGCGCGTATGGTTCTCCGGTCGGTAATTACCTCTACGGTCATTTGCTTGTGGGACACCAAGTGACCGCATAAATCCAACAGCGACACCAAATTAATCGCGACAGGACAATGCGGAACCTGTTCCGGATTTAGCGGGCAATTGCGGCATTGTTGATACGTAAGCTCCGTCCAAAAAGGATAGGGCGGTGGTGCGGCGGAAATCAGCGTCATGCTTTGTTTGTCAACTTCTATCAGGAAATCCGTGCTGTCGTAATCTTCCGCACTCAGGCGGTAGGTGAAATGTAGGATGTCTTCGGACATATAATCTCGGCAAACAATTGATGGGCGTGTCGCGACGGGTGGGTTTAGTGCTGCTAAACCGTGTTGTTGGGCGATTGTAGGGGCGCCGCAATCGACTGGCAAGGCACATTAATACGGCGAGTTTGGCTTGAGTATAGCTGCGGCATTCAACTAAAAGGGGCTGCCTCCGGCTCCATGTTACAATCGGCGGCTCTAAAAACATAATCCCATAAGGCTTTACCATGCAATTTATCAAACTCCCCGCTATTGCTTTGCTGCTTTTATCTTTTAATGCCGTAGCGGAAGTACAGCTGACCAAAGCCGATCTTCTGGGTACATGGCAAATCGACAAAGAATCGAACACCAGCGATGGCAGCAAAGCGCGCAGCTCCAATACCACCTGGACGTTTAAAGAAGACGGCACGATCGAGGGTATGACCCATGAAAACGATTCGCATGCCAGAATTGACCAAATGCGCGCGGTGCTGAATTATTCCGTTGAAGGCGGCAAAATTGTCAAACAGGCCGCGCCGGGTCGTTCAAAGATGGAAACCTGTGAGGCTATCGAAAAAGCCGGCAACAATATGGTTTTAAAGTGTCAGACCGTTTATTTCTTTATGTCTAAAAAGTAAGAATATCGGCCAATCCCGAGAGCGTGGTAGATAGGTTTAATCCATTTATTTGACGCGCTTTGCTCTCGGACGGGATGTGCTTACCGGTTTAATGTGAGAACAGGAACTTTGATTTTGGCGGAGCAGACGCAGTGTTTGTCTGATTTTGCGGAGCGCTGTTTATTTGATAGCGATATTGAGCAAAAACTTGTTTTAACCCATCGAGCCAGGCAGTTGTTAGATGACGGCCTGCTGTCTTTGCAGGCAGCAGGAGATGTATTGCCGATCAGTCATACGGTATTCCCGAGCAGGCCGACATTATTGATGCCGCGCGATATGCCCAAGCGTCGCTTGGATTCCAACGAAGGCAAGGCAGCATTTTTTCACGCGCTGGCGCATATCGAGTTTGTGGCAATTTATTTGGCTTGGGATATCGTTTACCGATTTCGCGGTTTGCCTGACGATTTTTATCGGGATTGGCTGACCATTGCCGACGAAGAGGCCCAGCATTTCGAGTTGATCCGCAAGCATTTGCTTGGCTTGGGGTTCGATTACGGCGATTTGCCCGCGCACCGCGGGCTGTGGTCGCACGCCGAGGACACCTCAGACGATATTTTGGCGCGATTGGCGATCGTGCCACGTTGTATGGAGGCGCGCGGTCTGGACGTCACGCCAGCCATGATGGATAAGCTCGCTGCCATCGACGATCAGCCTGGAGTGGCAATTTTAACGCGGATTTATAACGACGAAGTCGGGCATGTGGAACGTGGTTCCTATTGGTTCAATACCTTGGCCAGCCAGCGCGGTTTAGAACCCGAACATTGCTTCAAGGACTTGATTCTGAATTATTTCAAGGGCAAACCCAAAGGCCCCTTTAACCGAGAAGTGCGTATAATCGCCGGCTTCTCGAATAACGAAATCGATTGGCTGGAGGAGCGTTTGCATGAATAACAAACCGGTTTTTGATTATCCACTGTTTGCGATGGGTTTTAGGGCTTTCTTCGCGCTGGCGGGTTTATCGGCTCTGGCTTTGATTGCGCTGTGGAATTCGATGTCGAGCGGTTCATTGCATATCGATAACTATTTCAGCGGCAGCACTTGGCACGCTCATGAAATGTTGCTTGGTTACACGACGGCGGTGATTGCCGGCTTTTTGCTCACTGCGGTGAGAAACTGGACCGGCTTGCAAACGGTTACGCCGGATCAGTTGGCGTCGCTTTGCTTTCTGTGGATTTATGGCAGGGTTTTGCCGTTTTATTCGGAATTATTGCCTGATGTGTTGATCGGTGCCGTCGATTTCGTCTTTCTACCAGCCTTGGCCTATTTCATTAGCAAACCGATTTTGAAAACCGCGAATTACAGGAATCTGGTGTTTATCGCGTTATTGCTGTTATTGGCCTTGGGCAATGGCTTGATCCATGCCCAAGTGTTGGGTTTTATGGCCGATAGCGCCGCGCTCGGTCTGATTTTGGTGGTTACCGTCATCGTCGCGATGATTTTGGTCATAGCCGGCCGGGTGTTTCCGTTTTTCACCGAACGCGGTTTGTCCGGTGTCATTTGTATTCGCAATCCCGCGCTGGATATCGCCGCTGTAGTAGTGAGTCTGGCGGTATTTGCACTATTGATGCTGAATATCTCCGGCGCCTTGTTAGCTATCGCTGCGGTAGCGGCGATTGTGATCAATATTGTGCGGGTGGCTGCTTGGTACAATCCGCGGATTTGGTTTGTGCCTCTGCTGTGGGTTTTATACGTCGGCTACGGCTGGTTGATTCTTGGCTTTGGTTTGGTGTCCTTGGCGGCTTTTGGCCTGGTACCGCAATCTTTGGCTTTACATGCTTTTACCGTGGGCGGTATCGGCATTTTAACCTTGGGTATGATGGCGCGCGTCGCCTTAGGCCATACCGGCAGAGCATTAAAAACGTCGAATGTAATGGCGCTGGCGTTTGTGCTGATTAATCTGGCCGCATTGTTTCGGGTGCTGTTTCCCGCCATCTTGCCGGCTTGGTACGGCGGTTTGGTGATGGTTTCGACTTATTGCTGGTTGGCGGCATTTTCGCTGTTCGCGTTTTATTACGCACCGATATTGACAACGTCGAGACTGGATGGCCAGGCCGGTTAAAAGCGTTTACGGTAATAAAAAAGGCGGCTTGATCGCCGCCTTTTTTGTGGGTAACGCTTTTTATTGCGCGCTGTAGTGAGATTGGATGTAGCGCTCGACCAATTCCTGGAACTCGCCGGCGATATTGTCGCCTTTTAAGGTCACGGTTTTTACGCCGTCTTCAAATACCGGTGCTACCGGTGATTCGCCGCTACCCGGCAAACTGATGCCGATGTTGGCGTTTTTGCTTTCACCGGGACCATTGACCACGCAGCCCATGACCGCGACTTCCATGGTTTCCACGCCTTTGTACTTGTCTTTCCAGACCGGCATTTGGTCGCGTAAATATGCTTGAATGTCTTGCGCCAGTCTTTGGAAGTAGTCGCTGGTGGTGCGGCCGCAACCGGGACATGCGATAACCATCGGTGTGAACGAACGGAAGCCCATGGTTTGCAGAATTTCCTGACCAACGATCACTTCCTTGGTCCTGGCAGCGCCCGGTTCAGGTGTCAGTGAAATCCTAATCGTATCGCCGATGCCTTGTTGCATCAATACACCCAATGCGGCAGAAGACGCAACGATGCCTTTCGAACCCATGCCGGCTTCCGTCAAACCTAGATGCAGCGCATAATCGCACCGGTTAGACAGGTCCTCGTAAATGCTGATCAATTCCTGCACGTTGCTGATTTTGCAAGACAGGATGATTTTGTCTTTACCTAAACCAATCTCTTCAGCTTTAGCGGCGCTTTCCAGCGCGGACAAGACAATAGCTTCGCGGGTAATAGCCGGCAATTCCTTGGGGTTGGCCAGCAGGCGATTTTCGTCCAGCAGACGAGTCAGAACCGCTTGATCCAGACTACCGCCGTTGACGCCGATCCGCACCGGCTTATTGTATTTGCAGGCAAATTCGATCATTTGCTGGAATTGCGGGTCGCGAGCCTTGCCTTTGCCGACGTTGCCGGGGTTGATGCGGTATTTAGAGAGCGCTTGTGCGCAATCCGGATATTTTTCCAGCAACTTGTGGCCGTTAAAATGAAAGTCGCCGATAATCGGCACTGAAAAGCCTTTTTGCTCAAGCTGGTTGACGATTTCAGGGACTGCTTTCGCCGCTTCCTCAGTATTGACGGTGATGCGAACCAGTTCGGAGCCAGCTGTCGATAATTCCATGATCTGTTGAACGCTTCCTGCAACATCAGCTGTGTCGGTGTTGGTCATGGATTGAACTACAATCGGAGCACCGCCGCCGACTTTTACGTTTCCTACCAAAACCTGTTGGGTGTGTTTTCTGGGGCTTATCGACATAGAATTGTTATATACGAAAAATCAAAGTTATCTGAAAAATACCAAGTATTTCACTTAGGATATAAATTATACCTCCATAGCTACAGGACGAAAGAGCAAATTGTGCGGATAAATTACTTTTCTGATGTGCATTTAGAATTCGGCGAGCAGAGTTTGCCGGAAACTGACGCGGATATTGTCGTGGCGGCGGGCGATATCGGGATTTTCAAACAAGGCGTCGAATGGTTGAAGTCTATCGGCAAGCCCGTAATATACGTGGCCGGTAACCACGAGTTTTATGGTTACGAGTATCAACAGACCCTCAGTATGTTGCGCAATGAATGCGCGGGCAGTCAAATTCAGTTTTTAGAAAAAGATCAGTTTATCTTCCAGGGTGTGCGTTTTTTAGGTTGCACCTTGTGGACGAATTTATTTATCGAGGGCGCTGAAAAAGCCGAAGCGCTGGGAAAAACCTTGAATGACTTTCGTAAGGTGTCGTTTGCAGGCCAATCTTTCGAACCCAAACACTTTGCCGAACTACACCGGGAGTCTAAATCCTGGCTGGAGCAACAACTTGCCACACCCTTTGCCGGCAGGACTATTGTGGTTACGCACCATGCGCCCACCGAATGGAGTTGGATCGATTCGCCCAACGTGCTTAAAAAGCTGGCGTATTGCAATGACCTGAAACCTTTGTTTCACGAGTATGAAATAGCCGCCTGGTTTCACGGTCATGTACACAATTTGGGCGATTACCGGATTGCGGATGCCCGCATTTTAAGCAACACCCGGGGGTATGTCGGGCGCAAGTATGTCAGCGGTTTTGATATAGATAAAGTGGTTGATATTTGAGCAGTATTTCCACTTAAGTCGGGCGTTATCGCGCGGCTTCCAGGGCTACAAACCTTGGGATTTTCCGTTGAGAAAGCCGATAACTTGTGATGTAATGAACATGTTTTGTCTTGAAGTGCCCTTTGGGAGCAGTGTTTCCGAATGGGCTTTTTGCTGCAACTAGTCTGGGGAGCAGGCGTATTAACTATGCAATTTAATATAAAGAAAGGTTTGGATTTGCCTATAACGGGCGGACCCGAACAAAAGATAAGCGATGGTAACAGCGTCAAATCGGTCGCCCTATTGGGTGCCGATTATATTGATCTGAAGCCGAAAATGATGGTTGCCGAAGGAGATAAGGTCAAATTAGGACAGGCGCTTTTTTCCGACAAAAAAAATCCTGGCGTCAACTTCACCTCGCCCGGCGCGGGCGTGGTTAAAGCCATTAACCGCGGCGACAAGCGTGCTTTGTTGTCTGTGGTCATTGAATTGCAAGGTAATCAGCAAGAGTCTTTCGCCAAATACGGCGAAGCCGAGCTAGGCAATTTGACTCAAGAGCAGGTCAAGGAAAATTTGCTGGCATCGGGATTGTGGACTTCGTTTCTGACTCGTCCTTACGGCAAAATTCCTGCTGTCGATACCGCTCCTAGTTCAATTTTTGTCACGGCAATAGATACTCGTCCGCTTGCGGCGGATCCCGCTGTCATTATAAAGGAACGCGCTGCCGACTTTGCTAATGGCTTGACTGTGATTTCCAAGTTGACATCCGGTAAAACCTATCTTTGCAAAGCCACCGGTACAGATGTGGTTGTTAATCAAGCCGTTCAGGTAGCCGAGTTTTCCGGCCCGCATCCTGCCGGATTGCCAAGCACCCACATTCATTTCATTGATCCGGTCAATATCCATAAATTTGTCTGGCATATCGATTACCAAGCGGTTATTGCTATCGGCGCATTGTTTACCACCGGTAAGTTGAATGTAGAACGCGTCGTTTCTTTGGCTGGCCCTACGGTAAAAAACCCTAGATTGGTGCGCACAAGAGTGGGCGTGAACCTGGAGGATTTAGTCGCCGGTGAATTGCAGGATGTCGAAAATCGCGTGATTTCGGGTTCTGTTTTGTATGGCCACGAGGCTACCGGATCGGCGGCATTTTTGAGTGTCTACAGTTTGCAGGTTTCTGCTATCAAAGAAGGTCGTGATCGCGAGTTTTTCGGTTGGATCGTTCCCGGTAAAGACAAATACTCGGCCTTGAATGTTTACGTGTCCAGCAAAGATCGCAAAGACAATCGTCTGTTCCCGTTGACCACCGACAAGAATGGCAGCAATCGGGCCATCGTGCCGGTAGGCGTCTATGAGTCCGTCATGCCTTTGGATATTTTGGCTACACCTTTGTTGAAAGCGATTGTAGTCGGCGATACCGATACTGCACAGTCTCTTGGCTGCCTGGAATTGAGTGAAGAAGACGTGTCTTTGTTCACCTTTGTCGATCCAGGTAAACACGACTTCGCGCCTGTGCTCAGAGCTAATTTAACTAAAATCGAGAAGGAAGGATAATGTCGGCTAGAGATATTTTAGATAGCATAGAGCCGCATTTTACAAAGGGCGGCAAGTTTGAGAAGTATTACGGTCTCTACGAGATGGTGGATACTTTCATCTACACACCGTCCGATGTAACGCGCGGCAAAACCCATGTTCGTGATGGTAATGACCTGAAGCGGACCATGACCTTTGTGGTCATCGCCACCGCTTTTTGTATTTTGATGGCTTTTTACAATACGGGGTACCAAGCCAATTTAGCAATGCAAACGATGGGTGTTGAGACTATCAACAACTGGCGTAGCATTTTCATGGATTTGTTGGGTTACAACCCCTACAACCCGATATCCTGCCTGATGCACGGTATGTTGTATTTCTTCCCGGTTTATATCACTACCTTAGCGGTGGGTGGTGTCTGGGAAGTGTTGTTCGCAACTGTACGTAAACACGAAGTCAACGAAGGTTTCTTGGTATCGTCAATGTTGTATACCTTGATCCTGCCGCCCGATATCCCACTGTGGCAAGTCGCGTTGGGCATTTCGTTCGGTATCGTATTGGGTAAAGAAGTGTTTGGAGGTACCGGCAAAAACTTCCTGAACCCTGCGCTTACTGGTCGTGCGTTCCTGTTCTTCGCTTATCCTGCTTCCATTTCAGGCGATGCGGTGTGGGTTGCCGTGGATGGTTATAGTGGAGCTACTGCTTTGTCTCTGGCTTCTGCAGGCGGTGTGGAGGCGATTCAAGCGAGTTTCAGTTGGTTCCAAGCCTTCTTAGGATTCATCCCTGGCTCAATGGGCGAAACATCGACCTTGGCCTGTATGCTGGGTGCGGCATTTTTGCTGTACACGCGTGTGGCTTCTTATCGCATCATGGCTGGCGTACTGATCGGTATGATCGTTATGTCCACATTGTTGAACATCGTTGGTAGCACAACCAACCCAATGTTTGCGATGCCTTGGTACTGGCACATGGTCGTTGGCGGTTTTGCGTTCGGTACAGTGTTTATGGCAACCGATCCTGTCTCTGCCGCTGTGACCGACACCGGTCGCTGGATTTATGGCTGCATGATCGGCGTGATGATTATCATCATTCGGGTTATTAACCCGGCTTTCCCTGAAGGTGTGATGCTTGCAATTCTTTTCTCAAACATGTTTGCACCATTGATTGATTACTTTGTTGTTCAAGCAAATATTAGAAGAAGGATCAAACGCCATGCTTAATGCCGAGAAAAAAACCTGTAAGTACAACGAGCAACTCTGCAAGTACTACGAACAGTTCAGAGTTTACGCCGACAGAATCCTGGCTTTAAGCAACGACAGCCTGGAAAAGACCGTTAATGTGGCTTTGGCCTTATGTTTGGTTTGCGCTGTACTGGTATCTATCGCAACAGTGGCTTTACGGCCTTTGCAAGGCTACAACAAAGCCTTGGACATGAAGAAAAATATTCTTGATGTGGCCGGTTTGTTGGAAGAGGGTACTGATATCGACCAAGCCTTTGCGGAAAGAATTGAAAGCAAGATTGTCGACCTTAGAACAGGCGATTACGTAGACAATATCAATGTCGACGAATATGACCAACGTAAGGCTGCCAAAGATCCTGCCCAGAACGAATTGATTCCGGTCGAAAAAGATATTGCCAGCATCCGTCAAAAAGCCAAATACACCAAAGTGTTTTTGGTTAAAAACGGCGATCAGTTGCAATCCATCATTCTACCGATCAACGGCTACGGTCTGTGGTCTACCATGTATGGTTTTTTGGCGTTGGAAGCTGATGCGCAAACTGTACAAAGCATCAACCTGTATGACCAAGGTGAAACCCCTGGCTTGGGTGGTGAGGTAGTCAATCCTAACTGGCGTGCGTTGTGGAAAGGCAAAAAAGTCTATTCCGACAAAGGCGAAGTGGCTTTGACTTTAGTTAAAGGTGGTGTCGATTCCAGTCGCCCGGATTCTGTTTACAAAGTTGATGGCTTGGCTGGCGCAACCTTGACCAGTCGTGGTGTCAGTAATTTGATCCAATACTGGATGGGTACCGAAGGTTTTGCCACCTATCTAAACAAAATTAGAAAAAACGGTTAGGACTTATTATGGATAAAGAAACTAAAAAAGTATTATTCGAACCGTTGGTCGATAACAACCCAATCACCTTGCAGGTGCTTGGTGTGTGTTCCGCGCTGGCGGTAACTTCGCAAATGTCTACCTCACTGATTATGGCTTTGGCTTTGACCTCGGTGACTGCCTGTTCAAGCGCTGCGATCAGTGCGGTGCGCGAGCATATACCGAGCAGCATTCGGATTATCGTGCAGATGATCATCATTGCTTCGCTGGTTATTGTGGTCGATCAGTTGCTTAAGGCCTTTGCGTTTGATGTCAGCAAGAAGTTGTCGGTATTTGTTGGGTTGATTATCACCAACTGTATCGTCATGGGGCGTGCTGAAGCCTATGCTATGAAAAACCCACCACTGCAAAGCTTTGTAGATGGTATCGGTAACGGTCTGGGTTACAGCTTGATTCTGGTCATAGTGGCTCTGTTCAGAGAAACTTTGGGTTCAGGCAAACTGCTTGGCTTCGATGTATTGCCGCTAGTCAAAGACGGTGGTTGGTATGTGCCTAACGGCATGATGTTACTGCCGCCTAGCGCGTTTTTCATCATTGGCTTGATCATCTGGGGTTTCCGTACCTGGAAACCGAAACAGGTTGAACACAATGAGTTCAAAATCATGTCGATTGCTCACGGTGAAGGAGGGCACCACTAATGGAAGCCTATATCAGTCTATTTGTTAAAGCGGTTTTCATTGAAAACTTGGCGCTGTCATTCTTCCTGGGCATGTGTACCTTCTTGGCGGTTTCCAAGAAGATTTCTACTGCAATGGGTTTGGGTATCGCGGTAATGGTGGTGCAAACCCTGACGGTGCCTGCGAATCAGTTCATCTATCAAACCTTGTTGAAGGAAGATGCACTGGCTTGGATTGGAGTTACCGGCGTTGATTTAAGCTTTTTAAGCTTGTTGAGCTGTATCGGTATGATTGCTGCGATCGTACAGATTCTGGAAATGATTTTGGACAAATTCTTTCCGGCTCTGTATCAAGCCTTGGGTATCTTTTTGCCGCTGATTACCGTGAACTGTGCGATCCTGGCAGGAAGTTTGTTCATGATCGAACGCGACTACAATTTCGGCGAAAGCGTGGTATACGGTATAGGGAGTGGTTTTGGTTGGGCTTTGGCGATTACCGTCATGGCCGGTGTGCGTGAGAAATTGAAATACAGCGATATTCCTGCTGCATTGCAAGGTCTGGGCATCACTTTTATCACTGCCGGCTTGATGTCTCTGGGCTTTATGGCTTTCTCTGGAATTCAATTATAAGGGTATCGTAATGCTGGAAATTGCATTAGGTGTTATTTTCTTCACGGTCATCGTGATAGCGCTGGTGTTTTTAATCATCGGCGCCAAGAGTAAATTGGTGGCCTCCGGGGATGTGGAAATTCTGATCAATCATGAGAAGAAAATCCGTGTACCGGTTGGTTCTAAGTTGTTAACAGCATTGGCGGATAACCAACTGTTTGTCTCCTCCGCTTGCGGCGGCGGCGGCACTTGCGGTCAATGTAAAGTAAAAGTGCATAGCGGTGGCGGCGATATTCTGCCGACCGAGCAATCGCATATCACCAAGCGCGAAGCGGCGCACGGCGAACGTCTGGCTTGCCAAGTGTCCATCAAACAAAACATGGACATCGAAGTCGAAGACAGCGTATTCGGTGTTAAAAAATGGGAATGCACGGTTAAGTCCAACGACAACGTGGCTACTTTCATTAAAGAGTTGGTGTTGGAATTGCCGGAAGGCGAAGCTATCAACTACCGTGCCGGCGGTTATATACAAATCGAATGTCCGCCACATGTTTCTAAATATGCGGATATGGATGTTGCCGAGGAATACCGTCCTGATTGGGATAAATTCAATCTGTGGCGCTATGTGTCGGATGTAAAAGAACCAACCTTGCGTGCTTACTCCATGGCATCCTATCCTGAAGAAAAGGAAATTATGCTGAACGTCAGGATTGCCACGCCGCCTCCAGGAGCGCCGGATGGGATCCCGCCGGGTATCATGTCTTCCTTTATCTTCAATCTGAAACCAGGTGATAAAGTGTTCGTTTCCGGTCCTTACGGCGAGTTCTTTGCCAAAGAAACCGATGCGGAAATGGTCTTTATCGGTGGCGGTGCCGGTATGGCGCCGATGCGTTCACATATCTTTGATCAATTACGCAGACTGAAATCCAAGCGTAAAATGACTTTCTGGTATGGCGCGCGTAGCAAACGCGAAATGTTTTACGTTGAAGATTTCGATATGCTGGCCAAAGAAAATGATAATTTCGAATGGCATGTGGCATTGTCGGATGCCTTGCCTGAAGATAACTGGAAAGGTTACACCGGCTTTATTCACAACGTTTTGTTCGAGGAGTTCATCAAGAATCACCCGAACCCTGAAGACTGTGAATACTACATGTGCGGACCGCCAATCATGAACTCTTCAGTCATCAACATGCTGCTGGCTAATGGCGTTGATCCTGAAAATATCATGCTGGATGATTTCGGCGGTTAATTTATATTAATCTGACGCGAAAAACGGGGAGCGATTTACGAATCGCTCCTTTTTTCGTTTCAACGATTAGAAAAACAGGAGAAAAAAATGGGTTATTTTTTAGTGACTTTTTTATTTATGTTGATCGTTGTTGCCGTAATGGCGGTCGGTGTGGTTTTCGGTCGGAATGCTATCAAAGGGTCTTGCGGCGGCACCGGTAACTGCGTCTGCAGTGAGAAATGCGACAAAAGAAAGAAATTTGAAGCTGAGCAAGCTCAAGCATTGGAGCAACATTAACACGTGTTGCCCAAAGAAATAAACCAAGCTATTTGGGGGCGATAACTTTCCGAAAGGTTAAGTTTATACGTCCTTGAGTCAGCTTAGGATAAATAGGAATACTATGCAGCCAGTGATGTTGGAAATCGGGCTGCATAATCAATAATGTTCCACTAGTGAGTAAGATACCGCCGCTTTCCGCGGTTTTTTTATGCCGAAATGCAAATTGTCGGGTTGCTCCCAAGGTCAATGACGCGATAAAGGGTTGTTCTCCCAACTCCGCCTCGTTATCCGCATGCCAACCCACATAATCCTCGCCGTTTCGATATAAGTTCACCAAAACGGAATTAAACGAAAAGTTTAAGCAGTGTTCGACTTTTTGCCGAATATCCGTGAGTAATGGCGTCCACGGCCGAGTTTGTAACAGATTATTGCTGTAGCTATAACTTATGCCCGGGTCGGCGTGCCAGGTTTGCAGCCGAGGTAACGTAAACGCCCGACCGGCAACGCTGTAACAATTGTCGGGCCAATTCTGTTCTTGCAGCAAACGCCGATAGATACCTTCACTTTCGGCCGCGTCGTAAAAATGTTCGATTACCTTAAGTTCCTTGTTGGCTGTCATTCGCCAGGCAACTCCTGCTGAATTTTTATATGCGCGGACAACGCACTGTCCATCGTTGTAACGTGCAGCAAAAACCACTGCGGCAGACGCTCTTTTACAAAAGCACGGCCAAAGGGGATTAGCCCTTTGTCGATGCGGGTTTTAAACTGTTTGAATTCGCCCAAAACCCGTTGATGTTCGCCTTTATGTTCAGTTTCCGCCGGAAATCCGCATTGCGCCATTAACTGGTTTTCACGTTCAAAATGTTCCTCTGTGTGCTCATATAATCGCTGAAATAACCCAGGGAAGTCGGTGTTATTGGCTTTATCCAATTGATTTACCAGATCAATAAATACGCCGTGATCGGTATCGATAAGCTCGTCGCCAACACTCAGAGGAATGGTCGTTTCAAATATTGTCATATAAACACTCGTGTGATCCTTAAACTACTTCAATCAAGCATGTTTTGTGCCTGACAATTGCCAGCTATAAACTAGAGGGAAGAGCGTTCGTTAATCGCTAGTGGTTGTTAAATCTTTAATCAGGGATTACCTCTTTAACTTCGCTAACGAGACGACCATCAGCTAATCGAGTATCGATCAGCTCTCGCTTGGCTAACTGTTTAACCGACTTGATTAGCTGCGAGCTGTCGCGTCGTTGCACAATAGCATAACCCCGCTCCAGCGTTGCCAGAGGACTAACTGCGTGTAAGGTTTGTGCCGCCGCGTGTTGCCGGCTTCTCAACGTCGTTAGTTTAATTTGCATGGAACGGCTTAAACGTTGCTGGAAGTAATCAAGCTGCTGCCGATAGCCGTGAATTGCAGCCATCGGTTGGTGACTGTTCAGACGATGCTCGTTCAGCGCCAGTCGCTGGCGGCGCAATTGCAAATCGCCTTGTAACGCACGATTCAAGCGTTGTTCCAATTCGTCCAAGCGCT
Organism: Methylomonas methanica; assembly: GCF_001644035.1. Classification (GTDB taxonomy): domain Bacteria; phylum Pseudomonadota; class Gammaproteobacteria; order Methylococcales; family Methylomonadaceae; genus Methylomonas; species Methylomonas methanica_A. The sequence goes on from NZ_LUUG01000123.1 coordinate 16,810, forward strand.
GGGCATTGCGCTGCAATTTTTCGCCCGGATGCTGGGTTTGCAGGGCTTTGTTCAGCCAGGTCAAACGCAGTTGCTGGCGTTGCAATTTGCCTTCAATTTGCCGAGTCAATTGGCGCTCGATGTCGCTAAAGCGGTTCAGCCAAGCGGATTGATCCGGCACTGCATGCTCGGCAGCAGCAGATGGCGTCGGTGCGCGCAAATCCGCGACGAAATCGGCGATGCTGAAATCTACTTCGTGGCCGACTGCGGAAATCACCGGAATTTGGCTGGCTGCTACCGCCCGGGCCACGATTTCTTCGTTAAAGGCCCACAAATCTTCCAGCGAGCCGCCGCCGCGCGCCAGAATGATTACATCCACCAAGTCTTGTTTATTTGCAGTGTCCAGCGCGGCGCTTATTTCAAATTTGGCGCTGTCGCCTTGCACTGCTACTGGATAGATCAACACCGGGATGGCCGGGAAGCGCCTTTTCAATACGCTGAGGATGTCGTGAATTGCCGCGCCGCTGGCCGAGGTGATGACACCGATTTGCTTCGGCAATTGCGGTATTGGTTTCTTGCGGTTTTGCTCGAACAAGCCTTCCTGCAATAGTTTCTGTTTCAGGCGTTCGTAAGCCACTCGCAACGCGCCGTCGCCGGCTTCTTCCAATTGTTCCACCACCAACTGATAGTCGCCGCGCGGTTCGTACAAACTGACTTGCGCGGTGGCGACAACTAGGTTGCCGTTGGCTGGTTTGAAACGCAGCCGTTGCTGTTGGCTTTTGAACATGGCGCAGCGGATCTGGGCTTGCGCATCTTTCAACGTAAAGTAGTAATGGCCGGAGGAGGGTAGGCTGAGATTGGAAATCTCGCCTTGTACCTGTACGGTCAAGAAGTGGCCGGCCAGCAAACGTTTGGCTTCGCGGTTTAGCTGGGATACGCTGAAGATGTGTTCGGAATTACTCATCGAATGCTTGAGAGTGAAGGGCGAATAGGTTGAAAATCGTATTTTACGGCGGTTTGCCGCAAATAACAGACGCTTTTACTTTGCGGAAGTGTTTCCGGGTAAGCTGCGCTAGAATGGTGCTTGAATGAACGTTTCGGCTTTGGAGAACAAGGAACTACGGATGCATGAACATCAATTAAGTAACTGGCAACATTCGCACGATTTCGCGCGGATCAATCGCAAAGGCGAGCGGCGTACCAAATGGGTGTTGCTTCTGACGTTTGCGACGATGATTGTGGAAATCGTCGCCGGCATGCAGTTTCATTCGATGGCTCTGCTGGCAGACGGTTGGCACATGGCCACACATGTGGTGGCTTTTATGATTGCAATCTTCGCCTATCGTTACAGCCGTATCCACCAGTATGACCAAACCTTCGCGTTTAGTCCCGCCAAAGTTGGCGTGTTGGGCGGATTTGCCAGTTCTATAGCCCTGGCGATGGTAGCCTTGGTGATGATTGCCGACTCGGTGCAAAGGCTGCTGATGCCGGAAATCATTCGCTTTGACGAGGCGATTTTAGTAGCGCAAGTGGGTTTGTTGATCAATCTGTTAAGCGCGCTGTTATTACGAGACCATCACGATCATCACCATGGACACGGGCATAATTCTCACCATGACCATGACCATGACCATGACCATGACGAGCACGATGACAATGAGCACGATCATCGTCCCCATCATCAGGATCACAATCTACGGGCTGCGTATCTACATGTAATGGCCGATGCGTTAACTTCGGTATTAGCCATCGTCGCTTTGGTTGCCGGCAAATATTACGGCTGGGTGTGGCTGGACACGGTGATGGGTTTCGTCGGCGCGGCAGTGATTCTGGTTTGGGCTTACGGTTTAATCAAAGAAACCAGCCCGGTATTGTTGGACCAAACCATGAATCCTAAATATACCCATGCCATACAAGCCGTGCTGGAGGAAGACGGCGAATGCCGTGTCAGCGATCTGCATGTCTGGCCCGTTAGTGCGAATCATTATGCGGCAATCGTAGTTTTGGTCACGCAACAGCCAAAATCGCCCAGTTATTACAAGACGCTGTTGGTCAAATTCGCGCAACTCGACCACATTACAGTGGAGGTCAACCGTTGTAATGGTCAGGATTGCGTTGCAGAATAATCGCGTCGTTGCCGATGAATTCAATTTGGCAGTGATAATGCGCCGCTAACCAATGAAATGTTGGCCGGGAGAAAAAAGCAATGTGGGTCTGATCGTTTTTGTAATGCCATTTAGCAAAGGCTTCGGCATCAATGACCAATTTAGTCATAATGCCTAGCCAGCCGCCGGGTTTCAATAACGCGAATAGTGTGTCGAATTCGCGTTTTGGCGCACGGAAATGCTCTACCACCTCGGTGCAGACGATAAAGTCGTAAGCTTGTTGTAGGTGCTCAGGAAAGTCCGCATAGAATGGGTCGTAGACACTTATTCGATGACCTTGGGCTTTTAAGAGATTTGCGAGTGCCGGGCCGGGGCCGCAGCCGTAGTCAAGGCCTTCAGAATTGTTAGGCAATCTTTCCAGCAGAGGCGTCGCCAAGCGCGATAGAAATTCAATGTAGCCCGGATCGTCGATGGCGTTTTGATGCAGATCATAAATAGCCTTTTCCTGGCTTGGCGATAAATGCTGTGTGCAATCGACATATACCAATAAGCAATTCTGGCAACGTTTGTAATCACGTTTTGAGTCGCTGTGAAAATGACGGGAATTTGAGCTACTACAAAGTGGGCAGGATAGTGCCGGCATAATTAATTTGGGCTTTTGCTTGACGCGTCGGGGATATGCTGTAGAATGCGCCGCTCTCTACTGCGGAGCGGTAGTTCAGTTGGTTAGAATACCGGCCTGTCACGCCGGGGGTCGCGGGTTCGAGCCCCGTCCGCTCCGCCACTTTCTTGTTTTACCCGCGTTTTCATTGCATCGTTGAAGTGGCATTCATCATGAATATCTGCATACATTTTAGTTTGCGATATTCCTAAACCGGTGCCAGATAATTTTGAATGTAAGCGTCAAGGTTGGATCATTACCGGCTACTCGCTCGTCTAAGATAACTTGATCCACCCAGCAACCTTCGTCGATTTCATCAGTCTCCAGTTCAAACGGTCCGTTATGCCGGCAGCGGTAGACCTGAATAAATTCCATACCTAAATCGGTGCTAGGCTCCAGTTTGAATAAGGCTTCCAGACTCTCGACAGATACGCCCAATTCTTCCTGTAATTCACGCGGCGCGCAACTGGCATAGCTTTCGCCAGCGTCGACATGGCCGGCAGCCGAGGTGTCCCATAAACCTTTGTTCAAGTCTTTTTTCATCGAGCGCTTTTGAAGAAATAACTGTCCTGCATCGTTGAAAACCAGAATATGTACAGCCCGATGGCGCAGTCTGTTGGCGTGAATGACCGATCTTGGTTGTTGGGCAATAACGGCATCGTCTTTATCGACGACATCGAGAAGTTCGTTGTGCATGTAAACTATCGATTCCTGAGGCAAGGTCGTGTATGGTAGCTGTTTTTAGTGCATGTCGCAGAGAACATATGGCAAGAAGAAGCGAACATAGTCAGGAACAAATTAAGGAAATGGTGTTGGTCGCCGCAGAAACCATCGTCATAGAGGACGGATACAGCGCCCTGACGGTGCGAAAAATAGCGATGGAAATCGGCTATACCGTGGGCAGCATTTATATGGTATTTGCCAATATGAATGATTTGCTGACCCACGTTAAAGGACGGACACTGGACGAGTTAGCTAAACAATTGCTCCACTGTGTACCGTCCGCCAGCGTCGAGCAAAATATTCTGATCTTGGCGGAAACCTATCTAAATTTTGCCGCCCAGCATTTCAATCGCTGGCGAATGATCTTCGATATCCAGAGCGAGGAGCCCCAGCCTGACTGGTATCTACAAAAGGTGGAGCAGATGTTTGCCATTGTCGAGGTGTTGTTTATACAGCTTACGCCCGGCAGCTCGCCCGAGCAAAGCCGACTGGCTGCCAGAACCTTGTGGAGCGGCGTGCATGGTATATGTATTTTGTCGCTAACCGCCAAACCGCAAGTCAGCGATATTGAAGCATCCAAGCTAAGCGTTGATTTGTTAGTGCAAACCTTTATTCAAGGCTGGAAGGCGCTTGCTCCACTTCAGGTAAATGCCAAACCACCAGAAAAGTAGCCGCCAGCAGCAGCAAACCCAGGCCGATTAGCGCCGCAATTGGCGTTACATGTTTGGCAGCAGCTAGGGTATAGCCGCCGACCGACAATAACATTGCCACATTCTGGAAAAAATTCTGCATCGCTACCGCGCCGCCGCTGCCTATGCTTTGTTGACCAAGGTCCTGAAGTGCCGCGTTGATCGGCACTATAAACATGCCGCCGGCCATACCCATTAAAAACAACACAAAACGTGCCGGCCAAACCGCCTCCGTAAAACTAAGGGCGATGATGAAGATACTCATCAAATATGCCGGGATGCGGGCGCGACGCAAATGTTCCAGCGGAATCAAGCGCGGAACCAGCACCGAGCCGGCGATGATGCCGATAGCCAGAAACAGCGTCAGATTGGCAATATCGCTGGCGTTATGCGTCATTAACACCAGCGGCGCCCAGGCAATAATGATGACCCGCACGCTGGCCGCGGCCGCCCAAAATAAAGACGCGCCCAGCACCGCGAACCGTGAGCGCGGCATCGCCAGAAAAGTTTTAACTTCCAAGTAGAACAGCCTAATTTTCGAGCCGGACGGTGGCGCTTTACGCAAACCAATCGGCAAGAATAAGGTGGTTGCAGCCGAAATCAAAAACAAGACTATTGTGGCAATCAAGGCCCAAGTGGTGGAATGGTCGGCCAGCTTGGCGCCGACCACCATGCCGGTCAATATTGCCAGTATCGTCGAGCCTTCTATCCAGCTATTGGCTTTGACCAGGCCGTCGTGGCCCGCCAGTTCCGGCAAAATACCGTACTTGGCTGGACTGTACAAGGCCGCGCCGACACCGACCACACAATACGCCAATAGCGGCTCGACCTTAAACAACAATAAGCCGGCACCGCAAGCTTTGATCAGATTGGCGACAATCAACACCCGCGATTTAGCATGGCTGTCGGCAAATCCGCCTACCCAGGGCGCCAAGACCACGAATGCCACCAAAAACACGCTTTGCAAAGCCGGTACGTACCAACTGACCGGATGCGCGTCCTGCATCACCATCGCGATGACAGTAAATAAAATGGCGTTGTCGGCGAACGCGGACAGGAATTGCGCGATTAGAAGGGGATAGATATGTTTGCTCATGGCGTTAAAAGGTAGTTAAGTTAGGCAAAGCGCGTTCAATCCGACTCGACGTTGCCGCCTTCCAGTAAGCGCGCAGCTAACGCGGTAGCTCCTGGATAATCGGTTTTTCCGGTCGCCAATACCGGCAGCTTATCCAAGACAAACACTTTTTTAGGTAGATTGATGGTGGCGACACCGGTCGAGGCTTCGGCCAACTGTTTGGCGTTGGCGTCGCGGCGGGTCGTCAACAGGACGAGTTGTTCGCCTTTTTTCGGATCGGGCAGGCTGACGACTACGTGTTGCGCTTCCGGCCAGGCGTGAATGGCCAATTGCTCGACGGCGGTCAGCGACACCATTTCCCCGCCTATTTTCGCGAAGCGTTTGCTGCGGCCCTGAATGTGAATAAAGCCTTCTTCGTCGACATGTACGATGTCCCCGGTATCGTACCAGCCTTCGCCATACGCAGCGGAGCAGGGCGGCACTAATACGCCGGGGTTGTCCGGCAACAGATAGCCTTTCATGATATTCGGGCCGGCGACATGCAATTTTCCGGCATTTTCGATACCGGGCACTGGCTCCAGTTTGTGCAGCATATCCGGCATGAAGCGACCGACGCTACCGGCTTTGTAGTCCATCGGCGTATTCACCGAAGTTACCGGCGAGGTTTCCGTAGCGCCATAGCCTTCCAAAATACGGATGCCGAATTTGTCCAGCCAAGTGGTGCGGGTGGATTCCTGTAATTTTTCCGCACCGGCGACTACGTAACGCAAGGAGAAAAAATCATAAGGGTGGGCTTTTTTGGCATAAGCGGCCAGAAAGGTATTGGTGCCGAACATGATGGTTGCGCCCACCTCGTAAGCCATTTCCGGATTCACGGCATAATGCAGCGGCGAGGGGTAAAAGAAGCTGGTCATGCCATTCAAAATCGGCATCATCGTGCCGACTGTGAAGCCAAAAGAATGGAACATCGGCAGAAAGTTCAGCACCACGTCTCCCGGTCCGAAATCGATGCGAGATCTGATTTGCTTGTGATTGGCGAGGATGTTGGCATGGGACAGCACCACGCCTTTCGGCAAGCCTTCCGAACCCGATGTAAACAATACCACCGCCGCGTCATCGGCATCGTAGTCGTGGCTTTTGTACCAAAATCGTGCGGTTTTAGCCTGCAGCAAGCCGATTATTTTGTCGAAACTTGATAACGATGTCGCCAAGTCTTCCAGGTAAATTAGTTTGACGTGTTGTGCCAAGGTTGCGGCTTCATCTCCCAATTTTGCTAGCTCAATGAATTTGCGTGAAGTCAGCACAATATTGATTTGCCCGGTGCGGCAGGCGGCGGCCATTCCAGCGGCGCCTATCGAATAATTCAGCATCGCCGGTACCCGTTGATAAATTTGTAAGCCCAGCACCACGTTCAGTGTCTTACAACTATTGGGCAGCAACACACCGACATTCTCGCCGGCTAGCGTGATGGCTTTGATCAACTTACCTACGATGATGCTGCGGGTGATCAGCGCATCGTAACTTAGCGGTTTGCGCTCCAGATCTTCCGCAACAGTATAGCGCCCGCCATGCAGTGCGCGCGCTTCCAGCAAGGCTGAAAAGATGGTTTGTTGGTAATGACTGGTGGCAAACATCATTTCAGTCATAATGTCAGCCAGAATGTGGCCGCTATGTTTGCGGCGGGCTTTGCCGGTCACATCGCCGTGAGTCTCGATTAGGGTTGGCGGTTGGATATGAATGGCGATGCGCGGAAACCAGTGTTGACGCACGCCGCCCAGCTTGGAAAAGCGGCTGTATTCGGCGCCTTCGATGCGAATCGGCAGCAAGGTTGCGCCGGATTTATCCGCCACCATGCCGGTGCCGTCGTAGATTTTCATCAACGAACCAGTCACGGTGATGCGGCCTTCCGGAAAAATCACGGTTTTGGTGTCGTTTTGCAAATGATGGATCAATGCCTTTAAAGACAAAGGATGCGTCGGGTCCATCGGAAACACTTTTGATAAACGCAAAAACGGTTTCAGCCACCAGCGTTCGGAGATTTGGGTATTGATCGCAAAGGTGATGTCGTCCGGCAAAAACACGCCCAACAACAATGGATCGAGAAACGAGGTGTGATTGGCGACGATCAACACGCGATTGCCGGCTTTAGCGTAATTTTCCAGTCCGTGGACCTTCACTCGATAGACTAGCGTCAATAGCCAGCGTAAAACAACTTTTAACATAGTATTCCTCCCGTAAGCGCATATTAGCAGACAGATTGCGATTTGCCGGAAGGCACTATAAACATAAATTAAACCGTGTTCAATTAAAATTTTTCATTCCGAAAACACAAATAAAAAAAGCCATCTCTCCCGAGATGGCTTTTGTGGGTTTATAACGCAATCGGAAACTATCTATAAAAGATTGCGCAGACTTCTTTAGCCCTTATGCCGCAATTTCTCTTATGCTTTTGCGAGCGCCAAATACCGCTAACAAACCCGGAACAAACAAAAATATCGAGGCTGGCAAGGGCACTGCTGCCGGTATGGCAGTGACCTTAACGTTCCCGCCTTGCGCTGTCCCGCCGATTGATTTGCCGTTGAAAGTATAAATTTCTGATGAAGCGCTGATATCGATTAAGTAAGCAGTATTAATCGCGCTAACGATAAGCGCTTTGAATGTAACGGTGCCCAGTAAAGTGGGACCAGCGATATTTAAGCCCTCTGTTGCAGGGCTGTCATAGGCTATAGCCTCGGCAAAGTGTATCGACCCAGGAGCAATGCTTTGTATAAAGCTTGCATCTGTGTCCGTTCCAAAAACAGTGGCGGTGCTTAGCGACTGGGCAGACAAATTGGCGCTGTTATAAGTCAGATAGATATCGAAGCCACCGAAGTCCGGTAAACCATCGGCATAAATATTGGCGTCAAAAAACGAGCCTACAGTAGTGGTATAGATATTCGAATTATTTGGAAATTTAACACTTAGCGTGGTCGCTTCAGCCGTATGGAATATGCCGGTGATGCTCAGTAAAATCAGTTTGATAAATAATTTTTTGTTCATATGGATTCCGTGGAGTGTGATGCCGGTGCTAGTCGCTCCCGGCATCATCTTAAAAGGTGCGATGTGAATTAAGGTTTAGGCGTAACCAAAGCACATTTCGGTAGGGTGCATAGCGTTGCGGCTTTTCTGTAGTCGGCGATATTCACTCTTAGGTCACCATTCAAATCGGCAGTATTTCCAGATATTACAACTTGACCGTATTTGGCTTTGATATTGTTCAAATCGAGCAAATCTATGTCGTTATCGCCGTCCGTATCCCCAGGGCCGGTTACCTTTACGGTATAGGCTTTAGAAGCCGCAGTCCCATCGGTATCACTTGCGGATACTGTAAAATTAAACACGCCGACTTTTGATGGCACACCGGATAACAAGCCGGTGTCCGAATCGATTGCCAACCCGTTAGGTAACGCACCGGTGGTAACGTTTACAACGTAGGGTGTATTACCGCCGTTAGCGACAGGCCGTTGCGGAAATAGCTCATTGACACTGCCGTTTTGCAACGCATCGACCATGCTGAACGGTGTGGCAGCTAAAAACTCGGTCATTTGTGCACCCAAATATTCACCAACGATGGCTACTGTGCTGCAATCAAAACTTTGAGTTTCGCCAAAAGCGTCTGTTACGTCCACGACGTCTAATCCCGAGACGCCGTCCGCACCGACTGCGTCACACATGGCTTCGCCTTTTTCACCGTCTATGGAGGCAGCGGGGCCCGCATAGGCATAAAACTCATAGCGGCGGGTAATGACTTTGTCACCATTTTCGCCCATATCCTCGGCTTTGCCGGTTAACTCAGTCTTCTTGCTGCTGGCGCCGTTCCGTGTTTGTAATAAATGCCATTCTGACTCAACTTCGTCAGGTTCGCCGTTGGTCCAGTCAGGGAGATTGTCGCCATCATGGTCATCACTAATCAGATCACCCAAGGCCAAAGGCCGGGTTTTATGCGTTTTGGTTTTGATGACCTTAACCCAGCTAGGTTCGCCAAATTCTTTAACCACGGGTTGCGGAACGACGGGTGCGGGAATAGTCGCAACGACTTGCGCAGGAATGCCGACGATTGGGGGAGTAAAATCAAAAACGGGCGTGCTGATAAGTAGCGATGGACCGACAACGACTTTGCCGCTGGCGTCTTTGACTAGCCAGTTGTACTTAACTGCACTGTAGGGATTGGTGTTTCCGTAAGCAAAATGCACACCAAAATGCTCGCAACCAACGTTTTGAGCCAAGTTATAGCAAGACGGGGCGCTATTAGGCGGTAAAAAATTAGTGAAGCCAGTTTGAAAGCCGCTGGCTACCGGTTGTTCATAACGAACAAACGTTTTTGGATGCGCCGGGTCGGTAAGGTCTTCACGAATTTTTCCGTAACCATAGTGATTACCTGGGTAAGTGCTGATCACGGAGTTATAACTAAATCTG
>NZ_LUUG01000124.1 GCF_001644035.1 Methylomonas methanica
ATTCATCATACAAGGCTGGGGCTGGACTCGTGGGCTCACGCAAAAAGAGGAGATTCTTCATATAAATCCCTTCGATGCCGGGCCGCTCGGCGCAGGCCGTCTCGATACAGCTAGGCTTTTTCGCAACGTCGAAGCTGCGCTGTTTGATTTGGATTATGCACGCCTCGAAACCAAGCAGCTTCCTATGTACGCCGGGTTTCAGATAGCGTACCGACGTTTTGCACCTCGCAAAACCGCAAGGTCTTGCCTAACAGTTCGAACGAGGCCGGAACCGATACACCAGTCTTGCTGGTATAGCGCGTTAAGCAAGTTGATGCCTCGCACCGAGCGTCCACTACAATCGTCTCTTTCTCCTTTTCTTCTGGATCGTGTTATTCGACTGGTCTCTTAAGCCATAGCCGTACTGTTTGCCGTTCAATTCGCCTCCCACTTTGCCGGGTCAGCGGTCCGCATCAGGTGCGGAATTGTCAATGGCCGATCCGGATACAAAGGATGAGTGCCGACCGTCACCGGGTAATTGAAAATTTGCCGGATCAATTCGCTGTTTAAAACCTGGCCCGGAGTACCGACGGTAACCAATCGGCCTTGATGTAATACGGCGATGCGGTCAGCATACAAAGCAGCCAGATTTAGATCGTGCAGGATCGCCAGAACGCCGGCGGCATTGGCGTCGGCGAAGCGCCGGGCAATGGCCAATACCGCGTGTTGATGCGCCAGGTCCAGCGCCGAAGTCGGCTCATCCAGCAGCAAGTAACGATGCAATGGATCGCACGGTTCCCAGATTTGCGCCAGCACTCTGGCAAGTTGCACGCGTTGGCGCTCGCCGCCGGACAGCGTGGTGTAGATGCGCTCGGCTAGATGCGTAGTATCGGTTAAGGCCAGTGCTTGCCAGACAATGGCGATGTTGTCGGCATGGCTGCGGCTTTGCCGATGTGGGCTGCGGCCCATCATGACCACTTCCAACACGGAAAAACGAAACGCCAGCGCCGATGCTTGCGGCAATACGCCGCGCATTTTGGCGGCTTGTCGGGCGTCCCAATCGGCCAAGGGGCGACCGTTCATCAACAGCCTGCCGCTCTGAGGGCTCAGTTCGCCGCTTAGGGTGCGCAGTAGTGTCGATTTACCGGCACCGTTGGGGCCGATCACCGCCAGGACTTCACCGGGATGCAGTTCCAGCGACACGCTGTCCAGCAGGATTTTTGTACCAATACGCACCGAAGTGTTTGTGGCCGTCAGCATCTATGAACGTCCCATGATTTTTTGCCGAAACAGCAGCCACAAGAAGAACGGGCTGCCCAGTACCCCGGTGATAATGCCGATAGGCACTTCGGCCGGCGCGGCCAGACTGCGGGCCAGATAATCCGCGCACAGCAACAGCAACGCACCGAGTAATGCGGAGCCGGGCAAAAGCCAACGATGATCCGGACCGAGTGCCAATCGCAACAAATGCGGTACCACCAAGCCCACGAAACCAATAACCCCGGTCAAAGCCACTGCCGTGCCCACGCCGAATGCCACCAGCGCGATTACCGCAGTTTTCACGCGTTCCACCGGAAAACCCAGATGGTCGGCTTCCGCCTCGCCCAGTAACAAGGCGTTCATCGCGTCGGCCAGCAAGGCTAGCAACAGCAGATTCAGCAGGAGAAACGGTGCAGCCAATGTTACGTCGGCCCAGGCGATGCCGTTGAGGCTGCCCATGCTCCAGAAAGTCAGGGTGCGCAATTGATCGTCGTTGGCAACATAGACCAGTAAGCCGGTGGCGGAACCGGCCAAGGCATTGATGGCGATACCGGCCAGCAACAAGGAGCCGACATCGACACGGTCGCTGCTGCTGGCGATACGGTACACAAGCCAACTGACCGCAAAGCCGCCGACTATCGCCGCGACCGGCAGTAGATAGCGGCCCAGCAGCTGACTCGGAATGGCGAACACGCTGGTTTGTAGAACAATGACGGCCACTACCGCCAGCGCCGCGCCGCTGGAAATGCCGATCAAGGCCGGGTCGGCCAGCGGATTGCGAAACAAGCCCTGCATCGCCGTGCCGGATACCGCCAGCGCCGCGCCCACTAATAAGCCCATCAGCAAGCGCGGCGCTCGTATAGACAACAGTACCGCCCGTTGTTCGTTGGCGTAAGTCCACGGTAGGTCTATGCCGAGTAGTTTGGCCAAAATCGCTCCGGCTTGGCCTGGCGAAATGGCTACGGCGCCACGCCCCAAAGAGAGTAGGCTGATCAGGATCAGTAATAAGCCTAAGCCGACCAATACCGCTGCGCGCCGCCGCTCAAACGCATTCAGCCGCTGCCCCATGGCCGATTTGGATAAGTAGATCGAACTTGTCGTCATGTTCAGCTCAAGGTGTGGTGGCGATATTGGCCGGATTTTGCAAGCGTTCGGCCAGTTCCAGCGCGACTTGACCGCTACGCGGCCCGAAGCTCAGAAGCGCCAGCGTGTCCATCACGATTACCCGCCGGTTGAGGCCTGCCGGGGTATGGGCAATACCCGGCAGTTGGTAAAATTTGTCCAGACCGCCCACCGCGTTAACGGTGAGTTCGGTCAGCAGTATCAGCTCAGGCGCAGCCGCGATGATGGCTTCGCTGCCGATAGGTTTGTTGCCGGCATAATCGCCGATTGCATTGACACCGCCGGCCAGTTGAATCATCGCGTCTGCCGCGGTTTCGCGACCGGATACCAAGGGCGCGCCGTGCGAGACTGCCATGAAAAACATCACGCTGGGGTGCCGGGAAAATTGGCTGCGCAATTGCGCCAAGCGGCTGAAGTCGGCGTGGATTTGCACCGCCAAGGTGTCGCCGGCATCCGGTTTGCCGAGTAGAGCGGCAATGGTCGATACTTTGTTAAGCACGCTTTGTTCGGAATAGTCCTCAACCAGGGTGTGCACCGGCACGCCGGCGGCGCGGATTTGCTCCAGCACCGCGGGCGGGCCGGCGTGAGCGCTGACCAGTATTAGATCGGGCGCTAAAGACAAAATACCTTCCGCCGAAAGGCTGCGCATGTAACCGACTTGCGGCAGGGCTTTGGCCGCTTCCGGCCACAAGCTGGTGGTATCGACTCCAGCCAGATTGTCTTCACCGTTCAAGGCGTAAATAATTTCCGTCAACGCGCCGCCCACCGAGACGATGCGCTTTGGGCTATCTGCGATGGCCGCAGGAGCGGCCAAGCACAGCCAGACGATGGCTGCGAGCCGGTAAAGCAGGGGGCGAGTCTTTTTCATAAGGGCTTTTTGTGAAGGTTTAAATGATTTTTAAATTGTCCGGAGGGCGTCGGAAAAGCCAAAATAGAACCCCTTCCGCGAGTAGAGGGGGCTTTTAGAGGTTCCCTTATTAAAACTCACCCTAATCGCGACAAAATCTGTTCCTACTGCATACCTCGCCTCGACGCGCTACCTCGGTTTGCAATTAAGCCGGCGCGTCAGCCGTGGTTTTACGCTCTTTATGACCGACATCGTTGACGTGGCGGATTTGCGTCAGATCGTCGCCTTCTATCAAAAACGCCTTGGCAAAACCCTGCACGAAACTGCCGCGTTGCGGACGGATGCGGAACAGATGAAAGTCCTGCATTTTTTGTAACTGTTTCATGAATGCGCCGAATTTTTCCTCGAATAAAGCCATGATGTATTCGAAAGCGTCGGTATCGCGGTCGATTTCGCTGGCTGAGCAGTGATAGGTAACCCGTTGCCGGGCGAACAAATGCGCGGCCTTGTCCTCGTCCTCGACGAACAACAGACAAACCCGGCCGTTGTTCAACAGGTTTTGGGTGTGCGCCGATAGTTCGCTGACATACACGTAATATTGGCCGTCGTGCCGCACATAGGCGGCGTAACTGGCTTCGGGCTCGCCGGATGCGCTGACCGTGGCCATTAGCGCGGAGGAAAATGTTTGTGTCAGAGCGGTATAAGCTGCTCTGACTTGCTCGAGATCGATGGTTTTGTCGTTCATGCTGGTTTCCTGGTTTGGGGGATAAATAAATGCATTGGCTATGGGCCTGGGTAGAGGCAAAACTCTGCGTCTCTACCCAGGCCCGATAACCGGCAAGGCTTTAAGCAAGTCGCGCCATAACACGTTTTCGCCGTCGGCTTCGTCGAATTGGCCGACAATGGTCAAGATGGTCTGTTGGTTTTGGTCACGAACCAACAGGCCGGTCAAGTCCCGCTGCTGGTAAGTGAGTTGGACGATGTCCGCGCCGGCTACGGCCATTTCGTTTAGATGCAGATTGAAACCCTGATCCAGGACATTGAACCAGGGTCCGGTAATTTTCAGGTTTTGAATCGGGCCGTCGTGCAGTTGCATCGCGCCGGGATTTCCGACCAGCACTTGTATCGGCAACAGTAGTTCCGCCAGTTGCCGCATGAGCTCGCGTAGCGCCGGCGTGGCAATCCGGCCTGCGAGGACAGCCTCGGTCGTGTGGACAAGCAGCAAGCGCCGCCAGTGTTCCGGTAAATCCTGTGATGAGGCGAGGGCGTCAAGCGCCGACTTGGTGCCTTCGGTGGGTAGTTCCAGATTGGGCGACTGATCGTCGGCACGAAAGATGTCGACCAAGCGCCGGTAAAGGCCGGCATCGGAATACTCGGTGAGGTAAATCTTGTGCACGGCCTCGCCGCCCGTGTCGAAAAATTGCAGGCTGTGGCGTGGGCCGAGATGCGTTTCTTCCATCACTGCGAAACCCGAATGCCAAACGCCGGTCGATAGGTACAGCTCGATATGGTGTCCGGAGATCAGTAACATGTCGCCGCATGGGCATATATCCTCGTAGAGCCCGGTTTTTTCGTGTACCGCGAAAGCGTTGCGGGTCAAGGCCATGACCGGACCCAGCGTGCCGACCGCGCCCAGCAGGGCGGGCCAGTGTTCCCGCAAGCGGGTGACCCGGTTGCCGCAGTCGGTTGCCAGCAGTTCGGCTTCGCTGACGCCCAATGTCGCTGCGGCGTCGCGAATCCGCATATGCGGATGATCGGCGCGCAGGTCTTGCCAAGCTTGTTTCAAAGTATCCGCACTGGATACGGGATGTTTAGTCATGGATTTTGCCATTTCGCTGAGCTCCGTTAAGTGAATGCGCTGTATGTTTCCAGGGCATCGCACGTTAGGGACTTTGCATCGGGGCCGCGCGGCCCCGATGCAAAGCGTTTACAGGTCGACGTTTACGCCGCCAGGCCTTTTTTACGATTTAAACCCAGCAAGCCCATGAAGCCGGCGCCGAATAGCCATACTGCCGCGGGCAACGGCACACTGGATACCGGACCACTGATAGGACCGATGTCTATAGCCACTTGGCCCAAACTCAAGCTATGTCCGGCGCTGCTGAACGAGAACAAATAATTGCTTGCCGGTCCGGATAAGTCCCAATAGGCCAGGTATTGCACCAGTTCGACAGGGCCGAACGAACTTTCGTAGTCGTCATCGTAGAAAGTTTGTGTCGCGAAGGTCGGCGCTACGCCATTCAGTAACAGGCTGTTGTAGTCCATCTGCACACCCCAGGTTTCGAATTGCAAGGCTGCTCTTAAGGGCTCGTTGGTGGTAGAGCCGCTTAGCGAAGCCGTGAAATTCTCAGTGACGCTGAAGCTGTAAAGGTTGCCCGATCCGGCCGAGAATGTGCCGGCGTTCCAGCCGATATTGGCGTCGGTGGTGCCCGCGCTGCCCACATCCGCCGCCGCGGTGCGGGTGCCAGGATAAGAGTTATCCACGAAGCTGTCCCATTCCGCATACAGCGTGCCGGCATCGCCACGGTTCCAATTTCCCCAGCTGGCTTCGCTTGGGGCGTCGAAGCCGTATGCGGCGGCGTAAGGGTCGGGACCATTGGTCAAGTCAGCCGAAGCGCTACCGGAAACGGCCAACAGGCCGGCGATTAAGGTCAGTTTTTGTGCAGTTTTCATGGTTGGTTTCCTATGTAAATAAATTGACGTATCTCTTCACCGCAAAGACGATCCGTTGCTTTTGTCAAAAATACCTTCCGCCGCTTCGGCCCCATGCCGGCTATCCGCGCTGGCTAATTGCCTTTGCGGTGGCGGAAATTTAAAACTCAGTGTTGCTCGCGGCGTTCGAGAAGCGGGTTGGTGTCGCGAGTGCCGGTCGGCGCGTCTTGCACCTGAAAGTCCAGGACATAGCGGTACTGTTTGCCGCAATAGATGATCACTTCCTTTTGCCCGCGCTTTAACAGCCGCATGTCTACCCGCAGCTCGCCGAAACCCTCGTGCTCCAGCAATTCTTCGAACAGTGTTTCCAATTTTTTTTGGGCATCTTTCTTGGCCCTGTATCCCTTGGTCATAAGATTTTTCTCCATCAAAAGGCCAGTTTTACCGTGACGCCGAGATTACGGCCTGGTCGCGAGTAGCGGTCGGCCCAGTGCTCTGCGCCGGCGAAATTGCCCAGCGAGGTATGCGGATCGCCGGCGCGGGTATTAACGTCTTCCCAGTCGATATATTTCTTGTCGAACAGGTTGAACACCCCGAAGTTGAAGCCGATGTGCTTGCTGGGGTTGTAGTAGGCGTTGAAGTCCACCACGCCGTAACCTCTGGGCAGAAACTCGGCGTCCGCCGGCGCGGTATTGGCTTGTTTGGCGGCGACCAGGGTCAGGTTCAATTCCGTGCCCCAGTCGCCGCCGACTTGGTCGTAGCGCAGACCAACGACGGCTTTCATCGGGCTGATCTGTCTGAGGGCGTCGTCGTCACTGCGTTGGGTCTTTAGATTCATGCCTTCAGTAAAGGCACCGCTGAACAGCAGGCTGGCGCCCTGTAAATAGGGATTTAGCCAGTCCAGATAAAACCGGCTTTTGATTTCGACACCCTGAATCCGAATCGGGTCGGCGCTATTGATGTTCTGGTAAGTAGTAAAGCCCAACGGCGGACAAGACGCCGTGGCCGGGTTACAAATCACCGCGTTGTAGATGAAGTTGTCGTAATCGTTACGGAACACGCTGATGTCGAAAGTCCCGGCCGCACCTTGGCCGCGCAAACCCACTTCGGCACCGACGCTGGTCTCAGGCTGAATGTTGTAATTGGGCAGATTGGTGTATCCGCCGGTGATATTGGTAAAGCCGAGATTGCTTTCGCTGAAGTTGGGGCCGCGAAACCCATGCGCATACTGGCCGTGCACGGTGAAGTTCCGGTTCAGATGCAGCAAGGCGCCGAATTTGGGTAAAAAGGCGTTGGCATCGATAATGCCGGGCACTATCGGGTCGGCGCCTTCCGCGACAGCTGCTGCGGACGCGTTGTCGAACAGATAGTCGGGTGTGGGCAATAAGCGAAAATATTCCCAGCGACCGCCGGGGATCAGCTCGATGCGTTTGTCGAACAAATCGATAATGTCTTCAAGGTAAGCGCCGGCCTTGGTAACGGTGGATAACGGAAAATCCCGGACCGGAAACTCATCCGGCGTTACGGCCTTGCTGATCCGGCCTTTGGGACAAATGCTGTTCGGGCGTCCGGTGCGTGGGTTAACCGAACCACTGACGCAAGTAAAGCTACCGTCGCGTTGTTGCGCTACGCTGTTTTTACTGATTTGGCCGCCGTATTGCAGTGTATGCAGGCTGTCACCGAGACTGAAGGTTTTACCCAGTTTTAATTCGCCGCCGAAATCGTCGTTGGCAAAATCGAAAATTCGCTCGGTGAGTGTGTTGCCGTCCACGTTGGCGGTGCGATCTTGCCGGGTGACTTGCCCGGTAGCGGATTTTTGCGTGTAAAACTTCCACAGCACTTCATTGAACAGCGGTGTTTCCAGATGTTTCAAGGTATGGTCCAGCGTTAGCCGCCAGCGCGATTGGGTATCGGTAGTGAGCATGCTGTTGACATTGCGCAGACTGATGTCGGCACCTCGCATATACAAGGCGTCCACGTCGGATTGGCTGTGCAGCCATTCGCCGGTCAGGCGCAACACGTTATCGTCGTTGAAACGGTACAGCAATTTGGCCAGTAGGTTGTAACTGCCGTTTTCCTGCGGGCTGGGCGTGGTGCGGCGGCCGTCGGCGAAATCCGCCGTGCCTTTATTGTCGGTTTCGTTACTTTGGTTGTGGGTGAATAGCGCCATGCTTTCCCAGCCGCCCAGGGCGCCGGCCACGGTGGCGGTCTGCACGAAGCCGTTGTCGGCGGTGTTGTAATTCAGCTTCAGGCCGGTGTAATAATCCTTGCCGAATACGTTCAAATAATCGCGCGGGTCTTTGGTGACGAAGTTGACGGTGCCGCCCATGGCGTCGCCGCCGTAATACGCCGAGCCGGAGCCGCGCACGATTTCCACGGCTTTTAAGGCGTCCATGTCCACCGCGTTGCGGTTGGCGCTGGCAAACGAGCCGATGCGGAAGGCTTCCGGCAGGCGCACGCCGTCGATCTGCATCAACACCCGATTGCGGCCCAGTCCGCGAATGGTAAAGCCGCTGGCCCCGAAGCGCTGCGGGTCGTTGCCGACATTGACGCCGGGTTCGTAGCGAATCAGGTCCTTGATATTGCGCACCATGCGCTGTTCCATCGTTGCGGCGTCTATGGTCGATTCGGTGCCGGAGATAGTTTTTGCCGGCGGAGTATCGATTTTGGCTTTTACCGTAACGAGGGCGAGTTCCACATCCTCGGTTTCATCGATATTGCCCAGTGCAGCATCGTCGGCTGCCCTGGTAGTCGTCGTGTTCAGCAACAATAGTAGGGCGCAAATTGTCTGGCAGGCGAGCGGACAGAAACGACTGGTTTGCGATGCGTTACAAACAGAACGATGGCCGGTCTGGGCATGCCAAGCGAAAAGACAGTAGTCTGCGCGGGGCATGGTCAGCCAAGTTCGAGTTCTAAAAGATAAAGGCATAGCGATTCCAACAGGCAGTGCAGTCTAAAATGCTGGCTGCCTGGCACGAATGGCTAGGTGGCTGTTTTGTTTGGTTTTTAATCGCGGTTGAAGCCGCTTTTACGGATATGGCCCTTAAATTTAGCGGGCTATGTACGGTCGGTTTCGGGGTGTCTGACGGCTAGGCCTCCTGCGCTTTGTTCGCCATTACAAATTGGCAATCCTTGCCCTGCCTACGTCAGACATCCCGAAACCAGCCGTTATTTTTCCTTCGTTTGGTTTTGGCCTCCCGCTGTCGGCGGGAAAGCCAATGCTTGCTTACATCACTTTTTTTCTGGCTCGGAAACGAAACCGATTTTACTGACCCCGGCCTTGGCCGCATCCGCCAGTGTTTCGGCGACGAAGTGGTACGGCACGTTTTGATCGGCGCGGATATGCAGTTCCGGTTGCTGCGGCGATTGTGAAATGTCCGCTAAGCGTTGATTCAAAACGGCGCGGTCGATTGGTTCCTGATTCCAGAATAATTGGCCGTCGCCGTCCACCGACAGCGCTACCGGATCGTCGCTGGGTTGCTGCGGCACGCTGCTGGCTTTGGGTAGATCGATTTTCACCGCATGCGTCATCAGTGGGGCGGTGATCATGAAAATCACCAGCAGCACCAGCATCACGTCGATTAACGGGATCATGTTGATTTCGGCGACGGTATGGCCGCCGCCCTTGTTTTGATCGAAGCCGCCGAATGCCATTAGTGTTCTCCTGTTGCGTAAGCCAATTCGGTGCCGGCAAAGGCGGCCGACTTGGTTTGCGGTACGGCGGACGGATCGCTGGCGATGGTGGCGCCGGTGGTCAGAAAGGCGAATAGATCGTGGGCGAAGCCGTCCAAGCGGGCCAATAACAAGCGGTTACTGCGCACGCAATCGTTATAAGCCAGTACCGCCGGAATCGCGACCGCTAAGCCCAAACCGGTCATGATCAGCGCTTCGCCAACCGGACCGGCAATTTGATCGAGTCCACCCAATCCGCCTTGGCCGATGTTGACCAAGGCGTGATAGACGCCCCAGACAGTACCGAACAGCCCTATGAAGGGCGCGGTGCTGGCGATAGAGGCCAGTGCGGTCAAACCCCATTCCAGTTGCGCGGTTTCCTCGTCTATGACCCGGCGCATCGAGCGGGTCAGGAATTCGGCGGTCGAGCCGGCCTGTTGTAAACCATGGCTGCCGTGGCGAGCGTGATGCTGAGAGGCGGCCAGTGCGTGGCGGGTCAGGTTCGAAAACGGGTCTGCCTGGGCGCCGCCGGATAAGTGGCCGGCGACATCGGCTAGCGTATCGCTGGCCCAGAATTTCTGTAAAAACAGTTCGGCGCGGCGGCGGACCTGGATGGCGTGCCAAGCCTTGACGACGATGAAATACCAGCTGGCGACCGACATGATAAGCAGCAAGCTAAACAGGAAGGCGCCGACACTGTCGGTTTGCGCCAGGAAATGGTCGAGACTTTGATTGAGTGCCATGATTTATCCTTCCAGAGAGAATGAAACGGGGACCACGACCCAGGCGGAAACCACCTGTTCGCCGCGGCGAGCGGGGACGAAACGCCATTTTTGAACGGTTTCCTGGGCGGCTTGATCCAGGCGGTCGTAGCCGCTGGATTTACGTAGCGTGATTTGTTCGACCTGACCGTCGCTGTTGACCAGCACCCGCAGCAAGACCTTGCCTTGCTCGCCGAGTTGTCGTGAGGCGCTGGGGTAAGCCGGCGCCGGGTTGTTCAGGTAATCGGCATTCAGATTGGGCAAAGTCATCGGTGTCGATGCCGCTTCGCTGGTGCTGGCTGAACTGGGTGCCGGGGCGGGCGCCGTAGCAACGGCTGTTGGTGCGGGCTCGGAACGCGGCGGTTCCGGCATTGGTTCGGGCGCTGCGATTGCCGTTGGCGCACTGCCGGCGGTCGACAGCAAGTTCGGTTTTTTAACCGGTTTGGGCGGCGTTTTGGGTTTGTTGAGGTTTTTTTCCGGCTGCTTTTGGGCTTGCTGTGCCGGCGGTGTTGGCGGTGCTTGTTGAGTTTTGGCGTCGCCTATCCACTCCACCATGATCGGCTGCGGAGGGGTGAAAGGCGCTTGCTTTTCGCTGTTCGGCATCAAGCCGAACCAGGCTAAATGCAGGCCGAGCGCGATGACAAAGCCTAGGCCGCGTTCGTTATATTCGGCTTTTTGTATCGTGGATATCGATTTATAAGGCCCTTCGCTGGCTACGAGGCGCATGGGGGCCAGACAAGCAAGCTGGCGGAAACTGGCGGTCGGTAACATACTGGCCTCTCGATTAACTTATCTGAAAACGATTGGCTGGCTACCGTGAGGTTGGCTGGCTGGTATTGTCGGGTCTAGCGGTTTATTTGGTCAAAATTAATTTACCGTTACTGGTAATGCGTAAGCGATATTCGTCACCTTGATGTTCGATCACTATTTCGTTTTGCGTGCCGAACAATAAGCGGCTATTCACCCGTTGCCTGCCCTGCGGTATTTCCGGTGACGTCTCGGCGGTTAACGGGCCAAGTCGCACTGGGTTAGACGGATTTTTCATAAGACTAAAATGTTGACGAATAAATGCTAAACCCGCTCAATGCGCTGCTACCGGCCGCTGGCGAGCAGCTTTTCGTTCCACTAGTAGGCTGGTGACTGTCTGCCAGTGCTCCAGAAGTTGCAGGTACATATCGCGGCTGGAGGCGCTATGTGCCAGTTCCGGGTGGCTTAGCAGCCGGCCCAATTGCTGCACGATCAGATGTGCAAGCTTCGGGTTGTGATGGCCGTTGATGAATTGGGTCATTAACACACAGGTCGCGGCATGAATTTGCGCCACATCACGGCTGTTCGGCGCGCCGATAGAGTTGTCTTCGAACATGATGACCTCGGGTTGCATAATTTAGAAATAAATTGCCGCACACTGGATAACTTAGGAGGCTGTGCAGGTGCGGCAATGACAGCACGAGAGATGACTGTCGGATACAAATGATAATGATTATCATCTGCTTGTCAAGCAAAAGTATTTTGCCTTAGTGGTTCGGGGATTTTTTGAGTACGTGTAGGCAGGGCCACTGCTGTTCAGAGTGCGACAGAAGGGTTTTGTTTGCGGTAAATGAAATAAGAATACGGGGTGCCGGCAGCGGAGCAAGTCCCCGTCATTTAGTCCAGCTGATAGTGTGGATTTTGTTTAAATTCAGCTTCAGGGCAGTGGTTTATAAGCCAGCAGTCCGGCCAGAGTTTCCAGTAGTTCGCCACGGGGATGGTTCCTGATCCAAACCAGCGCGATTTTGCGGCTGGGCCTTTGACGGATGTTGATATAACGAATGTCCTTATCGTCAGGCTGAACGGCCACGGATGGCATCAGCGTAACGCCGACGCCGTTTTTGACCATGAAACGCAAGGTTTCCAGACTGGATGCCCGGAAGTCGTGTTCCACAAAGCGGGAAGGATTGCACAATTTTAGCGCCTGGTCCCGCAAACAATGGCCCTCATCCAGCAACAACAGATTTTCTTTGGCCACCATGTTCAGGTCTATTTCTTCCAGATCGGCAAGGGGATGATCCGCGCACACCGCCAAGGTGAACGGATCGTCGAATAAGGTCCGAGACTCTAGGCTTACGTGTTCGACAGGTAAGGCCAGCAAGGCCGCATCCAATTTTTTGTCGAGCAGCAACGCAACGAGAGCGTTGGTTTTTTCCTCGACCAGCTGGAGTTTTAGATCAGGATAATGCTGCTTGATGCGAAATACGTATTCCGGCAATACGTAACTTGCCAGCGAAGGAAACGCTCCCAAGGACAGCATGTTGCGATGCCGATCACTGGCGTGGGCGGCGATTTGGCGAATGGAGCGAGCATCGTCAAGTATGCGGCGGGCAAGCGGCAAAATTTCCCGGCAAATTTCGGTGGTTTCCACTGCGTTTTTCTCGCGCAGGAACAAGTCCACGCCTAAATAATCCTCGAGTTTTTTAATCTGCGTACTCAAAGTAGGTTGACTAATCGAACAATGTTCAGCCGCTTGACTGAAATTTTTCAACTCCGCTACTGCCACTAGATAGCTTAAATCTCGCAAATTCATCGATTGTTATCCGCCGTTGAGTTAAGTGTGCCGAAAGCCGCCGCCCTGACCGGAATCATATCAGCTCAGGCGCGTGTTTTATTGACCTGGCCTATCGGTCCATCGAAGAAATCAATTTCAGTTTGCGGGCTTTCTTCGGTTGAATATGTCTGCCGCACGCTTTTGATTGGGGCGATGGCGCCGATCTTTTAAATGTCGCTGGTGTTAATCCTAAGTGGCATCTAAACTGCAAAATCAAAGGCATGTTTTATTTAACCCACAACAAGGAACAGAGGTGCACCATGAAAACCAAACAGATTTTTCTGGTTTCCGCATTGGCGGTAGCCATATCGACAGCATTGACAGCCAATCCGGCTCTCGCTGAAATGCAGCCGACGACCAACAGTTTCTGGTGGCCGGAGCAACTGGATTTGAAACCGTTGCGTCAAAACTCGGCCGAATCCAATCCCTTAGGTAAAGCCTTCAACTACGCCGAACAATTCAAAACCCTGGACCTGAAAGCGGTGAAAAAAGACATCGCCGGCGTATTGCATACCTCTCAACCCTGGTGGCCGGCGGACTACGGAAATTACGGGCCGTTTTTCATTCGCATGGCCTGGCACAGCGCCGGCGTGTACCGCATCTTCGATGGCCGTGGCGGCGCCTCCGGCGGACAGCAACGCTTCGAACCACTCAACAGCTGGCCGGATAACGTCAGTCTGGACAAGGCCCGCCGCCTGCTGTGGCCGGTCAAACAAAAATACGGCGCCAAACTGTCCTGGGCCGATTTGATGGTGCTGGCCGGTAACGTCGCTCTGGAAGATATGGGATTCAAAACCATCGGCTTCGCCGGTGGCCGTGCCGATGACTGGGAAGCCGAGATCGTCAATTGGGGCACCGAAAAGAAATTTCTCGCCGACGAGCGCCACGATGGCAAAGGTGAATTGGCCAAGCCGTTGGGAGCCACGCAAATGGGGCTGATCTACGTCAACCCGGAAGGGCCGGGCGGGAATCCGGACCCATTAGCGGCCGCTAAACATATCCGCGAAGCCTTTGGCCGGATGGCGATGAACGACGAGGAAACGGTGGCGCTGATCGCCGGCGGCCATACCTTCGGCAAAGCGCACGGCGCGCATAAACCGGACGAATGCGTCGGCAAGGAACCCGCCGCCGCCGGCATTGAAGAGCAAGGTTTGGGGTGGGCCAACAAATGCGGCAGCGGTCATGGCGTGGATACCGTCAGCAGTGGCCTGGAAGGTGCGTGGTCGACGAATCCCACCCGCTGGACCCACGACTACCTGACCTGGCTGTATACCTTTGACTGGCAACAAACCAAGAGCCCGGCCGGCGCGACCCAATGGATTCCCAAGGACGGCAAAGGCGACAACTTTGTCCCGGACGCGCACGATCAGACGAAACGCCACCCGCCGATCATGTTTACTACCGATATTGCTTTGAAAGTGGACCCGGATTATCAAAAAATCTCCAAGCGCTTTTTGGATAATCCCAAAGAGTTTGAGGTGGCCTTCGCCAAGGCCTGGTTCAAGCTGACTCACCGCGACATGGGGCCTAAGGCCCGATACGTCGGCGCCGAAGTACCGGCTGAGGACTTCATCTGGCAGGATCCGATACCCAAAGCCGATCACAAGATAATTGACGCCAAGGATGTTGCCAAATTGAAATCAAGCATCCTTGCCTCCGATTTGACTATTCCGGAATTGGTGAAGACCGCTTGGGCTTCCGCAGTAAGCTTCCGCGGCACCGACATGCGCGGCGGTGCTAATGGCGCCCGGATTCGTCTGGCGCCGCAAAAGGATTGGGAAGCCAACGATCCCGCCGAACTGGCCAAGGTATTGACACGGCTGGAAACCATCCAAAACGACTTTAACCGTACGTTGAAAGGCGGTAAGAAAGTGTCGCTGGCCGATGTAATCGTGCTTGGCGGTTCCGGTGCGGTGGAAGAGGCCGCTAAGAAAGCCGGGTATAAGCTGCAAGTGCCGTTCAAACCGGGCCGGATGGATGCCTCGCAGGAGCAAACCGATGTGCATGCCGCAGCGGTTTTGGAACCCAAAGCCGACGGTTTCAGAAATTACTTTGCTAAGGATAATGTGCTATCACCTGCGGAAATGCTGGTCGAACGCGCTAACTTCCTGACCTTGAGTGTGCCGGAAATGACCGTGTTGGTCGGCGGCATGCGGACGCTGGATGCTAATGCCGGTCATGCCAAGCATGGCGTATTGACCGGCCGGCCGGGCACGTTAAGCAACGACTTCTTCGTCAACTTGCTCGATATGTCCACGAAATGGAGCAAGTCAGCTACCGAGGGGATCTACGAAGGACGGGACCGGGCCAGCGACCAAGTGAAATGGACCGCGACGCCGGTTGACTTGATCTTCGGCTCCAACTCAGAGTTGCGGGCCGTCGCGGAAGTCTATGCCTCGGAAGACGGCAAAGACAAGTTCTTACAAGACTTCGCCAATGCCTGGGGCAAGGTGATGGACCTGGATCGATTCGACAAACGTTGACCTTATTCCATAAATATCGTCGCTCCCGCGAAGGCGGGAGTCCAGCGGTTATAGTGGATTCGCTGCGGGGTCTAACGGCTCCCACCTTCACGGGAATGACGAATCCAGGGAATTTAGGGGCCGGACTAAAACTTGGGAGGCACCCAATTTGACCGAGGTTGGGTCAAGTTGGGTGCCTCGCGCAAACCACTTATCGTTGTTTGCTTATTTGGTTTGTTTTCTCAGCAATTACTTCAAAATATGCCGAAGGTGCCATTGTCGATCCTCGGCTTAGCGCAAAAAAAGGGCAATCCAATTAAAGGATTGCCCTGAGGGGGAAGTGAGGCGGATTAAATCCAGTCGGAATCGTCGCTTTCGTCCGGCACGCTGTAGTCTGCGTCGCTAAGCGAAAAATCGTCGCGATTGTTTTCCAAGTTGGCTTGCTGGATTGCGTCGTCGCCGTAATAATTGTTGACCACGGTTTGATCGTGAGCGCCGCTGTGCTCACCCAGTGCTTGCTGGCCCCAAGGGCTGGAGCCGTGATGACCCATCAGACTTTCGATACCCTGGAATAAAAACGAACCGGCTACAACACCGGCTGCCGTGGTCGCGACATTGCCCAGAAAACTGCCGCCGCCGCCACCACCGAAAAATCCTGGCGATTGCGCTGGAGCAGTACCTCTCGGCACTTGATAATTGCCTACACCGGGCACCGCACCATTATTGTTGGCAGATTGAGCCCAAGGATCGCTGCCCAGAAAGCCGCTACGTTGTGAGCTTGCACCGGCTTGCAATTGATTCTGCAACTCGGCGATTTGCGCTTTAGCCGCAGATAAAGCTTGATCCTGTAACAAGGCGCGTTGGACTAGCAGATAAGCGGCATCCGGTTGTTTGGCAACCGCATCACTGATCAGCGCTTCGGCTTCGGCATCCTTATTCGGAAGCCTTACTTCGTTCAGTTGACTCAGAAACTGACTGAGCTGGTTGCGTTCCTGTGAATTCATCTAATAACTCCTATCGTGAGCATGTAACCCGGCAAACTACCGGCATTGGCAAAGACTTTAAAACGTCTGCAAAGTTTCCTTCACAGTTGGGTGTGGCTTTGGAAGTTTCAATAGTCTGGGCAAGAAAATAATAGACCCAACTCTTATATTCCCTGTGTCCGTCATGCCCGCGAAAGCGGGAATCTTTTGTGGCAACTGGGCTCCCGCCTGAGCGGGAGTGACGATATTTAAGGGCCGGCTTAATACTCAGATTATTTTTTCTTTCAAGTTGCTAGGAGCCTGTCGGAAAATAAAATTGTGAGCTTAATTTTTTTGGAGCCGTGCCTTCAGAGGTCGTTGTTTCGGCCTTCAAAACGATTATGAGTTGGTTTCTGCCGAGAAACAATCTGGCGATATTATCAATCAACGCCAGTCGCTGAGATTTCGGTGGGTTCTCTGGTCTATCCCGCCGCCAGCACATGCATCCGTTTTTCCAGCTCCGACGTCGTTGCGCATTGAGCCGTATGGTTTTAACCATTCTTGCACCAATGTCGTTGCCTTGAGCAAAATCGATAATGAGGTGTTACTTCAATTTGATAAAACCGCTCGTTGGCTAGCTGAGCTTTGTTGAGACGAAGGCTTGATTTTTGGATGACTCAGGGCATTTGGGAAATGTAATCCGGGTTATTGCTCGCCAACCATCTGCCCCAATCTGACCAAGGCCTGATTGACCTGCTCATCCCAATCCACCGCGCAGTTGAGGCGGATGAAATTGCGGTATTTTTGCGTCGCCGAGAACATAGGGCTCGGCGCGATGGTGATGCCTTGCATCAACGCCCGCCGGCTCAGCGCCGTCGCATCGACAGTTCCCGGCAACTCCACCCAGATCACGAAGCCGCCCTCCGGCTGGGTAACGCGGGTGCCTGGCGGAAAATAAGCGCTGATGGCCACCGTCATTCGCTCCACCGCTTGCCGGTATTGGTTGCGCGCCTGACGCAGATGGCGTTCTGTCTGGCATGGCTCGCGGCAAGGATTTGGCCGCCATCGCCAAGGCGTACGACGCATCCGGCATTGTCGACCGGCCGCCGCCGGAAACCTTGACGAAACTGAGCCATGCCAACTACGTGGTGTGCAGCGAATTGCCGCGCTCAGTCGAAACGGCGCTGCCGAATTTCGACAGCGGAAAGTATTCCTGTAATAGCAGACAAACGAGTAGGATGCGGTGAGGCACGAACCGCATCGATCGAGAAAATTATCGACATAAACCAAAACGATGACTGAATATCGCCGTTTTCAACATCCTGGAGCTACATGGTTTTTTACCGTTAATTTAGGGGCTGTTGCCGTTTT
>NZ_LUUG01000125.1 GCF_001644035.1 Methylomonas methanica
AAATGGCAACAGCCCCTAGTGGGCACGAATATCTGTAGCCTAATCACTGCTGATTCATAACATAGCCAAAATCCGCGTTGGCATTTTTAATCAAATGCTATGAATTAGTTTATCCCAAACACGGTTCGCATAGTAGCGAGTCATTTTTTTCCATGATACGTCGTTATCCGCAAAGTTTAATTTGCGGGCCAGTGTGCTGACGCTGTCACCGGAAAATATGGCAATACGTCTGATCATATATGGGTTTGGTTCGCTGTCGAACCAGCCGGGACGGGTTGTACAGGCCATGCGATAACCGGTTTGTTCGGCTACGCTAACCGAATCGGCATTAAATCTGCCAAATGGATAAGCCAGGCTGCTGACTTGGGTGGATAACAAATCTTCCAGTACGGCTTTGGCTTTTGATAGTTCTAATTGTTGTTGATCGGCGCTGAGTGCGGAAAGGTCGGGATGCGAGCAGGTGTGTGAAGCGATTTCCATTCCGGCGGTATGCATTTCAAGCAAGCGTTCCCCAGTTAACATCCGTGTTTGTATCGATGGTTTGCCTAGCCAATGCGCATGACCACCAATGCAATCGGTCGCGATAAACCAAGTTGCCTTCATCCCGAGTGCCGTTAGCGGTAAAAAAGCCCCCGGATAATTGTCTTCGTAACCATCATCAAAAGTAATGACCACACTTTTTTCAGGTAGCGTTTTGACATTTTGCAGTTCTTTGAACAAAACAGTTGTCCAGCCTTCTTGCTGTAAATACCGCAAATGTTTAGCAAATAAGTTAGCGCTTAACGAGTAATGAGACTCCGGCTGAGCGTCGGGCGTACCGTGATACATCAAAACAATGGGGCTGCGAGTTTGGGTCATGGCTATTATTTAATGAGGCTGGATGTCATTTTTTACCCGAAGAAGTGTATTGCAAAAAACCAAGAATTTCAGGGAAAAGTTCTGCAAGGGCATTTTGTCGCTGACGGTGTGATCGATAAATGTGTAGAAGTGCTTGTCAGTGTGGCTGCGTAAGACACCTGTTGCGGGGGATGAAACGCAAAATTTAATAACCAAGCTATTTACTCAGGATTTAAATAAGACTAAAATAGTCCTAAATGAAAAGAGAGTGTAATGTTACGGCTAAGTAAGTTGACGGACTACGCAACGGTGATCTTGAGCTATATGGCCAAGGACAGGAGTCGAGTACACGGCGCTCTGGAAATCGCCGAGGCGACGGGCATCGCTCAGCCTACGGTCAGCAAAATATTGAAGATATTACTCAAGGCCGGCGTGTTGAGTTCCATGCGGGGTGCCAAGGGCGGTTATGCGTTGGCGAGAGATCCTGGCCGGATTACCGTAGCGACCGTGATTAGTGCTTTGGAAGGACCGATTGCCTTGACCGAATGCACGGCTTCTCATAAAGGCTGCGATCAAGCCAGCGGTTGCCGGATTCAAGGTAATTGGCATTTGATCAACCAAAAGATCGCCAATGCGCTGGAGTCGGTGACTTTAGCCGATCTGATTTTGCCGTTTAAGCCACCGGAAGAAGTCTCCATTCCGGTTAACCAGTTGTTTCGCTAATTATTGAAAAGATTATGTCTACAAGCGCACAAGAAATTGAACATCTCATCAGTCAGGAATACAAGCAAGGCTTTGTGACCGAACTGGAAGTCGATACGTTTCCGCCAGGCTTGGACGAAGACGTGATTCGCCGGCTTTCTAAAGTCAAAAACGAACCGGAATTCATGCTGGATTATCGGCTGAAAGCCTTTCGACATTGGCAGACCATGCCATCCCCGGACTGGGCGCAACTTAAAATCGACCCGATCGATTACCAAGCGATCAGTTATTACTCGGCGCCGAAATCAAAAAAAGCCGGCCCGAAAAGCCTAGATGAAGTCGATCCGGAGTTGCTGGATACTTATAAAAAACTCGGCATCCCGCTCGACGAACAAGAGCGCTTGGCCGGCATCGCCGTGGATGCCGTGTTCGACAGCGTGTCGGTAGCAACCACTTTCAAAGGCAAATTGAAAGATGCCGGGGTGATTTTCTGCCCGATCTCCGAAGCCTTGCATGAACATCCGGAATTAGTAAAGCAATACCTAGGTAGCGTAGTACCGGCCGGCGATAACTTCTTCGCCGCGCTGAATGCCGCTGTGTTTACCGACGGTTCTTTTGTCTACATCCCCAAAGGCGTGCGCTGTCCGATGGAGTTATCGACCTATTTTCGGATCAACGCCGCCAACACCGGCCAATTTGAAAGAACCCTGATCATCGCCGACGAAGGTTCGCATGTCTCCTACTTAGAAGGCTGCACCGCGCCAATGCGCGACGAAAACCAGTTGCATGCGGCGGTGGTAGAGCTGGTGGCCTTAGACAATGCTCAGATCAAATATTCCACGGTGCAAAACTGGTATCCGGGTGACAAGGACGGCAAGGGTGGTATCTATAACTTCGTGACTAAGCGCGCCGAGTGTCGCGGTCACAATTCCAAGGTGTCCTGGACCCAAGTCGAAACCGGCTCCGCGATTACCTGGAAATACCCGAGTTGCGTGTTGCTGGGTGACGATTCGGTCGGCGAGTTTTATTCAGTAGCCTTGACCAACAATCTGCAACAAGCCGACACCGGCACCAAGATGATCCACATCGGCAAAAACACCCGCAGTACGATAGTGTCCAAGGGTATTTCCGCCGGTCGGGCGCAAAACACTTATCGCGGTTTGGTGAAAGTGGCCAAATCCGCCGAAAACGCCCGTAACCATACCCAGTGCGATTCGCTATTGGTAGGCGATAAATGCGGCGCGCACACGTTTCCTTATGTGGAAGTGAAACAGCCGACCGCGCAGGTCGAGCATGAAGCAACCACCTCTAAAATTAGCGAAGATCAATTGTTCTTTTGCCAGCAACGCGGTTTATCCGCCGAAGATGCGGTGTCGATGATTGTGAATGGATTTTGTAAGGAAGTGTTTAAGGAGTTGCCGATGGAATTTGCGGTTGAGGCGCAGGCGTTGTTGGGGATTAGTTTGGAAGGAGCGGTTGGTTAAAAGGTTTTTCGTTCCCTCTCCCTCAGGGAGAGGGCTAGGGTGAGGGGCTTTTGATTTTAAGGTGTCGCTATCGCGACGGGTTGTTTTAAAGTCGGGTCTCGG
>NZ_LUUG01000126.1 GCF_001644035.1 Methylomonas methanica
CGTTTGCCCCTAAGGCCTAATTTGTTGATTAGAGCCTGTCCGTTAGATTGGCCCCCGCCCTATTCACCCATACCGTGGAGTATCCGAGGCTTAGAGCCTGCATACACAAGGAAGGTAGGTGCATGTGCAGGGTCGGGAACCGGTGAATAGTGTACTTAACCTTTAACTGTATTAGAACGATTATGAAAAACCGCCTACCTAACACCATCGTTGAATCTCCCCATCGCCTGTTTGCTGGTGTGGATGTTGGTGCCGAAGAATTGGTGCTGGTGATTCGCAAGAACGGCAAATCGTTCGATCCACAAAAGTTTGCGAATAGCCGCGCCGACCGTGTGCGTTTGGTCAACAAACTGATCAAATTACCCGGCATCACGGCGTGTCTAGAAGCTACCGGTATTTACCATTTCGATCTGGCGATTGCGCTGCATGACGCGGGTATTCCCGTGATGGTGGTCAATCCCAAGTCCTCGCATAACTTTGCCAAGGTGTTAATGAAAAACAGTAAAACCGACGCTGTCGATGCCAATACCTTGGCCGAATACGTCGAGCGCATGGACTTTGTAGCGTGGACTCGCCCTTCGAACCAAGTTTTGGCTTTGCGCGGTTTTGCCCGCCGCATCAATGCCTTGACCGGTCAGAAGGCCGCCGCGAAAAATCATCTGCATGCGCTAAGTGCGACTCAGGAAACCCCAAAAGCTTTGTTACGCGATGCCAAGCTGGCGATCAGTCAATTGGAAAAACGTATCGATACATTGGCAACCGAGGCCTTGGAATTGATACACAAAACCCCGGAACTAGAGCGTATATTCAACCTGCTGACCGGCATCAAAGGCATTGCCCAAACCAGCGCCATTGCGTTGATGGGCGAACTGCTGTTATTGCCGCCCAATCTGTCTCATCGCGAATGGGTTAAGTTTGCCGGGCTCGATCCCAAGGCGTTTGAATCCGGCAAAAGCGTGCACAAGAAAATGCGTCTCTCCAAGGTGGGTAACCGGCATATTCGTTCAGCTTTGTATATGCCAGCCTTGAGTGCCAAACAGCATGATCCGTATGTCAAAGCTTATTTCCAGCACTTGGTCGACAACGGGAAGAAACCTTTACAAGCCGTCTGTGCTGTCATGCGTAAATTACTCCATGCGATTCATGGCATGTTGAAGTACGATCAGCCGTTCGATAACACACGCTTTTATACCATTCCGGCACCTATCATCGCTAATTGAAAAAAAGTGGTGGAATTTTGTTGACCTAGAACAGAGTATCTA
>NZ_LUUG01000127.1 GCF_001644035.1 Methylomonas methanica
CCCAGCCTTGTATGATGAATTTTAACAACCGATAGCCCAGAAAAACCAATTAAGCTGTCATCGTTCATTGGGAGGCCGTCCCAGCCTGAGGACTGGTAATTACCAGAGCCTGTGCCGTAGATTGGCCCCCGCCCTATTCACCCATACCGTGGAGTATCCGAGGCTTAGAGCCTGCATACACAAGGAAGGTAGGTGCATGCGCAGGGTCGGGAACCGGTGAATAGTGTACTTCCCTTTAACGGTGTTAAAAATACGATTATGACAAACCTCCCTATCAATGCCACCGCTGAATCTATCCACCGCCTTTTTGCCGGAGTGGATGTCGGTGCGGATGAATTGGTGCTGGTGATCCGTAAGAATGGCAAGCCGTTCGATCCACAAAAATATGCCAATACCCGCTCTGACCGCGCGCGCTTGGTCAATAAACTGCTCAAACTGCCGGGCATCAAGGTTTGTTTGGAAGCCACCGGCATTTACCATTTCGATCTGGCGATTGCGCTGCATGACGCCGGTATTCCCGTGATGGTCGTCAATCCCAAGGCTTCGCATAACTTCGCCAAGGTCTTGATGAGGAACAGCAAAACCGACGTCGTCGATGCCAATACCCTGGCCGAATACGTCGAGCGCATGGACTTTGTGGCCTGGACTCGCCCTTCGAACCAAGTTTTGGCTTTGCGCGGTTTTGCCCGCCGCATCGATGCGCTGACCAGTCAGAAGGCCGCCGCGAAAAATCATCTGCATGCGCTGAGTGCCACTCGGGAAACCCCGAAGGCGTTACTGCGCGATGCCAAGCTGGCGATCAGTCAATTGGAAAAACGCATTGATGCGTTGGCCGTGGAAGCGATGATTTTGATCACCGATGACCCGTCGCTCAAGCGAATATTTGAGTTATTAACCGGCATCAAAGGCATTGCCCAAACCAGTGCGATTGCTTTAATGGGCGAGCTGTTGTTATTACCGCCGAATCTGTCCCACCGTGAGTGGGTTAAGTTTGCCGGGCTCGATCCCAAGGCGTTCGAATCCGGCAAAAGCGTACACAAAAAGATGCGCCTATCCAAAGCGGGTAACCGGCATATCCGCTCTGCATTGTATATGCCTGCTTTGAGCGCCAAACAGCATGATCCCCATATCAGCGCTTATTTTCACCACTTGGTCGACAATGGCAAGAAACCCTTACAAGCCGTCTGCGCCGTGATGCGTAAATTACTACATGCGATTCATGGCATGTTAAAGCACGATCAGCCGTTTGATAACACACGGTTTTATGCCATTCCGGCACCTATCATCGCCGAGTAAAAAATGGTACGTTTTCGTTGACTTTGAACAGAGTATCTAC
>NZ_LUUG01000128.1 GCF_001644035.1 Methylomonas methanica
TTTTTCAACACAATCGGCCATCTGCGGACATTCGCTGGCTTGTTACATCGGCGAAATGAGCGTCAGCCCCCCGCTGAAAACCGACGTTCGGAAAAGCAAGGTGAGCTTCCCGTTGATGGCGGCCGGCACCTCATAGCCTTTCCCCATGAGGACATTCGACAATATATTGCAGGAGACCCTAGTATCATCCACGGCGAGTATTTTGCCTTTGTTTGTCATTGCGTAATCCTTAGGGCTCGTCGGTAAATAACTTGTACACTTCTATTTGTCAAAATGACCATGCGACAGGGATAGAAAGGACTTAAATAAGTAAGTTATTACATAACTGACGCTTAGTCAGTCCTCAGCGCCTTCAGGATTGTAAGGTAATCAAAGTTTTCAGCAAGAGACATCAGAACTTTTTGAAGTTTTTGGTCATAGACTTCAACCTGATGAATGACAATTTCTATTCGCTCGCTTTCGAGGCTCTCAAGTGCATTCTTCAACTCGCTGCGCAATGCTTCCGGCAATGCTAACAGCATCTCGGGTGTCAACACACTAACATCCGTCGGTGGTTCGGCTGGGCCCGCGTAGACGAAACGAACGCCCAGCTGTTTGGCTAAACAATCGTAAATTTCATCGAAGTGATAAGGCTTGCGCACAAAATCGTCCATGCCAGCTTGGAGTAATTCGTCCCGCTGCTCTACAAAAACTGATGCCGTAACCGCGACGATTTTCACTGCCTCGCCGCCAGTTAACTTACGAATAATCCGTGTGGCCTCCTGTCCATCCATCACCGGCATCCGCCGGTCCATCAAGATGAGATGCGGCTGCCAGCTCTGAAACAGCTGCACCCCTTTCTCGCCATTTTCGGCCACCCTGTACTGTAGGCCGACATTCGCCATCAACTTGGATAGCAACAACTGATTTTCCAGTTGGTCTTCGACGATCAGAATCCGATAATCGGGCTGCCCCGGCTCCAGCCCCAGCACCTCGCCTTTCTCTATTGCTTGTGGCATGAGATTGTCGACCTCCTTTGCTTCCTTCAACGGTAAATCGACCGTAAACACCGAGCCCTCACCCAACGTGCTTTGTAGATTGATGTTTCCACCCATCAGACGCACAAATTGCCGGGTAATTGTCAGGCCCAGTCCCGTTCCTTTGCTGGCACCTTGCTCGCCCAATTGTTCGAAAGGCTCGAAGATGCGTTGTTGATCTTTAGGGTCGATGCCGGGACCGGAATCCTCAACTTCTATCAACAGGTGCGAAATGTGGTTCTCCTTGGTACCCAGCCGCAGGATAACTCCACCTTGTGCGGTAAACTTAACGGCATTGCCCACCAGATTGATCAGCACCTGGCGTAAACGGGCTTCGTCTCCGATGATGTAACGTGGGAATGCGGATGATTGGTCGATCAACAGGAGCAGACCTTTTTCCTTGGCGCGTATGCCCAACATCTCCGTCAAATCACGAATCATGCCGCCCAAGTCAAATGGAACATTTTCCAGCTGAGTGCGCCCGGCCTCGATCTTGGCCATTTCCAGAACATCGTTGATCAGGGTCAGCAGATGCCCGCCGCTGCGATTAATGATATCAAGGTTCTGGCGTTGGTCATCCGTCAACAACGAGTCTTTATGCATCATCCTGGAAAAACCCAGAATCGCATTCAGCGGTGTGCGTAATTCGTGGCTCATATTAGCCAGAAAGACGCTTTTTGCCTTATTGGCGGCTTCCGCGGCATTGCGTGCCAGCACCAGATCGGCGGTACGCTGTTGCACTTCTTCCTCCAGATGATCCTTATAGCGTCGCAGTTCTTCTTCGTTTTGCTTGCGTTCGGTGATATCGATGAAAATTTCCAGCAGGTCGTCACCCAGAACGACGCCGGCGACCTCCATGACACGAACATCGCCATTCTTGCAGGTCACTCGGTATTCGGTGGTCTGAATGTCTTGTCCTGTCTGAGTGGATGTTTGAAGAGCAGCCTCCCTCTTATCCAGTACCCAGCGGCGATAATCCGGGTCAGGATAGGCGAGCCGTTGCCAATTGTCCAGGGTCGGAATATCATCGTGCGTATAGCCGAAAACTCGCGCAAATCGGTAGTTAAACTCCTGGATAGTCCCGCCTTTTGTAACGTAGAGTATTGGGATTGGCTCGACCATGATAAGCCTGCGTAACCGCTCCTCGCTTTTCGATTTAGCCTTTTTTTCTGCCTCGATCGCATCCAACATTTGATACATATGGCGAGCCAGCACACCAATTTCATCCGAGCAGGCAATATCTTCGCGCTGGAATACACGCCCATGTTCGGCATCGATTGCAACGCTCACCAGATGATCCAAACCCTTTGCCAGTCGGCGCGCTAAACCTACAGCAGTCAAGCTAATAATAAATACCAAAGAAATGGCAATGCCGATACCGGCGATAGCTATCACTCGCAATTCCTTATTGGATGTGTCTCGAGTCAGTTCGACCCGCATCCAGCCAATCAAGAAATTGCCGGCCTTAATCGGGACGGCCACATCGATCACATTGGAACCATCCAGCAGGGTTTGCGGCTCAGGAGGAAGCCCAAGCAAGCGTTGGCTAATGGTGTCGCCAAAAAACTGACCGATATATTCGGGCTTGGTGGAAGCCAACACTTCACCTCTGGGTGAAAGCACGACGGCAAACTTGATGTCGGTGATATTCGTAGTACTTTTCAACACTTCCTGCAAGCCAGCGACATCATTGGCCAACACCCAGGACACACTGCTGAAGGAAAGTGCCCGCGCCAAATCAAATGCGTTCTTAGTACCTTCGGCGTACAGAAAATCACGCTGATAAGATATAAGCAAATAGCCAGTACCCAGCATGGTGACCAACGAAGCCAGGGAAAACGACCAGGCCAACTGGCGACGAATGGATTGTTCCCATAACTTGCGAAATCGCTCAGACAAATATCGGATTGGATTCATTAACGTATCCGGTTAATTACTCGATCGGACGCATCGTTTTGACAAATTTTTCCAAAAAATCGATGACCGGGCGATAGGTTTCATCATTTGCAGGCTCGAACCGAGAGACCGGCACCTGTGCCAGCATCATCCGACCTTGTTCGCTTTCCTGAAGGCTAAATAGCTGGTGCGCGAACTCATTGACGATCGGATCTGGAATATCCTTGTGCACGACCCAGCCATTGTTCAGCAATGGTTCGGTTTGCCATTTCACGACCAGTTCGCTGGCTAGCTCAGGGTTTTGGGCTGAAAAGGTTTTCCAAGGTACTGGCCAGGTGGCGCCGGCGGCCACATGCCCGCGCAATACGTTCATGATGGAGGATTCCTGCGACCCGACATAACGATTTTCGATGTCGCGGTTGATATCGATACCATGAGTGTGCAGGTAATACTGTGGCATCATAGTCGCCGCCAGCGCCGTTGCGGCCGGATAGGACACGGCTTTACCCTTGAGATCCGTTACTTCATTGATTCCGCTGTCCTTGCGTACCAGAATGATGCCGCGAAAATCGTCATCGTCACCCATCTTGCCAAAAACCCGGTAGCCATGCTTGAGAGACTGCACCGATTGATAGGGATTTGGCATCGCAAAGGCGAAGTGGCCGGCGTAGAGTTTTTTTTCATATTCCTCGTAATTGCGCGAGGCTTCCAATTTAAAACGGGCATCCGGAATATTTCCATTCATATACTCTATGATGGGCCCGTATACTTCCATAAGACGTTGCGGATTGTGCAAGGGATGGATGCCAACCACATACTCCGGTACCTTCTGAGTCTCCTGACCAGGACTAGGCTGGTAGGCGTTTTCGTCCGATTTGTCACAAGCACCTGCTAACAGCG
The DNA here is from genome assembly GCF_001644035.1 of Methylomonas methanica. GTDB lineage: Bacteria > Pseudomonadota > Gammaproteobacteria > Methylococcales > Methylomonadaceae > Methylomonas > Methylomonas methanica_A. The sequence continues at coordinate 3,813 of NZ_LUUG01000128.1, forward strand.
ACAGGCCCAGAATGACACCCCACCTCATGATTCTTTGAAAGATAGTATCCATAACGGTTTCCTGTCTCAATGTCGTTGAAGCGGCGAAGGAATCAAATCCGAATTATCCATAAAAAACTTGCGCGCTTTGTCATAGGATGCATCATCGGCCATCTTGAATTTTGTGGCGCTCATGGCTGATAGCAAAGCCTGCCCCGCGGCTGATGCGTGCAAATTGACCAGTAATTCCACAATGCGATCGCTCAAGTCCTTGGGAATATCATTACGCGCAATGATGGCATGATCCATGAGCGGCTCGGACCGCCATTTCAGCTCCAATGCCGATGCTTCCTGTGGGTGAGCTTTTTGAAAGGCGCTCCAGGAAAACTCTCGGGCTGTCCCGGCCGCCGTCTTGCCCAGATAGACATGCATGATCGATGATTCGTGGGAGCCAACATAAAGATTTTCGATGTCTTTAAAAACATCGATACCGTGTGATTTCAAAAACCACATCGGAAGGATAGTAGCTGCGACTCCATTGGGAGTCGGATAGCTGATTTTTTTACCCTTCAGGTCGCTCACATTGTTTATGCCGCTGTCTCGCCGCACTAAAATAATGCCATAGAACTGGTCGTCGTCCGCCTTTTTGGCGATCACATGGTAGCCATATTCGTTTGATTTGACAGTCTGGAAGGCATTTGTCATTGCGAACCCAAGCTCTCTACCAAGCAGGCCGGCTTCAAATTCCGCGTGATTTTTTGGCGCAACCAAGATTAGCTTGACACCTTCGATGTGGGCATTGAGATAGTCGACGACGGGGCCGTATACCTCCAAAACCCGCATCTGACTACCTTCTGGCACTGCGGAAAATTTGTATTCCCGCACCGAGGAAGGAGCGGGCTTAGCGGTAATTTCCGGCTGATAGGTTTCGGTAGGCGATGGGGAAGAGTCGCATCCGACAATCTGAAACAGCACGACGATGAATAATGCGAAACAATGTCTTGAAAACATGCGCTTACCCCCTGCTTTTGTTTAGCAATGATAGCCGCATGCTGCCAGTTTTTTGCTGGTTTAGCCAACAACATTTATGGGTGATAAGTGCCCTTCAACAATATGAGCTTGCACGTGACAAAGGCCTATACTGGGGGGAGAATTTTGTGTATATATTTATAAACGACAAACCCTGGCTGTCGGTTTTGCTGATATTGATGAAATATATTGACTGTTCGCTATAGACGTAGAACTGGACGGTCGACTATTGGGATGCCGAATGTCGCTTGTGGGTCGCTATGACCGATTCGCTATACCCCGAAGCCGACATTCATCTATGACAGAACTAAAATTTTATATCGCTTGGACCTTGGATAATATTTGATCTCACCACTTTGGCGGAAGATCGACAGGAGTCGCACGACCGGTGCGAACTTTAAAAATTGCCATCAGTGAAAAATCTCCGCACTAATTGCTAACGGTAAAAACAGAGAATCCAAAGCAAAACTGAATGGCAGGTCGGGAAACCCCGGGGTTAGGTTAGATACCGTACAGACCGATAGCTTTGAGGTGCATATGATTAAAAGCGGATGATTTGTATCGCAATTCGTGTTGCCGTTAATGACGGTCGGGTCGTAGCCAAACGAGAATTGTCATCAATATTCCAGAACATAAGTTTTTTGGAGATAGCCATGAAAAAATTAAGTCATTTAAAAGGTAAGGCTATGACTTTTAGCCACCAGGTAGAAGGAAGGGTACTACCACCGTTGATATTGTGGATGCTCGGAGTTCCAGGAGGGATTTGTGTGATTTTATGGTTTTTTTTCTTTAGAGATTAGTCAGCTTGTACCGTTTAAAAAGGGAATTAAAACGGGTATTGCGAGGCGTATCAGCAAAACCCGAACCGCCTGCTACGGTTGGATTGCAGGTGATCAAAATGGCGAACAATTCCTAGCGAATACTATTAATTCAGCCCATTTGCATGGATTCGTCGAACAATTCAGAAAAGGCGATTTTTCCGTGACTGAGCGCATGGATGGTTTTACCATGCATGGACTGACTCGATTAAAGTTGGCAAAACCGGACGAAATCAAATTGGAATATCGCGCTTTGGAAAATGGCGAGAGAATTCATTATTCCAGCGAATACCCTCAATTCGTTTCTGTGCTGCATGAATGGGTGGATACACAGGCGAACGAACACGGTAACGGCGACATTCCAGGCCATAAGCAGCACCATTTATCAAATTCGGAATAATATTGTCCAGCGACCGATCAAAATTGCCGACCCCGATTATTTTTGTTGCAAGCCCCGGCTTCTCAAGCGCCGATTTACCTGCCAATGGTAGATTTTCGCCAATAAAGGCCGGATCAACGGCAAACCGATCAGCCAAGCCAGCGGTTTTAGCGTCGGGACTTTATCCATCAGCAGAATGTAAGCATCTAGCTCTGAGACGATACGGCCATCCGCATCGCGCACGTGTAATTCCGATAAGGCTTTTTGGGGATCGATGCCGAGACCGCACAATTGGCTTTCCTGGCCAGTGATATCAAACCAGCATATTTGCTCTGCTGTAGTGCCGGACAGTTTTTCATAGGTATCTCTATCGCGGATGCATTTGGGACAGGCACCGTCGTAATAAACGGTCAATGTCGGGTGGTTTTGGAGTTCGGTATTGGCCGGCATGGCGATCTTCACGCTACGGACAAAAGCCGTTCGAATCCCGGCAGCCAGTCGGCGAAGTTAGCAATGTAGTTATAACCGCAGACTATTCGCAGAGATCTGGTGCTGACGATTTGGTAAATCCGTTGTGCTTGCTTTCGGGTTTCCGACTCCGGCCCGTACGGATTGAACTGCATGCCGGATGCGTTGAGAAACACGTAGTCGCAGATAAACAACACATCGCGATAGATGTAAAAGGTGAAGCCAGGGGTATGGCCGCCGATATGGTAGGCCTTGATGCCTTTATGACTGAAATCGTTTTCAAAGTGGCGGTCGATGTCAAATAAACTGACCAAGTGGTGTTTGGCGTCCTGCTCGTGCAGCCAGACCTCTGCGTGCCAAATTTGCCGATATTGGTTTGACGCGCCAAGGAAATGGTGGTGGGTAAACAGTATGCTTTGCACCGGCGCTAGATTGCGGTTGAATGCCGACGGCGAATCGATCCACACCGCTCCGTCCGCAGTTTCTATGCGGTAAGCGGCGTGCTCCAAGCCCAATTTGGGCACCGACAGTAATTGGCTGACCCCATCGGTTACAGTGCGTGTGGTCACGTGATAGGTCTTTTCGGCTGCATCCCAGGTCATGAATTGATCGTGCCGGGCGCCACAAAACGGGCACACGTCCGGCATCTCGCCGATCATGTTGTAACCGCATTGCAGGCACACCCATTGTTTAGAGTTTTCGGGGAAGTCTTGAGTCGTCATGTCGATCTCCTGCCGGTATAAAGCCCGAGCGCAGTGAGTATCAGGTCCGCCAGGGATGGGAAGGCAGATCGGACAGACCGATTACGTCGACCCCAGCCTTAGCCACTTGGTGGTCGTTTTCCACCGAACTGCCGCTGACGCCAATCGCACCGATCAACACCCCATCCTGATCGACAATGGGCACGCCACCGGGAAAGGTGATCAAGCCTTGATTGGAATGCTCGATCCCATACAAAGGCCCGCCAGGTTGCGACAGTTGGCCGATTTGTCCGGTATTCATGCCAAAAAACACGGCGGTCTTGGCTTTTTTGATGGCGATATCGATACTGCCAACCCAGGCGCCGTTCATCCGGGTAAAGGCTTTTAAATCGGCGCCGGAATCGACCACGGCAATACACATTTGCGTGCCCAGTTTTTGCGCTTCGGCAATGGCTGCGGCGATTGCGGTTTCGGCTTGTTCGGAATTAACGTGCATGGCGCGCTCCTTAGTGGTGTAATTATCGGGTTCAGATCATGCGCTCGGGACGAACAACGGCATCGAAGCCTTCGGCGCTGATTAAACCGCTGGCAATAGCCGCCTCGCGTAGCGTGCTGTGATTGGCCATCGCCGCTTTGGCGATGCACGCCGCATGGTCGTAGCCGATATGCGGCACCAACGCAGTCACCAACATCAGCGATTGCTGCATCAACTGCTCGATCCTTTCCGCGTTCGGCACAATGCCTACTAAACAATGATCGGTAAAGCTGGTCGTCGCGTCGGCGAGCAGCCTAACCGATTGCAACACGTTATAAATGATCACCGGCTTGAAGGCGTTAAGCTCCAGGTGCCCTTGCGCGCCGGCGAACGTCACCGTCGTGTGATTACCGATGACCTGCGCGCAGACCATGCTCAAGGCTTCGCATTGGGTAGGATTGACCTTGCCGGGCATCATCGACGAACCCGGCTCGTTTTCGGGGAGCATCAATTCGCCCAAGCCGCAACGCGGGCCGGATGCCAACAGGCGAATATCGTTGGCGATTTTATTCAGACTCACCGCGATGCAATTCAGTACCCCGGAGATTTCCACCAAGGCGTCGTGACTGGCCATCGCCTCAAACTTGTTTTCGGCAGAAACGAACGGCAATCCGGTAAAACTGGCCACCTGTTGGGCAAAGGCTGTGGCAAAACCCGGTTTGGCATTCAATCCGGTGCCGACTGCGGTACCGCCTTGGGCCAGCGGATACAAGCGTTTCAGACTGTCGTCGATGCGCTCGATACCCAGCCGGATTTGCGCGGCGTAACCGGAAAACTCCTGGCCCAAGCTCAGCGGCGTGGCATCCTGCAGATGCGTGCGTCCGATTTTGATGATGTTATCCCAAGCCTGGGACTTATCGAGCAAGACTTGATGCAGGTGATGTAGGGCCGATAGCAGCAGATGCTGCAATTGTTCGACGGTGGCGATGTGCATCGCGGTTGGAAACACATCGTTGGTCGATTGGCTGCGGTTGCAATGGTCGTTGGGATGCACCGGTATTTTCGAACCCAGCGCCCCACCAAGTCGCTCGCAAGCCAGATTGGCGATAACCTCGTTGGCATTCATATTGGACTGGGTGCCGGAACCGGTCTGCCAAATTACCAGCGGAAAGTGCTCGTCCAACTCGCCGTCTATAACTTTCTGCGCAGCCTCGGCAATGGCCTGGGCTATCGTCACGTCGAGATTGACGACTTCGACGTTAGCCAGCGCCGCGCAGCGCTTGACGATGCCTAGCGCTCGGATAAGCGGCCCGGGTAGTCGTTCGCCACCGATCTTGAAATGCTGCAACGACCGCTGGGTTTGTGCTCCCCAATATTTGTTGGCCGGTACGGCGATTTCGCCGAACGAGTCGGTCTCAATCCGTGTCTCGGAAGACTGATTGCTCATGTCTTGAACCGTCTATAAGTCGCCGGGCTTCAACAACATCTTCCGCACTTCGCCGAGGTGAGTTTCTTCCAATGCACACATGCGGCGCTCATATTCCTCCAACAGTACATTGCGACCATTCACCAAATCCAACAGACGGTGGTATTCGGCCAGGGCTTGAGTTTCGTGCTCCAGCGATTCGCACAGAATGTCGCCGATGTCGTGGCGGTGGGTTTCGAGTAGCGGGCCAATATCCAAAGACGGGTGGCCGCCCAAATGGGTAATCATCTCGCCGGCCTGGTTGGCATGTGCCAAGGACTCGGTCGCTTGAGCGCGCATCCACGAGACGATGGGAATCCGGTTATAGCCGAACACCATCAGGGCATAGTGTGTGTAGCGCACCACTCCCGCCAATTCGGCTTCCAGGATAGCATTCAACACACTTAAAACAGCATCTCGATTGATTTCGGTATTAGCCATAACGCCCCCTTTAAATTGTGGGATAAAGCCCTTCACACCGTTAAAATCATCGGACAACAGCGGCAACTATAAGTTTGATTTCATAAACAAACTTTTGGGTAGTAAGCGCGTTGCACGGTTAAATCGCCGGTCTACGCGAACTTAAAATACCTCGATGGGTCTTCCGCAATACAGCGTTATCGCGCCGGTGACGCTCCAAACCATGGGGGAAAAGATCATTGCAAATTTCGATCCTTTCGGTGTGATAAGGCCTTTAGGCCTGACATCGGTCACGCAGGCCAGCTATTTTTCCTTGCCCGATCTGCACATCGGCAACGGGATGGATATTCCCCGGCTGCCGTTCAGCATCAAGATTCTGCTGGAATCCGCGTTACGTAACTGCGACGGCTACCAAATCCGCGAGCAAGACGTAGCCAAAGTAGCCGGTTGGCACACGCATGGCCCGCGGCATGAGATACCCTTCAAACCGGCACGGGTAGTGTTACAGGATTTTACCGGCGTTCCCGCCTTGGTCGACTTGGCGGCAATGCGCGATGCGATCAGCGACTTGGGCGGCGACCCCGGCAAGGTCAACCCTTTGGTGCCCTGCGATCTGGTGATCGATCATTCGGTGCAGGTCGATTATTTCGGCAAAGCCAACGCTTTGGCGATGAACGAAACGCTGGAGTTTCAGCGAAACGCCGAACGCTACACCTTTCTGAAATGGGGCCAAGCCGCGTTTCGCAATCTGCGGGTCGTGCCGCCAGCCACCGGCATCGTGCATCAGGTCAATCTGGAATATCTGGCATCGGTCGTTTTCCATAATAAAGCAGCTAACGTCTGTTATCCCGATAGCTGTGTCGGCACCGATTCACATACCCCGATGGTCAACGGTCTGGGCGTGTTGGCCTGGGGCGTCGGCGGCATCGAAGCCGAGGCGGTGATGCTGGACCAACCGATCTATATGCTGCTCCCCGATGTGGTCGGCATAAAATTGACCGGCAGCCTGCCCCCTGGCGTTACCGCCACTGACTTGGTATTACGGCTCACCGAACTGTGCCGAGAGATTGGCGTGGTGGGAAAATTCGTCGAGTTTTTCGGCTCCGGCTTGTCGGCGTTAAGCGTCGCGGACCGGGCCACAATCGGCAATATGGCGCCGGAACAAGGCGCGACGGTGAGTTATTTTCCGATCGACACCGAAACCCTAAATTATTTACGCCTGACCGGCCGCAGTGACCAGCAAATCACGCTTGTCGAACATTACGCCAAACTGCAAGGCTTATTCCGCGACGACTCGACTTTGGAACCGGCGTTCAGCCAGATAGCCGAGGTCGATCTTGCCGACATCGAGCCGGCGGTCGCCGGCCCCAAACGCCCGCAAGACCGAATTGCGTTGAGCCAGTTGGGGCCTACTTACCGACACATGCTGAGCTCACCGGTTGGCAATCAGGGTATGGGGCTTACTGAAAGCGAACTGAATCGACATGCTGCGGTGACAATCCAAGGCAGTACCGAAACCATCAGCCACGGCGCCGTGGTGATTGCCGCCATCACCTCCTGCACCAATACCAGCAATCCGTCGGTCATGCTCGCCGCCGGCCTGTTGGCGAAAAAAGCGGTGGAAAAAGGCCTGAAAGTCAAAAATTACGTCAAAACCTCGTTGGCACCCGGCTCGCTGGTAGTAACGGACTATTTGCAAAAATCCGGCTTGCTGCCGTACTTGGAACGATTGGGGTTTTATCTGGTGGGATACGGCTGCACCACCTGCATCGGCAATTCCGGTCCATTGGACCCTGCCGTGGAAAAAGCCATCCTCGAGAAAAATTTGGTGGTTTCGGCGGTGTTGTCCGGCAACCGCAATTTCGAGGGCCGGGTACACCCGTTGACCAAGACTAATTACCTGGCCTCGCCGCCATTGGTGGTGGCTTATGCGTTGGCCGGGTCAACTGCGGTGGATATCAGTAGCGAGCCTATCGGTACCGGCAGCGATGGTCAGCCGGTCTATTTGCAAGACCTCTGGCCGAGCAACCGGGAAATCACCGACACCATTCGCCAATTCGTCACGCCGGCGATATTTAAACAACGATACGCCGACGTGTTTTCCGGCAGTCAGGCATGGCAACAAATTCCCATAGCCGCATCCGAACGCTACGCCTGGCAGATTGACTCCACCTACATTCGCAAACCGCCGTTCTTCAACGGTATGCCTGAGCAAACGCCAACGCCAGCACCGCTGGCCGGCTTGCGGGTATTGGCAATATTTGGCGACTCGGTGACGACCGATCATATTTCCCCTGCCGGACAAATAGCCGCCGACTCTCCGGCAGCGGCTTACCTGTCGGAACACGGCATAGCCCGTAACGACTGGAACAGTTACGGTTCGCGCCGCGGCAACGACGAAGTGATGAGCCGCGGCACTTTCGCCAATATCCGGGTGCGCAATCTGCTGGTGCAGGGCAGCGAAGGCAACTTGACCATCCACCATCCCAGCGGCGACCGGCTGAGCTTTTTCGACGCAGCGATGCGCTACAAACAAGCCGGTACGCCATTATGTATTCTGGCCGGCAAAGAGTACGGTTCCGGTTCGTCCCGCGACTGGGCGGCCAAAGGCCCATATTTGCTGGGGGTTAAAGTGGTGATCGCCCAAAGTTACGAAAGAATCCACCGCAGCAACCTGGTCGGTATGGGCATATTGCCGCTGCAGTTCCTGGCCGGCACGACGGTGGCCAGTCTTCAATTGAAGGGTAACGAAGAATTTTCTATCGCTTTAAGCAATGACGCCGACCAGCGCGAAGTGTCTGTCACGGCAACTGCGGCAGACGGCAGCGTCACTCACTTCATAACCCGAAGCCGTATTGATACGCCGGTTGAAGTCCAATATTTTTGGGACGGCGGCATTCTGCGCACGATTTTGAAAAAATTATTAGACAAGGCCTATATAGTTTCTGATTATCATCCCTGATCTCATATTTTGATTATTTTGGAGTTGAATCTACGTGGCTCATCGCATTCGTTAATTCTCAAAACCGGTGTACCAACGAAGGATGAAATTATGCAAAACTTACCAACCGCAAACATTCAGTGCCCGTACTGTTGGGAAACGATCGAAGTATTAGTAGATTGTTCGGTAGAGCATCAGGAGTATATTGAGGACTGTAGTGTGTGCTGCAGACCTATCACGATTATCGTTGAATCCTCTGATGGCGACGTAGTTAGCATTGAAAGCCGCGCCGAAGATGAGTAATTTCTAATTCAGAGCATGCCAATCCCCGATAATGTGGACGCTTTGAACTATCCATTGATATTAAAGATTGTCTGCGTCGCCCGTCCATTTCTCACCAAACTGGCCCAGAATATCGCCAACAATCACCGTGCCACGCAGTGCTGACCTGCGCTCTGAGCAACTGATGAGCGCACTGGACGACATTAACCGCAAGCATGGTAAGCGCAGTATGCAAGCGTTTAGCCGTTCCACCTGTGAAACATATTTTGCCGAAGGCATCCTGTAGTTTTTTGATCAGGAGTGGCTATGGCCGTTACAGCAAAATGGCGTCAGCATATTGAAGCATGGCAACGTAGTGGTTTATCGCAAGGCGACTATTGCATGCAACAGCAAATTAATGTTCGGACGTTCACGGCACGACTGAGCGACTATCGAAAATTGCCAGCGGCAGAGTCGGCTGCCTTGATACCGGCGCAGATTGAGCCACCGGCAACGGCGGCGATTGTTTTCAATCATGTCCAAGGCCATCGCTTGGATTTACCCATTTCGGTGTCAGCCAGCTGGGTGGCGGAATTGTTGCGATGCCTGGCTTGATCGAGAGTCCTGGGCAGATTTGGTTGGCGGTCGCGCCGGTCGATATGCGGCGCGGACTGGACGGCTTGTCGGCCATTGTCCAGCAAAGCCTTGGGCATTCGCCGTGTGCCGGATCGGCCTTTATCTTTCGTAACCGAGCCGGCAACCGCTTGCGGCTGTTGCTATGGGATGGTAACGGCGCCTGGTTATGTCAGCGCCGTTTGCATCGAGGCAGTTTTGTCTGGCCCAAGGCGACAGATGCCTGTTTTTCGGTGAGTCAGGCGCAATGGCAATGGTTGATCGCCGGGGTGGATTGGCAACGTTTGTCGACTGAGCCTCGCGCAGATTGGCAAGTCTGATTTCGGCCTTGTCCGGCCTTCATAATCAGCCTGTTAATCTGGCGAAAACCCAGTATTGATAAGGTTTCCAGGGCGATATGGCGGTATAATTACGCCATGAATCCACTTGCCAAACTCGATCAGTTGAACCTCAATCCCGCGGCCAAAAGCGAGGTGGCGGCACTGATTCAATCGCTCCTGGGTCAGGCAGATCGCGATGCGGCGCGCTTGCAATCACAAGACGCCGAGATCAAAGTAAAAGAGGCGACCATCCAAGCCAAAGACTTCAAAATCGAAGCCTTGACTCATGAGTTGGCCTATTACAAACGCATACGCTTCAGCGTCAAAAGCGAACGCTTAGCGCCGCTGCAACGCGATGTCTTCGAGGAAACCTGGAATACCGATTTGTCCGCCATTGAAGCGGAAGTCGAGCAGCTTCAAGATGACCAGCCTGACAATACGGTGGTAAAACCTAAACGTCCGCGCGCTGGCCGTCAACCCTTACCGGATCATCTGCCACGTATCGAACACCGCCACGAACCGGAAGTTTGCACTTGCAGTCACTGTGGCAAAGACCTGATGAAAATCGGCGAAGACATCACCGAACAACTGGATGTGGAGCCCGCTAAATTTTTTGTACATCGCCATTTATGCCCTGTGGGTACATTCGTCCGCAGTATGCCTGCCGCGCCTGCGAAACCATCACGGCCGCCCCAATTCCGCCGGCGGTAATTGATGGCGGCATGGCCGCCGTTGGCTTGCTGGTCTGGGTGATGATAGGCAAATATCAGGACCATTTGCCGCTCTATCGCCTGGAGCAAATCGCCGCTCGCGACATTGATTTCATTGCCCGCTCAAACTGGCTATGTTTTACCCCCAGATTTTCGAGTCAGTTTATTCAAAACATCAACAGAAAATCGTCACCGATGGTGGAAGCCATGCTCGGATTAAGCGGCACTATTGATTAAGAGAGGCAGCTAATGCTCATGAAATATCAACAGCAAACCTTGGCAATAGAACTGCTCAATCTCCATGCGAAAGTCAAAATCGCGCATCAAGCAACGGGAATTCCGGTCAAGCTATTGAGACAGACTTACCGTCAATTACATGGCCGATCGCCCAGCCGTGGATCAATCAAGTTTTCAACCCGAGGTTTGACCGGTAGTCACCGTAAGTATAAAGACGTAACCATATTCGCCGTGTGTTTTCAGGTTGCCACGACCAAATCGACAGAAAGCCAAATCCAGACACTAATTACCGCTTTTAATGCGTATAAAAAATCATATCCCTTGGGACAACTCGAGTTTTCCGATGCTTGGGTGGTGGCGCAGGACATCAATGATAAAAAAGTTCAACTTTCGAAATGTCCACAATGCCGATCTTGGGTTTTGTTAAAAGCCCGTGAAGATCTTTCTGATCGCTGCAGCGTCTGCAAAATACATTTATGAGAAGGTTAACCAAAAACATTTGAATCCTGAGTAAGAAAAAATGGCAGCTAATCCGGTCATTGCTTTATCTAAAACAAGGCCGGATCGAACCAGCGACCTATGAACCGCCCCGGAAATCTCGGAGGCCTTGGGTTGTGAGTCATGCTGCCTTAGCAGACTCGGATAGTTGTTGAAAATACAGGGCCTCTGCTTCTGCGGGTGGGATATTACCAATAGGCCCTAGCAAACGTCGATGATTAAACCAATCAACCCAGGTCAAGGTGGCCAGTTCGACGGCTTCTCGGTTTTTCCAGGATTGCCTGTGAATCACCTCGGCTTTATATAGACCATTGATGGTTTCGGCCAGGGCATTGTCATAAGAGTCTCCCACGCTGCCCACGGAAGCCTCAACGCCAGCCTCGGCCAATCGCTCGCTATAACGGATCGAGACGTACTGCACGCCCCGATCGCTATGGTGAATCAAGCCGCCGTCCCTCCTTGGCTGGCGGTCATGTAAAGCCTGTTCCAGTGCATCCAGCACAAAGTCGGTGTGTGTAGAAGACGACACTTTCCAGCCGACGATGTAGCGGGCAAACACATCGATGACAAACGCCACGTAGACAAAGCCCTGCCAGGTTTTGACATAGGTAAAATCCGCCACCCACAAGGCATTCGGCCGCTCGGCGCTGAACTGCCGATTCACGCGATCCAAGGAGCAAGCCGCATCGGCGTCGCTGATCGTGGTCTTGATGGTTTTACCGCGCATGACGCCTTTCAGCCCCAGGCTTCGCATGAGACGTTCCACGGTACAACGGGCCACAACCAATCCTTCGCGCCGCAACTGAAGCCAGACTTTACGAGCGCCGTAGTTTTGGAAGTTTTCATCCCAGACGCGCTGAATCTGCTGGCTCAAGGCCTCATCCTGCTTGGCTCGGGCAGAGCGTAGCTCGGGATTGGCTTTGCGCGCCGCATGCAGGTAGTACGTCGACGGGGCAATCGGCAATACCTTGCAGATCGGCTCGACCCCATAGACGACACGATGATCGTCTATGAACGCTTTCATCGTTTGGACGGGCGGTCGAGCTCCGCCTGTGCAAAATACGCCGACGCCTTACGCAGAATCTCGTTGGCCTGGCGTAACTCGCGGACTTCTCGTTCCAACCCCTTGATCCGCTCCGCATCACCTTCGGACGGCTGTTTCGGTTTTACGCTGGCCGTTTGTGATAGCCGAAGCCAGCGACGTAACGTCTCAGCCGTGCAGCCAAACTTGGCCGAAATCGATTGAATTGCCGCCCACTCCGATGAGTATTCGTCTTGATGCTCTCGCACCATGCGAATCGCTCGGTCTCGAATTTCTGATGAATAATGCTGGGTGGTTTTCTCTTTCATGGCTCCATTCTCTCAAAAGTTGGAACCTCCGAGAAAACCGGGGTGGTTCACTATCTATTGATAGACAACAAATACATGAGTAACGCCCATAAACGTCAGTCGGTATTGAGACCCATCATGATTGATCTTGAGGTGGTTTCGGAAGTCACAGGGCTTTCTGAATCTACCATCCAATCATTGATTCGTGCCGATGAGTTCCCTAAGCCTCGTAAAGCATCTGCACGCCGTTCGTGCTGGTTACTACGTGAAATTGAAGAATGGGCTGAATCGCGTCCTGTTTCCGATTTATTGCCCCCCCTAATACGGCAATAGGCGGACGCAACGGCAAACCTAAATCTCGAAACGCTTTGCCAATGACTCAAGATGCTCTGACAGATTAAATAGCCATAGGCGTTTTTCATCGTCATATTGATGCCGATTATAAGTTCCCACCACACCGGGTAACATATGACCGAGAATCGTTTCACCTACGGAATCTGGACATCCTAATTTTGCGAGCAAGGTGCGTGATGTCCGTCGCAAATCATGCGGTGCCCAATGAGTCACGGTTAATCGAGGCCTCACCTGCTCAGGGCGTATCTGACTATAGGGTTGTCTATAAAATACCTGTTCAGTGACGTATTTTTGTTCGATGTGCCCCACTTTATGACGCGATGGAAATAGAAAACCGTCTCCATATAATTTTTTCCGCCGTAACACCACTGTCAAACCTCTACCGAATAAGGGCACCCTTTGATCTGTAGCAGTTTCATGTCGGGCATTTTTCGTTCTAATTTTCGGTATCGTCCACCAAACTTAACCGCCCTCTTCGCTAATTTCAGTTCCTGACATGCCGACAATTTCTGAGCCGCGAGTTCCCGTCCAAAGATATAACGTTAGCACGTCGGCAATTATCGGTGCGAAATTTGGGAGCCAAGCAATCAATTCACCGATTTCGTCTTCGGTGAGCACGCGCTTAACCACGCCGATGTTCTTACCTTCTATGGTCTTTCCTTTTGATCTAATTTTTCCACGTAAAATTAAGCGCCACCAATTCACTGCTTCTTCAGGTAATCTACCAGCGTCCATTGCATAATCCCATGCAGCACCTAACTCGCAGCGTAACTTACCAGCCTGCACAGGTGAAGTTGCGGCGTACTTTTGGATCAAATTGAAAGCCATTGCTCGGGTGATTTCAGTGGATGATAAATCGGCTATGTCACCAAGCATCGTATTAAACATCCTGGTAATTTCAGTTGAGCCTTTTTTAGCTCTGTGACGACAGACGTGTCCAGCCAAATACTCATCGCATAACACGCTTACCGTGTAGGCGTTTTCAGTTTTCTCTGTTTCTTGCTTATTTAATAAAGCTTTTGCCTCTAATTTTGCTTGCTTTGCAGCTAATGCAGGATCACTACCAGAATCACGCTGGTTTTTCAAAGCCTCCCAAGCGACAATAGCGGCTGGAAATGACATAGACGGCCAATGACCAATTGACACTTGCCGAAGGCGTCCATCAACAGTGCTTCTATATCGATAAAACCAAGTTCTCACCTTTGCCATAGCAGAAAAACGCAGTCCAGGGTAACCATTAAAAGCTATATGCTGCCCTAGTAGCAGTAAAGCTTCAGCGATGCGAGCATTAAATTGCATTTTAGTATAGGTTTTTTATGTTGATCGATGACATGGGTATAACTCGAAAAAACCTATACTAACGGCAAAGTGCAGGGAAGTTTTGAATAGTGTAGCTGGAGTGAATCCGGCTCACAACATAGAACAATTATCTGTTATTTCATCAATTTACGAATGAATCTCCAAACAAAGCAAGACAGCAAGCAAGGCAACGAAACACCGCACACCCCGATGATGCAACAATATTTCCGCATCAAGGCCCAGCACCCCGAAACCCTGCTGTTCTACCGGATGGGCGATTTTTACGAGCTGTTTTTCGACGACGCCAAGAAGGCGGCGCAACTGCTCGACATCACGCTGACCGCGCGCGGCCATTCCGGCGGGACACCGATTCCGATGGCAGGCATTCCCTATCATGCAGCAGAAAACTACATCGCCCGATTGCTGAAGCAAGGCGAGTCGATCGCGATTTGCGAACAGATCGGCGATCCGGCCAAATCCAAAGGCCCGGTGGAACGCAAGGTGGTGCGCATCGTCACGCCGGGCACGGTCACCGACGAAGCATTGCTGGAAGACCGCAAGGATAATCTGCTGGTGGCCTTGGCCGTATTCGACAAGTTCTTCGGACTGGCCTGTCTGGACTTAGGTAGCGGCAAATTCACGCTGCAACAATTGGACAACGAAACCCAGCTGCTGAGCGAAATCGAGCGCTTGAATCCGGCGGAATTACTGTATAGCGAAGATATTAAACTACCGTCCGCCATCAAGGAACGCCGGGGCTTGTGCAAACGCCCGCCCTGGCATTTTGATTTGGATAGTTGCCGGCTGTTGATTTTAAAGCAGTTCAATAGCCACGACTTGAAAGGTTACGGTTGCGAGCATTTGCCGGCGGCGATTTGCGCGGCGGGTTGTTTGCTGCAATACGTACGCGACACTCAGCAAAGCGCCCTGCCCCATATTCAAGGCATTCGGGTCGAAAACTGCGACGACAGCATCAGCCTGGACGCGGCCAGCCGCCGCAATCTGGAGCTGGACAGCCATCCCAGCGGCCAGATGCAATACACCTTGCTGGGCGTCTTGGACAAGAACGCCACCGCTATGGGCAGCCGCTGCCTGCGGCGTTGGATACACCGGCCGTTACGGGATCATGCTGTTGTAAATGGCCGCTATGCCTGCGTCGCCAGTTTGTTGGTAAGTCAGTTATATAAAGATCTGCAAGTCAGCCTGCGTCAGGTCGGCGATATAGAAAGGATCAGCTCGCGGATCGCTTTGAAGTCGGCGCGGCCGCGCGATCTGCTGGTTTTGCGGCACACCTTGGCGGTTTTGCCGCAGCTGCAAACCCAGCTGGCGGATAGCGACAATTCGCACCTGGAACATCTGCGCTCACAATTGCGCGAACAGCCGGAAATACTGGCACTGCTGCTACGCGCGCTTATCGATAATCCGCCAGTGCTGATTCGCGACGGCGGCGTGATCGCCCCCGGTTATCACCCGGAGCTGGACGAGCTGCGTAACCTCAGTCAGAACGCCGACCAATTCCTGATCGACATGGAACAGCGCGAACGGGCCGCTACCGGCATCGCTACGCTGAAGGTGAATTACAACCGGGTACACGGATACTACATCGAGATTTCCAATGCTCAGGCCGACAAGGTGCCGGTGCATTACACCCGCAAGCAAACCCTGAAAGGTGCGGAGCGCTATATAACGCCGGAACTTAAGTCGTTTGAGGATAAGGTGCTAAGCGCCCGCGAAAAATCACTATCTTTCGAAAAAGCCTTATACGACCAATTGCTGGATACGCTGGGCGAGGCATTGCTGGATCTACAGCATTGCGCCAACGCCTTAGCGGAACTTGATGTGTTAGTGAATTTCGCCGAACGCGCCGAAACCTTAAACTTATCGCAACCGGTTTTGAATCAACAGCCGGGTATCGACATCGTCGCCGGCCGGCATCTAGTGGTGGAAGCACTGTCCAGCATTCCTTTTGTCCCCAACGACCTTAATTTCTCCACAGAGCGGCGGATGCTGGTGATCACCGGCCCGAACATGGGCGGTAAATCGACGTATATGCGCCAAGCGGCGTTGATTGTGCTGATGGCACACATCGGTTGCTACGTGCCTGCGCAATCGTTGCGCTGCGGACCGATAGACAAGATATTCACCCGCATCGGCGCCTCCGACGATCTGGCCAGCGGCCGTTCGACCTTTATGGTGGAAATGTCGGAAACCGCCAATATTCTGCATAACGCCACCAGCAATAGCCTGATCCTGATGGATGAAATCGGCCGCGGCACCAGCACTTTCGACGGCTTGTCGCTGGCCTGGGCCTGCGCGGATTATCTGGCCCGCCACACCCAGGCGTTCACGCTGTTTGCTACCCATTATTTTGAATTAACTACGCTAGCCGAAGAACAAGGCAATATCCACAACATCCATTTGGATGCGATGGAGCACGGCGACAAGATCGTGTTTTTACACGCCGTGAAGGACGGCCCGGCCAGTCAAAGCTATGGTTTACAAGTTGCGGCACTGGCCGGCGTGCCGCAAAGTGTGATTGCCAACGCCAAAAACAAACTTGCGCAATTGGAAAACACCGCTTACATCGAGCTGCAAAATCATAGCGAAATCAACCAATTCGACTTATTCACCAGCCAGGAATGCCACCCGGCTGTCGTGCTGCTGGAAGAACTCGATCCCGATCATTTAAGTCCGCGACAAGCGTTAGATGCCTTATATCGCTTGAAAGCGTTGCTAAAAGCCAACAAGCGTTGATAGCGACACGCAGCATCATTCAGACAACTTAGCTCGTGCAGCCGGGCAGTTAACGGCGGAAAACCTTGTTTTGCATTAACTAATTGCGATTGCAACTAGTATACTTTCCCAAGTATTTCCACTTTGCACAGTAAATTCCATGGCGACACGCCACTTCGAAAAATCATTGATCGTCACGCTGCTGATCGTGCTCACGGTCGGCTTAAGCTACACGGATGCTCTGTGGCGCTTTGATCGCTGGATTTACGATGCCCAACTTAAGCTGCTGGCCACGCCGGCCTCAAAAGATATTGTCATTATCGAGGTCGATCAGAAAAGTCTGCAAAAATTGGGTCGCTGGCCCTGGCCTAGAGATATTCACGCCCGCCTGCTGGAGACGCTGGCACCGACAAAACCGAAGGCCATTGGGCTGGATTTTATTTTTTCCGAAGCGGATCGGCAGCATCCGGAACTGGACGCACGCTTAAGCCGTGCTCTAGCCGGTAATGGACAGGTCGTACTGCCGGTTATTATCGAACACAACGGCAATAAGATAGTGGAAACGCTGCCCTTGCCGGACTATGCCAAACATTCTGTGCTTGGGCATGCCAACGTCGATTTGGACAAGGACGGGATCAGTAGGAGCGTTTTATTGCAATTGTCCTTGGGCGACTCGCAGTGGTCGGCGATGCCGCTGGCAATTTATGCTCTGAGCCATCCGGAAATACTTACCGATTTACCGGGCTTACGGACCGAACCGTCTCAAGAAGGCGTACATGGCGACTATCGGGTGTGGTTACCGTTCTTTGCTCCGGGCAGCGATTTTGTCAGGGTTTCTTATCTGGATGTGTTGTCGGGCGCGGTGTCAGGACAAATCTTCACCGATAAATACGTATTGGTCGGCCTGACCGCCAGCGGCATAGAACGCGATCTACCGGCCCCGTTGGCTGTCGGTGATCGGCCCATGAGCGGTGTCGATTTCGTCGCAGCCGGCTTGGATGGCCTGATAAAACAAACCCTTTGGCAACCTCTGCCGGGCCATTGGCAATTCCTGTTAAGTCTGGCGATAGCCGGTGTCGCCATCAAGATCAGCACCTGTTTTTCTCTGCGCTGGCTGGCACTGGCTGTCTCTGTGCTATCCATGGCAATTTTATTGTTTTGCTTGGCCTTGCTGCATACCAGTCATTACTGGTTTGCACCGTCCGTGGCATTACTGGTGTTAATACTCAGCTATCCGCTACGCAGCTGGCGGCATTTTGAGAAACTGATCCAGTCCTTATTCGCGGAACGAAAACGCGCCTATATCACCTTGAATGCTATCGTTGATGGTGTAATAGCCACGGACAGCAAAGGCTCAATCGAATACATGAATGCCGCCGCTCTGGATATCATCGGCAGCAAACGTCCCAAGACCGCCAGCCAAAATATCGACGACATTTTTAGCCTGGAAATAGACGGCAAACCGCATCGAATCGCTGAATTGATCCAACAAAGCGTCATCAATCAGGGACCATTGAAAATCAGCAATACTCGCCTATCCATTTCCGACCACTACGCGATGAACGCCAATCTGACTATCGCCCCTTTGATAGGCAGTCGGGGCACACTGATGGGTACAGTGTTGACGATCAACGATATTGGCGAGCGGATGCTTATGGCGAAAATGCTGCTGAAAAAAGCCGAAGAACAAACCGTAATGCGAGAATTGATTAACCGGACAGAACAAGTCAGCTTGGCCAAAAGCCAATTTCTGTCGCAAATGAGCCATGAATTGCGCACGCCGCTGAATGCCATTATTGGTTTTGCGCAGCTGATGCAAATGGACGATCCTGAGCATCCTTTGGCCGAAACCCACCTGGACTCGGTCAATGAAATATTGAAGGCCGGTCTGCACTTACTGGGGCTGATTAACGAGCTTTTGGACCTGGCTAAAATCGAATCCGGCAAAATCAGCGTGAATATCGGCAGTATCCACTTGGCGGAGCTGATCAAAGATTGCCAAACTCTGATCACACCCTTGGTGCAAAACAAAGGCCTGGAACTAATTGTCGATAATCCCTTGCCAGAAGACATTGAGCTAAAAGCAGACCCGAAACGCGCCAAGCAAATTTTATTGAATTTTCTGTCCAACGCCGTGAAATATAACCGCCCCAACGGTTCCATCAACCTAAGCAGCAGACAGGTAGACGATAGCCGGGTGAGAATTTCTATTACCGATACCGGCAATGGTCTGGCGGAGCAACAACAGCAATTGTTATTCCAATCATTTCAACGCCTGGGTGCGGACAATAACGACATAGAGGGCACCGGGATCGGACTGGCAATAACCAAACAACTGGCCGAATTGATGCACGGCAATGTCGGAGTAAGCAGCACACCGGGTGTAGGCAGCACGTTTTGGGTGGAGTTGTTGATCCGTTAAGTCGGTTACTTTTATCCGGAAGGGGTGTCACCTTGATAACCGGTGATTTCTAAGATTGGGCAAGCCCACGAAGCCGAATCTAACGCGAACTTGGCGTTTATTTATGCTGTTAACCTGGCCCTTAAATTCCCTGGATTCGTCATTCCCGTGAAAGCGAGAGTCGTTAGGCCGCACAGCGAATCCAGTATAGCCAATGCACTGGCTCCTACCTTCGCGGGAGCGACGATATTTAATGGCCGGGTTACTAATTGGTTGCTATCAAGCCTTAAAACCAAACAGCTCTCGATTCTGACAACAATTAAATCCTGTCTATACTTACACGCTAAATTTCAATACTGCCCGTACGGCTATTGATGTCCCAAAACACCGTTTGTCGAGGCCATTATGAAACATCTTTTCGCCTGCTGGAGCTTGGGTTTAGCCCTTTGCATACCCGGCGCTGTATCGGCCGATGACGCAGTCATCGGTTACATCAAAACCATCACCGATCAAACGACTATCGGCGATAGCAACGGCCCGATCAAAGCGAGTCTTGGTTCGCCAATACATGTCGGCAACGTCATCAAAACCGACGAGAACGGTGCAGCAGGAGTAACGCTAAAAGACAATACCATTCTGTCTATCGGCCCGAATACCGAATTTAAAATAGAGGCGTATCAATTCGAACCACAGCAGGACAAATTGCAATTGAACGCCAGTTTATTAAAAGGCACGCTGCACTATATTTCCGGCGTTATCGCCAAGCTCAAGCCGGAAGCGGTGACGGTAAAAACTCCTACCGGTGTGATTGCGGTAAGAGGCACACGTTTTTTAGTCAAAATTGAAGAATAAGCCGAGTGTTTGCCATGACGACAATTACCTTACCCAAAACCCTGACATTTGCCGTTGCACTAGCGTTAACCGGTTGCGCCAAGTCTTATTTGGTATTGCTGGAAGATCACGACGGCTCAACCGGAAAAGTTATCTTCAGCGGCGCCGGCAGCGAAACTGTGGTCGAACAAGCCGGTTATGGTGCGGCGCTGGACAACTCCAAAACCGTATTCAAAGTCGAACAAGAAAAGATCAATAAAGACTTTGGCAGAGCCTTGGCTTCCGAGCCGGTATTGCCGGAGATATTTTTATTGTATTTTGAAACCGGCGGCACCAAGCTGACCGCCGAATCGGCGGCGTTGATTCCCAAGATCATCGAAACCGCCGGCAAACATCCGGCCGCCGATATTTCGGTGATCGGTCACACCGACACAGTGGGCGATGCGGGCAAAAACGAAAAATTGGCGAATGAGCGCGCCGTTCAGGTTAGCAAGTTATTCGATGCTAGCAAGATGGACGTCAAAGAAGTCGCAGTGACATCGCACGGCGAAAAGAATTTGTTGATCAAGACCGGCGATGAAACGTCCGAACCGCGAAACCGTCGTGTAGAAGTGACGATTCGATAATTTTCTAGCACATAAAACCGCCGGCGCGGAAGCTGGCGGTTTTGTCGTATTTTCTTATTCGCTGGCCAGCACTTTTGCCAATTGCGCGGCGGGTACATAGCCGGGCAGGATATTGCCTTTTTGCGTGACTATCATCGGTGTGCCGTTCATACCGAACGCTTCGCCCAAGGCCATGTGTTCGTCCACTGGGTTTTCGCAGGTTTTTGCATCCAGATGCTCGCCTTTCTTCGCGGTGGTTAGCGCTTTATTTTTGTCGGCAGCACACCAGACTGACACGGCTTTTTTGTAAGAATCCGACCCTTTGCCGGCTCTAGGAAAAAACATGTAGCGTATCGTAATGCCCTGCGCCATGTATTGATCGATTTCAGAGTGCAACTTACGGCAATAACCGCAATCGATGTCGGTAAAGATAGACACGACATGTTTGCTGGTTTCCGGTTTGAAAATAATCATTTTTTGTTCGCCGACTTTATCCAGCGAGGCTTTACGCACGTCAGCCAGCTTGGATTCGGTGATGTTTTTCTTTGCTTCGGCGTCGAAGAGCTGCCCTTGCAATAAATATTTACCGTCTTCGGATGCATAAAAGATATTGCCGCCCATAGACACTTCGTACAGCCCTTTGACTTCCGATGGTTTCACCGAGTCAACCTGCCCTCCCGGCATAAACTCACTCAAGGCTTTTTTAATGGCGGCTTCGTCGGCAAATAATGCTGGGCTAGTCAAAGCCAGTAGCGTCAAAGCCAGAATGTGTGTGATTTTTTTCATGTAATTACCAGGGAAGATTAGAAAGGAATGTGGTTGACCACAACGCTGATGCTTTGTTCAGCGTTATTGAAATAATCTGCCTATATCGAGAAACATCGCCAAGCCCATCAGCAGCATCAATAGCAGCATGCCGGCTTGTTGAAAATACAGTTGCATTCTTTCCGGAAGCGGACTTCCTTTGATGGCCTCAACCACGAAAAACAGCAAATGACCGCCGTCCAGCACCGGCACCGGCAGTAAATTCAACACACCGAGACTGACGCTGACCAAACCCAGAAACTTCAGAAACGCAGTAAATCCCATTTCAGCCGATTGACCGGCGTATTGCGCAATGCTGATGGGGCCACTCAAATTCTCGACTGAAGCGGAACCCACCACCATTTTTCCCATCATTTTTAAAGTGGTCACCGCATAAAACCAAACCCGCTTTCCGGCAACCGGCACAGCATCCCACGGCGATAAGGCATGTGTCACCATCATGGAGTCCAGCAATTCTTTCGGCGCGTCGACGCCGGCGCCGATTTTACCGACTGCCTTACCCTCGCCCTGCTGCTCGCTACGCGGCGTGATGCTTAATGGCAATTGCGCGCCGCTGCGCTCCAGCAATAATTTAATTTCGACATTCGGCCGGGCCTGCACATAATCCACCCATTGTTGCCAGTCGGTAATGGCGGTGCCGTCCGCGCTGAGAATTAAATCCCCGCTTTGTAAACCGGCTTGCTTGGCAACCCCATCGTCAAGCAGCTTGCCGATAACCGGCTTTATAGTCGGCACCAAAGGCTTCAAACCCAAACGCTTATGTAGCGTTTCCGGAGTTTGTACATCTTGTTCAGTTAGGTGAATCAAGCGAACTTGTTGACTATCGTCTATCGCTTTAGTCAGCACGCTGATCTCGGTTTTACCGTCAATCGCCAAGGTCAACAAGGTATCCAGGGCTTCTATCCAGGTCGGCGTGGGGGTGTCGTCGATACTGACTATTTCGTCGCCTGTCGCAAAACCTGCTTGCTCGGCCAAAGACCCGACTTCCACTCCACCGATGACAGGTCTGACCCCAGCTTCACCGATTACCAACACCAACCAAAATAAAAACACGGCCAGCACTAAATTGGCGATCGGTCCGGCAGCGACCACGGCGGTTCTGGCCAACAACGGCTGCCGATTGAAGGCATAAGGCAAATCCTCGGCTTTAACCGCTTCTTCGCGTTCGTCGACCATTTTTACATAGCCGCCCAACGGAATGGCAGCGACAACGAATTGGGTATCGTCGGGGCTTTTTTGCCAGGTAATCAGCGGCTTGCCGAAACCGATGGAAAAACGAATGACTTTGATGCCTACCTTGCGTGCCGCCCAAAAATGGCCGTATTCATGAAACGCCACCAGTACTGCAATGGCGACGATGAAATAAAACAGGGTATGCAAAGTATCCATTAACTAGTGTTTGAGTTCGGCGATCATTGCATTAGCAACGTCCCTGGCCTGCCGGTCGGCTGCCAGGACATGTTCGAGCGTATCGGCACAATCGGCTTTAAATTGGGCCATGCTCCGCTCTATGATGCGCGCAATATCGGTAAAGCGCACCTGCTCGTTCAAAAAGGCTTCCACGGCAATTTCATTGGCTGCATTCAAAACAGTCGGCATGATACCGCCGGCTTTGATAGCCTCGTAAGCCAATCTCAAACAAGGAAAACGCTGCAAAT
Source organism: Methylomonas methanica (assembly GCF_001644035.1). Classification (GTDB taxonomy): domain Bacteria; phylum Pseudomonadota; class Gammaproteobacteria; order Methylococcales; family Methylomonadaceae; genus Methylomonas; species Methylomonas methanica_A. The sequence continues at coordinate 27,182 of NZ_LUUG01000128.1, forward strand.
CGGGCTGTTCGAAATCCATGTGTTTGACTTCGAAAATATTCAGCGGTGCGACACCGGAATCAAAGCGTTCCGGCCAAGCCATCGCGTAAGCGATGGGTGTGCGCATGTCGGGATTGCCCATTTGCGCCAACACTGAGCCATCGACATAATCGACCATGGAATGAATGATGCTTTGCGGGTGAATCACCACTTGGATCGCATCCGGGTCCATATTGAACAACAGACAGGCTTCGATCAGCTCCAGGCCTTTGTTCATCATCGTCGCGGAATCGACCGAAATTTTTCGGCCCATATCCCATTTCGGATGCGCTACCGCTTGCTCGGGCGTAACGGTATCCAAATCGGCTATCGGCGTTTGCCGAAAAGGACCGCCGGATGCGGTCAACAATATGCGTCTGGCTTGTTTGGCAGTATGCCCGGTGGTATAACCGGCCGGCATGCATTGAAAAATCGCGTTGTGTTCGCTGTCTATCGGTAGCAGCGTGGCGCCGTTTTCGGCAACCGCTTGCATAAAAATTTGCCCGGACATGACCAAAGCTTCCTTATTCGCCAATAGCACCGTTTTGCCGGCTTTCGTAGCCGCCAAAGTCGGCAATAAGCCAGCTGCACCGACGATAGCGGCCATTACCGCGTCGACATTGTCCAGGGTTGCAACCTGGGTCAAAGCCTCCGCACCGGACAATACGTTCATCCCGGCGACCGGCGAACCGGCAATTTTGTCTTTGAATGCCTGGGCGTTGTCCGGGTTGGCGACTACCGCATATTCGGGGCGATGTGCCAGACATTGTTCGAACAAGGCGTCGATATTCCCGTTGGCGGTTAATGCCACCACTTTGTATTGATCGGGATGGCGAGCTACGACATCGAGTGTGCTGACACCAATCGAACCGGTGGCGCCAAGGATGCAAATACCTTTCATGCAAATACGCTCCGTCCGATCAAAATGATACCGGCATAAAAGAACGGCGCTGCGGCAATAATGCTATCGACTCTATCCAGAATACCGCCATGCCCCGGCAGCAATGTGCCGCTATCTTTGACGCCTTTTTTGCGCTTGATCAGGCTAAAAAACAAATCGCCGTATATGGAAATCAACACGGTAAGTATCGACAGGATTGCCAAATCGATAGTCATCAAGACGGCTAATTCGGGTTGCTCGCCTTGAAAAGCGTCAAAACCGTAATACACCCTCAAACCGATCGAGCAGATTAGCGCGGATGCCAATGCACCGTACATGCCCTGCACGGTTTTGCCGGGACTAATTTCCGCTGCTAATTTGTCCTTACCCCATTTTTTACCGGCAAAAAATGCCGAAATATCAGCCGCCCAAATCAATATCAAGAAATACAACACCATCCCTGGACCGTAATAGGCTCTTAATTTGCTGAGAAACATCCAGGCAGAAAGCAATACCAACCAACCGCTAAAAGTCTTGAGCCGCGACTTAAATTCGATGTTTAACAATTGCGGACCGGCTTTTCTGATCAAAACCATGGTTAATACCCAGAACAGCACCGGAGCGATCACAAACCATTCCAAAGCGTCCGAATAGTCTTTGATTTCCGGCCATTCCAGCGCCTCGCTCAGCAATTCCAACAAGACCGTCCAATAGGTGACACCCAGCATCGGCATGATCAGGAAGGTTACGAAAAGAATTTTCCGAGTAAGCGTATTTACATCGGTCAAGGCCATCCATTCGAAGGCGGCTATCAGCGTAATGACGGCGATAAATAAGGAAAAATAAAGGGTTGGCAGTAGCAGGACTGCTGTGACGACCACGGTAGCCAGCACTAGCGCGGTTAAGATGCGTTTTAATAACATGTGTGTGGTTTTTTAATTATTATGGTTATAGAAAAATCCCTAGAGAACTCTGTTATCGATGACTTGTTCGCCGGTGTGCCCAAAACGCCTTTGCCGGCCTTTGAAGCTGCCGATAGCTTTTTCCAATGCTTGCTGATCGAAATCCGGCCAAAGCGCATCGGTAAAATAAAATTCCGTATAAGCCAGTTGCCACAACAGAAAATTACTGATGCGTTCCTCGCCGCCCGAGCGGATAAACAAATCAGGCTCAGGTAACTCAGCGGTGACCAGATATTGATTGATTAGTTGTTCGGAAATAGCTTGTTCGTCGATCTCGCCCGATTTCACCCCGGCGACGATTTGCCGCAAAGCTTGGGTTATATCCCAACGTCCACCATAGTTGGCAGCGATCAGCAATGTCAATCCGTCGTTTTGTGCAGTTTGCCCTTCGGCAGTGGCGATTTTTTCCCGCAGTTTTTCCGGAAACGCGCTTTTATCGCCGATGATTTTCAGCCTGATGTTGTTTTTATCGAGCTTATCGACCTCAGATTGCAGCGTGTTCATGAACAGTTCCATCAACAAACTCACTTCGTCCTGCGGCCTGCGCCAGTTTTCGCTGCTAAAAGCGAACAGCGACAGCACTTCGATGTTTTGCTTGGCACAATATTCCACGATCTTCCTGACCGCCTTGACGCCGGCATAGTGCCCCATGATCCTGGGCATCAAGCGCTTTTGCGCCCAGCGGCCGTTGCCATCCATGATGATGGCAATATGCCGTGGATTGCCGTTATTTATCGCCGGTTTATCGTTGTCAGCAACAGTCATCTCGCCTCTCGATTACATGGAAAGCAAATCGGCTTCTTTTTCTTCAAGATGCTTCTCTACTTCCTTGATGTATTGATCGGTGAGCTTTTGGATCTTTTCTTCGCCCTGCCGCGCGTCGTCCTCGGAAATTAATTTCTCTTTCAACGCATCTTTGATGGCGGCATTGGCGTCGCGGCGAATATTACGAATCGCCACCCGGCCTTGTTCCGCTTCGTTTTTTACGATTTTAACCAAATCGCGGCGGCGCTCTTCAGTCAGTGCCGGCAAGGGTAAGCGAATCACCGTGCCTTGCGTGGCAGGATTTAAACCTAAACCGGAAGACATAATGGCTTTCTCAATAGCCTGGATCATGCTCTTTTCCCAAGGCACGACTTTCAACGTGCGCGCGTCCTCGACGGACACGTTGGCAACCTGCGACAACGGCGATTCGTTGCCGTAATACGTCACGCTGATTTGATCCAGCAAACTGGGATGCGCGCGCCCGGTTCTGATTTTGGTAAATGCTTTTTGCAAGGACTCGATGCTTTTCACCATACGTGATGCGGCATCTTGTTGAATATCGCTGATCATTTTGTTAGTTCCTCTCGATTAGGGAGCCTATATCTTCGCCGCGCATCAAGCGCATAATCGCTCCCGGCTCAAATACATTCATCACCCGCATAGGCAGGTTGTTATCCCGGCACAAGACCAAGGCGGTAGTATCCATGACATTCAAACGCTGGTCGATGGCTTCGTCATAGGTCAGACGAGGATAGAACACTGCATCCGCGACTTTATTCGGGTCCGCCGAATAAACGCCTTTGACTTTGGTCGCCTTAATCATCAACTCGGCGTCTATCTCTATGGCGCGTAAACTGGCGGCGGTATCAGTAGTAAAAAACGGATTACCCGTGCCGGCAGCGAAAATAGCCACTCTGCCTTTTTCCAAATGCCTGACTGCCCGACGACGGATATAGTCTTCGCACACCTGATTGATTTTCAGGGCAGTCATTACCCGAACAGGCTGCCCGAGATACTCCAGTGCATCCTGCATGGCCAAGGCATTAATTACCGTTGCCAACATACCCATTTGATCGCCGGTGACCCGATTCAGACCTTCCGATGCTTTCTCACCGCCGCGCAAAATATTGCCGCCACCGATGACCAAGCCGACCTGGATACCTGCATCGCACAAGTCTTTCACTTCTTGAGCCAAGCGTTGCACTATATCCGGATCGATACTGCCGCCGCGTTCGCTCGCCAGTGCTTCGCCGCTCAATTTAAGTAAAATTCTCTGACAAATCAATTGACTCATAATCAAATATCCACCGTAAACATGGGTTAAAAGCAACGAACTGATATAAATAAACCCGGCGAACCGGGTTTATTAGGAGGCGTTTAGCCTCTAACTTGTGCCATTACTTCGGCGGCAAAATCTTCTTCTTTTTTCTCGATGCCTTCGCCCACTTCGAAACGAGCAAAACGCACGACAGCATTGCCTTTGGATGTCAGCAATTTGCCGACGGTAACGCTGTCGTCCTTGATGAAAGGCTGACCCAACAACGTGACTTCCGCCAGGAATTTATTGATACGACCGCCAATCATTTTTTCAACGATCTCGGCAGGCTTACCACTTTCCAATGCTTGTGCAGCAAAAATTTCTTTTTCCTTGGCAATCACATCGGCCGATACTTGGTCGTCCGATACATATTCAGGTTTAGCCGCGGCAACATGCATCGCCACGTCTTTACCCAATGCGGGATCGTTTTTAGTCAATTCGACGATAACGCCAATTTTACTACCGTGCAGATAAGCTGCTTGGCCGCCATCGGTGGTGGTGAATTTAACGAAACGGCGCACGGTAATGTTTTCGCCGATTTTAGCAATCAGAGCACGACGGGTGTCGTCTACGCTGACACCAGTGCTCAATACCATTGCTTGTAACTCTTCGTCGCTGTTGACATTCGCGCTCAACAAGCTGTTGACGACATCATTAGCAAAACCAATAAAATCATCGCCTTTGGCGACGAAATCGGTTTCGCAGTTAACGTCTACCATAACAACGGTTTTAGCATCATCGGAAACCTTCACGCCGATGATTCCTTCCGCCGCGATACGGCCGGATTTTTTATCGGCTTTTGCCAGACCGGCTTTACGCATGTTTTCAATGGCCAGTTCCATGTCGCCATTGGCTTCAACCAGGGCTTTTTTACACTCCATCATGCCTGAGCCGGTACGCTCACGCAATTCCTTGACCATCGCCGCACTAATACTCATCATTTTTTCCTCAAATTTTATTAACTAAAAAAACGCCTCACAAAGGAGGCGTTTAAAAGACAGTCTGTTCTGAATACCAGATTCAGCGGCGCTCAACCGCTTCGGCCGAGCGCGTTTAAAACTTACGCTTCCGTTACGACTTCTTCTACAAAATCGTCGGCTTTGGCTGAAGCATCCATACGCAACGCTTTCGCTTCCAGCACGGAGGCTGAAGCACTTTGGCAATACAAAGTCACTGCGCGGATAGAATCGTCATTACCTGGGATGACGTAATCAATTTTTTCGGGCGAGTTATTGGAGTCAACCACGCCGACCACTGGAATACCTAATTTTTTGGCTTCCATAATGGCATTTTTCTCATAACCTACGTCCAGAACGAAAATAGCGTCGGGGGTACCGCGCATATCTTTGATACCGCCCAGGCTGCGCTCAAGCTTTTCCAACTCGCGCTCCATGCCCAAAGCTTCTTTTTTGCTGAAACGTTGGTACAAGGTGCCATCGGCTTTCATCGCTTCCAGTTCTTTCAAACGGTTGATGGATTTTTTGATGGTTTTGAAGTTGGTCAACATACCGCCCAACCAACGATGGTTGACGTAGGGCATACCACAACGTTTTGCTTCTTCGGCCACAACTTTACGCGCCGCTTTTTTAGTACCGACAAACAGAATCGTACCTTTGTTAGCGGTCATTTGGCCTAGATAGTTCATGGCATCGTTAAACAATGGAAGCGTTTGTTCCAAGTCGATGATATGAATTTTGTTACGAGCTCCGAACAGGTATGAAGCCATTTTCGGGTTCCAGTAACGGGTTTGATGTCCAAAGTGAACACCCGCTTCCAGCATTTGACGCATTGACACTGCTGCCATTTACTTCTCCTAAAATTGCCGAATAATTCGGCGTTGGGTTACGCCTCCACCCGCCCCGATCAGTGACCGAAAATCTAAAATAGACTTTCAGCACCCCACCGACCGTGTCGACAAGTGTGAGTATTAGTTACATAGTGAACTTGCCTTTATACCATGATTAGAATTTCACAACAACTTCAAGTCTGATAGACTCCTATCGGCGTTTGCCTGAGAGAGCATCTTGATTACACAGCAAAAACGGGCTCGCACTCGCTTTTATCCCAATAATTAGCCACCTGCCGATGACTATTACCATAAAAACCGCCGAAGAAATCGACAAGATGCGCGTTGCCGGAAAACTGGCCGCCGAAGTCCTTGAAATGATCGCCCCCCACGTCGCTGCCGGCATATCTACCGAAGAACTTGACCAAATCTGTCACGATTACATCGTCGATGTGCAGCAAGCTATTCCCGCACCCTTGAATTATCGCGGCTTCCCTAAATCGATTTGCACATCCATCAATCAACAGATTTGCCACGGCATTCCCAGCGAGAAAAAACTAAAAAACGGCGACATCGTCAATATCGATATCACGGTGATTAAAGACGGTTACCACGGCGACACTAGCAAAATGTTTTGCATCGGCGACGTCAGCCCGCACGCCAAACGCTTGGTCGACATCACCCGCGAATGCCTGTTTTTGGGTATAGAGGAAGTCAAACCCGGCGCCCGCCTCGGCGATATAGGCCATGCCATACAGAAGCACGCGGAAAACAATCGTTATTCCATCGTCAGAGAGTTCTGCGGCCACGGCATAGGCAAAAAATTTCACGAAGATCCGCATGTGATGCATTTCGGCAAACGCGGTGAAGGCGAGACACTCGAGCCCGGCATGATTTTTACGATAGAGCCCATGCTCAATCAAGGCAAACGCCATATGAAAATCCTCGCCGACGGATGGACCGCGGTAACCAAGGACCGCAGCCTGTCCGCGCAATGGGAGCATACGATTTTGGTGACCGACACCGGCTACGAAATTTTGACGCTGAGACAGGAAGAGTTGTGAGCCAGGCGCTGTTCACCGAAAACGATTTTCTCGACTGTTTCGCGGGCGACAATCCGGTCGCCAAATTCAAAAATGCGATTAACGAAGAAAATGCGCAGTTAAAAATGCGCTTTAACCCTGACCAGGCGACCGTCGGCCTGCTGACCGAGAAAGCTCGCTTTATCGACAATCTATTGACCGCCTGCTGGCTGCATTTCCTCGACGCAGCCGCCAGCCGTCACAGCCTGATCGCGACCGGCGGGTACGGCAGAGGCGAATTGTTTCCTTATTCGGATATCGATATTCTGGTGCTGCTCGGCGCCGCCAACCCGATAGACTATCAACAGCAAGTATCCGGCTTCTGCAATTTTCTATGGGATATCGGTTTAAAACCGGGACTGAGCACGCGTAGCGTACCAGAGTGCCTAGCTGTTGCTGAGGACGACCAGACCGTATTTACCAACCTGCTGGAAATGCGCTTGATTACCGGCAACGCCGAACTATTTAGCGATCTAAAACACCAGGTAAATTCCGAAACACTCTGGCCATCGGAACAATTTTTTCCAGCCAAAATGGCTGAACAACAAAAGCGCTACAGCAAGTTCCACGACACGGCTTACAACCTGGAACCGAATATCAAGGAAGGTCCGGGCGGACTCCGCGACCTGCAAGTAATCAGTTGGGTATTCAAACACCACTACAACGCATCCTCTCTCAGAGAGCTGATCAAATACGGTTTTTTACCCAAGTCGGAATACGACAATCTGATTACGGCTCGCGACATTCTCTGGCGCCTGCGCTTTGCGCTGCACAATCTGACCAGCCGCTGCGAAGACAGATTGGTATTCGATTACCAACGCGAACTCGCTAGCCAGTTTGGGTACATCGACAGAAACGAACAACCTGACGTCGAGCAGTTCATGCAGTTTTACTTCAAAACTGTCGTGGACATTGAGCGTCTGAACGAAATGCTGTTGCAACTGCTGAACGAGAGACTGATCAGCAACAAGGAAAGCCTGGCACCTATCCCTATCACCGCCAATTTTTCATCCATAGACGGCTACCTGGAAGTCAGCAACAAAGATGTTTTTCAAAAACAACCACTGGCTTTGCTGGAAATTTTTTTAATCTTGCAACAATCACCGTCTTTGAAGGGGATTCGAGCCAGCACCATCCGCTTGATCCGCAAAAATCTGCACCTGATCAATGCCGAGTTCCGCACCAACAAACAGGCTAACCGCCTGTTCATGGATATTCTTAGACAACCGCGCGGCATTACCAGCCAGCTCAAGCGGATGAACCGCTACGGCGTACTGGCCGCTTATTTGCCGGATTTCGCCAATATCGTGGCGCGCATGCAGTACGACCTGTTCCACATCTATACCGTGGACGAACACACTTTGTTTGTTATCCGTAATTTGCGGCGCTTCTCGCTGGCCAAACACAACAAGGAATTGCCGTTTTGCAATAATATTTTTCTACTGATCTCAAAACCCGACATTCTCTATATTGCTGCCATGTTTCACGACATAGCTAAAGGCAGAGGCGGTGATCATTCCACGCTCGGCGAAACCATAGCCAACAACTTTTGCCAGCAGCACGACCTATCCAGCCATGACACCAAGCTGATCACCTGGCTGGTTCGCCAGCATTTGTTGATGTCGATGACCGCACAACGCAAGGACATCAGCAATCCGGACGTCATCCACACTTTCGCGCTGGAAGTCGGCAGTATTGAGCGGTTGAATTATTTATATTTGCTGACAGTGGCGGACATTCGCGCAACGAATCCCAGCTTGTGGAACGCCTGGAAAGACGTATTATTGAAAGACTTGTATATTTCCACCCACCAAGCCTTGCATCGCGGCCTGCAAAATCCGGTGGCCCGCTCGGAACGGGTACAAGAAAACAAAAAAGAAGCGCGCGACGAGCTTTTGAAACTGGGCATATCCAAAACCAATATCACGCAGTCCTGGCAGCATCTCAGCGACGACTATTTTCTGCGCTATTCGGCGGACGAAATCGCCTGGCACACTATTGCCATCGCTGCCTGCCAGGAAAGCGAACTGCCGTTGGTATTACTGCGCCCGCAAACCCAGCGCGGCAGCGCGGAGATTTTCGTCTACACCCGTAACGAAGCGCAAATTTTTTCAATTTCGACCGCAACCCTGGACCACCTGGGCTTGACGATTCTGGATGCCAGAATCATCACAACTGCCGATCAGTACGTACTAAACAGCTTTCAAGTGCTGGAACAATCCGGCGAAGCTATTAACGACTTGTATCGGGAAGTGCATATCTGCACCTCGCTACGTCAAGGCTTGATCGCCAAAAAGGTTAAAGCCTCAAAGAATATCCACAAGCAATCCCGTCAGGCCCGGCACTTTCCGATTGAAACCAGCATCACCTTTCTGGAAGATCCGTCGCATAAACACACCGTCATCGAATTAGTTACCACGGATCGCGCCGGCCTGCTGTCTACCATAGGCAAGGCGTTTACGGAGCTGGACATCCAACTGCACGATGCAAAAATCACCACGATAGGCAGTCGCGCGGAAGACATGTTCTACATCAGCGACCAGCAGTCAATGCCGATCACCGACGAGGATAAGAAAGCTCAAATACGCACCACGATGTTGCGATATTTGAGCCTGAAAAGCTAAAAGTTTATCTGACCAGCAAACGTTCGCCGCGCGCCAATTTCGGCAGGCGGCCTTCCAGCCCCATCGCCGCCTTCATTGCTTTATTGCGCGCAGGGGTGATGCGTTGAGCCAAACCCAGACCAAGATTTCTTAACAGTTTAATCGGCAAAATGTCGTTACTGAAGGACCGATAAAACACATCCATCAAGGTCATCATTTTCAGATTCTCATTGCGGCGCATCGCTTCGTAACGCTGCAACACCGCCAGATCTGCAATGTCTTTGCCGCGTTTACGGGCATCGACCAGTATTTCCGCCAGCGCCGCAGCATCCAGCAAGCCGATATTGACGCCCTGCCCGGCTAAGGGATTGATCATGTGTGCAGCATCCCCCACCAAAGCAACCCCTTGTTTAACATAACGCTGAGCATGTTGTCGCTTGAGCGGGAAACTCGCCACACCCAACACTTGCTTCACCTCACCCAGGCAATCGGGGAAAGCCGCTACCAGCTCGACCTGCAATTGCTCGTAAGACAAGGCCTGTAAACGCCGGACTTCATCGGGCGATTGATACCAAACAATGGAAGCATAATTGCCTGTCAACGGTAAAAATGCTTGCGGACCGCTGGACACAAAACGTTGCCAGGTAATGTCCTGCTGTGGATAGGCGGTTTCTATGTAAATCACTAAAGCGTGCTGGTTGTAATCCCAACTGGTCACACCCAAGCCTACCGCCTGCCGGACTCGCGACTGACCGCCATCTGCCGCAACCAGCAACTTTGCCTGAAGCACGCGACCGTCCACCAAAACCAACTCCGATTCCTGACCGTCGTAATTTATCTTGGTGATGGTTTGCGGCATCAGCAATTCGATATTGGCGAAACTTGGCAATTTATCCAGCAAGGCCAGCTGGGTGATGCGATTTTCGACGATATAGCCCAGCTCGGGATAGCGAATGTCATCACTGTTAAAGGTGGTATCGCCGGCCGTTTCCCAAACCCGCATGCGCTTGAAGGGGCAATAGCGCCGTGACCTCACACCTTCCCAAGCGCCGACGGCTTCCAGAATGTTTTTCGAGGCGATACTTAAGGCCGAAACCCTTAAATCATGCGGCTGTTCGCTGGAAAAAGCTTCTGGAACCTGTGCTTCTATCACAGCTACTTTTAACTCGCTACCGCCCAGGCAACAAGCCACGGCGGCACCCACCATCCCCCCGCCGACTATCACCACATCAAATTGTTCTTTCATATTTCTTCACAAAGTTTTAAAACTAAAGGCCAGACGAGAGAACAACGACGCCATCGGCTTTACGGAATGACAGAGGCGGCGCCACATGGTATGATTACAAAGTTTCGCCAACTGAAATTCCGAAGTTAATTAGGGGTTCTCGCCGCATGGGACGACTCTAACACGCAGCAGGCAGAAAAACCATAAACGGCACTATCGGTAAGGAAAATACCGGCTAGCGCATTTAATCAGTAAGAGAGGATCTGGATAGCAATGATTAAAAACGCCCAGAAAATTAACGCAATACACATGCTTTACGACGCTGATCTTTCCCAGGACAGCTGCGGTGTCGGATTTATCACCCGCAAGGACAGCAAACAGACTCACGAGCTCCTAGTCAAGTCGCATGAAGCCTTGTGTACCATTCCGCATCGCGGCGGCATGAGCGCTGAAGGAATAGGCGACGGCGCCGGCGTTAATATCGATTTGTCTTTGGCGTTTTTCCGCAAGGTCACTGGGAACAATGGCCTGGAGCTGGGGCAATTCGGCGTAGCCAATTTTTTCTTCCCGGAAGACCACGCGCATTACGATTCAGAAGCACAGAAGCTGGTCGAAGAGCAGCTTCTGGAATTCGATCTGCCCATCATCAAATGGCGGGAAGTCCCAGTTGATAGCTCCGCACTCAATGCGGCAGCCTTGAAAGCGCAATTACCGATCAAACAACTCATCTTCGGTCGTCCAAAATCCCTGAAAGACGCCAGTCACGAGGCTTTTGAAAGACATATTCAGTCCGCGCTGCTAACGATAGAAGCCAACGGCTTTACTCGCCCCGAACTGAAAGGCTTTTATCCGTTGTCGATGAGTTCCCGCACCCAGGTTTATAAAGGCCGCCTGAACTCGTTCGAAGTAATCCCATATTTTGTCGACTTATACGACGCCGATCACGAAATCAGCACGCTATTTTTCCACACTCGCTTTTCGACAAATACCGCGCCAGCGACGATGATGGCGCAGCCGTTTCGTTACATGGCGCACAACGGTGAGCTGAACACCGACAAGAAAAACCGCCTCAGCGAAAACGCGATTGCTCGGCAAAACAACAAACATGTCGTGTTTCCCTGCGGCCAATCGGATTCCGGCCGCCTGGATCAAACCCTGACCCGCCGTATCAACGAAGATCAGCTGGATATCGTCACCGCCATTTTGGCAATGATGCCGCCAGCCTGGGAAAACGATACCACCCTGTCGGAAGACGTACGCGCCATGCTGGAATATTTCAGCCTATACGAAGAGAAAAACGACGGCCCGGCCGCGCTGATCTTCAATGACGGTATTCGCGTCGGCGCCCGCCTCGACCGCCTGGGCTTACGGCCATTACGTTCCGTGGAAACCGCAGAATATTTGGCAGTCATGTCGGAAGCAGGTCAGATCGATTTCCCACCTGAAAAAGTGCTGAGACGCGGCCGTATCGAAGCCGGTGGCATGCTGTATTTCGATCATAACACCGGGAAGTCATACGACAGCCATCAAGTGATGGAGCGCTTAGCCAAGGAAAGAGACTATAAAGCGCTGCTGAAACAAAGTTGCATTCATATCAGCGAATTACCCAAAGTGGAGCTCGCGGAACTTAGCAACGAGCATGAGCTGAATATCGATCAACGCCATACAGCTTATTCGCTGAACCAGGAAAGCTTTAAATTTTTGCTGGACCCCATCCTGCAAACCGGCTTGGAAAAAGTCTCGGCGATGGGTTACGGCCTGACACCGAACGCCTTGAGTGCCTCTGAAGGCGGTATGTCGCGTTATTTCAGCCAACGCTTTGCTCAAGTTACCAATCCGCCATTGGACTCCCTGCGCGAAAGCGACGGCATGACCTTGCGCGTAGCCTTGGGTGCTAAGCCAACTTTTGCGCCGCAGAACAGCAAACAACTAATGATAGAATCGCCGATTCTGCAACGCACTCAGCTGGAGCAGATTCGCAGGCAAAGCCAGGTAAAAACCGCGACCATAGCGGCGCTTTACAGCCCTAATTTTGAAAATGCCGCGCAAAACGAACTGGCTTTGGAACAAGCCTTGCAGTCCGTCTGCGCACAAGTTGAACAAGCCGCGCGCAACAATACCGGCATCATTATTTTGAGCGACGCCAATATCAGCAAAGCCCAAGCCGCTATCCCGGCGCTGCTGACTATTGCCGCAGCCAACCAACATTTGGTCAAACATGGCTTGCGCTTTAACAGTTCCCTGATCATGGAAACCGGTCAGGCTGCCAGCCCGCACGACGTTGCTACCATTCTGGGTTTCGGCGCCTCAGCGATCTGTCCACTCAGCGTACATAACCGCGTGATCACCGAATACGCCGATCCTGCCGCGCAGCAAAAAGCGCTGTACAGTTTTCAAAAAGGCGTCGAAAAATCGCTGATGAAAACCATGGGAAAGTTTGGCCTGTGTACCGCGGAAAGCTATATCGGTGGCGAGTTTTTTGAATCCAACTACCTGGATACCGACGAACCGAAACTAAAACCGTATTTCCCCAACATCAATGCCTCGGTGGGCGGCGTGCGTTATTCCGACATCGCCGCCAGCGCAACCGAATGGCACCACAAAGCGCTATCCGTAACCAGCGAAAGCGACATTCCATTTCTTGGATTATTTAAAGAGCGGAATGAAGGTGCCGGTCACACCTTCGGCAATACGGCCGTGCGTGAATACATCAACATGACCGATGAAGCGATTCTCTACATACCGACCTCCACGGACGGAGGAAGTGCGGCAAATGGTCTGGAACCATTGCCGCCTCAGCAGCAAGCTGCCGAGGCTAGTGATACTGCCTATCTGGATTTCGGCTACGAAAAACGCACGCCGGCGCAAATCGATGCTTTCGGCATCACCCCGGCTTATCGCAGCTTTACCCACAATTTGGCTCAAGAACGCGCTAACCGTCCCGCCGCACTGCGCGATGTAATGGAGTTTCCGGCCGATGTCAGCAACGCTAACAGCAAAGCCGATTTTGATCGTTTATTAGGCAGCCAGGATTTGTACGGTAACAATAACTACCTGATCCGCGGCCTGCATGTCGAGAAAACCAATGGTGTGGTTTTCAATATTCGGTTTACCTATAATTCAAGCAAAGCGCGTCTGGAACAACTAGCCGAACATCTGAAAGGTCGCTTTGCCGGCAACGATTTCGGCTTGACGGTTGAGGCCGACAGTTTGAATCTACGGGCGAACGACAGCGACAGCCTGATTTACAACTATCTCAGCAACGTCCGCCCTGCCCGCTCGCGGATAGCGCTGGATCAAGTTCAACCCGCCCATGAAATCACCCCGACTTTCGCGTCCGGCGCGATGAGTCATGGCGCGCTGCTAGCCGAAGCCCACGAAGCCGTGGCGCAAGGCACCAACATTGCCGGCGGCATGAGTAACTCCGGCGAAGGCGGCGAGCACTCCAGCCGTTTCGGCACCATTCGTTCCAGCAAAATCAAGCAGTTTGCTTCCGGTCGCTTTGGCGTTTGGGCCGGCTATTTAGCTGATCCGAATCTGGAGGAAATCGAAATTAAAATCGGCCAAGGCGCCAAGCCTGGCGAAGGTGGTCAATTACCGGCACCTAAAGTGTCTGTTGAAATCGCCGCGTTGCGTGGCGGCACACCCAAAGTAGAACTAGTCAGTCCGCCTCCACATCACGATACTTATTCCATAGAAGACTTGGGCCAATTGATTCATGACGCCAAGGCCGCCCGCGTGCGGGTGGTAGTCAAACTAGTCTCGTCCGAAGGCATAGGCACCATCGCCGTCGGCGTTGCCAAAGCCGGTGCCGATGTCATCAACGTGGCCGGCAACACCGGCGGCACCGGCGCAGCAGCCGTCACCAGTTTGAAAAACACCGGCCGCTCGCCGGAAATCGGAATCGCCGAAGTACATCAAGCACTGGCGGCTAACGGTTTGCGCGATAAAGTCATTCTGCGATGCAGCGCCGCCCACCAAAACGGCGCCGACGTGGTGAAATCTGCCATTCTGGGCGGCGACTCCTTTGAATTCGGCACTACCGCCCTGATGATGCTGCGCTGCGTGATGGCAAAAAACTGCAACATCCGCTGCCCGGCCGGTCTGACCACCGCCCACGAGGAATTCAAAGGCGACCCGCGTGTGTTGGCCCAGTTCTTTATGAACTTGGCCCACGAAGTGCGGGAGATCCTGGCTGACCTGGGTTACACCAGCTTGCAGGACATTCGCGGCAAAACCGAGTTGCTGCATCTGATCGACCACCCCAGCATGGTCGGCCAAATTCACCTGCAAAAACTGCTGGCTGAAGTGCCGGTGATTAAAATCGAGAAACCGATTTATCTGGAAAAAGATTTCGCGATCGACGATTTGATCTTCGCCCGCGTCAAATCGGCCTTGTTCGAAAACGGTCAAAAACAGGTGATCGTCGAAGGCGACGAGTTCAAACTCAACAACCGTAATAAAACCGTCGGTGGTCAAACCGCTATCGATCTGGAACGTTTGCTAGCCTATGACCTGAGTGCAGAACAAGTAGAGAAATCGAATATCGTCTATACCAACCAACATGGCCGCCGCTATCTGGCCGACGATACCATTATCGTCCGCACCCATGGTTCGGCTGGTCAAAGTTATGCCGCATTCAACAACGACGGCATGCGTATGGAACATACCGGCACCTGCAACGACGGCGTTGGTAAAACCGCTTGCGGCGGCACCATCGTCATCAAATCACCGGGCGGCGGCTCCAAGTTGCCAGGCGAAAACGTGTTGATCGGTAACTTTGCGCTATTCGGTGCATCCGGCGGCAAAACCTTTATCAATGGCGAAGCCGGAGACCGTTTTGCCGTACGTAATTCAGGGGCAATGGCCGTTGTGGAAGGCGTCGGTGACTTCGCTTGCGAGTACATGATTAACGGCGCGGTATTGAATCTAGGCGGTTTTGGCAAAGGCTTCTGCACCGGCATGTCCGGCGGCAACGCCTATCAATACGATCCAAACAACCGCTTGCAGGACTTGTACGACGAGACCTCGGTGACGATACACAGCCTCGCCGACGGTAGCGAAGTCGCCGACAGTCATGAGCAGTTCATTTTGTACATGTTGGAGCAACATGTTGAACACACTGATTCGGAAAAAGCCAAGGCTATCCTGGCGAACTGGGCCAACGAGCGTCAGCACTTCAAATTTGCCTTGCCGCTTTGGCTGAACCGCACGCAAACCGCGGAATATTTGAGTAAAGCACTGGATCGCAAAGCCATGATAGAAGAGTTATCTGTCGCATTTGCACAAAAGCAAATCGAGCAGATCAAGCAGGCTTACAAAAACAACACACCACTGTTCGACGGTGCGATACCCGGTTACGGCGAAACCGACACCGATTTGACATTGAAACTGATCAACAGCTATGCGGTGATCGATAAAGCCCAGCAAATAGCCCGCGATCAGCTGAATAAAGCTGGCCAACCGGCTACCGAAGCCTTAGTCGACAAACATGCCTACAAATTAGTCATGGAACGGCCGCGCAAACTGCAAGACGCGCTGATTAAAAATATCCGCGAAGCTTACAGCCAATACGATGACGGCCAACTGGCGGCGTTGATGGCGGAAAAACGCCTGAACGACTACAAAACCACGCTAATGCTGCGCGACGTGCAAAGCATCTACTCGATAGGCTCCACGGCCTGGATCATCGAACAGGATAGATTCAACCGTGTGGCTTTGGCCGGCCTGCCGTCCATCGATAAAAATCTGGCGAGCTTGGAAAGTCTGTCTATCGTAAAAGACATGCTGGAAAGCGCGTCTGCCTGAGCCAATGGAGGGTGCATGCCACGCACCCTCCACACCGCGATTGGCAAGAACCAAATACAGTGACTGGACAGCCTGACACCTGTCCACAGATGGTAATGAAATGAAAGCACCTTTTATCCCTCAAAACGCTCCTTACAGTGACACCCAACGCGCCTGGCTAGGCGGCTTTTTCGCCGGCATGCACAGCCACATGCTGCATAGCGCCGGCAGCGTCAATCAAGCCGACGCCCGCACCTTGCACATCCTCTACGGCACCCAGACCGGTAACTCCGAGTCGCTGGCCAACGACGCGGCCAACGCGGCTAAAAAACATGGTTTGCAACCTGTCGTTGAAAGCATGGATGAAGTTGAGATTGGGCAATTGCCGCAAATGCAGTACTTACTGATCATTACCAGCACATACGGTGAAGGCGCGATGCCGGACAATGCCGAGATGCTTTGGGAAGCGGCCAATAGCGAGGCGGCCCCGCGCCTGGACAACGTCAATTATTCAGTATTGGCCTTGGGCGACACCAGTTACGACTTGTTCTGCCAGGCCGGTATAGACTGGGATAATAAGCTGGCGGCCTTAGGCGCCAAACGTCTGTTCGACCGCGTCGATTGCGACGTCGATTTCGAAACCCCGGCGGAAAAATGGCTTAGCGAAGTCATTCCTTTGATGGCCGAAGGTGCCAGTACGGTCGCGGTCGTCGATACCGAAACACCAAGCACCAAATCGGCGTACAACCGCAAAAACCCCTTCCCGGCGAAAATGCGCGTCAACCGCATTGTCACGGCATTGGACTCATCGAAAGAAACCCGGCATTACGAAATTTCCATCGATGGCTCCGGCCTCAGTTACGAAGCCGGCGATGCCTTGTGTGTAATCCCGACCAACTGCCCGGACTTAGTCGCGCAAATCATTAAAGCCATCGGCTGCACCGGTGCAGAGGACGAACCGGTCAATGGTGAATTGATGAAGTTGTCGGATGCGTTGCGCACGCATTTCGAGATCAAATTGCCTGGCAAGGAACTGATTGAAGAAATCGCCAGCCGCTCCGGCGATCAAGAGCTGAACGCCTTATTGTTATCCGGCGACAAGGAAAAACTGTCCGATTATTTGTGGGGCCGCGACATACTCGATCTGTTGTTGCAATTCCCCGGCGTGGAGTTTTCCGCCGCCGAATTTTTGCGCTTATTAAAACCGCTGCAACACCGCGCCTACTCCATCTCGTCCAGCGGCAAGAAACATCCGGACAGCGTACATTTGACCGTCGCCAGCGTGCGTTACGACGCGCATGGCCGCCAACACAAAGGCGTCTGCTCCACCTATTTAGCGGATTTAGTTAACGAAGAAACCGATGTACGGATATTCTTCACTCCCAACAATAACTTCCGCGTGCCGGCCGATGATAGTCTGCCGATGATCATGGTTGGACCGGGCACCGGTATCGCGCCGTTCCGCGCTTTTCTGCAAGAACGCGAATTCCGTAAAGCCCCTGGCAAAAATTGGCTGTTTTTCGGCGACCGCAATGCTTCCACCGATTTCATTTATCGCGACGAAATCGAAGCGATGCAAGCCAACGGCCTGCTAACCAAGCTGGATTTGGCTTTCTCGCGAGATCAAGCGGAAAAAATCTATGTTCAGGATCGCATGAAAGAGCATGGCGCCGAACTCTACGCCTGGCTGGAGCAAGGCGGCTACTTTTTCGTTTGCGGCGACGCCTACCGGATGGCCAAAGACGTCGATCAAGCCCTGCACGATGTGATCCGCGAGCACGGCAAAAAAACCTTGGTCGAGGCGGTTGAGTACGTCAACCAACTGAAAAAAGATAAACGCTACGTCAGAGACGTTTATTGATCTGAAATACTCACGGGTACACTAATATGTGTGTGTACCCGTGAAAAAGCCCAACATCTCATCCCCGCAGCCGCAGATCCTGCGGTTGGGCTCGGTGAACTAAGCGGTTCTTAATCGATAGTCATCCGTTGCCCGCTTTTTTTCAGCTTTTTCGCCAAATTTAGCGTCAATATGCCGTTTTCGTAACGGGCCTTGCTGGCCTCTTCATCAATCTCGGCCGATAGCTGAAAACTGCGCGACACTTCCCCGAAATAGCGCTCGCTACGCAGCAATTTATCGTCTTTGTTTTCGGTATCCAACTGGCTGATTTGCGCACGGATGGCGACCACATTGCCGTCGATATCCACATGGATATTCTCTTTACCGGCACCCGGAATTTCGGCTTGGACGATAAATTCGCCGGGGTTTTCTTTTACATCAACTTTGATCTGCGCCGGTAAACCATCCCCATGCAGCGGCTTGATGTAATAACCTGGATTAACATCGCGAAACAGTTCGTCAAACAGACCGCGACTAACAAATGGACTTAAGTTACTCATGTCGATTCTCCTCTTTGTTGCATGTAAAAACCTGAATGCTTTGATAGTAATATGGTGTTAGGCCATAAAAAATTCAAGAGGAGACCACTTCAAAAATCACCTGCAATCGGCGGCAAAATGCAATCAGAGGGTAATCGGCGCATTCGGTATTTCGTTTGGATTGTCTAAGGCCGACGCCGGAAAATGCTGTTGCAGCTGAGCGGTAATTTGGGCGATCCCCTCGACTACGCCTTGTTCGAATCGACCAGCCTTAAACTGCACTTCCATGCCCATACAAATCCGGGTCCAGACCGCTTCGCCGACCCTGGCATTTATACCGCGATCAGCAACTATCTCCACATCGCGATCAGCCAGCAGCAAATAAATCAGCACGCCGGTATTACGCTCGGTATCCCAAATTCGGCATTGCGAAAACACTTCAAGCGCGCGTTGTCTCGGCGTAACACCTTGCAGCAACTCGCCTATCTCCAACGCGCTCTCCACGACAAACCGGATCTCGCCTAAGTGCGATGTTTCGCTAGCGGCAATCTCGGTTTCAATAGCTTGCAAACTGTGCTTTGGAAACGCCAAGCGCACGCGCCAGGGACCGCTGAAAATATGTTTGATAAATCTAAAAACTTGCATGGTTTACCATCTCCCCGACGCACCGCCGCCGCCAAAACCGCCGCCGCCACCGGAGAACCCGCCGCCTCCAAAACCACCTCCACCAAAGCCGCCGCCTCTGCCGCCACGAAAACCGCGACCATTACTTTGCGTCATTAGGAAGGCCACGAACGCCAATAGCAATGCGAACAATACGCCGCCACCCAAAAACCACACCAAGACACCCACTACGCCGCCATTAATCAAACCACCTAGAAACCTGCCCAACACCGCGCGTAAAATGCCGCCGCCGGCGATCGCCAGCAAAAATAAAAAGGGAAAGTATTGATTCAACGGGCCATCCATAGCCCGTGACGCAGCAGGAGCCGGCAAAGGTTCGCCTTGAATCAAGCCGATTAAGCTATCCACGCCGGCATTTATCCCTGCTGCATAGTCGCCCTGCCGAAAATACGGGATCATGATGTCATCGATAATCCGCTTGGCCAACACATCCGGCACTACGCCTTCCAAACCGTAACCTACCTCAATGCGCGTTGCGCGGTCATCCTTGGCCAGCAACAACAGTATGCCGTCATCGACGCTCTTGCGACCCAGGCGCCATTGTTCGACCACGCGAATGGAATATTGCGCAATGTCTTCCGGCTGGGTACTGGCGACGATCAATACCGCGATCTGACTGCCTTTTTGTTGCTCAAAGGCCTGTAAGCGTTGTTCCAGGGCTGTTCTTTGCTGAGCGGATAAGGTGCCGGTCAAATCAGTCACACGCTGCTCAAGACTCGGCACCGCTTGCTCGGCACTTACAGCCTTCGCAAACAGGCAAGCGACCAACAAAAAGGCGACCACAAATCCCGGAAACCCGGCAGGCTTCCGCATGTTATTTACCAAAATCGACCACCGGCGCGGTGGATATGGCCTTTTCGTTTTCAACGGTAAACGAGGGCTTGGTTTTATAGCCAAACAGCATCGCCGTCAGATTGCTGGGGAACGAGCGCACGGTGATGTTGTAATCCTTGATCGCGGCGATATAACGATTGCGCGCCACGGTAATGCGGTTCTCGGTACCTTCCAATTGCGCTTGCAGATCGCGGAAATTGGCGTCGGCCTTTAGTTGCGGATAATTCTCGGACACCACCATCAAGCGCGATAAGGCCGAACTCAATTCGCCCTGCGCCGCTTGAAACTTGGCAAACGCCTGTTCGTCGTTCACCAGCTCCGGCGTCGCTTGAATACTACCCACCTTGGCGCGCGAGGCCGTCACCGCTTCCAGTACTTCTTTCTCATGGCCGGCGTAACCTTTCACCGTATTCACCAGATTCGGCACCAAATCGGCGCGGCGCTGATATTGATTCAGTACTTCCGCCCAACCGGCATTGATTTGTTCGTCTTGGGTTTGAAAGGTGTTGTAACCGCAACCGGGTAGCATCAGTGTCGCGATTAAAAGAAAAACCGTTATTATTTTTTGCATAGTCCACTCCGTGAATAGGGAAATTTTAATTGATGGCAGGAGCATAGCACGTGGCTATCTTCGTAACGTAGCGTGAAAACAAAGGTCCTTATGCCCTCTTCCGCAAAACCAATAGCCGGTTATTGGCGGGCATGGCATTGTCGGCCTGCAACTCCAGACCACTTTTGGTGGCCAAAACCATGATCTCTTCAAAATGCTTTATGCCGCTCTGTGGATCCCGTTCCTTAAGCCACAGGTCGAAACCGGCGTTGCTTTCGCTGGTATACGCACCAGCGTAATTGAAGGGGCCATAAATACAGACCGTCGCATCGGCTGCCAGATAGACCGCCAGCCGCTCAAATAACAGCCTTACTTCGTCGCCACTCATGATATGCAAAGTATTCGCGGTAAACACCGCATCGATTCGTTCGCACGGCCATAGCAAATCCGCTACATCCAAGCTTAGCGGCGGCAGTAGATTAGCCAGTTGCGCCTCGTCCCGCCATAAATGGATCCCTGCCAGATGCTCGGGCCTATCAGAAGGCTGCCATTCCAAATGCGGCAGATTCTCGGCAAAATGGCAGGCGTGCTGCCCGGTGCCGCTCCCTATTTCCCAAACCGTGGTCGGTTGGCTAAAGACCGTTTTGATGATCTGTAAAATCGCTTCCTTGTTGTTCTCGCAAGCCTGGGAAAAGGGCTTCTGTATCGTCATGAGCAATGGTTTGATGGTATTTTGATGGTTTAACTCTACTGTGATTAAAAATGGAAGTAAAACAAATCGACAGCATGGCGCAAATCGACGCCGTCGCATGGAATCAGCTGTGCGGACTCGACTACCCATTTTTACGCCACGAGTTTTTATGCGCCCTGGAACAAAGCGCCGCAGTTTGCCCGCAGACCGGTTGGGAAACCGCGCATTTACTGGTTATGGACAAGCAGAAATTGCTGGCAGCATTGCCGCTGTATTTGAAAACTCATTCCTGGGGCGAGTATGTGTTCGATCAACAATGGGCCCAAGCTTACCAGCAGCATGGCCTGGTCTATTACCCGAAATTAGTCAGCGCGATTCCGTTTACCCCTTGCCAAGGACAGAGATTGATATTTTCGCAGGACGTGGATCAAACCGTAGTCTGCGCCATATTGTTCAGTTTTATCCAACAGCTCGACATTTCCTCCTGGCATTGTTTGTTTCCCGAGCATTCCCAACTTGAGCTGCTGCAATCCTTAGGTTTAAGCGTCCGCGAAGGGGTGCAGTTTCAATGGTTTAATCGCAACTACACTACGTTTTCGGATTTTTTACAGACCCTGAGCGCCGATAAGCGCAAGATGATCAAGCGTGAGCGGCGTCGGGTGGTGGAGCAAGGCATTCAGATACAACGCATCGCTGGGCCCGATGTCACCGATGCCCAATGGCAAGTATTTTTCCGGTTTTACGCGTTGACCTACTTAAAACGCAGTTCCGAACCTTATCTGAATCTGGCATTTTTTAAACAAATCGCGCGAACCATGCCCGAGCAGTTGTTGCTGGTTCTGGCAATTAAAGACGACACTTACGTCGGCGCGGCCTTGAGCTTTATCGGTACGGACACACTATACGGCCGCTATTGGGGATGCCAGGCGGAATACAATGCCCTGCATTTCGAGGCCTGTTATTACCAGGGCTTGGACTATTGCATAGAACACGGCTTGGCCCGTTTCGATTCCGGCGCGCAAGGCGAGCATAAAATCTCCCGTGGCTTCGAGCCGGTCACCACCTATTCTGCACATTGGCTAAAGGATGCCGGCTTTGCCAAGGCCGTCGCGCAATTCGTAGATCGGGAGAAAAAAGCGATTCAGCATTACAAACAGGACGCAGCGAATTATCTGCCGTTTAAACGCGCTCAATAAAATAGCGCTACATCAGCCTTTTTCCAGCTCGGTTTGACAAGGCAAACAATACTTACAGGCAATCGCCTGACGCCGTGCTTCCGGGATCGGCTCGCCGCATTCCTCACAATGGGTAGCGGATTCACCGGTATAGATGGCTTTTCGCGTCTCGGCGACAAAAAGCTCGGTCATCTTGTCCATTCTTTCCAAAATCGCGTCGGTACCACCCGCCCATGCTGTGGACATTATTGCCGCTCCTGAATATTGAAATCTTTAAGCTTAACGATTGGTTTCCAGCCACACACCAAAATCCTCGAACGGCATCGGCTTGCTAAACAA
This sequence comes from Methylomonas methanica, assembly GCF_001644035.1. Lineage (GTDB taxonomy): Bacteria > Pseudomonadota > Gammaproteobacteria > Methylococcales > Methylomonadaceae > Methylomonas > Methylomonas methanica_A. The sequence goes on from NZ_LUUG01000128.1 coordinate 50,260, forward strand.
GTAACCCTGCGCCAGATCGCACTTATAACTGCTGAGTTTATCCATGATTTCCTGAGTTTCCACCCCTTCGGCGGTGACCTGCAACCCCAGGTTGTGTGCCAAGTTGATGGTGGCTTTGACGATCACCGCATCGTTTTCGCTATGCAACAAATCGACGACAAACGATTTATCGATTTTTAATTCCGTCAACGGCATACGTTTTAAGTAGGCCAGCGAGGAATAACCGGTGCCAAAGTCGTCGATCGACAATTTATAGCCCATTTCATTCAGGCGCTGAATCACCTCCATCGCCCGTTCCGGATCGGTCATGATGGAGCTCTCGGTAATCTCCAGCATCATCCAGCCGGGTTTGATATTCGCTGCCGCCGCGACGCCGGCCATCACATCCGGTAGTTCCGGATCGTGCAAATCCTTGGCGGACAGATTCACCGAAATAATCAATTCCCAGCCGCGCTTGCGCCATTCGGCGCAATGCTTAAACGACTGTTTCAATACCCAGGAGGTAAGGTGCTTGATAACTCTGGTTCTTTCCGCCATCGGAATAAATTCATCCGGCGAAATAAAGCCGTGCTTGGGGTGCTGCCAACGCACCAAGGCTTCCGCGCCGTATACGTGTCCTGTCGCCACTGACACTTTGGGCTGGTAATAAATATGTAATTGCTCTTTTTCGATGGCCTGGCGCAGTTCGCTCATCAAGGTTAGGCGGCGCGGACTGTGATCGTCGTAAGACGGCGCGTAAGTGGTGTAACCTTCGTGGGATTGGCCGGCAACAAATAGTGCCACGCCGGCTTTTTGCACCAGCGTATCGACATCGTCGCCATGCTCTGGAAAGTTAACGATACCAATATTGCTGTGAATCACCAGACTCAGACGTTCGACCTTAAACGCCGGGTCCAGGGCCGCCTGAATGTTTTTTGCTAATGTCAGGCCGGCGGTTTCGTTGTCGACCGCGGACAGCAACACGCTGAAAATATTGCCGTCAATGCGGGCAACGCTATCGGTACCCAAGACCACGCTTTGCAAGCGCGTGGCGATCTGCTTCAAGATCAGATCGCTGCTGTTGCGGCCCAGCGTATCGTAAACTTCCTTAAAGTTGGCCACTTCCACCAGCAATATAGACAACATTTTGTTCTGATTGCCGGCAGCCAAAATAGCCTGTTCCACCCTGTCATAGAACAAAACCCGATTCGGCAAGTCCGTTACCGAATCATGGGTGGTGGAATAACTGACTTGTTTTTCCAGCGATTCGGCGCGGGAGCGCAACTCCTGGGTCTGATCGAGAATCATAGCTCCGGCTTGATAAGCGATTACTGAGCTGGAATATTGACCCCAAAACCCGAAAATAAACGGTAGCGCTTCAAGCATCCACAGGCCATAGTTTTCGGTTTGCGCTTTGATGATGCCGTTTAAGGAGATTTCGCCGACGTAGTAATAACTCAATGCCAGCAACGCGCTGATAATGCTGGCAAGCGCGATAGCCACGCCTTGATAAGTGGTTTTGGATACCTCGCTTTTCAGCACGCGAACATTTTCGTTCAGTATATTTTTGGCGGGTATCATCTGTTTCCCAGCATCTGTTTAATAATCCGCTATCGTCGTTTAGTTTGCACGGACCAAGCTTTGCAAGCTATGGCCCCACAAAATTCACTAAATATAGTTAGCCAAAGCGTTAATTACAAACCCAAGCCCATCAAATTACCATCTCGGCCTGAAGCAATTTAATCTGGTCTCTAACACGTGCCGCATCTTCAAATTCCAGGTTCTTGGCATGCTGATACATTTTTTCTTCCAGTTGTTTCAAGGCTTTCGCGGCCTGTTTCGGTGTCATCGCCTTGTAATTCCCAGCCGGCTCAGCGACTTTGGCTCTGGCATTGGAAATCGAGCCGCCGGAACCGGGAATGGCTAGTTCCAATATATCGGTCACCGATTTGAAAATGGTTTTAGGCTCGATATTATGTTCTTTATTGAACGCTATCTGTTTATTCCGGCGGCGCTCCGTTTCGTCGATAGCCAATTGCATCGAGCGCGTGATTTTATCGCCGTACAATATCGCCTTGCCGTTGGCATTACGCGCCGCCCGACCTATGGTTTGTACCAGCGACACCAACGAGCGCAGGAAACCTTCCTTATCCGCGTCCAGAATCGCTACCAGCGACACTTCCGGTATATCCAGGCCTTCTCGTAACAAGTTGATACCGACCAGCACATCGAACACGCCCAAGCGCAAGTCGCGGATAATTTCCACCCTTTCCACCGTTTCGATGTCCGAATGCAGATAACGTACCTTGACGCCATGCTCCATCAAATAATCGGTCAAATCTTCCGACATGCGTTTGGTTAAGGTGGTAACCAGCACCCGTTCTTGCACCACAGTGCGTTTGGTGATTTCCGACAACAGATCATCGACCTGACTGGTCGCCGGGCGAACTTCAACAATAGGATCGACCAAGCCGGTCGGGCGCACCACCTGTTCCACCACCGCCCCGGAATGTTCTTTCTCGTAAGTACTTGGCGTGGCGGAAACATAGATACGCTGGCCGCAGATTTGCTCGAATTCCTCGAATCTGAGCGGCCGGTTGTCCAAGGCCGAGGGCAATCGAAAGCCGTATTCCACCAAGGTTTCCTTGCGTGAACGGTCGCCCTTGTACATTGCGCCGATCTGCGGCACCGTGACATGGCTTTCGTCGATGATCACCAGCGCATCGTTGGGCAGATAATCGAACATCGTCGGCGGCGATTCGCCGTCCGCGCGATTGGACAGATGCCGGGAATAATTTTCGATGCCCGAGCAATAGCCCACTTCCATGATCATTTCGATGTCGAACAGGGTGCGCTGCTCCAGGCGTTGCGCTTCCACCAACTTATGATTGTCGCGCAATTGTTCCAGACGTTCGGCCAATTCGATTTTGATTTTTTCCACCGCACTGAGTAATTGATCGCGCGGCGTCACATAATGGCTTTTTGGATAAAGCGTGAAACGAGCCAAGCGCTGGGTGACTTCGCCGGTGAGCGGATCGAACATCGACAGCCGTTCAATTTCGTCGTCGAACAACTCAATCCGCAAGGCCTGTTCTTCCGATTCGGCCGGAAACACATCGATCACCTCGCCGCGCACTCGATAGGTCGCTCGCCGCAACTCGGTGTCGTTGCGGGTGTATTGCATTTCCGCCAAGCGCCGCAAAATATCGCGTTGCTTGATCATGTCACCGCGAACCAGATGCAGGACCATCTGGAAGTACGATTCCGGCTCGCCCAAGCCGTAAATCGCCGAAACAGTGGCGACCACGATGGTGTCTCGGCGCTCCAGTAAGGCTTTGGTAGCCGACAGTCGCATTTGCTCGATATGTTCGTTTAGCGAGGCATCCTTATCAATGAAGGTATCGGAGGCCGGGATGTAGGCCTCGGGCTGATAATAGTCGTAATAGGAAACGAAATACTCGACGCTGTTTTCCGGAAAAAACTCCTTCATCTCGCCGTACAACTGCGCCGCCAACGTCTTGTTGGGTGCCATGATCATCGCCGGCCGCTGGGTTTGCTGGATCACATTGGCGACGGTAAAGGTCTTGCCCGAGCCGGTCACCCCTAGCAAGGTTTGATGCAATTCACCATCGTTAATACCCTCCACCAGCTCCGCAATGGCGGTGGGCTGGTCGCCGGCCGGTTGATAACGGCTTTGAATTTTGAACGGTTTATGCGCCGGCCCGGACTTTTGCGGACGCGCCTCTTCCACGCCAAGAATGCCGCTGATCGCCGACTGGCTGATCTCCATACGCCGTTTATCACTCATTCCTGTCCTCTGTGGTTTTCGTCGACACCGGCTTATTTACAAGCCGTTTCCGGCTGGTCGTAGCCCAAAGTATCCAATTCGGTTTTGGGATGCAAAAAGCCCTCCACCGGCGCCACGCCCACTAATGATCGCGGGGCGGCCAACAATACCGGTTGCCGCAATTGCCCGTCCCAGGGGCGAAACGACAAAGGCATGCCTTTATAACCCTGTAGCGCAAACGGCTCGGAAAACACATAATCCTTGATCGCCTGGGTTTGATTGGACTTGCTGCGGACGCTGGCTTCACCTATCGCCCGCACCGCCAGATAGGCCGCGTAATCTTCTTCTTCCATCCAGCGACCGGCGGTGTCCTTGAAGCGATTTTGCAATTGCACCGCGCCCCATTGCTCGTGGGTTCTGTGCCAGGCGGTGGCGATCAAACCCTGGGTACCGATCACCGGGCGTGGTTTCCAGGTGCGGTAATCCAGGTATTCTCCGAACAGGCCCCGCTCGTCGGCCACAACCAACACGTCGTAGTCATCGACTTGGGTAAATACCGGCACGTCGGATTGGGCAGTGCGGCGAGCATCATAGTCGTTGGTCCAGGCTTTTTCCGCAACCAGTTTGGTGCCGAACTTCTTAGCCGCGCGTTTAATAGCTGCTGCGTATAACTTGTCTTCCGGGGTTGGACCAGTCACCAAAAACCAGTTTTGCCAGCGCTTTTTTAGCATGTATTGCGCCAGCGCATCGGCGCGCATGGCCCGGCTGGGCAATATGTGCAAAACCTGATGGCGGCATTCCGTATTACGTAATTCGTCGTCGCTGGTAGCGGCATCAAACAACAATTTGTTTTTGGCGGCCGGCAAGTCGGCCAGCTTATTTAATTGGTCAGCTGGCACGTTCAACACCACCAGGCCTATATCGTCGCCCAGTTGCTTGAAAGCCTGCTGCAAATCGCCGCCAACCGGCACCACGACTTTTCTTAATTCGTAATGCTGACCGGTAAATTGGCCGGTGGTATTGTTATCGGCAATCGCCAGTTCGGCACCGATCTGGCCTTTGTTCTGAATAAAGGGATCTAGGTTGGATAAGGCAGCCGGCGCTGCCCGCTCCTGACTGAAATAGCCGATTTTGACCAGCTGTTTGGCAGGTTCCGCAGGCTTGGTAATCTGAGGCTTGGTCGGTGCCGCTTTCTTGGCAGGCGCGGCAATTGCATCGCTGAGTAGCAACGCTACGATCCAACAAAAACAAAATGAAATAATCGCACTTTTTTTCATAATCCGATACGGAACGACACAAAAGGGCTATTTTAACGGATTCGGTTCGGCCGGGCTCGGTCAATAATCGTCAAGCTCTATTGAATTTTAATGGTTTAACATCAATACTTAGCCACCTTTACATTCGCCGCGTTCGCCATGTCTGAGCCAGATTTCTCTTTAGATTTTCTCGATCAAGAGGTTACGATTGATAGCTCATGGTCTAACAAGCGCAGTGCGGTTCGCTATCTACGCAACGACATCCGTGCCGCCGTTAAAGTCAAAAGTATCTGGTTTCCGCGCTTGTTCCCGGTCGTGTTGCGGGATGTGAGTAGCCGCGGCGCGGCGATAATCAGCGAAAAAAAACTCGGCAAGAATACGCGTATATGCCTGTATCTGCTATTTAACGACGGCACGCGTTTCGATATAGCGGCTCTCGTGGTACATTGCGACCGCGAAAACCGCCGTTACGGCATCAAGTTCGACAACATTGAAAAACATTTAGCAGAGCATTTACTGCATACCCAAACCGATCTGCTATTCAGCTAACAGCAAAATAACATGCCGATACTCAGTGAAATTTATATATACCCGGTCAAATCGCTGGCCGGAATTCGGGTGGAACACTGGCCGGTTGATCACAAGGGCTTGCTGTACGACAGAAAATGGATGCTGATAGACGGCGATAGACAGTTCCTCAGCCAACGCCGTTTACCAAAAATGGCGTTGATCAAAACCCGCATTGAAGACCAACAGTTGATTTTGTCGGCACCAAACCAAGCGGATTTAGCCCTGCCCTTACAAGCGCAAGACGGCGACGATATTGAAGTGGTGGTCTGGCACGACCAATGTATTGCCAAGACCTGCGGCGATAACGCCGATGCTTGGTTAAGCGATTTTTTACAAACCGATTGCCGGCTGGTCTACCAAACCGATGACGATATTCGCAAGGTCGATCCTAACTATGCGTTGGAAAGCGACCAAACCTCTTTTTCCGACGGCTTTCCGTTTTTGATCGCGTCGGAGAACTCTCTAAAAGCCCTCAACCTAGCCATGCCGTTGGCAATTGACATGATTCGCTTTCGGCCGAATTTAGTCGTCGCCGATTGCGACAGCTATGCCGAAGATACTTGGCGACGGCTTACCATCAACGATATTGGTTTTAGATTGCCCAAACCCTGCTCGCGCTGTTCTGTACCCACCATAGACCCGCTAACCGCCGAAACCGGTAAAGAACCCTTGACGACCCTGAATCGTCTGCGCAAATGGCAAAACAAAGTCTATTTTGGGCAAAACGCCTTGCACGACAAACCCGGCAGCTTGTCGGTGGGCCAGACAGTGCTGATCGACGAAATCGGCGAACCGCAGCCGCCGCTATCCTCAACTTAAAAACCTGCCAACTCCGGTGCGCATTTGACGTTTTCAGAATACCTGAATCTCCCAAACTATCATTGGATAGCACGCAAATCTAAAGGCTTTGCTGTCTATTAGTCCGGACCTAAAATACTCCCGCGCAGGTGGTAGCCCACTGGCTACAATGGATTGCCGCTTTCGCGGCAATTACTTCAATAGAGAGTTTAAGGGCCTGATTAATAAGCGTCGCTTGCCCTGCTGCTAAATGTCTTTTAGCAGCAGATTGCTCTCCGACGCTTCGATCATGCTTTTGAAGCTTTCGACCGCATCGATCAACAGTGGCTCCTGATTACTTTCCGGCAACTGGTTTTGCCCACATTGCTCCAGCGCGTTGATCACAAAGCTGATGGTCAAGATATGAATATCTACCGCCGGCAAATAGACCTCGTCGCTGTTGTCCGGTTCTTTTAGTTCGGCAATAAGGCGGCTGAGCAATAATTTCGCCAGCACCTCCTGCACAATCGCGATGGGTATGGCCAACTTGCCGGCAATCTCGGCGGCGCTTAAAGGCGCCTGCAACTGGCCAAAGTTTTTGACTATCAGATGCATGACTTGCAGGGCCACCAGCTTTTTCAACGCAAAACTTAAGTGGGCAAAGCGGTTATTGTTGCGATAGGTTTGATAGTTTTGGGTAAAAAACGCCATCTCGCAACCGAATAACACGATCATCCAACAGCTTTGCAGCCAAACCACAAACAAGGGTAACGCCGCAAAACTGCCGTAAATGGCGTTATAACTCGACACGCCTATCTGCAAACTCAAATACGCCCATTGCAACAGATGATAGCTAACGCCAGTCACCACGCCGGCGAGAATGCCGGCGTGAAAGTTTATTTTATGGTTAGGCATAAAAATAAACGTAAAGGAAAACAAGGCGGTCATCAGCAAGACCGGCGACAAACTCAGCGCCTTAACCACCAACCAGCCGGCGAACGCCGGCAATTGAATGACGGTAATAAACCAGGTGATCTGCGTACTAACAAAGACAGTGATGCTGCTGGCAGCGATCAGCAATACCGGCGCCAACAGCATCAGTGACAAATAGTCGCTAAATTTTCGGCCCAATGTCCGGCCCTTACCGATTTTCCAGATGTAGTTAAACGATTCTTCTATATTGCCTATCAAACTGATGATGGTCCAAAACAGCACGACAATGCCTATCCCGGCCACCACTTCGCCCTTAGCGCTTTCCAGTAGATTTTTGGCAAAGCCGATTAGCTGCACCACCAAAGCATCTCGCTCCGGCATACGCTGCAACAGTTCTTGCTCCAGCATGGTTTCAAAGCCAAAGCCCTTGGCAATCCCGAACAACATGGCGATAACCGGCACTATCGACAAGATGCTGTACAAGGTTAAAGCGGAGGCGCGTAGCTGACAAAGATCGAGACCGAAACTTTGCAAGGACAAAATAACGATTTTTAAATACTTGATTAGTTTTTCTTGAACATACGGCAAATCTTGCTCGTGCAACAGCCAAATATCGTCTCGGACAAATGTTATCAATTTGTTGTACATAGCTGGATTTGGCGGGCGGCGGTAACGGCTAAGTTAGCGATTATCGACTGTCGGCGGAGATCGGAACAAGTTAAAAAACAGAAGCAACTCCCTAACAACATAACTGACAAAAGCAGCAACGCTGATCTTGATGACTAATCTCGCCGCTCGCCGATAGAGTGAAATGCTCAGCAAAACCCTGACGTCGTCGCGGCGAGAACCTTCACTCGCTATCACAATACTTTAACTTGATCCTTCATGAAAGCATCGTTCCTGTCATACTGCTGGGCAAAGAACTTCCATTTCCCATCTTTGCCGCGCACACCAAGCACAGTGGCCTTTTCTCCATCATAGTATGTCCGTACGCCGTCAACCGGCAGCTTGAAAAACTTCGGATTTTTCGAATACCTACCGATGGAATAGCGCCGGCGTAGCATTCCTCCGGTCGGCACGTTCGTCAGTGCCTCACTCTCCACACTCTCCCTCGCCTGAGCACCTTTCAGGTTCTCGCCGTAGTTCCCTGCCAAATGTAATACCGTGGCCTTGGTCATATCACCGGAGTGATATTGGATGGTGAAACGGCAGCCAGTGAGTTGAGATGTCAGAAATATCCCCGGCCCTTTATTGTCCAACGTAGCTCCCGAGACACCTGACATCTGGTTCACCTCGTCCCAACGCTTCCAGGGTAAATACCAAATCCTTAGAGAATTTCGGGGAGAATCGCCGGAGGTCATCGCGCGCAGTTTGATGGTTTGCGCTTCGTCTACCAGAGTTACATCTACCTGTTTATATTCATCTTGAATCCCGATTTGTCCAGGGACGAAATCGAGGCTCTCTTCATCAACCTTAAAGTTGTACTCATTGAGTGCAACGACCGGATCTTGCTCGAGCTTAATAAGAAAATCTTCTAAATCTGGCATGTTAGCTTCTCCATTGAGTTGATTATTTAAAGTTCGATACAGCTAGTCAGCGACATGCAAGATCTTGTCAACAACTGCGGGGGAAAAGTATAGACAAAAAACAGTTACTCTCTACCCGACACTGATTTGAAGTCTTCCGAATGATAACTAGCGAAATTACTTAATAAACTAACGCCCGAAAAACCCATATCGATTAAATGTCGCTAAGCAAAAATCCTATTGAACATCGAATTGTAGATTTGCCAGTCTGGCATACAGTCCGCTTTGTTTTCTTAAATCATCTGGAGAACCGGTTTCGACGATACGTCCCTGATCTAACACCACGATGCGGCTGACTTTATTAACGGTGGCCAAACGGTGCGCAATAATCAAAGTGGTGCGCCCTCGCATGGCGGCGTTCAAGCCTTGTTGCACCAATACTTCTGACTCCGCATCCAGCGCGCTGGTAGCCTCGTCCAGCAGCAAAAGCGGGGCGTTTTTCAGAATGGCCCGGGCAATGGCAATACGTTGACGCTGCCCGCCGGAAAGGCGCGTACCGCGCTCGCCGAGAAAGGTTTGGTAGCCATCCGGCAAGCGGTCGATAAATTCCGCCACTTGGGCCAATTGACCGGCCTCCATCACGTCTTCATCGCTGGCATCGGGTCTACCGTAACGAATATTCTCCAGCGCGGTGGTCGAGAAAATCACCGCGTCTTGCGGCACGATGGCAATTTTGCCGCGCAGTTCCTGCAAGGATAGCTGACGAATATCCTGACCGTTTAGGCGGATGGTGCCGTGGGTGGCATCGTAAAAGCGCAATAATAATTGGAACAGCGTGGTCTTGCCCGCACCGGACGGGCCGATAAAGGCGACGCTCTCCCCTGCGGCTATGCTCAAATCAATACTATCCAACGCGGCGGTTTGTAAGCGTGACGGGTAACTGAAGCCGACTTGCTGAAATTGTATCGCCGCTTTGTCGCCGTCCGCCAAAGGCTGGGGCGTGGCAGTATCTATGATCGCCGGTTCGGCATGCAGCAGCTCCAGCAGGCGCCCGGTTGCGCCGGTCGCCCGCATCACATCGCCCCAGACTTCGGCTATGGTACTGACCCCACTGGACACCAGTGTGGCATAGAGTACGAAAGAAGCCAGTTGCCCACCGGTCATGGTGCCGGCGTTTACCTGATTGGCGCCTATCCATAGTACGAAAATGATCGAACCCATCACGGCGGTGATGACAATCACCGTCAATGCGGAGCGAAAGCGGCTGCGGCGGACAGCGGTGAGAAAACTGATTTCGGCGCGCTCGCTGAAGCGGTTCGCTTCGCGGCGCTCCTGAGTATAGGCTTGGACGGTAGACACAGCATTGAGAATCTCGCCTGCTAACGCCGAGGCATCGGCAATCTTATCCTGCGATTCCCGCGACAGCTTTTTTACTTTCCTGCCCATTGCCAAAATCGGCAAGGTCAGCAAGATCATCAACCCCAATATCAGCGAGAACAGATGCAGGCTGGTCACCGCCAGCATGATCATGCCGCCGACAAACTGGAATAAACTGCGCAAACCCATGGATATCGAACTGCCTACCACGGTCTGGATCAACGTGGTATCGCCGGTCAGTCGTGATAGCACTTCCCCGGTTTGTAGGGTCTCGAAAAACTGCGGCGACTGGGCCAGCACCCGCTCGTACACCGCGCTGCGCAAATCCGCCGTCACCCGCTCGCCGACCCAACTGACGGTGTAATAACGCGCGGCTATCGTCACCGCCCACAGGCAGGCTAAGCCAAATAGAGCCAGAAAGTGTCCATCCATGCTCAGCGAACCCAACAAACCGCCTTGCTCAGCCTGTCGCTGCCCAAAGCCAAAATCGATCAGGTCGCGGAATGCCAAAGGCACTAACAAAATTGTTGCCGAGCCGAGGCACAACAAACAAAAAGCCAGAAACATTCTGCCCCGATACGGACGGATAAACGGCCATAACACCTTTAGTGTTGAGATCTTGCGGGCAGAATCTGTGCGTTTAGAATTGGAGCCAGATTTTTGAGACATAATTTTCGGGGGGTCGATGCGCTAAAACTCGATGCATGCAGAGGGGTAAAAATAATATAGGGGCATTACCGGAATCTGGATTTTTGTTTTTGCAAAAAAAAAGCCGGTGTTACCCGGCTTCCATGCTTCGCTATGATAGCAACCAAATGGCCACTATAGAGGAGTCACGTTTTCCGCTTGAGGGCCTTTCGCTCCGGCGGTCACTTCCATCGTTACACTCTGGCCTTCTCTCAGGGTTTTGCGACCGCTGCCTTGAATGACGCTAAAGTGTACAAACACATCTTTGCCACCATCTTGTTCAATGAAGCCGAAGCCTTTGTCATCGTTGAACCACTTAACTTTACCTTGTACTAATGCTGCCATAAATTACTCTTAACTTTTAAAAAACCATTACTGGTGTGTTCCCGGTTGTTTTCTACAACAGCCGAGTACTGATTATGCATCAATTTAGGCGGTCGTGTTGCAAAAGAAAAGCCGATAACCCGCGACTACCAACAGCTTGTTGTCGCTAACGGTAGAGTATGAGGTGCAATCAAATACCATTCAGAACCCGTTTCCGGTTACGATGCAAAATCAAGCCTATTCTGCTTTCCTTTAAATCGATAGATGAAACGCCAAAGTTTTGAACCGTTGGCTTTGACCAACATCATCAAGCATTCTCCGTCGTTGATGGTGTAGTCTTTGTCTTTAGGCTTTTGCCCTGTAGACCGTGTCTTTATTGAAATTCTTAGCCATCGAGTGACACCGAAAGTGATTCGCAGTGATACGTTTTGGCGCCACTTTCGCGCGCGTCACTGTTTACGGTGTATGCCACTGCATTTTGTTGCACTTCTTTGGACAATAAAAAACCCGCTAAGCCAGGCGGCCTGCGGGTTTCTGTATGTCTTTGTACTTCTCTAAATCTTTCTTTGGTACCGAGGGTCGGAATCGAACCGACACTCCTTTCGGAACCGGATTTTGAATCCGGCGCGTCTACCAGTTTCACCACCCCGGCAAAGAAAGCGACATTATACTGAGTTTTTCAGAAATGCCAAACATTTTTTACGCCGCCAAGGTCACCGCTGCTTTCAGCTTTTTCATGGCGTTTTGTTCCAACTGTCTGATGCGCTCGGCGGAGACTTGATAACGATCTGCCAATTCGTGCAGCGTGGCTTTTTCTTCGACCAGCCAGCGGCTAGCGAGAATATCGCGGCTTCTGTCGTCCAGACTCGCCATCGCATCCATCAGCAATTCTTCCTTGCGGTCTTCCCAGTCGCTGTTTTCCAGCAATAAAGCCGGATCGGCTCCATGCTGTTCCAGATATGCGATAGGCGCTTGCACGTGATCTTCGCCGTCGTCGCCAGTCGGCTCAAGTCCTACATCGCGGCCATCCAAACGCCGTTCCATTTCGTAAACGGTTTTAACATCGACATCCAGATTTTCCGCAATCGCTTCCGCGTCGTCTTGGGAGAGATAGCTCAAGTCTTTTTTGAATTTACGCAGATTAAAAAACAGTTTGCGCTGCGCTTTAGTTGTAGCGACTTTAACGATGCGCCAGTTTTTAATCACATATTCGTGAATTTCCGCTTTGATCCAATGTACGGCAAAAGACACCAGACGCACGCCCATGTCCGGGTCGAAACGTTTTACCGCTTTCATCAAGCCGATGTTGCCTTCCTGCACAATGTCCGCCAATGGCAAGCCATAACCAGCATATCCTCTGGCCACATGCGCCACAAAACGCAGATTGGACATCACCAGCTCGCGCGCGGCATTCAAATCGCCTTCATCTCGGTAACGCAACGCCAAGTCCTGCTCTTGCTCGACGCTGAGTTTGGGCATTTGGGCTACTAAGTTCAAATAAGAATCAAACGTCCCAACCGATAAATTGATCGGCAAAGCCAAGCTGTTGTTCATATCACCCTCGTTTCCGGTGGAATAAATTAACGATGACCAAATTCTAGCACTCGATCAACAAGAGTGCTAATAATTTAGTAAAAATCTTTTAATACAATTATTTACAATGAATTTTGCGTTAATTTTGATGCAAAATCGGCTGATGATGCCGCCTTTACGAATTCCGGCCAAACTCGTTAAAATGGCGACTGACTCGATATTCGCCGCCCACCTCATAAATAACCATAGCCATTTACTCGAACATGTCAGCTTCCGATAGCCCAGTTTCATCCAATTTCATCAGACACATCATCGCCGCCGATCTGGCCGCCAACAAAAACAAGGGCAAAATCGCCACCCGCTTTCCTCCCGAACCCAATGGTTATCTGCACATCGGTCACGCCAAATCGATTTGCCTGAATTTCACACTAGCCGCCGAGAACAACGGCACCTGCAATTTGCGCTTCGACGACACCAATCCGGAAAAAGAAAGCGTCGAATATATGGAAGCCATCGAACGCGATGTGCAGTGGTTAGGGTTTAAGTGGGCCGGCAAATATCACGCTTCCGATTACTTCGAACAGCTTTATGCTTACGCAGTGCAGTTGATCAAACAAGGCGACGCTTATGTCGACAGTTCCACGCCGGAGCAAATGCGCGCCGACCGCGGCACCTTGACCGAGCCCGGCAAGCCTAGCCCGGACCGCAGCCGCTCCATCGAAGACAATCTGGATTTGTTCACCCGTATGCGTGCCGGCGAATTCGCCGACGGCCAATATGTGCTGCGCGCCAAAATCGATATGGCCTCGCCCAACATTAATATGCGCGACCCAACCATCTACCGCATCCGCCGCGTGCATCATCAACGTACCGGCGATGCCTGGTGTTTGTACCCGATGTACGACTATACCCATTGCATTTCTGATGCGCTGGAAGGCATCACCCACTCGATCTGCACCTTGGAGTTTGAAGATCACAGACCGCTGTACGACTGGGTGCTGGACAAATTGCAAACCCCTTGCCATCCGCAGCAAATCGAATTCGCTCGCCTGCAATTGGAATACACCATCGTCAGTAAACGTAAATTGCTGCAACTGGTTACCGAAAAGCATGTCAACGGCTGGGACGATCCGAGGATGCCGACCATTTCCGGCCTACGTCGAGCGGGTTTTACGCCAGAAGCGATCCGGGATTTCTGCGAACGCATCGGCGTCACCAAAAATGATTCCTGGATCGAAATGGGCGTTTTGGAAAACTGTATTCGCGAAGACTTGAACGAACGCGCGCCTAGAGCGATGGCAGTGTTAAGACCCTTAAAAGTAGTGATCAGCAACTGGGAAGACGGCAAAATCGAAACCTACCAAATCGCCAACCATCCGCAAAAACCGGAAATGGGCAGCCGTGAGGTCAGCTTCTCCAAAACCATCCTGATCGAACAAGACGATTTCATGGAAAACCCGCCCAAAGACTTCAAACGCTTGGTAGCAGGCGGCGAAGTGAGACTGCGCGGCTCGTATGTCATAAAATGCGAGGAAGCGATTAAAGACGATGCCGGTAACGTTATAGAACTGCATTGCAGTTACGATCCGGCCACCTTGGGCAAAAACCCGGAAGGCCGCAAAGTGAAAGGCGTAATCCATTGGGTATCCGAACAACATGCCCTACCCGCCGAGCTACGTTTATACGACAGACTGTTCAGCCATCCCAACCCGGACACCTTGGACAATTTCCTGGATAGCATCAACCCCAACTCGCTGGAAGTATTGAGCGATTGCCGGGTAGAAGCCAGTTTGGCCAAGGCCACGCCGGATACCCGCTACCAGTTCGAGCGCACCGGCTATTTTTGCCTGGACTACGCAGACAGCACCCCGGAAAAACTGGTGTTTAACCGCACAGTGACATTGCGCGACAGCTGGGCAAAGTAGCCGGTTAATCGACTATGGCCGCGCTGCAACATTTAATCAGCCATCTCGAAGCACAAACCGGCCAATCTCTGAAAAACCACCGCCTTAGCAGTATCGGCGGTGGCGACATCAATAGTGCTTACCGGCTACAAACCGCCAACATCGACTGGTTTATCAAATTAAACCGCGTGGACTTGGCGGAGATGTTTCTTGCCGAAGCGGCGGGTTTACGCGAGTTGGCCGACATAGGCGCGGTGCGCGTACCAAAAGTGATTTGCTTTGGCGAATGTCAACAACACGCTTATCTGGTGTTGGAATTTATCGAATTGGGCGCATTACACGGCCGTAGCGCCAGTCTTTTCGGCCAACAACTCGCCTTGCTGCACCAAAAGCCTCAAGCCTATTTCGGCTGGCCCATCGATAACACCATCGGCTCCACCCCGCAACATAACGCCAGGCACGACGACTGGGTCAGTTTTTGGCGGCAACAACGTTTGGGCAAGCAATTGCAGTTTGCGGCAGCAAATGGTTATCGCGGCTCACTGCAAACTCAAGGGGAAAAACTGCTGGAAAGAATTGGCGATTTTTTCAGCGACTACCGCCCGCACCCATCCTTACTACACGGCGATTTATGGGGCGGCAACGCTGCCGCAGATAAGCAAGGGCAACCGATAATCTTCGACCCCGCCTGCTATTACGGCGACCGCGAAGCGGATCTGGCCATGACCGAACTTTTCGGCGGTTTCAGCCGCGATTTTTATGCGGCGTATCAAGCCGAATATCCGCTGGACAGTGGTTATAAAACCCGCAAAACCCTTTACAACCTTTACCACATTCTCAACCATCTAAACCTGTTTGGCAGCGGCTACTTAAACCAGGCCAACAGCATGATCGGCCAGCTATTGGCAGAATCGAACTAATCATGTCTATCGCCGAATCACCTAAATGAAGCGATAGTTTTGACAAAGTCAGTTGCAACTCCCCTCCGCCATTTTCCCGGCTCATAAAAAGAATTTTTCCCGCGTCACTCCAGGAATTTACTCCCGGATAATAGCCGTCAACTTTAAGGCCGAAACATCAAGGCAGTTCTACAGCCCCGTTTCGAAATTTATGACGCCAATTCATTGCACCGCTTCCATGAGCAACACCATAAAAATATTATTAGTCGACGACCATGCGGTGGTACGCGCAGGTTTTCGCATGCTATTGTCGATTAGCGGCAATGTCGAAGTCGTCGCCGAAGCGGAACGCGGCGAACAGGCCATTCAGCGTTACCACGAATCCCAACCGGATATGGTGGTGATGGATTTATCCATGCCGGGGATCGGTGGCCTGGAAGCGATTCGGCGGATAGTCGCGCGGGATGCCAATGCGCGGATTTTGGTGTACAGCATTTATCACGAACAGGTTTACGTGCGGCGCGCGTTGGAGGCCGGTGCGCAAGGTTACATCACCAAAAACATGGCACCAAATTTGTTGATGACAGCTATAGAAAGCATCATGCATGGCAAAAGCTATGCGGAACCCGGACTGCTCACATCCGCTGAGGCACCCTGCGGCAATGTAGAGCATCAAGCAATAGTCAACGCGTTCTCTCCACGCGAGTTCGATATATTCAGGTTACTGGCCCAAGGTCTGACCGTCGCCAAGATTTCCGCTCACCTATGTTTGGGCAATAAAACCATCGCCAACTATGCGACGCAAATCAAGAAAAAACTGCACGTGCAGACCACCACCGAATTGGCGCATATCGCCGTCAATCTAAACATACTCAATAAATAAACCCTAACTAAGGCCGGTCAGCGCAACACCCTGATCGAACCTAGCGTACCGGTTTCAACGGTCACACTGAGGCGGGTAATTTTGCTGACGCGGATCGCGTTCTTGGGTTGCGATGGATCGAAATTGAATTCGTCACCTTCGCGAACCATAAAAGTCCCCACGCCGCTGACTTCCAACAAGGCAATGAACGCCTTGCCGGAGGGATTCAACAAACCGCGTAATTTCAGGTTCGGCACCTTCATGGTTTCTTGATTGGGCAAAAATCCGTAAGCGCCGGCAGCCGCGCCCCCCTGCGCGCCCGCCGTATCGTACATAAGCTGACTGGGTGTGAACGGGTCGCGCAACTGCTTCGGCGCCGAGGGAGTCGGCAGCGGCGTAGCCGGGGATTCCAGGGCATGCACGGCGATTGCCGTCATTGAAAAAGCAAGGCCGACAACCGGCTTGATCGAATTCGACAAACTCATTTAATGTCCCGATACCAAAGAGAATAAGGCTTGAAAAAATGCATAATAGACAAAACCCACCATCGAACCGATCACCAAAATCATCACCGGTTCAATCAGGGCCGACAGACGCTTGATCGCAATTTCCAACAGCTTTTCGTAATAAATCCCCAGTTCCTGTAACACCTCGTCCAGCGCCCCCGTACCTTCGCCCACGGCGACCATCTGCACCACCAGGGGTGGAATGCGCGGATGATCGATACTGCGCGCAATATCCCGGCCCTCCAGAATCTGGTTGGACGCTGCCAGCAATTGATCGACATAAACCCGGTTACCCAGCAGATTAGCGGTGATTTTCAATGCTTCGAACACGGTCACACCACTGCGCAGCAGAATCGACAAAGCCCAGTTCATCTGCGCCATCGAACCGGTCACCAGCAGCGAACCGATCACTGGCAACCGCAGCAACAGCCGGTCTAGCCACAAGCGGCCGTTACGGGTTTGATAAATCAATATCACCAGCAGCAGCAACGCAGCCGCGCCGCCGGCCAGCCACAGGCCATGCTGGCGCACGAAGTCGGAAATATCCACCAGCAACTGGGTGGATGGCGGCAAGGCCTTCCCTTTGCCCATCAAGAACTTGCTGAATTTGGGGATGATTTTTACTACCATGAAAATGCCGACGCCAACCGCCGCCAGCACCACGATTGCCGGGTAAATCATCGCATTGATGGTCTGCGCCCGCAGTGCGGCTTTTTTATCCAAGTGTATCGCCAACCTTTCCATGATTTGGTCCAAATCCCCTGTGGTCTCCCCGGCAACCACCAAATTGATCGCCATTTCCGGAAACACCGCCTTGTGCTTACTCATTGCCGACGACAGCGATTGGCCGACCCGAATGTCTTTCAGCATCAGGCGCAATGTCAAATTCAAACGCGGATTGGTCAATTGCGCCTGGGCCAGCTCCAGTGCTTGCGCAACCGGCAAACCCGCCCGCAGCATAAAACTCATTTGTCTGAAGAAGAAAATCAGCGCTGTTGTCGACACCGAACGTTGCGAGGCCAACCAGTCCGAGAAATTGGCCTGACCAAAAAAGCCGCTGCTGCCGCGCCCCTGCCGCAACGCCAAGACTCGCAAACCGCGCTGGCGCAATTGCGATGCTGCATTACCCATATCGTCGGCTTGCAGCCTGCCACCAATCTCGTTACCGCGCTCGTCCAAGGCGGTGTAAACAAATTCGGCCATCTCAGTTTACTCCGCGCATGCCGCGGGTTTTGTGGAGCGCCACATCGCGTAACTCGTCCAGCGTGGTCATGCCCAACAGCACTTTACGGCAACCGTCCTCCCACATAAAACTCAAACGCTCGCCGGCACTGGCTTCCAGGGTTTCCTCATCGGTACCGCGTGCCACCAGGCGCGCCAGGGTTTCATCCAGCCACAGGGTTTCGAATAAACCCAGTCGGCCGCGAAAACCACTGCCCTGGCAGATCACACAACCACCCGGTTCGTAAATCCGCACAGCATCTTCATCCCGGCCCAGTTCCGCCTGCTCTGCCGGTGTGGCCCAGCGCGGTTTGCGGCAATGACCGCATAAACGGCGTACCAAGCGCTGAGCGATCACAGCCGCCACCGTAGAACCGATCAGGAACGGTTCGCAACCGATGTCGATCAAGCGCGTGACGGCGCTCACCGCGTTGTTGGTATGTAGCGTCGAAAACACCAAATGCCCGGTCATCGCCGCTTTTACCGCCACATCGGCAGTCTCCGGGTCCCGGATCTCCCCCACCATCAGCACATCCGGATCGTGCCGCAAAAATGAACGCAGGGCGTCGGCAAAGCTGACTTTCGGCCCGGTCTGCAATTGGGAAACGCCGTGCATCACATACTCGATGGGGTTTTCCACGGTCATGATGTTGATGTCGGGGCGGTTAATTTCCTGCAGCGCGGCGAATAAGGTGGTCGATTTACCGCTCCCGGTCGGGCCGGTCAGCAGCACCATACCGTAGGGACGGTGGATCACTTTGCGAAAGTGCTGCAAGTCTTCATCCATCATGCCCAGATCGGCCAGCGTCAAGCCAAACGCCTCTTGGCCGAGCAGCCTTAGGGTAATCCGTTCGCCAAGCCGGGTCGGTGCAGTCGCCACCCGAATGTTAAAGCCCTTGTCGATGGGCCGGGGCAAATGATAGGAAAAACCGCCATCCTGCGGCATGCGCTGTTCGGCAATATCCAAGCCGGCCAGCACCTTGACCCGCGATACCAGAGCGGCAGCCGCGCCGGTGTTGGCAACCAACGGAAAATCGCGCAATTTGCCGTCCACCCGCAAGCGGACCCGCAGACCCTGCGCATCCGGCAACAAGTGAATATCCGAGGCCCGATAAAAATAGGCTTCGCGGATAATACCATCCAGCATGGCCACCAAATCGGTATCGGTCTCCGCCGTCACCGCGCCGCTTTGTTCCGGCGCCGACTTTCCGGCCAATGCCTGCTTAACCTTTAATTGCAACAACGCCAGATCGGCCATTGCCAGCGGCAATACCTGACCCAATAAGCGTTGCACCGAATCGATCCCGGCCCGGTCGCCCGGATCACTGCAGATCAGTAAGACCTGTTCGCCATCACTGACTGGCAACAGCAACTTGCGCTGCACCAGACTGGGCGGAATTTTTTTTAATAAGGCGTTTTCCACCTGCAACGTATCCAGATCGACATACGGCATGCCGTATTGCTCGGCCACCGCCCGGTGCAACGCCGATAAGGGAAAGCGATAATGGGCCTGAACCATAGTCAGCAGACTTAAGCGTTGCCGCCGCGCTTCCAGACGCATCCGTTCCAGTTGCGCGGCCTCCACCAAGCCACAGCGCACCCCAGCTTCCAAGAGATGTTCGTCATTGATAGCCATACGCTTACAGCGCCAAAATTACTTCGGCCAGCAGGGATTGCGGATAACCCGGCATCGCCAACACCGGCATGCGCTCGACACTGATGCGCAGCACCGCCACTTGAAACGGCAGCCGGTCCAAATCGTGAATGAAGCGGTTCAAGGCCAGGTAAGAGCCCTCCACCTCCAGGCGCCGCAGCGGCCTTTCCAACAACGAACCCGGCGACATGCGCGCAACCCAACCGGCACTCAACGGCGGAATCACGGCAGTCGCGGGCGCGATCGGAGCCGCCGGCGTCACGGTCGCCGACTTGCTTTTCCGGTTTTTCTTGCCGGTTGCCGGTGCCGCAGGAGCCGGCGCGGCATTGCTGTTCACCGCAGCCTTAAAAACTTCATTGGCACGCACATGGATTTGTGCATCCCGCGCCACTTTGGAAATATTCACGATCAGGAACTGCGAGTCGTCCGGAGCCAGGTGTTTTTCCACACTATCCGACTGATCCTTGATGGCCGCCAGCACACGCTCTTGTTCCGCTAATTGGCTCTTCAAGCGGTCGATGTCCTCATCCGGCTCCTCCGGAATCTCGGCGGTATGTACGCGCTTATCGGTGGCTTCCGCGGTTTGCTGCAACTGGCCGATTTCCCGGTTGGCCGGCACCCAGCGCAACCAGGCGTATCCACCGATCACGATCACGCCGATAGCCAGGGCCGACAACCATTGTTCGCGATTACTCAAAGGGGGTAGTTTCATGTGGGTTTGGATTGGATAAACGAATGATTTTGCCGTCCGGCTCGGCCAATTTGACCAGCCGCAACGAAATACTGAAGCCGTTACTGCTCAGAGGGCCCTTGCCGAAAGTCACTTTGGGCTCACGAACATGCAGATCCCAGCGGGCGGCGGCATCCCCTACGCGCTTAATAAACATCTGCGCGGCGCTGTCGCTGAGCGCCCAGGCCTCCAGCACCAGATTTTCGGCTTCGATGCGCTTGTCATTGATTGGGTTGGGCGGCAGGGTCGGATTGGCTGCCGGTTTTAATGCCGACTTATCCGGCTCGTCCAGGCGCTCGATGACCACCTCATTGTCAACCAGCGTTTGCAGCATACCCAGCACACCTTTCACCAAGTCCATGCGCTCCGGAATATCTTCGTCGTAAAAGCGGGCCAGATTTTCCAGACGCAACTGTTCGGTTCGCAGGCCCTTGATCTTGTCCTTGATCTGGCCGATTTCTGCGGTTCGGGCGGTGATGCGTTTAATCGCCTCGTCGATACTCTGCCAGCTGTTATCGACCTGTTGCTTGTAACTGTCGACGCTGCTTCTGCGCACCCACAAGGACAGCTCGGCCACGCCGACCAACACCAATAACACCAGCACCAGCGCCGCTGCTCGCACCTCCAAGCGATCACGCAGCGCCGGCAACGGGCCGCCTAAACGCACACCCACGCAACGCTCGTCCTCGGCCAAACCCAATGCGTGGCAAGCCGCTCCGGCCATCCCCGGCGAGACCTTATCCCCAACCACAGCATGGGTTAGCGGGTGCAACTCCAGTTCCAGCATGTGCTCCAAATCGGCCGCCAGCTCCGGTGCCGGCGGCCAACTAGCCAGCCAGACCGGCTCGCGCGGCGGCGCATGCAGCGCGTGATAGCTTTCCAGACAAATATCCAGCGGCGCTTTGTGCAGATTCAAGTAATGGCGTAGCGCGGTGAAACCGCTACCGGCTATCCGCGTGCTAAAACCCAAACCGGGCTGGGTCTCCAGCAGCACCGCGTGGGTTTCTGCCGCGGGAAGCAAGGCCGCGCTGCAACCGGTTAAAGGGTACATGGTCCGCAACTTCAGACCCTGGCGCGCGAAAGCGTCCGACCAGCGCTGCAACAAACTTTGATGCACGCAACTAATCAGCCAATTAAAAGTACCGGGTATATCTTCCACCGCGCTCTGCGCCGCCCAACCCACTTCGATGGCCTCGTCCGCGGCTTTCAGCCATTCCTGTCCGGTCAAGCAAGCATTGAGCTGACTGCGCTTGATGTAACCCAACTCCACCGCCAGATCGCCAAAACGCCTTAAGGAAAACTGCTCGGCCAACGCCAAGCCACCGCCGGCCCTGGATTTGCCTTGCTGCATATCCATCACCGCCCTTGCCTGCTCCTCGGTCATATACCCTTGGCCCACCAATAAATGTCCCACCGACCAGCGGGTGACGTGCTGCAGCAACAGCGGCTCGGCTTCCCAACGCGCCAGTTCCAACATCTGCAATAAAGGCCGGGGTTTGCGAGGATTGACCGGTAACTCCACCAGCGTGGAAAACACCGCCGGCGACAACAGAATCGCGGAACCGCCGCCCTGCCAACCCTGGTTTTTCAGCGCCGCCAGCACATCGCCCAGGCCTTCGGCCATATCCACCTGTTCGGTTTTTGCCTGATAGAGCAGTTCCATATCCTGATCGGAACGGCGCAACACCGCCGCGCGCAACGAAAAACCATCGGTCTCGCAGACCAATAACTGCGACGGGGTAGCGAAGGGGAGAAAACGATTAAATTTCATCGCGGTTGGGTTTTAAGGACGTTAAAGATAATGGATCGGCATTCTGTCGCTCTAACGCCCTCGGTTCCAGGCTCCCGCGTAGCAGGTAGGGCATAACTGGCATTTCGGACCGGCCATTCGGCTTTCCGCATATAGTCCAGCATGCGAAGGCTGGTAGGGATTCCCTCAGAACACCGTGTGAACCAGGTCAAGTTAAGGCCCTGGTGTTTTACTCCCCTCTTTGAAAAAGAGGGGTTGGGGGAGATTTTTCGAATAAATCCCCCTCGATTCCCCTTTTTCAAAGGGGGGAGGAAGGCTTGAGTCAATACCGGTGACGGTCCGGCGTGGACATGCATCCCGGCCCACATTGAAAACCGGTAGTGATTCCCATGCGAGAGCGAAAGAACCGGGGCTGAGAGCTAGAACTATCAAGGGTGGACGCTCCATCTGAGTGGAGCCGGAGGACCAATTGGGACACTGCGTGGCATAGCCTGAAACAGGTAGGGTTGGTTAGTTGGTGTGTAAGCAATCGGCACTGCCTCGGTTCCATAACGCGTGCAATCGCCGTCGAACCGCTTGCCATCAACGGCATTTGGATTGGCCGGATCGTTACAAACAATGGATAGGGAGAAGTGACCCATCGTATCCGGCAGAGCTGCAAAAGGGGACGTTAGCGTCAATTGCGCACTGGACGTCAATTGCGCAATTGACGGCAGTACTATAAAACCATCGCTGCCGATCGAAACTTGATTTAGGTTCAATGTGGTGCCGGTAGGGACAGTTAGAGTTTGCCCATTTGTTACTGCCACCGAAACCCCACTTACCGGCACATTCATGGTTGCTGCTGGGAAGGAAGCGCTCTCAACCTTACCTATAGCCCCTGGCTGACTATCGTCGGCATAACTCAGCACTAACCGGAGGCTGTTTTGCGCAATCGAAACAGCACCTGCTCCCGTGTTGGCAAAGCGAATGGTGATGCTGCCCCAACTTTGGAAAGTCACGTTGAAATCGAAGGGATTAACCAGTGGTGTGACAGCGGCGACAGTCGCTCCCACCGGATAGTCATCAACGGGTGTCGCACCGTCCGCGACGGAGTTCAGCCCGAAGCTTTGCAGTTGAATCTGAGTGCCATCGTTCAGAAAGCCCCAGCCGAAATCGACGCCGCCATCATCGTTCTGATAACCGTCTCGAAGGCGTAACACACCGTCGCTATCAGGTAACATCACCAGATACGGCCCACGCCAACCGGCCACCAGCCCGCTATTACTGTCAAAGGCCGAGGTAGTTAGCGCGTTACCGGGAGAGGTGCAATCCAAAGCATCGGTAAGTTCTCGCAAGCAGTTAGGCAAGCGCCCCATATCCGCCACAAAGCCGCTAAGCTCCGGGGCGCCGTTCACTGTGCGGGCCGGATCGCCGACGATGGCTTTGCGGATTAACTCCATGCGGCGCTTGGTTTCATCGTATTTGGCTTGATCTTCCACACCCTCGGTCAACATCAACCCGGTGGAGGCCACCAGGGCCATCAAAAAAATCACCAACAGCATTTCCAGCAGGGTAAAGCCGCGTTGGGATTTGTGATGTCTCGAACCGACCGCAGGTAGGGTGGATAAGCGCAGC
>NZ_LUUG01000129.1 GCF_001644035.1 Methylomonas methanica
GCGTTCCCCGCCCCCGCGGGGATGAACCGCCGCGACGGATTCAGGCACCTTCGAAGACGGCGCGTTCCCCGCACCCGCGGGGATGAACCGGCATTATTTACGCCGTCGATGATGCAGGAAATGCGTTCCCCGCACCCGCGGGGATGAACCGGGGGAGAGGATGTTTAAGGCTAATTTGTTGGAGCGTTCCCCGCACCCGCGGGGATGAGCCGTAATAAATAACCAAGAACAAATAACCAATACAGCGTTCCCCGCACCCGCGGGGATGAACCGGCAATCGTGGAAACAGCGGGACATTTGGCGGAGCGTTCCCCGCACCCGCGGGGATGAACCGTGGGCTTGCGATCTGGATGCGGAGCGGATGTTGCGTTCCCCGCACCCGCGGGGATGAACCGTAGGCGTTGTCCTGTGTGTAATTCGGCCACGGGCGTTCCCCGCACCCGCGGGGATGAACCGCTGTGCGGTTTCGAACTGTTTATCGTCGCCAAGCGTTCCCCGCACCCGCGGGGATGAACCGGCAGCGGCGCCGACAGTAGCCGCGTCAGTACCGCGTTCCCCGCACCCGCGGGGATGAACCGTAATCGCCCATCGTGGTTTTGCTGTAGAAATTGCGTTCCCCGCACCCGCGGGGATGAACCGCAGTGCCATCCTCTAGCGTGCCTTTTGAATGTGCGTTCCCCGCACCCGCGGGGATGAACCGGGAGGAACAAACCGTTATCCATGGGAACCCCGCGCGTTCCCCGCACCCGCGGGGATGAACCGTCGTTGCCATACCACATATCTTTGAATAGCTAGCGTTCCCCGCACCCGCGGGGATGAACCGTGAGGTGCTGCCAAGTATCTATGCTAAGGAACGCGTTCCCCGCACCCGCGGGGATGAACCGTCAGCGTTAAACATGTCGAGTTCGTCGAATGCGCGTTCCCCGCACCCGCGGGGATGAACCGTGTGGATGATGACAATCAAGCACGTGTTCTAAGCGTTCCCCGCACCCGCGGGGATGAACCGGTGGTAAAGCTCACCAACTTATGTATGATGCTGCGTTCCCCGCACCCGCGGGGATGAACCGCAAATCAACACCACCAAAGATGTGGATGTGGAAGCGTTCCCCGCACCCGCGGGGATGAACCCTTTGCGTCCACGTTTTCTTTGTGTCACGGTTTGCGTTCCCCGCACCCGCGGGGATGAACCGGGATTAGCACCACTAACGAAAGAATCTAAGGCGCGTTCCCCGCACCCGCGGGGATGAACCGGCGGCAGGTTTTGATTTGTGCCGCTGACACCTGCGTTCCCCGCACCCGCGGGGATGAACCGCAAGACAACGACAGCAAAATAGACGGCGCGAGGCGTTCCCCGCACCCGCGGGGATGAACCGTATCGAACATCCAAACCCCGGAGTATGTTGATGCGTTCCCCGCACCCGCGGGGATGAACCGCCAGGAACAGGAACAGGAACAGGAACAGGAACAGGAACAGGAACAAGAACGCGTTCCCCGCACCCGCGGGGATGAACCGAAAAACTAAAAATGCTCGAAGAGTGGCAAGCCGCGTTCCCCGCACCCGCGGGGATGAACCGCCAGTAACCACGGCACGCCGGTATCGGATAGCGCGTTCCCCGCACCCGCGGGGTTGAACCGGTGCCGGCGATGATGAAACCGGTGGCGATGATGCGTTCCCCGCACCCGCGGGGATGAACCGTAAATTACTGTGCTGTCAATGACGTTGCAACGGCGTTCCCCGCACCCGCGGGGATGAACCGGCCGGCCCATAGTTCGCGTTTGGTCTGGTCATGCGTTCCCCGCACCCGCGGGGATGAACCGCACTGTCAGAATCATCGTTTTACCATTACCCTCGCGTTCCCCGCACCCGCGGGGATGAACCGACCGAGATTCCAGGTAGCCTTATAAAAATTCAGCGTTCCCCGCACCCGCGGGGATGAACCGCAACGTTCTTGCCCCAGAGATAGCCGAGCAAAGCGTTCCCCGCACCCGCGGGGATGAACCGGCGACGACCATATACGCAACCTCAAAACTGCGGCGTTCCCCGCACCCGCGGGGATGAACCGCTGGTGGACAGTAGCAAATAGCCGGCGACTTTGCGTTCCCCGCACCCGCGGGGATGAATTACTTGTTGTTGCCTTTCTGTGGCTCTGTTGCAAGTGTCGATACATGGTGTACGGGGGTTATTCTGCCGCAACGGGTATTTCTGATCGGTTTACCGGCAGGGAAATTGCTAAAATGGCTTGTCGGCAGGCGAAGTGGATGATCTCCGGTATTCGTTGATTCGGTTCGTATTGGCTCGGTTCCCCGGGATTAGAAGAGGAATTTATATGATGTTGCAGCAAGGCTTCGCCGAAGTTAACAGGGTCGATGTGCCGGGTATGACGGCCTTAAGCGGCCGCAAATGCCGCGGATTTGCTGTTGTCATTAACTTGATATGATCAATATTCCACCCAAACGCGGTCTGGGCCGGGGGCTTGAAGCTTTATTAACCGATATGCCGGCTAAACCGGTAACGGATAAACAAAGCATTAAGGCTGATGCAGTGCAGGTGCGAGCTGTCCGCCAAGAAAATAGCCATTTGCTTCAAGAAGCCGAAGCGTTAAAGACCCTGTTGGAGGAGCTTGAAAACGTGTTGAGTGACTTCAATCCCGATTCGCCTACTTATTAGTCTTTAAATATCGCCGCGCCCGCTAAGGCCGGAGCCCAGCGGCTATATCGGATTTCCGCGTTCGCGGGGATGACGACTCCAGAGAAATTAAGGGGCGGGCTAATATTATTCACCCGGCCCTATTTATCCCAGGTGCCCCGTTCGGGCTGAGCTCGTCTAAGCCTGAGGTTGTTGGCCCTTCGATAGACTCCGTACCCTCAAGGTCATTAATGCGAACGGTATTTTTGGGCCATGTTAATAAACGCCCACTGAATCAGTGTCACGGAAGCGGGTTTGCCGGGAATGGCAAAAGAGTATTTGGTACTGGAGCTTTCTAGGCACCATGATACGCAGAGTCAAGATACGGTAGGAAACATGTCAAATGGCGCGCCCGAGAGGATTCGAACCTCTGGCCTCAGCCTCCGGAGGGCTGCGCTCTATCCAGCTGAGCTACGGGCGCAATGTGATTTGCGGTCAAGCGGTGTAGGCTTTTTACCCTAATCCTGAAAACCTAAGGGAATTTCCTTTCGGGATATGTAACGGCCACCGGGCCGAATCGGGTAAGCGCGCCATTATAAGATTAAATGCCGTTAAAGTCATTGCCAATCCGGCTTTAAACGGCGGATTTTCCTTTATTGAGTTTTGCCAGCAGGTGTTTTTGCCGATTCAGCCGTTCGGATTTTTCCGCTTCCGCTTTGGCTTGGTGCCGGTTTTTGGCTTGATGACGCTGTCTGGATTGGTCCGCATTAGCGGTGGTCCATTCGGTGTTTGCAGGGATCATGCTTATGCAGTTGACCGGGCAGGGGGCGATGCATAATTCGCAGCCGGTACACAAGGCGGCGATTACGGTATGCATGTGCTTGGACGCACCGAGGATGGCGTCGGTGGGGCAAGGCGGAAGACATTTGGTGCAACCTATGCAGACCGCCTCATCTATTACGGCTATTTGTAGCGGGCGCTGGACACCGAATGCCGGGTTCAAAGGCTTGGCAGGTACGTTTAATAATTCCGCCAGTAATTGGATGCCTTGGTCGCCGCCCGGCGGGCACTGGTCTATGTCGGCTTCGCCGTTACTGATGGCTTCCGCATAAGGCCGGCAACCCTGATAACCGCATTTGCGGCATTGGGTTTGCGGTAGTAGCGCGTCGATTTGGTCGGCTAGAGATGCCGCGCTTCGCTCGCTCATTGCCAATTAGTCGATATCCAAAGCTAGGGTTATTTAACCCGCATACCCGGCTGCGCACCTTGGTCCGGCGACAGTACCCAGATGTCTTTGCCGCCGGGGCCTGCCGCCAAAACCATGCCTTCCGAGGTGCCGAAGCGCATTTTGCGCGGCTTTAGATTGGCAACAACCACGGTCAGCTTGCCTTCCAGGTCTTCCGGTGCGTAAGCCGATTTAATGCCGGCGAAGATGTTGCGGGTTTCGCCGCCCAGATCGACGGTCAGTTGCAGCAGTTTTTCCGCGCCTTCGACCGATTCGGCTTTCACGATGCGGGCGATGCGCAAATCTATTTTGGCAAAGTCTTCGATCTCTATCGCTTCGGCGATGGGTTCGGATATGGCTTTTGCTACTTGCTCGGGATTCGTTTCTACAGCGGCAGCTTGTTTGACCGGTTTGGCTGTAACCGGTGGCGTCTTTTCCAGATTTTCCTTGGAAGCTTCCACAATCGCGGCGATTTTGTCCGGCTCGACTCGGGTCATCAACGGTATGAAACTGTTAATTTTGTGGCCTAGCAGCGGTTGAGCATTGCTCGGCCAGGTTTGCGCCGGGATGTTCAGGAAACTTTCGGCATTGTTTGCCAACGTCGGAATTACCGGGCGCAGATAGGCTACCAGCATCCGAAACAGATTCACGCCCATGCTGCATACCGCGTGCAACTCGGCGTCCTTGCCTTCTTCCTTAGCAATAAGCCAGGGTTTTTTCTCGTCGATGTACTGATTGGCCTTGTCGGCCAGGGCCATGATTTCGCGCATTGCCTTGCCGAACTCACGGCTTTCGTATAGATCGGCGATGGTGCTGTTGGCGTCGACAAACTGTTGGAATAAACCCGGTTCGGAGCATTCAGCCGAAAGTACCCCATCGAAGCGCTTGGCGATGAAGCCGGAACAGCGACTGGCGATGTTGACTACTTTGCCGACCAAGTCGGAGTTGACGCGTTGGCTGAAGTCGTCGAAGTTTAAATCGATGTCGTCGACACCGGCGCTGAGTTTGGCGGCGAAGTAATAGCGTAGATATTCCGGATTCAGATGGTCCAGGTAAGTACGGGCCTTGATAAAAGTGCCGCGCGATTTGGACATTTTCTCGCCGTTCACCGTCAAAAAGCCGTGAGCGAAGATCGCGCTGGGCGTGCGGAAATTCGCGCCATGCAGCATGGCCGGCCAGAACAGCGCATGAAAATAGATGATGTCCTTGCCGATGAAGTGGTACAACTCGGCGGTGCTGTCTTTTTGCCAGAAGCTGTCGAAATCCAGGCCTTGGCGGTCGCAGAAGTGCTTGAAGCTGGCCATGTAACCGATGGGCGCATCCAGCCAGACGTAAAAGTACTTGCCTGGGGCGTCGGGGATTTCGAAGCCAAAATATGGGGCATCGCGGGAAATATCCCATTGTTGCAAGCCGTTTTCCAGCCATTCCGCCATCTTGTTGCTCACTTCCGGTTGCAAGTGGCCGGCGGTGGTCCAGTCACGCAACATCTCGGCGAAATGGCCCAGATCGAAGAAATAATGCTCGGAGTCTTTTTCGATGGGGCGCTCGCCGGATATGGCGGAGACGGCGTTTTTCAGTTCGGTGGGTGAATAAGTGGCGCCGCAGGCTTCGCAGCTGTCGCCGTATTGGTCGGCCGCACCGCATTTCGGGCATTCGCCTTTGATGAAGCGGTCCGGCAGGAACATGTTTTTGACCGGATCGTAAGCCTGGGTGATGCTGCGTTGGCTGATATGGCCGCCGTCGCGCAGGCGTTTGTAGATCAGCGCGGAGTATTCCTTGTTTTCCGGCGAATGGGTGCTGTGATACTGATCGAACGCGACGCCGAATTCCTGGAAATCGGCACGATGCTGTTTTTCCACATCGGCAATCAATTGTTCCGGGGTAATGCCTTCCTTGTCTGCCCTGAGCATGATAGGCGTACCGTGGGTGTCGTCAGCGCAAACGTAATAGCAATTGTGCCCGCGTTGTTTCTGGAACCGCACCCAGATGTCGGTTTGGATGTATTCGACGAGGTGGCCCAAATGGATAGGGCCATTGGCATACGGTAAGGCGCTGGTAACAAGGATTTTTCGGTTAGACATGGGGTTAAAACAGCCTGGGAAAATGAGGGCGGATTATGGCATAAATCGCCTGGGGTTTCATGGTTTGGGCGGCGGCTTGCCGATTGCTTGCGTATTGCGCAGCTGTGGGGGCGAGGGGTGTTTGGTAATAGGGATCAGTAAGGTACAATCCCAATGAAGCCTCCAGCTTAAGCGCTATACCGTCCGGCATGGCATACTAGAGTCGGATCGGCCTTAGCGATTTTTGAACCACTTAAACTTATAAGAAGAGGTAACATCATGAGAAAAACGTTGTTTCTGGCCATCGCGATGCTGGCTTCCGGTACTGCCGCGGCTGCTACCGATCATTATCTGTTGCGCGACGGCAATCATGTTCAGCACTTGAAGATTACGACCTTGGGTAAAGAGATAAATGCCACGGTG
This sequence comes from Methylomonas methanica, assembly GCF_001644035.1. GTDB lineage: Bacteria > Pseudomonadota > Gammaproteobacteria > Methylococcales > Methylomonadaceae > Methylomonas > Methylomonas methanica_A. Next base: position 6,335 of record NZ_LUUG01000129.1, read on the forward strand.
GATGTGGACTTCGAACCCAATCCCGACGAAGCCGGCAAGCACGCCTGTTCCGCAACGGTGTCCGATGAAGCCAAAAGCGTCGGCGAAAACGAATTGGTATTGAAAAAACACATTGAGGGCGAAGCACGCTCTTGCTCGGTGAAGATCAAATTGACGCCTAACGGTGCCAAGCTGGAACAATCGGACGAATGCACTTACTTCGCGGCCGGTATATGCAGTTTCTCCAGCAATGGTAAGGAACTGGTCAAAATTAAATAAATCCTTGGCGCAATGGCTTTGGCTTATTGCGCCGTCTTCTATTTTTCTCAACGAACGTGTCTGGACTGACCAACTGCCTTTTGCCGATAGTTGTAATTAACGCTTTTTGTCAGCTGCATTTATGGGTTTTTGTTCATAATTGTGTGATATGCCGCACTGTAGAGACATATTGTCGCGCGGCAATCGGCCACATTTTAAACGTTAGGATTCTTTGCTAGATTATCGCCAGCTCATGCGGATTAGCATGGGCTTTAATCGTCCCCCGATAATCGAGAAGCCAAGGAGTTTTTTATGAAAAAAGCACACATGATGATAGTCGCCGCTGCCGTTGCCGCGCTGGGTTTGACCACAGCGTTGAATGTTACTAATGCTAATGAAGCAGCTGGCGAGGATGTAAAAACTGTCGCCTGGTATGTAGCTAACATTAAGGAAGCTCGCGCCCAAAACCAAGCCTGTCACGATGACCCAGCTATTCAAGGCAGCGCCAATTGCGCCAATTCCTTGCACGCGCTGGAAATCACTTTCAAAGGTGGCAACTGATACTTGGTGTGGTCTGGCTTTTACCTGTTAAACCCATCCAGTTCGACAACTTGCCTGCTAAGACTTTACGAGATGATTGTTTTTGGCTGGCACGTCCGCCTGTTTTGTGACCGGATAATCTCTCCCTCCATTGATTGTCCGGATAGCGTTTACCGGTTTGCTTAGTTGACGGCCGCCGTCTAACTAAGCAAGCTGGCAAACGCAATGCAAATCCCCTCTTTCCGAGTGCTTTCTTTAGTCGCTGCGGATGAATAATCGCTAAAGCGCATGATTTTAGCGGTAACTTTATAAGCCCTTCCTTCCTTCATTCCCATAGCATGTGGCCGAGCGGTAAGCGAAGTCTCTGAGCTAGCGTCGGTTGTTACTGAAATAATTCTCAAAACTGAAAATCTGCTAAATTAACCTTTAAATTTGTCAGACAATTCGATCATTCGACCATGTACAAAGCCAGCCAAAATCAAATTCATATTTCTGCCAACTTGGGCGAATACGCTATTCCACCGCTAAAAGATATGTTGGTCTTAGGCAAGGAGTCGCCGATTGGTTGTATTGCCATGCGCCGGGCAATCGAACTATTGGTAAAAGCGCCGTTTGAGCATATTGAGTTTGATGACGATGTGATCAGCGATCTTTTAGTGAGACAAAGCTTGCTGAAACGCATCAGCAAGGCTGCGTTAATCGATTTCGTGTTGACTCAGATAAAGCCCTTGATGAGTGCCGATGAAATATTGCATGCGGAAATGGATATTTCCGTTCAGCTAAATACCAAGTTATGAAACAACTGGCGGTTGGCGATTGTTTATGGCCGCACGTTCGTCGAGTTATGGAAGAGGAGCGGCCTTGCAGCGTTGAGCGCAATATCGTTTTTGCCGTTTTTCGGGAAGCACCGGTGGAAGAGTTTTGCGGTTTGGCCACCGATCACGATATATCAAAACATCCAAATTGGATTTTTGCAGATTTGGTCGAGCATCGGCCTATGCTTAGTGTCGCTCCTAAGCTTGGCGTCCGCAAAGCCCTATGCCTGATGGATGAAAATCAGCTGGGAGCCTTGGCTGTGCTCAACAAAGGTCAGTTCGTCGGTGTGGTTACCCGGCAAAGTATTCTGGAAGGTCTGCTGAACCGTGAGCGGCTACTGCTGAAAGAGACTATGCGCCTTAAAGTTGCGGCGGAAACCAACCACGAGCAAACGGTGGTGTGGGTCGGGCGTCTGGCCGCATTGAATGACGCTGCGCGCAGCTTGCTGGGGGTGCTGGCGCATACCTCAATCGAAACCGAGTTATTGCAGGCCGGTATTGATGCACTTTGCAATCTGTTGGATGCCCGTTATGGTGCTATTGGGATAGTTGATAATGTCGGCGCGTTGACGGAGTTTATTTATGCCGGTATCGGCGACGAACAGGCTCAGCAAATTGGTCACTTGCCGGAGGGAAGGGGCTTGTTGGGGGTGGTCATTGAGGAAAACCTCTCGTTGAGGCTCGCGGATATGGGCAAGGACCCGCGCAGCGCCGGTTTTCCGCAGCATCATCCGCATATGACGTCCTTATTGGCGGTGCCTATTTCCCATCAAGGCCGGGTGTACGGGCGTATCTATCTTAGTGATAAATACAGCGGCGAATTGTTTACCAAGAACGATGAAGAGTTAGCGTTGAGTTTTGCGCATTCATTGTCGCTGGTAATCGATAATGCTCGGGAAATCGAGGAAGTCAAACGCGCCCGCCAGCGCCTGGATTACATAGCTCATTTCGATGCGCTCACCGAGTTACCGAACCGGACTTTGCTAACCGACAGAGCCTTGCAGTTCATTGCGCAAGCGCAGCGCAAGCACGACATTATCGCGTTTCTATTTCTCGATCTGGATAATTTCAAGGCGATCAACGATACCTTCGGGCATGCTGTGGGTGACGAATTGCTCAGAGCTGTTGCCAAGCGAATTTCCGGTTGCTTGAGGGAAGGCGACACACCCTCCAGGATGGGCGGCGATGAGTTTATTATCATGTTGCCCAATATTGCAGATAGCCTGGATGCTGCCAAAGTAGCCATCAAAATATTACATGCCTTGAACGAGCCTTTGCAGGTTCAGCAACATCAAATCTATTCCCGGGCTAGTATCGGTATCAGTATTTATCCGGATAATTCGCTTTCGTTTGACGAATTGCTGGCGCAGGCCGACTCTGCTTTGTATCACGCCAAAAAACTGGGTAAAAATAATTATCAGTTTTTTACTCCGGAAATGAACAGCGCCGCTCAGCATTATCTGAAGCTGGAGCATCATTTGCGTCAGGCCTTGGAGTTGGAGGAATTGGTATTGCATTATCAGCCGCAGGTGAAAATCGATAACGGTTGCATCATCGGTATGGAGGCGTTAATACGTTGGCACAATCACGCCATGGGTATCGTCATGCCGGATCAATTTATCGGCTTGGCTGAAGAAACCGGGTTGATCGTGCCAATTGGGGCTTGGGTATTGCGAACTGCATGCAAACAGGCGCGGGCCTGGCAGTTGGCCGGTATGCCGATTCGAATTGCGGTCAATTTGTCCGGGCGGCAGTTTCACCGCTTCCAAGATCAGCGTCAGCTTCTGGATGTGGTGTTGGATGTGCTTAAAGAAACCGAACTTTCGCCGGAGTTGCTGGAGTTGGAGATTACGGAAAGCATCTTGATGCATAAGCTGGATACGACGCTGGACACGCTGAATCAGATAAAGCAGCTGGGAGTGCGGATTTCGGTGGATGATTTCGGTACTGGTTATTCTTCGCTAAGTTATTTGAAGCGTTTTCCGCTCGATACCTTAAAAATCGATAAATCGTTCGTGAAGGATATTTGCACCGATGCCAACGATAGAGCGATTGTGTCGGCTATTTCGGCTATGGCGGGCCAGCTGAAACTGGAGCTGGTAGCGGAAGGCGTCGAAGATCAGAGTCAGTTGGATTTTTTGGGCGGACAGCAGTGCAATTACGGACAAGGGTATTTTTTCAGCAAACCCGTGCCGGCTGAGCAGGCGTCGGCCCTGTTGCGGCAGTCCGTGTTGCAACAACAATAAGTCTTGGTTGCGCTCAGTTTTTTGAAGTCTGTTTCGGATCGATGGCTTTAACGTCCATATCGAAATTCTGCTTGATGCGTTGGGCAACGGTTTTGGCTTCTTTCTTGTTCTTAAACGGTCCGGCGACCACTTGGAAACCACCGTCCTTGGCGATTTTACGGGCAGGAATCGGCGGTCCTTGGTGATTGAGCATGGCGGCGAGTTTTTGTGCGTCGGTTTCATTTTCGAAGCTGGCAGCCAAAATCGACCAGTCGTTATCGCTCAATTCGTTGATGACCGGTTGACCGTAGAATTGTCCGGGATGTGCCAGTTGCACCGCATCGGCAACCAGCTCCGGTAAGTCGGCACTGTTCGGCAATACCGGGGTGGGGACGCCGTCGGCACGTTGCAAGATGCGCTCGACTTTGCTCCAATCAACCGTTGCTTGCTTTTCGCTTGCTAGCTGTTGCAATTTTTTTCGAATATCTTTTTGCAGCTGTTTTTGTTGTTTTTCCCATTTGTCTAATGGGCGGTGGGCTTCCAGATAAAGCATGTCATCTTGCCAGGTTGCCATGTACGGCTGGTGGACGATACGAACCGGGGTGCCGACTTCTACTTTGTTGAATAGGACTTCTATGTCTTCGGGGTATAGCTGTACGCAGCCATGACTGACTTGTAAGCCGATTCCGTAAGGCTTGTTGGTGCCGTGGATCAGATAGCCGCTGAACCCCAAAGGCATGGCATAGCTGCCCAAGGGGTTGTCGGGGCCGGAGCGTATCACTTTCGGCAGAGGGTCGCCCAATGCCTGATGTTCGCGGTGAATCGATTCCGGCACTGTCCAGTCCGGATTGGCCTTTTTTGCGACAATTTGGGTTTGTCCTAACGGCGTGTTCCAGCCTTGGCGGCCGATGCCGACCGGATAAGTCAGTACGGTATTGGCTTGATTTTTGGGGTAATAGAACATGCGCATATTGGCCAGATTCAGCACGATACCTTTGCGCGGGGCGTCGGGGAGTACGAAACGCAATGGCAGCAACACGGTTTGCTCGGCGGGCAAGGTCCAAGGATCGAGATGGGCATTGGCGATGGTAATGTCGTTGTAGCCCAAGCCGTAATGGCGGCCGATGTCGGACAGCGTATCGTTTTCGCGGCTGCTGATACTGGCAAGTGTACCGACCATGCCTTGGTCACTGCTCAGGTTAAATTCATGACTGGCTATATTGTCCGGTTTGGAGTTCCAGACTATGTGTTCCGGCTGGTTGTCGGAAAATAACGGTATGCTTTGACAGCCGCTAAGCAAGGCGCTGACTACGGCTAACACGAATACTAGCGGTATCGGTGAAACAGTACGGTTTTGAATGACTGCTGACATGTTTATGATAGGCGCGGATAGTGACGGAGCTGGACGTTTGAAGTTAAGCGATCCAAATTAAAATCAGATTAAGGCGGCATTAAGTCTTAATTAAGAATTAACTATTAAGGCTAATTGTTAAGTCGTTACGATAAATCATTATTCTGCAAGAGAAAACTATTTTTTAACAATGGCGCGGATTTAATGGCTTCCTGTTAAGGTGTTATCATATTCGCACTATTTTACTTGGTTATTATTTCCCTTTACTTCGGAGTTCCGCATGGCGAGCATTGACAAAACGGCTGTCGAAAATTTACTCAAACACTTTATCGATCCGAATGTAGAAACTGACTTGGTTTCGGCAAAATCCGTTAAGAAAATTAGTGTGGATGGCAATGATGTCAGCGTCGTTATCGAGTTGGGTTATCCGGCTAAAAGCTATCTTGAAGAATTGAAGGCGGCGGTAACACAGCGTCTGCAAACTTTGCCGGACGTCGGCAAACTGGATGTGTCGGTCAGTTTCAATATCGTTTCGCATTCGGTGCAAAAGGCATTAAAACCCCTGCCGAACGTGAAAAATATTATTGCAGTGGCCTCTGGGAAGGGTGGAGTCGGCAAGTCCACCACTTCCGTGAATCTGGCTCTGGCGCTGGCAGCGGAAGGTGCCAATGTCGGTATTCTGGATGCGGATATATACGGCCCCAGTATTCCGACCATGCTGGGATTGTCCGGCAAGCCCGACAGTCCGGACGGCAAAAGCATGTTGCCGAAAATCTCGTTTGGCGTGCAGACCATTTCGATCGGTTATTTGATCGACCCGGATCAGCCTATGATCTGGCGCGGTCCCATGGTTACCGGTGCTTTACAGCAATTACTGAATCAAACCCAATGGCATGATGTGGATTACCTGATCATCGACCTGCCGCCCGGCACCGGCGATATTCAGCTGACGCTGGCGCAACAGATTCCGGTTAGTGGCGCGGTAATCGTCACCACGCCGCAAGATATTGCACTGATCGACGCGCAACGCGGCTTAGGAATGTTTGAAAAGGTCAACGTGCCGATATTAGGACTAGTAGAAAATATGAGTGTGCATATTTGCAGTAACTGCGGGCATGAAGAAGCGATTTTCGGCCAGGGCGGCGGCGTAGCGATGGCAATCAAGAATAAGCTGGATTTGTTGGGCTCTTTACCGCTGGATATTCACATCCGCGAGTATGCCGATAGCGGCAGGCCTACAGTGGTGGCCGATCCGGACGGTCGGCCGGCGCAAATCTACAAAGCGATTGCCCGGAAAATGGCGGCCAAGTTGGCGATGCGTGCGAGGGATTATAGCGGCCGGTTTCCAAATATTGTTATCCAGAATACCTGAGATTGATGGCAGACGACTTGGCAAGCAGCCCAGTCGTCGGGCCTTAGACTAACACTAGATTATCGCGGTGAATAAGTTCGTCTTCGTCGGCATAGCCCAGCAAGGTTTCGAACTCGTTGCTGGGTTTGCCGGCAATTTTAACGGCGTCTTCCGAACCGTAATTGATTAAACCACGGGCGATTTCGTTGCCCTGCAAGTCCAGGCAGGACACCAAGTCGCCGCGCTTAAAGGAGCCTTGCACACTCTTTACGCCGACTGCCAACAAGCTTTTACCGGCGCCTTTCAGGATTTTTACCGCGCCATCGTCCAATACGACACTGCCTTTTAGTTGTAATTGTCCGGCCAGCCATTGTTTGCGTGCTACCAGCGGTGCAATATTCGGTATTAGATAAGTACCTAAGTCATTACCGTTGAATACCGCGTGGATGACGTTGTCGATCTTGCCTGACACAATTACGGTGGCGGCACCGGAACGGGCTGCCAAGCGCGCGGCACGCACCTTGGTATACATGCCGCCGCGTCCCAGGCCGCTGATGCTGCCGCCTGCGACTTCATCAAGCAAGGTCTCGTTGACGCTAATGCTGGAAATCAGTTTGGCATTAGGATTTAGGCTGGGGTTGGCGTCGAATAAGCCGGTTTGGTCGGTAAGAATGATCAACAAATCGGCTTCTACCAGGTTGGCAACCAAGGCGCCCAAGGTATCGTTGTCGCCGAAGCGGATTTCTTCGGTGGCGACCGCATCGTTCTCGTTGATGACGGGTACTGCGCCAAGGTCAAGCAAGGTTAATAGCGTGCTGCGCGCGTTAAGATAGCGCTGGCGGTCGGACAGATCGTCATGGGTCAACAGAACTTGCGCGGCCAGCAAGTCGTGAAGTTGAAATTCATCTTCAAAGCGTCTGACCAGGCCCATTTGCCCGACTGAAGCTGCGGCTTGCAATTCATGCAAGGTTTTAGGGCGGGTTTTTAACTTCAGGCGGGACATGCCTTCCGCCACGGAGCCGGAAGATACCAGTACGACATCGACGCCTTGGCGTTTGAGCGCGGCCATTTGCGCGACCCAGCCGGCAATAGCCTGTTTGTTGAGGCCGCGTCCGCCGTCGGTCAGCAAAGAGCTGCCGATTTTGACGACAACGCGCTGGGCTTGGGAAAACTCAGAACGGCTCATGGCGCGGCTCCTGTGCTTGCAGATCCCGCTCGGCTTTTTGCTGGTCGAGGAAGTCCATGATGGCGTACATCAGTGCCTGGGTGCCTTGATTTTTTAATGCGGAAATCAGAAATACCGGGCCAGTCCAATCGAGTTCGTCGACGATGGCTTGGCAATGCTGTTCGACTTCATCGTCAGGCACATTGTCGATCTTATTTAATACCAGCCAGCGTGGTTTGCTGGACAGGTCGTCGCTCCATTTTTCCACTTCGTGGATGATTTTGCGTGCCGCGCTCACTGGTGTCTCGTCGCTTTCGTAGGGGGCGATGTCTACGATATGCAACAACAAGCCGGTTCTGGACAAATGCTTTAAAAATTGTAAGCCAAGTCCCGCGCCTTCCGCAGCGCCCTCGATGACGCCGGGGATGTCTGCGATGACGAAGCTGCGCAAATCGTCAACTCGAACCACGCCCAGATTGGGGTGTAAGGTAGTGAACGGGTAGTCTGCTACTTTCGGGCGTGCGGACGAAACGGTGCGAATCAGGCTGGATTTGCCGGCATTGGGCATGCCTAGCAAGCCAACATCGGCGATGACCATTAATTCCAGCCGCAGCATCCGGTGCTCGCCGGCAGAGCCTTTGCTGGTTTGTTGCGGCGCGCGATTGACGCTGCTTTTGAAGCGGGTGTTGCCGAGTCCATGGAAGCCGCCTTTGGCGACCAATAGTTGCTGGCCGGGCTTGGTCAGATCGCCGATTTTTTCGCCGGTATCGGCTTCGTAAACGATGGTGCCGGGTGGGACCGGGACGAAGCAGTCGTCGCCTTTTTTGCCGGTGCAGTCGCGGCTGCCGCCATTCTGTCCGCGTTGGGCGCGATGCACAGAGTGATAGCGAAAATCCACCAGCGTATTGACGTTTTCGGTAGCTACCAGATAAACGCTGCCGCCGTCACCGCCATCGCCGCCGTCCGGGCCGCCCAAGGGAATATATTTCTCGCGGCGAAATGAGGCCTTGCCATTGCCGCCGTCGCCTGCTTCTACGCGGATTTCCGCTTCGTCAACAAATCTCATAATCTACCGGTATAAACAAAAAAGCCCCGCTGAAAACGAGGCTTTTCTTTTCAGTTGTGCCAATCAGCACAGCCAAGAAATTTACGCTGCTGCGATGCTGACGTATTTGCGGTTTTTAGGACCTTTCTCTTCAAAAACCACTTTGCCATCGACTGTTGCGAACAATGTGTGGTCTTTGCCGATACCAACGTTGGTGCCAGGGTGAAACTGGGTGCCGCGTTGACGAACCAGAATGTTGCCCGCTTTAACCACTTGTCCACCGAAGCGTTTAACGCCCAGGCGTTGAGCTTGCGAGTCGCGGCCGTTACGAGTACTACCGCCTGCCTTCTTATGAGCCATTTTCTATCCTCGTTATATTATGCAGAAATGCCAGTAATCTGGATTTCTGTGTAGTATTGACGATGCCCCATTTGTTTCATGTGGTGCTTACGTCTTCTGAATTTAATGATTCTGACTTTTTTGTGTCTGCCCTGGGAAACCACAGTTGCAGTCACTTTGCCGCCTTCGACAAATGGCTGACCTACTTTTATGGAGTCGCCTGATTGGACCATCAGCACTTTGTCGAACTCTACGCTGTCGCCTGCGCCCAACTCAAGTTTTTCTATTTTTAAGGTAGTACCCTCTGCGACCCGATACTGTTTACCACCTGTTTGAATTACCGCATACATCAGCGTAAGCTCCATCAAGCATAATCTGTTAATAGTGAACAGAGGATTATATTTTTTATTTGAGCCGCAGTCAAACTTAAATTCCAGGAGAAACTGGCGGTCCAACAGGTGTTTGCGGGAAGTGCTATTGACACTACTCGGTATTATTCATAGCATGACCGGTTATTCACGTTATACGCTACCGAGCGACAAGTTCACAACATTACATGATAGCTAAAGTTTCAACGCCAGCGTCAGTCACTATAGACTTCGATTCGATCAAAAATTTAACCAGCGCGGAAACCAAAGCCGTGGACCGGTTGATTTTAGAGGAACTGAGCTCCGATGTTGTGCTGATTAATCAAATTGGGCATTACATAATTGGTAACGGTGGGAAACGGTTGCGACCGATGCTGCTGTTATTGGCTGCAAAAGCCCTCGGTAAGGTCGATGATCGCCATCTGATCTTGGCGGCAGTGATCGAATTCATTCATACCGCAACTTTGTTGCACGACGATGTGGTCGACGAATCGGCTCTGCGGCGCGGCAAGGAGTCGGCTAATGCAGTGTGGGGCAATGCCGCAAGTGTATTGGTGGGGGATTATTTGTATTCCAGCGCTTTTGAAATGATGGTGCGCACCGACAATATGCGGGTGATGGCAATTATGTCTAAAACCACGACCGCGATTGCAGAGGGCGAAGTGTTGCAGTTATTGAATTGCAACAATCCGGAGACCAGTGAGGCCCGATATTTAGAAGTTATTGCCCGCAAAACCGCTATTTTGTTCAGTACGGCGACCCGCTTGGCGGCAGTTATTTCAGAGACCGATGCAGGCACGGAAGAGGCATTGGCGGTTTATGGGCAGCAATTGGGAGTGGCGTTTCAGTTGATAGACGATGCATTGGATTACAAAGCTAACAGTGAAGAACTGGGTAAAAACTTAGGCGACGATTTGGCCGAGGGTAAACCCACCTTGCCGCTGATCTATGCCATCCAGCATGGAAACGAACAGCAGGCGAAGATTGTGGTCGATGCGATTCGGCAAGGTTCACGCGATGCGTTTAACGAGGTTTACGAAGTGGTTAAAGCCACTAATGCCATAGAATATACCGAGCAATGCGCGGATAGAGCGGCGGCAAAGGCGATTGCGGCATTGCAGTGCTTGCCGGATTCCGAATATAAACAGGCCCTCGAAGAGTTGGCGCGCTTTTCGGTGCAACGCAGTCACTAAGTGACTCACAATTTGTCCTGCATCGCTGTTAGCTGCTGGATGGCCGATAATAGCGGCGTGTACAACTTTTCGATTTTATCCAGTAACTGTTGAAAAAACTCACCGACTACGCCTGATTCTTGGTCAGCTTGGGCTGCAAACAGGCGTTGCTCCAGTGCGCTGATCGGATCGCTATCAATTAGTTCATCCAATATCTCCAGTATTTCGGAGTCTGCCAAGGTGGCGTTGAATTCCGCCTTTTTTAAACCGGCTAGTTGTTGGTTTAATGTCTCGATGTTTTTTTCTAGGCTTCTTGCCCATTCATGTGTGTCCTCAAGCAAGGTTAAATCGCTAGTCAATAGCGCCAACTGATTCGCTGATTTCTGTATATCGCTCAGCAGGCGTTTGCTTTGTTTTTTTAGGGATGTCATCTTTTCTCCTGGCTGTTTCAGATAGTCCTACGTTTGCTGCGGTAGATGTTAGGGTTGGACTGTTATGCCGCTAATTTGCAATTCATCGTAGCAATTGGTCCCAGTGTTTAGCATACACATGTCGGCTGTTTCGGCGGCGGCGCATTAGCATGATAGCAACAGGGCCGGTAGTGAGTGGAAAGCTTATAAAACCCATTGTTTTATAAGCTTTTTGTGGCTGTTGCGCTTGGCGTCGCGCTTGCAATTGGCTCGATTATCATTTAACTTAGCAAGTCACCTGAAAGGCTAGGGGTGCTTTCCGCTGTATGCAAGCCCGGAAAGCTGAGAAAAACCCTTCGAACCTGAACCGGTTAACACCGGCGTAGGAAAGCCCTATCTTCCCTGCGCTTGCGATTTATTTGGATTTTGGAGATAAGCATGAGCGCTGTCCGCAATGAGATTACTACTGATACCGGTAGTAGCGTAAGAATCGATTCCTACCCCGCTTCCGAGAAAATTTATATCCAGGGCAGTCGCGCGGATATTCAAGTGCCGATGCGTAAAATCAGCATGTCGGACACCCCAGCCCACTTTGGCGCGGAAAAAAATCCGCCGATTTTTGTTTACGATACTTCCGGCGTGTACACCGATCCGAATGTGGATGTGAACTTGCATAAAGGGCTGGGTTCGATACGCGGCAACTGGATAGCCGAGCGCGGCGACACAGAATTATTGAGCGGCCCGACTTCCAAATACGGACACGAGCGCTTGCACGACCCGAAAACCGCGCACCTGCGTTTCGAATTGACACGCAATCCGCGCCGTGCCAAGTCTGGTCATAATGTCTCGCAAATGCACTACGCCCGTAAAGGTATCATCACGCCGGAAATGGAATATATCGCCATCCGTGAGAACCAAAACCTGGAAGCGATGCGCGACCGTTATCAAGGTCAGCACCCCGGTTTTTCCTATGGCGCCAACATTCAATCCTTCATTACCCCGGAATTTGTTCGCTCCGAAGTTGCCCGTGGCCGCGCCATTATCCCTGCCAATATTAATCATCCCGAATTGGAACCGATGATTATCGGCCGCAATTTCCTGGTCAAGATCAACGGCAATCTGGGTAACTCGGCAGTGACGTCTTCCATCGAAGAAGAAGTGGAAAAAATGCTGTGGGGCATCCGCTGGGGCGCCGACACCATCATGGACTTGTCCACCGGCAAAAACATCCATGAAACCCGCGAATGGATCCTGCGCAACTCGCCTGTGCCTATCGGCACCGTACCAATTTATCAAGCATTGGAAAAAGTGGACGGCAAGGCCGAAGAACTAACCTGGGAAATCTTCCGCGACACCTTGATCGAGCAAGCGGAACAGGGCGTCGACTATTTCACCATCCATGCCGGTGTGCGCCTGCATCACGTGCCATTAACCGCCAAACGCCTGACCGGAATCGTCTCGCGTGGCGGCTCCATCATGGCCAAATGGTGTTTGGCGCACCATACCGAAAGTTTCCTCTACACCAACTTTGAGGAAATCTGCGAAATCATGAAGGCCTACGATGTGTCGTTCTCGCTGGGCGACGGTTTACGTCCGGGTTCGATTTACGATGCCAACGACGCCGCGCAATTCGGTGAATTGGAAACCTTGGGTGAGTTGACTCAAGTGGCCTGGAAACATGACGTGCAAACCATGATCGAAGGCCCCGGCCATGTGCCTTTGCAAATGATCAAGGTCAACATGGATAAGCAATTGGAAGATTGCTTCGAAGCGCCGTTCTACACCTTGGGGCCTTTGACCACCGATATCGCCCCCGGTTACGACCATATTACCTCTGCGATTGGTGCCGCCAACATCGGCTGGTACGGTTGCGCCATGCTGTGCTACGTCACCCAAAAAGAACATTTGGGTCTGCCGAACAAGCAAGATGTGCGCGAAGGCATTGTGACTTACAAGATCGCCGCGCATGCTGCTGATCTAGCCAAAGGTCATCCCGGCGCGCAGATTCGCGACAACGCCATGTCCAAGGCCCGTTTTGAATTTCGTTGGGAAGATCAATTCAACATCGCGCTGGATCCCGAGAAAGCCCGTTCCTTCCACGATGAAACCTTGCCGAAAGATTCGGCCAAAGTCGCGCATTTTTGCTCGATGTGCGGTCCGCATTTCTGCTCGATGAAAATCACTCAGGATGTACGTAATTACGCCGAGCAAAAAGGCCTGGAAGAAGCGGAAGCCTTGAAAATCGGCATGGAAGAAAAATCCAAGCAGTTCCTGGAAGAAGGCGCTGCGATTTATCACGAAATCTGATTCTTGTCCCATTCGTCGGCGGTGCTGTTTATGGCGCCGCTGGCGGTTCCAAATGTTAGCCTGCTTTTAAAGAGTGCTTGGCGGCATCCCGATATAACCGTGTTAAAGTCTCGAACAAGGCTTGATGAGTTTGGATAAAATCCTTACTTCATCTATAGTTGCAGCACTTAGTTGCAGTAAAACCAATCCAGACTTTTTTTCATGGCGACAGCACCTTCTAACATCCATTTCAGCGGCTTGGTCAAATGCCTGATTCAGAAAGGTTTGTTGACCGAGGAATCGGCGGCGACCTGTTTGCAGGAGGCGCAGAAACGCAAACAAGCGTTTATAAGTTATTTGGTGGAACATAAGTACGCGGACAGCAAAACCGTGGCGACGCTGGCTTCAGCGGAGTTTGGCGTACCGTTTTTCGATCTGGATGCGATAGACCCTGCGTTCCTGCCGATCAAACTGGTCAGCGAGAAATTGATACGCCAGCATCACGCTTTACCCTTGTTCAAGCGCGGCAACCGCTTGTTCGTCGCAACCGCCGATCCGACCAACTTTCAGGCGCTGGACGAGATCAAGTTCCATACGCGGCACAATACCGAAAATATCCTGGTTGAAGAAGACAAGCTGATCAGGATGATAGACACGGCGCTGGAAGCCGCCGATACGTCCATGAAGGATCTGTTGGACGACGATCTGGATAATATCGACATTTCCGCAGGCGACGACGCCAAACCCGCCGACGAAGCAATGGGTTCGGATATCGACGATGCGCCTATCGTCCGTTTTGTGAATAAGATTCTGCTGGATTCCATCAAACGGGGCGTGTCGGATATTCACCTGGAGCCCTTCGAGAAAAAATTTCGTATCCGTTTTCGGGCTGACGGTATTTTGTCGGAAGTGGCCAGTCCGCCGGTGGGAATTGCCAACCGGATTATTTCCAGGCTGAAGGTAATGTCCAGAATGGACATCGCCGAGCGGCGAGTGCCGCAGGATGGCAGGATCAAGATGCAGATTTCCAAGAATCGGGCTATCGATTTTCGGGTAAACACCTGTCCGACGCTGTTCGGCGAAAAAGTGGTGATGCGGATTCTGGACCCGACCAGCGCACAGATCGGTATCGAAAAACTCGGCTTCGAGCCCGAGCAGCAGAAAAATTTTTTGGCGGCGATACACAAGCCTTACGGCATGGTGTTGGTCACCGGGCCAACCGGTAGCGGTAAAACCGTGTCGCTGTATACCGGTCTGAATATTCTCAACAGCATCGAAACCAATATTTCCACTGCCGAAGATCCGGTAGAGATCACCGTGGAAGGCATCAACCAGGTCAACGTCAACCCCAAGGCCGGCCTGACTTTTGCCGAGGCACTGCGGGCGTTTTTGCGGCAAGACCCGGACATCATCATGGTCGGGGAGATTCGCGACCTGGAAACCGCCAGCATCGCGGTCAAAGCCGCGCAAACCGGGCATATGGTGTTATCCACTTTGCACACCAATGATGCGCCGCAAACCATCAACCGATTGGTGCAAATGGGCATCGAGCCGTTCAATATTGTTTCGGCGGTCATTTTGATCATGGCGCAGCGGCTAGCGCGGCGTTTATGCGAGCATTGCAAGCAGGAAGTCGATTATCCGGAAAGCGCTTTGCTGTCGGCCGGGTTTAAACAGGAAGAAATCGGGACGTTTAAAGTCTACGGCCCGGTGGGTTGCGAACATTGCAACAACGGGTATAAAGGACGGGTCGGGATCTATCAGGTGATGCCGATTACCGAAAAAATGCGGGCGCTGATTTTGAACGGCGGCAACTCGATGCAAATGGCGGAATTGTCGAAAAGCGAAGGGATCAACGATTTAAGAATGTCGGGGCTATTAAAAATTAAGCAAGGCGTCACCTCGCTGCAAGAAATTGACCGGGTCACCAAGGAATAATCATGGCAAAGCAAGACGAGCAAATCGAGTTCAATTGGGACGGTTTCGATAGGCAAAACAAAAAAACCAAAGGCACTATCAGCGCCAAGAGCGAGGTTATTGCGCGTGCCGAATTGCGGCGAATGGGCATCCGGGTCATCGGTATCAAATCCAAATCCAAGCCTTTGTTCGGCGCCCGTGTGCAGAAAATTACGCCTGGCGATATCGCGGTGTTTGCCAGACAATTGGCCACGATGCTGGCGGCCGGCGTACCCTTGGTGCAATCGTTCGACATTATCGGCAAGGGTCATGACAACGCCAGTATGTCGGAATTACTGCTATCGATAAAAGCCGATGTCGAAGGCGGGGATACCTTGGCGCAGGCCTTGAACCGCAAGCCGCTGTATTTCGACGCCTTGTTCTGCAATCTGGTCGAGGCCGGCGAACATGCTGGGGTGCTGGAGACCTTGCTGGACAAAATTGCGACCTATAAGGAAAAAACCGAATCGATCAAAAAGAAGGTCAAGAAAGCGCTGACTTACCCGATTGCGGTGTTGGTCGTGGCGTTTATCGTCACCGCGATCTTGCTGATTTTCGTGGTGCCGGTGTTCGAAGATTTGTTCAAAGGCTTCGGCGCCGACTTGCCGGCCTTTACCCAGTTCGTGATCGAACTATCCGCTTGGGTGCAGGAATGGTGGTGGGCCGTGGTGGGCGTGATCGTCGCCGTCGCTTATACATTTAGCTACTTTAAAAAGCGTTCCAAGGCGTTTAACCATTTTCTCGATAAGACTTTGCTGAAAATCCCGGTAGTAGGGATGATTCTGGAAAAATCGGCCATCGCCCGGTTTGCCAGAACGCTGTCCACCATGTCCGCAGCGGGTGTGCCTCTGGTCGAAGCCTTGGTTTCGGTGGCGGGGGCGTGCGGCAATATCTTGTTCTACGAAGCGGTGATGAAAGTGCGGGACGACGTCTCCACCGGTCAGCAATTAAAATTTGCCCTGGAGACCACCGGCATGTTTCCGAACATGGTGGTGCAGATGGTGGCGATCGGCGAGGAATCCGGGTCCATTGACGCGATGCTGGACAAAGTCGCCGATTTTTACGAAGAAGAAGTCGATAACCTGGTTGATAACCTGAGCAGTTTGATGGAGCCTATCATCATGGTGATATTGGGTATCCTGGTCGGCGGCTTGATCGTGGCGATGTATTTGCCTATTTTTAAATTGGGCGCGGCTATTTAGTTTTGCTATTCCCCGGCGCTCTTTATCGTTGGGCCGAGCGCCGGGGCCGAATTACAACCTTCCTCTCTTCCTCATGGTTTTTGCCACTCTACAACAATATCCGCTATTTCTGATTACCGTCGTGTGCGTGCTGGGTTTGTTAGTCGGCAGCTTTCTAAACGTGGTGATCTACCGTTTACCGGTGATGATGCAGACTGGTTGGCGGCGTGAATGCCGAGAATACTTGCAACTCCCGCCTGAGGAAGAAAACGAAGTGTTCAACCTGATGTTGCCTGCCTCACATTGTCCATCTTGTAAATCCGAGATCAAAGCCTATCAAAATATCCCGGTGCTGAGTTATTTGTTATTGGGCGGTAAATGCGCACATTGCGGGGTGAAAATCGCCATCCGTTATCCGCTTATCGAGGCGTTTACCGGCCTGTGTTCTGCGGTTGTGGCTTGGCATTTCGGATATGGTTGGGCTTTAGCGTTCGCATTGCCGTTGACTTGGTGTTTGATTGCTTTGAGTTTTATCGACATCGATCAGCAGTTGTTACCCGATTCGATTACTCTGCCGATGCTGTGGCAGGGTCTGTTGCTAAGCCTGTTCGATATTTACACTAATAGCCACGATGCGATTATCGGTACGGTGGCAGGCTATTTGAGTCTGTGGAGCGTTTATCAGCTGTTCAAATTGCTGACCGGCAAGGAAGGCATGGGTTATGGCGATTTCAAACTGCTGGCACTGTTCGGTGCCTGGCTGGGCTGGCAATATCTGCCTCTGATTATTCTATTGTCATCGTTGGTGGGCGCCGTCATCGGCATTGCGATGATCGTATTCGGCAAACGCGATGCCGGCAAGCCTATACCGTTCGGGCCTTATCTGGCCATGGCCGGTTGGCTGGCGATGCTGTTCGGACAGGAGCTGAATGCCTTATATCTGCATATTGCCGGTCTGTAGGCGATGCTGAAGATAGGTCTGACAGGCGGCATAGGCAGCGGCAAATCCACGGTTTGCGGTTTGTTTGCCGAGTTTGGCGTACCCATTGTCGATGCGGATCTGATTGCCAGGCAGTTGGTAGCGCCAGGGCAGCCGGCCTTATCGCTGATCGTTAAGTCTTTTGGATCGCAGATGCTTAACCAGGACGGTAGTTTGAATCGAGCCAAGCTAAGGAACGCGGTATTTACCGATGCAGATAAAAAACGTGAATTGGATGGCATCATGCATCCTTTGGTTTACGCGCAAATCGCGGCCGAGGTAAATGCGTTAACGGCCGAATATTGCGTTATTGCCGTGCCGCTGCTGCTGGAGTCGAAAAATCCTTATGCCGTGGATCGGGTTTTATTAATCGATTGCCCTGTGGATGTGCAAATAGCACGGGTTATCGCCCGCGACAAACTCACTCGCCAGCAAGTGCAAGCCATCATCGACAGCCAGATGTCGCGACCAGAACGTTTGAGCAAAGCGCACGATGTCATCGAGAATGTGGCCGGCCCGGAGCAGCTTGCAGAACAGGTTAAAAGACTGCACAATTCCTACATTTTATTAGCCACCGTCAGGACACAATCGGCTTGAATACACAAACTATCTACGAATTCCCTCTCAATGAACGAATTCGGGTGTTTATGCGCTTGGAGCAACTCTTTCAACAGCTCAGTCACTTCATGTTGGGCGCTTCGGTCTTCGATAAACGCGCCGCCATTTCGGTTTTACTCGACATTTTAATGATCTTCAGCCGCAGCGACTTGAAGTCCGAGTTGATCAAAGAACTGGATAGGCACACCAAAGTATTGAATCAGCTGGCGCATAACCATGGGGTCGACGACGAAAAGCTACAAGAAATCCTCGCTGAGTTGAATCAGGCCAGTCGAAATCTGTATAGCGCCAACGGTAAAATCGGCATCAGCGTGATGGAAAGCGATTTATTTCAAAGTATTTCGCAGCGTAATTCCATCCCCGGCGGCAGCTGTTCCTTCGATTTGCCGGCCTTTCATTACTGGTTGGAGCAGCACGAAGCCGAACAGCAAAAAGACCTGGAACGCTGGACTCAGCCCTTCGTGGATAT
Source organism: Methylomonas methanica (assembly GCF_001644035.1). GTDB lineage: Bacteria > Pseudomonadota > Gammaproteobacteria > Methylococcales > Methylomonadaceae > Methylomonas > Methylomonas methanica_A. The sequence goes on from NZ_LUUG01000129.1 coordinate 24,842, forward strand.
TCGGGTAGCAATCGATTTGATATTGGGCTTTATTCGGCAGAGCAGTATGCCGACTCAGGAGCTTGCCAAGGCCGGATTTTTTCAATTGGCGCTGGATAATAAAAATCATCCGGTGCAATTGCTACGAGTGGGATTGGCTGCCGACATGCCGTGTTTTGCCGAGATTAGCGGCGGCAAACACCGTTTCAGCATTCGCTTTATGCATCCGTCTGTCGATGAAAATAGGCCCAGCCAGATGCTCGACGATATCGAATTTTCCTTGACCCGCTGCATGTTCTGATGACTGCTCAAACCCCGCCACTGGTGGCATGCCCCACTTGTCGCAAGCCGGTAGCCTGGATAGCCGCCGAAACATTCAAACCGTTCTGCTCGGAACGTTGCAAACTGATCGATTTAGGCGATTGGGCGACCGAAGCCCACAAAATCCCTGGTCCGCCGCTGCTTGACGAAGACGACGAAAATTCGGATTTCGAATCCTACTAAGCTGTTTTTCGGGTTAGTCTGCCGCTAAAAACGCGCTGATGCCGGCTATACCTTGTGCGCCGGCGACAAGTGCTCTATCCAAATCGTGCCTGCCTAAACCGCCCAAGGCAAACACCGGCAAATTGATGTGTTCGAGCAGTTCGGTCAAGGTTTGCCAGCCTAGCGGCGCCGCGTCCGGGTGGGAGGCGGTCGCTTGGACGGGTGCCAAAACAGCAAAGTCCAGGCCTAGCGCTTCCGCGTATCGCAGTTCATCCAGGTTATGGCAAGACGCCGCTACCCAGCGATAGCCGTTGGGCCGTTCACGACAGGCCAGCAAGGTGCGGCTGCTTAAATGCAGGCCCTGCGCATTGGTAATATCGACAGGCAAATCAGTGTTGACCAGCAAGCTAACCTGTTGCTGCCCGCAAAGCTGAGAAACCTGCTCGAATACATTTTGTAAATCGGTAGACGGTAAAGACTTGACGCGAAATTGCAGCAGTTTGATGCCGGTGGCTAAAATTCGTCGGCAATTGTCCAAGGCTTCGGCGGCGCTACGGCCTTCCAGGATTGCGTAATAATGCGGCAGTTGCGCGGCGGCAATGATGGGCAAGTTGGCGGCCGGGAAGCTGAATTCCCTTAGTTGCTCGGCATCAATCCAACGCATCGCTTGGCCTTCGCAGCCTCTAGCCTGGCCGGCAAAAGCCGTGACATTCCAGACATCCAGCAACACATGCCTGTCGCCGTAATCGTGGTTGATTCTGATCAGCGGCGCCGCGCTTTGTACTTGAATACCAACCTCTTCTTCCAGCTCGCGCGCCAGTGCCTGTTGCACCGGTTCGCCAGCTTCCAGTTTACCGCCCGGAAACTCCCACAAGCCGCCTTGATGCGCGTGCTTGGCGCGTTGGGTAATCAAAATCCTGCCGTCACCATCACGGATCACCCCGACCGCGACGTGCAGGCACTGCTTATTGGTTGACATACTTTTCTAGCGCTTAGGTGCGGTATTCGGCGTTGATTTTTACGTAGTCGTAGGAAAAATCGCAAGTCAGCACTTCCTCGCTGGCTGCGCCGCGCCCCAGTCTGACGGTGACGACGATTTCCTCCTGATTCATCACGCGCTGGCCGTCTTGTTCGGTGTATGAGTGGGCTCTGCCGCCGTTTTCAACGATGCACACCGTGCCCAGATAAATTTCGATTTTATCCAGATCCATGTTTTCGACGCCGGCCCGGCCGACAGCGGCCAGAATCCGGCCCCAGTTAGGGTCGCTGGCAAAAAACGCGGTTTTCACCAAGGGCGAATGGGCAATAGTTTTAGCGACTTGCACCGCCTCGGCACTGTCGCGGGCTTGTTCGACCACGATGCGCATCAGCTTGGTAGCGCCCTCGCCGTCGCGAATAATCAGTTCCGCCAGGCGTTTACAGACCGCCATAACCGCCACGGCGAAGGCCGCATACTCCGTGCTACCGGCCAGAATTTCCGGAGCCGAGCTACTGCCGCTGGCCAATAGCACACAAGCATCGTTAGTCGAGGTGTCGCCATCCACGGTGATGCGATTAAAGGACTTTTCCGTCGCCGCAGACAGGCATTGTTGTAACAGAGACTGCTCGATGCTGGCATCGGTGGCGACAAAGCCCAGCATGGTCGCCATATTGGGCTGAATCATGCCGGCACCCTTGGAAATGCCGGTGATCGTCACCGGATGGCCGGCTATATCGATGACGACCGATGCGCCCTTGGGAAACGTATCGGTTGTCATGATTGCGCGGGCGGCTTTGTCCCAATGGCTTTCAGCCAAGTTCGCGACGGCGGTGGGTAGCGCAGCCGTCAGTTTCTCAACAGGTAGCGGTTCACCGATCACGCCGGTGGAAAACGGCAACACCTGTTGCGCCAAGGCCTCGACTTCGCCGGCCAGATTGGCGCAGCAAGCAAAGGCATCTTGCAGGCCTTGCTTGCCGGTGCCAGCATTGGCGTTGCCGGAGTTAACCAGTAACCAGCGCGGATTTTGCGACAAATGCGCTTTGGCGATATGTACCGGTGCCGCGCAAAAGGCATTTTGGGTAAAAACCGCCGCACAAGTACCGCCGTCCGCCATTTCGATGACTAAAATATCGTCGCGGACGGTTTGCTTGATGCCTGCGTTGCAGGTGCCGAGTTTGATGCCGTTTACGGCATGCATGGTGGGGAAGTCGATTTGTCCTACTGCCATTGTTGTAACCTGTTAATTTGTGTCGCTATCGCGACCAGTATTTTAATGTCGGGTCTCGGC
>NZ_LUUG01000130.1 GCF_001644035.1 Methylomonas methanica
GCCTGTTTCCGAGCCGCAACCGACGCCGGTAACCAGTACCGCGAACAGCACACCGGTGACGACTACGACAACCAGCACTACCGCGACCAACGCCGAGCAGTTTACCGAAGCTAATTTTCGGGCCAACTACGCCCACAACCCCAAGCCTGAATATCCGATGATTGCTAAAAGCCGCGGATGGCAGGGCAAGGTGATGTTGCGGGTGCAGGTGTCGGCGGAAGGCTTGAGCGATTCGGTGGCTGTCGAACATAGCAGCGGCCACGAAATGCTTGACGAATCGGCGGTGGAAGCCGTGAAAAAATGGAAATTCATTCCGGCCAAACGCGGCGAAACGCCGGTGGCCAGTTCGGTGATTGTGCCAATAATTTTTACTTTGCGTGAATAAAAATCGGAGAGATTAATGCCCTACCATATAGCCCCGGAAGCGGTTATCGACGCTACCCTTTACACATTGCTGGCGTTTTCGTTGATAACGTGGACTTTGATTTTTTTCAAAATCTGGCAGTTTGCCAAGAATAATTATTACAACAAACAGTACAACACCGCTTTTTGGGACGCTACCGATTTAAAAGCTGCTGAACAACTGCCTCCGGAAACCGCGCGCGGCCCGAAAGCCCGCATCGCCGGCTGCGGATTTGCCTGGCTGGCGGAGATGACGCACCCGGAAACCTGCACCAGCCTGAAGTTTCGTGGCTCCCCACAAGACTTGCTGGAACAAACCCTGCGTAAACAGACTCAGGACGAGCAACGCCGGATGGAAAGCGGCTTGACCATGCTGGCCAGTATCGGCAGTACCGCGCCATTCGTCGGCCTGTTCGGTACCGTGCTTGGCATTATGCATGCCATGCACGACATCAGCGCCAGCGGTTCGGCCAGTTTGGACGTAGTAGCCGGGCCTATCGGCGATGCATTAATTGCCACTGCTATCGGTATCGCCGTAGCCGTACCGGCAGTGTTGGCCTATAATTTCTTCCAGCGTCGCGCCAAGCACCATCGGGCTTCGCTGGAAAATTTCGTCGAGGGTTTTCTCCACATCGCCTTCGGCGACTCAAACATCAATACCAGTAAAAACAAGGATTAATTACATGGGATTTAAAACAAACTCAGACGACGACGGGCCGGTTAGCGAGATTAATGTTACGCCACTGGTAGATGTGATGTTGGTGTTGGTGATTATCTTGTTGGTCACCGCACCGTTGTTGACCCAATCGGTCAACGTGGCTTTGCCGAAAACGGCCTCCACTACGCCGGATTTGGAAAAACAGCCGATGCAATTGGGTATCGACGCGCAAGGCGCCGTGACCCTGAATAAAAACGCCGTGGCCGATTTAGCGGCGTTGGATACGACGCTAAGGAACGAGTTGGCCGGCAACCCCGAGCTAATCATTCATATTTATGCCGATCAAGGCGTGAATTACGGCAAAGTTGCGGAAGTGATGGCGACAGTGCAACATGCCGGTATTTCCAAACTGGCATTTGTGACACTGGAAAAATAGACAATATCGGCTGGGTTTTGTTTGCCCAACCCGCGCTCTACCCTCGAACGCTTTAACTATTCTGTTTACTAAATCCGGGTCGCCGATTACCCGGATTTATTTTTCCCGACATTCTTTTCAATATATTCGATCATCAAGCCGGCAATATCTTTGTCGCTGGTCTTTTCTATGCCTTCCAAACCAGGCGAGGAATTGACTTCCATCACCAAAGGTCCGCGTTTGGAGCGCAGCAAATCGACGCCGCAGACATTTAGACCCATGATTTTCGCGGCGCGTACCGCCGCTGAGCGTTCCTGCGGAGTCAGCCTGACTAGCGTGGCCGTGCCGCCACGATGCAGATTGGAACGAAACTCGCCTTCGCGGCCTTGGCGTTTCATCGCCGCCACTACCTTGTCGCCGATCACGAAGCAGCGGATGTCGCTACCGGCTGCTTCCTGAATGAATTCCTGCACCATGATATTGGCGTTTAGGCCCATGAAGGCCTGAATCACGCTATGCGCGGCGTTATGGGTTTCGGCGAGAACGACGCCTATGCCTTGCGAGCCTTCCACCAATTTGATCACCAGCGGCGCGCCGCCGACTTCGGCTATTAGATCTTCGATATTGTCCGGGTTGTGAGCAAACGCAGTAATCGGCAAGTCGATGCCCTTGCGGGCCAGCAATTGACTGGAAGCGAGCTTGTCGCGGGAGCGGCTGATCGATGCAGAGTTATTTAGCACGAAGGTGTTCATCACCTCGAACTGCCGCAAGACCGCCGTACCGTAAAAGGTGATAGACGCGCCGATACGGGGAATGACCGCATCGTAACCCACCAGATTTTCGCCCATGTAATGGATAGACGGCTTCATCGAGGTGATGTTCATATAACAATGAGTCGGATCGAATACCCTGGCCTCATGGCCGCGAGCGGCGGCGGCTTCCAGCAGCCGGACGCTGGAATACAGCGTCGCGTCGCGCGACAGGATTGCTATTTTCATAGACAAATAGTGCCGCGTTTACAGATGAATGCCGTCAAAATCGCTGACTTGAACATGTTCGGCGCCGGCATCTGGCGCCTGCTCGCGCACCAGCCAGCAGGTAGCCAAGCCGGCCTGACGGGCAGCGTCCAATTCGTCCTTTATATCGGACAAAAAGAGGATTTGTTCGGCCGGCAAACCAAGCTCCGCGGCAATACGCTCATAGGAAAGGGCTTCCTTCTTTCCGCCAATGTGCGTATCGAAGTAACCGGAAAATATTGGCGTGAGATCGCCGAAGTCGCTGTACCCAAATAACAGCTTTTGCGCCTGCACCGAGCCGGAGGAATAGACATACAGCTTATAGCCCAGGCCAAACCAATTTCTTAGGTTGCGCACGGCATCTTCGTAGACATGGCCGGTGAAATCGCCGTTACGATAGCCATCCTGCCAGATCAAACCCTGTAAGGATTTTAATGGCGTAATTTTTTGATCGGTATCTATCCAGTGGATAAATTGCGCGATTAGCGCCTCCTCATCCAGTTCGCCGCCGGCAATTTCCTTGGCCTCAGCCAATAGTGGCTTTATCTCGGCTTGCGCTTGACTGCTTCTAATAAAACCCGGCAAGTGCGCGCGGGCATACGGAAACAACACATCCTTCACAAACGACAGCGACGACGTCGTACCTTCGATATCGGTGACGATGGCTTTTATCATAACGTCGTCAGATATTGGTCCAGCGTCGGAAAACTTTCCGCAATCGGGTTGCCGGTAAACTCCGCCACCCAGCCGTCTTCGGTCGTGAATAACCGGATGCATTTAAACGCCGGAGTTTCGCCCATATCGAACCAATGCGTGGTGTTGGCCGGCACGCTAATCAGATCGCCTTGCTCGCACAGTACCGCATAAACCTGGTCTCCCACATGCAGATAAAACAGCCCTTTGCCTTCCACGAAGAAGCGCACTTCGAAATCGCTGTGGGTGTGTTCGGCTAAAAACTTCTGCCGTAACGCATCTTTATTCGGATGATCGGAGTTCAGGCTAATCACGTCCACCGACTGAAAGCCGTATTCTTGTTTGAGTTTGTCTATCGAACTTTCATAAGCCTTTAATACCGCCTCGGCATCGTCCGCCGCCGCAAATTCGCAATCGGCGTGCCAGCGTTCGAACTTTACGCCAATGCCTTGTAGTTGTTCGGCGATGCCGGCAAAGTCGCGAAACGTATTGCCTTGTTGCGGTTTATCGGCGGGGTAAAGGGTTAATGCGCTCATAATCGTGTTACTCCATGTAGGCGAATTTCAACATCAAATAAAAATTCCAGTGCTTCCAGGTGACGCAAGGCGTCGTCTACGGATGCGCCCCAAGTATAAAAACCGTGACCGGCGATAATATAGCCGTAAACAGCATGGTCATGGCGGTCCAGATAATTTTCCACCTTGTCGGCCAATCGAGGAATGTCCTGATCGTTGCCGAAGATGGGAATGGAAATGCGGGTTTCGTGGGTGTTGATGCCGGTAAACGCCTTGAGTAGTTCGTAATCCTTCAGCACGATCTCATGCTTGAACAAACGCGCCGTCAACGTGGCGTTGATGGAGTGCGGGTGTAACACCGCCTGCACGTCAGGAAAACGTCGATAAATCGATGTATGCAACAGCGTTTCTGCAGACGGTTTCTTACCATCCAACGACCGGCCTTTGCTGTCGATCAACATGATGTCGTCGGCTTCTAAACGGCCTTTATGCCGGCCGGACACAGTGATAGCAATATTGCCGTCGCTGAGTTTGGCGGAGAAATTACCGCTGGTAGCGGGTACCCAGCCCTTGCCGTCGATGAAGCGGCCGGCGGCAATCAACTGATCTGCCTTGCGGAAAAATTCGTCGGTTTTTGCTGTCATGGAATGTTTTGCGGATTGCAAAAGAAAAAGAAGAGAAAGAGTTGGCCTGTAAGCCGGGTTCTGTCGTGAACAGCCATTCATCTAGGCGTCAGATCACTCTGACGCTCAAGCAATCTACCCAGGAGCAACGCGGGCCACGCCAATGCTCCTCTATTTGATCTTGCTCCGGGTGGGGTTTACCCTGCCACACCTGTTACCAGTTGCGCGGTGCGCTCTTACCGCACCATTTCACCCTTACCGGGTTCCGAAGAACCAGGCGGTATATTTTCTGCGGCACTTTCCGTAGGCTCACGCCTCCCAGGCATTACCTGGCACCCTGCCCTATGGAGCCCGGACTTTCCTCCCTTTTATTTACATAAAACGGCGACTGTTCGGCCAACTCTGCTGACGATTATACAGGCAACGCCGAAAAATAGTGTACGACTACCACGAAAGGATAAAGGCGCCGAATGGGGTCTACTAGTTTAAGTCAGGCGTAACGCCGATCTCGCCGGTTTTTTCCTTAGCACCAAACCCGCTAATCCTGGCGAGGGGGCTATTAAACTCGTCCGCAAACCTTCTGCAAACTTATGCGGATTGTTGACGGGTTCCAAGTTCATGTCATCCCGTTCAGTACGTTAGGCTGTGTTCGGCCAATACCTGCCGGTCAAGGTCACGATCTAATTTTAACTGTTAAAGGCATCCGACACCCGTTTGAGTGTCCGGATTTAGGCGAGCAAATAGAAATTATCGCTGCGTCACTATGGCCATTAAGAGACAATCAGTTTTTTACAGCAATGACAGGTGTAGAGTTTACAACCACCGTTCAATTACTTCGTCATATGTAATAGGGGACATAATTTAAGTCGGTTCAGTAATTGTGAATTACTCGATAGTTTTACCGAACAGAACAAGAATCCCGAGTTCGAATAGCTTTAAGCCATCTGCTGGCCGAGTACCAATGTATCGATAATCGGACAATCTGGTTTATTGTCCCCGCTACAGGTTTGCGCCAACCGGGCCAGAATGTCGCGCATTTCAGTCAATTCGGCAATGTGTCGGTTCAAATCGTCGACATGGGATTGGGCCAGCGCTTTGACATCAGCGCTGGCCCTCGCCGGGTCTTGCCACAGCGAAACCAGATCGCGGATTTGGTCCAGCGAAAACCCCAGACCCCGAGCTCGTTTGATCATTCGCAACACCTGCAAATCGGTATCGTTGTAGGTCCGGTAGCCCGATACGGTGCGTACGCTTTTTCTGATCAGTCCGATACTTTCGTAGTGACGAATCATTTTGGCGGATACGCCAGTCATTTTCGAAGCTTGGCTGATATTCATCGATCACTCTCCAACATGGATGTACACAGCGTTGCGGGCGGCAAGTTCACCGTCCGCAAGCAGGTTCGGTTAATGCCTGACGGATTGCAAGAAGCCGGCGGGTTTCCAAGTCCTCAGCAATAAGGCGTTGCCAATCACGCTCAGCGAACTGAATGCCATCGCCGCTCCGGCCAGTTGCGGGTTGAGTAAACCCAGAGCCGCCAATGGGATGGCAGCGAGGTTGTAACTAAACGCCCAAAACAAATTTTGCTGGATTTTGCGGTAGGTTCGCTGTGCAATATCGAGCGCGTCACCTACCAGTATAGGGTCGCCGTGCATCAGCGTAATGCCGGCAGGCTGTTTCGCGATATCGGTGCCGGTCGCCATGGCAATGCCGACGTCGGCGGCCGCCAGTGCCGGCGCATCGTTGATGCCGTCGCCAACCATTGCCACATGGTGTTTATGCTGTTTCAGCAATTCCACTTGATAGGCCTTCTCCGCCGGCAATACTTCGGCAACTATGTCACTGATGCCTAAAGCCTGGCCGACTGCATTGACGCTGCCGCGATTATCACCGCTCAACAATACGGTTTGGATATTCAATGCCTGTAATTTTTTGATGGCAGGATATGCAGTCGTTTTGAGTCGGTCACCAAAGGCCATCATGCCAAGCAATCGTTTTTGCGGCGCGGCCATCGCCAGCCAGGACAACGTATTGCCGGCAAGCTCCAAGGCTTGGGCACGTTCCGCCAGCTCACCTAGATCAATGCCCAATTCAGACATCAAGCGGCTATTGCCCAAACGCAAATCTTGGTTATTCACTCGTCCGGATAGCCCTCGTCCAGGCAAAGCCGTGACGGCATCTACCGGCAAGGTTTGAATCTGTAACTCATTTGCTGTTTTGAGTACGGCCTTTACCAAAGGATGCTCGCTACCAGTTTGCAGCGAAGCGGCCAGCCGCAACAAGTGTTCGCGGTCGATACTCAACGGTACGGCTTCGACCAGATAAGCTTTTCCCTGCGTCAAGGTTCCGGTCTTGTCGAATATGACCGTGGTAATACGATGGGCGACTTCTAGCACTTCAGGGTTTTTGATCAGGATTCCGTGGCGGGCGGCAATACCGGTGCCGGCCATCAGTGCGGCAGGCGTTGCCAAACCCAGCGCACAGGGACAGGCGATTACCAATACCGATACGGCGTTGATAATCGCGGTTTCCATGGCGGCACCATACAACCACCAGCCTAGCCAGGTCATCAAGGCAATGGCTAGTACCGCCGGCACGAACCATGCGCTGACCTTATCCACCAAATGTTGAATCGGCGCCTTGGCCAACTGTGCGTTCTCGATCAAGCGAATCATTTTTGCTAATGAAGTCTCTGCGCCGACCGCATCGGTATGCACCACCAACAAGCCTTCGCCGTTGATGGCGCCGCCAGTCACTTTATCGCCGGGTTGTTTGGCGATCGGCATGCTTTCGCCGGTAACCATCGATTCGTCGATACGGCTGCGGCCGTCGGCGATGGTGCCGTCGACCGGGATACGCTCGCCGGGGCGGACGACGACCAAGTCGCCGACGCTGACGGTTTCAATCGCAATTTCCAACTCTCGCTTGCCGCGATTGACACGAGCGACTTGCGGTTGTAGCGCTTGTAAAGCAGTGATCGCCGAAACCGTTTGCCGCTTAGCCCACGCCTCCAGCCATTTACCGGTCAACACCAAGCTAATCACCACGGCTGACGCCTCGAAATACAGATGCGGCGCCATACCGCCAATCCGGTTTGTCAATTGGTAAACGCTCAAGCCCTACGCCGCACTCGTACCCAAGGCCACCAGCAAATCCATATTGCCGGCACCGGCTTTGAGTGCCTTCCAGCCCACCCGGTAAAAACGCGCGCCCAATACGAACTGGACCGGTGTCGCCAAACCCAGTTGCAACCAGCCCGGCAGTGAAACTTGAGTACCGAAAGGCTCGAGTAGCATCGGTGCCAGTAACGGTAGCGACAATAGCGCCGACATCACCACCGTCAGGCCGTCTTGAGACTTTGGTTTGCTTGCCGGCCACTCCGGTTTGACGGAAGCGCGATAACCGGTCGCCGCGACTTCTCGTATCAGTAAGTCGGTATCCACTGAGCCGTCGCTACGGATAAGGGCGCTTTCCGTGGCTAAATTTACGCTTGCTTGCTGTACGCCGGGGATCTTATTCAGCGCCTTTTCGACACGCCCTGCGCAGGACGCGCAGGTCATGCCCTCTATCGACAAGTAAACCGTGCGGTCTGCCAGGTGGTTGGAATTGAAGGTTTTCATGATCAAGTCTCCTGTTGTAATTGACTGTGATCAAAGTGTTCGGCTTACCACGATGGGAAGGTCAATAGTTTTTTTGCTTTTTTAGTTACTGGCATTTATTAAAAAAATTGATAGAGGGAAAGATGCAAGGCTCTATCCAACTGGTTTATCGACGATGGCATAAATCACATTGGCTGAAATCTCGGTAACCGATTGACTTGCCAATTGGTGGAGATTGGCCTGCTTCACTTTCTGTAACTGTTCCCCATTCAATTGCTCCAAGGTGCCCCGATA
>NZ_LUUG01000131.1 GCF_001644035.1 Methylomonas methanica
ATTCATCATACAAGGCTGGGTAGAGCAGCGCGAAACCCAGCAAATGCCTTGGTCTAAGCAAGCATTTTCCTTCTAACGGTTCTTTGGATTGGAAACCATAACTCCTTCCAAGCTTGGTTTAATTGTCATTCAACCAAGCCTACCTTTGTTAAACCCATTCCATAATAGTTTGCCATTGATAGGTTTCCCTTCGCTCTAACCAGCTAACCTCCATCAACTCATTCGTTTATTGTCGCGAGCTAAATTCAGATGTTTGTCGTCTAGCTTCAGGTTACGCAGAAGGGGGCTAGGCCGCCAGTTCTTATGTCGGTCATGCATCTTGGAAATGGGCAGTTTCCTAGTCTTTTCGAGGGGTCAAGGTAAGCTCCTGCATAAATTTTGTAAAAGCTTCTTTCAAACCGGCTGGTCAGTTAGTCGAGGGCAGCCGCTGATTTACCGCGCTGGGATTAAACAATCTCGGTAAATCTCTTGGTTCTAGCGGCTCTGTTTGGATTGAAATATTTCGCGGCAATGTATTTGGAGTAGCGATGAGTTGGGTAACGCAGCAATTGATCGGCTTGATGGAAAGGGGCGGGTTACCTGATCTGATGATCCGCACTGGCATCCGTCAGGTATTGCAGAAGCGGCTGTCGTCGCTGCCTTTGCATGATCCTGAAGCCGCCGAAAACTATCTAGCCGATTTTATCGACTCAATGACCCAAGCGCCGGTTGCCGTGTTAACGGAAAAGGCCAACGAACAGCATTATGAAGTGCCGGAGGCATTCTTTGGCTTGGTGCTAGGGGCTCGGCGTAAATACAGTTGTTGCCTTTGGCCGGAAGCGGGGGGCTCACTCGATCAAGCCGAGGTAGATGCCTTAACCGTGACTTGTGAACGTGCCGGTTTGGCCGATGGTCAAGAGGTTTTGGAGTTGGGATGTGGCTGGGGTTCGTTGAGCTTGTGGATGGCGGAGCATTATCCCGCTAGCCGGATTACGGCCGTTTCCAACTCGCACTCGCAGCGCGAGTACATTACTCAAAAAGCCCTAGCGCTGGGTTTGCGTAATCTTGAAGTGATTACCTGCGATATGAATCGTTTCGAGATTGACCGGCACTTCGACCGAATTGTCTCCGTGGAAATGTTCGAGCATATGCAAAACTGGCCGGCGCTGTTTGCCCGCGTGGCGGATTGGCTCAAGCCCGATGGCAGCTTTTTCATGCATGTTTTTTGTCATCGGCGCTTGCCCTACGCATTCAACAGCACAGATACCCAAGATTGGATGGGCCGCTATTTCTTTTCCGGCGGCATCATGCCCAGCTTTGAATTGCCCTTGCATTTTCAAACCCAGTTAATCCTCAGCAAACGCTGGTGTTGGGATGGTAAACACTATGAAAAAACCGCCAACGCTTGGCTGGAGAATATGGATAGGCATAAAGACCGGATTTGGCCGATCCTGGTGGACACCTACGGTATTGAATCTGCCGCGGTTTGGCGGATGCGTTGGCGGGTGTTTTTTATGGCTTGTGCCGAACTTTGGGGGTTTCGCGGCGGTGCAGAATGGTGGGTTGGGCATTATTTGTTTGTGCGCCGACCTGCATAATGCCGCACATATTCTTAAAATCATGGAAGACTGAGCAGGCCAGAACAGGAGGTTTGACATGATCGATTGGGCAACAGCCTTCCAAGGCTTGGTACTATTGCTAGCGATGGGTTTTATCACCTGGCTGATCAGCTTGGCTATTAAAGATGTCAGTATCGTCGATAGTGTTTGGTCGCTGTTCTTTTTGGCGTCGGCAGGTTCATACGCGTTGCAATCCGCAGGTAATGGTCCGCGCTCAATCTGGGTCCTCGGTCTGATCGCGCTTTGGTCCATCCGGCTCAGCGTCTACCTAAGCTGGCGAAACTGGGGCGAGCCTGAAGATCGGCGTTATCAGCAAATTCGGCAAAACCATCAACCATCCTTTGGCTTGAAAAGCTTGTTCATTATCTTTTCTTTGCAAGCTGTTTTGGCTTGGATCATTTCACTTCCCAGTTTGCCGGCCATCAAGTCTGGTTTGCCTATTGGGGTATTAGACTGGATAGGCATTTGTGTTTTTCTGCTCGGAGTGGTTTTTGAAAGCTTGGCTGATTGGCAAATGGCAGCGTTTAAAGCCAGCCCGAGCAATCAGGGTCGAGTAATGGACCAAGGCTTGTGGCGATATTCCAGGCACCCGAATTACTTTGGAGAGTGCTGTGTGTGGTGGGGCTTTTATTTCATCGCGTTTTCTGCGGGCTCACCGATCTGGATGCTGTTTTCCCCGCTCCTGATGACGCTGCTGTTACTGCGCATATCCGGGGTGGCTCTACTGGAAAAAGACATTCATGAGCGCAGGCCGGCCTACCGGGATTATCAAAATCGCACCAGTGCGTTTTTTCCTTTAATGCCTAAATCTCACAGGCCAATTTAATGAGTAAAACTGTTCTGGGCAGGAATGAGCCACAGAAAAAAAGTCAGAAAAGTGCCGAAAGCTTGGTAGGCTGCTGCGCAAAATCGGATATTCAAGGGACGATTGACGGATGAAAATAGCCATTATCGGCAGTGGTATTTCCGGGCTGACTGCTGCGTACTACCTGCATAAAAACCATGAGATTACCGTCTTCGAGGCACGCGGCCAGGTTGGCGGCCATACGGATACTCACAGCATAGAATTGGCTGGCACAGCCTGGCAGGTCGATACCGGGTTTATTGTGTTCAATGACTGGACCTACCCCAATTTCATTCGCTTGATTGATGAGCTGGGCGTGAAGTGGCAAGACAGCAAAATGAGCTTCAGCGTCAAATCGGAGCGTAGCGGTTTGGAATACAAAGGCGGCGACTTAAATGGCCTATTCGCGCAGCGCCGCAATTTGCTCAGCCCGTCGTTTTTGAAGATGATCGCCGATATTTTGCGTTTCAACAAACAAGCGATGCAGTGGATAGCGAGCGGTAATGACCAAACCACGCTCGGCGGCTATCTGGCAGACCGAGGATATTCAGAGGCGTTTATACAGCATTACATCATCCCGATGGGCGCGGCGATCTGGTCTGCCTCTGAAGCGGATATGCTGCGTTTTCCCGCGCGCTATTTTCTGCGGTTTTTTCAAAATCATGGCATGTTGCAAGTCCGTAATCGCCCGGTTTGGCGAGTGATACAAGGCGGCTCCAGGAGTTATCTAGCGCCTTTGACCCAGGGCTTTAAGGAAAATATCAGGGTTAACAGTCCGATTGAAAGCGTTAGTCGTGATTCGCAGGGTGCTCTGCTCAAACCGCGGGCTTGCGAAGCCGAGCGTTTCGATTCGGTGATATTTGCATGCCACAGTGACCAAGCGCTGCGTCTATTGTCCGACGCCAATCCCCAAGAGCAGGCCATCCTCGGCGCGATTCCGTATAAAGAAAACGTCGCCATTTTGCATACCGATACCTCGGTTTTACCGACCAGCACCAGGGCTTGGGCGGCCTGGAATTACCATGTGTTGCCGCAGGCACGCGATTGCGTTGCTCTGACTTACAACATGAACATTCTGCAATCACTGCCGGCGCCGGAAACGTTTTGCGTGACCTTGAACTACCCGGAAGCGATAGATCCCAAACGCATCATCAAGCAGCTGGTTTACCATCACCCGATGTTCAGTTTACAAGGTGTCGCGGCCCAACAGCGGCATGCGGAAATCAGCGGCGTCAATCACACCCATTACTGCGGGGCCTACTGGGGTTTTGGTTTTCATGAGGACGGGGTGCGCAGCGCGCTTAAAGTTGTCGAACAAATCAGCCATGCATAGCTGTCTTTACGTTGGGACAATCCGGCACCGGCGCTTTGCCCCCAAGCCGCATGTCTTTAATTACGATTTGTTCATGGTTTACCTTGATCTGGCTGAGCTGGCCGAGGTGTTTCAAGGCAGTCGCCTATGGTCTGCAGACAAGCCTGCGCTGGCTTGGTTTCGCCGTAGCGACTACCTGGGCGACCCCAAACAGCCTCTGTCAGAAGCAGTGTGCGATCTGGTTGAAAACACCACCGGGCAAAGACCGCAGGGGCCGATTCGGCTGCTGACTCACTTACGCTATTTTGGTTACTGCTTCAACCCGGTGAGCTTTTACTACTGCTTCGACCGTTCCGGCCAGCAGTTAGAAACCGTGGTCGCTGAAATCACCAACACCCCGTGGCATGAGCGTTTTAGTTATGTGTTGAGTCCGGCGCTCGACAGCGGGCGGGCGGGCCAACATCGCTACCAAGTTGCCAAGGCCTTTCATGTCTCACCGTTTTTTCCGATGGATCTGGAATACGACTGGAGGTTTGTGGAGCCGGGGTCGAGATTGGCCGTGCAGATGCACTTAAATCGCGATGACAACAAAGTGTTTGATGCCACCCTCAGCCTGCATCGACACGCGATTACCCCGGAACGGTTGGCATCCACGCTCTATCGCTACCCGGCGATGACCATCAAGGCTGTAGCCGGTATTTATTACCAAGCTGCTTTACTTAAACTCAAAGGCATTCCATTTTATGCGCACCCCTAGTGACCGTCTGCGGAGCACGTCATGTTGAATTTGATCTCCCCCCTGGATTCCAGGTTATCCCTGCTGAGCAAACCTCAATTTAGTCAACGTTGGGCCAGAACTTTAGTGTGTCGGCAATTACAGCAAATGCAAACAGGCTGTATTGTTTTACATGCGGGCTGTGAGTTGCACTACGGGCAAGCACAGCCCGACTTCCCATTCAGCGCGGACATTTTTGTCGAAGATGAAGCGTTTTTTAGCGACATCCTGTTCGGCGGCGCAGTGGGCGCGGCGGAAGCCTATATTGCCGGCTATTGGCGCTGCTCCAATCTAGTCGATTTGGTGAGGATTCTGATTCGCAACCGGTCGGTATTGGACGGGATGAACGGCTATTCGGCATGGCTGACGCGAAAGTTGCGTAAGCTGATGCATAGCTACCATCTCAATACCCGGCAGGGCAGCCGGCGCAATATTGCCGCGCATTACGACCTGGGCAATGATTTTTTTCAACTGTTTCTGGACGAAACCCTGCTGTACTCCTGCGCCTATTTTGAACGCCCGGAGGCCAGTTTATATGAGGCATCGGTCGCCAAGTTGGCGCTTATCTGCGGCAAGCTTCAACTCAGGCCGGAAGATCATGTTATCGAGGTGGGCTGTGGTTGGGGTGGATTTGCCGAATACGCTGCCACCAATTTCGGCTGCCGGGTGACTGCCACCACTATTTCCCGCCAGCAATTCGAGTTTGCCCAACAACGCATTCAAGCTGCCGGATTGTCGGATCGGGTGACCTTGTTGTTTCAGGATTATCGCGATTTGACCGGGACTTATGACAAATTGGTTTCGATAGAAATGGTCGAGGCCATCGGTCATCAGTACTACGAAACCTATTTTGCTAAGTGCGCGCAGCTGCTAAAACCGGACGGTTTAGCCCTGATCCAGGCCATTACCATTGCCGACCAACAATACGAAAAGGCCCGCGACGATGTCGATTTCATTAAGCGTTATATTTTTCCCGGCAGTTGTATTCCTTCGGTGACTGCCTTAGTCCAAGCCATGACCAAGGCCTCAGACTTTAACCTGCTGCATCTGCAAGACATCGGCGCGCATTATGCTGTGACACTACAACGTTGGCGTTTGGCGTTTATGGAGCGTCTCGATTCGGTCCGTGCCCAGGGCTACAGCGAGGAATTTATTCGGATGTGGGAGTTTTATCTGGCGTATTGCGAGGGCGCTTATCGGGAACGCGCGATTGGTAACGCGCATTTGCTGCTAGCCAAAGCCCTTTACCGTGAACCAGACGGCATCAACAATGTTCATAATAATCAAGGAGATAGTGTCGCATGAAAGCCTGTGATCAATGCAATACCACACAACACAATGACGATCCGGTTTTCATAGCGAATGATTTTAAGAATGCCTCGCTCTGGTATCGGCTAACAGCGGTATCGCTGATCTACCTACCTATTTTTACTTGGCCTTTCGTGCTGGCGAGTGCCTGGATTACCTATCTGCATTTGCGGATGTTGGGTGCGAAAAACATTCGGCCTTTGTCATCGTTTCTGCCCGATCGAAAATCGCATCGGTACGACATGAAAACCCAGATCACTATGCAACCCAAGTCGATGTTAAATCCGGTGAGAGCCAAAACTTTTTGGGTAGCCAATTGTACGTGGTATTGCCCGTATAGCGTGGGCTTGTTCGAATGGCACAGTTATCTGGTGAAAGTCGTCGAGAATTGGTGGTGTCCATTTCAGCACGAGCGTAAAAACACCCATTACCAATCCGGCGCTATCAACCAATCGTTTTGGCATATTTACCCCGAGGCGGCAGTCAAACTACACCCCGAGGATTATGAAAATCCGATCTGGAATTCCGAATTTAAAGGTAAAGTTCAGGCCGAAATTACACCGTTAAATAAGGAATAAACCGGTTCACGGTCTGTCTGAAGGGCGAAATTACCTATTGAACAAGGCTGGTTTCCAGTTTGCCGGATGTCTCAGTTGACTCCACCCAACCGCCCCCCAAAGCCTTATAAACGGCCGTTAAGGCGGTAGCCGTGGCAGTTTCGCTTTGCGCCAATTGGCTTTGATCCTGTAATAACCGCAATTCGCTATCCAGCACGGTCAGAAAATCCGCTATGCCTTCCTGATAACGCAGATGCGCCAGTGCCGAGGCTTTCTCGCTGGCCTGCGCTGCCGCGAGTAAAGAGCTGCGGCGCGCGCGCTCTTGGCGGTAGTTGACCAGCGCGTTTTCGGTTTCTTCCAGGGCGGTCAGCACGGTTTGTTCGTATTGCGCCAGACTGGCTTCGGCGCGGGCGTCGGCGGCCTTGATGCGGGCGTAAACTCGACCTAAATCAAAAGCCGCCCAGCTGATTTTGGGGCCAACCGAATAGGTCTCTGAACCCGGTGCGACCAAGCCGGATAGGGTACTGGCTTCCAAAGACAGGCTGCCGACGAAAGTGACCCTTGGAAACAGGTCGGCGGTCGCCACGCCGATTCTGGCGGTCGCGGCTGCCAAGCTGCGTTCGGCGACGCGAATATCCGGCCGGCGGCGTAACAGTTGTTCCGGGTTGCCGATTTGGATGGCATCCGGCGCTTTCGGTAAGGGTGCCGATTGGGTCAAACGGGTGGTTAAGGCGTCCGGCATTTGTCCGGTCAGTACACTGAGTCTGTGGATGGCTTGGGCGATAGCGCCTTCCAGACGCGGAATCCCGGCTTTGGTGCTTTCCAACTGCGCTAATGCTCGGGAGGTGTCCAATTCAGTACCACGACCGTTTTCCAGTTTTACCTGCGTCAGTTCCAGGGTTTGAGCCTGGTTGTCGGCATTCTTCCGGGCCACCGCCAACTGGTTTTGCAGGCCGCGCAATTCAAAATAATTCCGCGCGGCTTCGGCAATCAGGCTGACGCCGATGTCGCGCAGGCTGGCTTCCTGCGCTTCGACTTCGTCGTTGCTGGCTTCGACATTGCGGCGCACCCGCCCAAAGAAATCGATTTCCCAGGAGGCGTCGAAGCCGGTGTTATAGAGCTTCAATTCTCGCGGAAACACCCCGGTGCGATTGTTAAATGCGCCGACGCTGCGTTTTTGTTCGGTGTAATTCGCGTGCGAGGTGACGGTGGGTAACAGGTTTAGACCAGTTTCCAGATACAAGGAGCGCGCTTCGGCCAGATTGGCGCGGGCGGCTTTCAGCTCGTAGTTGTGGCTGATAGTGTTCTCGATCAAGGCGCTTAATTGTGGGTCGTTGAATAGCTTCCACCACTGCTCCTCAATGCCGCGCTCGGAGAACTCTGCGGGTTGGGCGTTGGCAAAATTTGCCGGCAACTCGGCAGTGGCCGGCCGTTCATAATCCGGGCCGACCGCACAACCGCTCAGCAGTAAGCTGACGAGGCCGACAGCACAGAGGGTGTCAAGCCGGCGTTTATTAATCCGAGCCTTAAATGTCGTCGCTCCCGCGAATGCGGGAGCCCTGCGGCCACGCTGGTTTCCCGCATTCGCGGGAATGACGCATCCAGGGAGTTTTTGGACCTGGTTAATACATTGGCGCTGACTCATTTGGGTGCATCCATTGAAGGTTGATGAGTAGTTAAATCGGTGGCTGAGGGGCGCAGGCGTTGGGCGATGGCTTGCACCACCACATAAAACACCGGTGTCAATAACAAGCCGAACACCGTGACGCCGATCATGCCGCTGAAAACAGCCGTACCCAGCAGACGCCGGGATTCGGCGCCGGCACCTTGGGCAATCACCAAGGGAAACACGCCCATGATGAAAGCAAACGAGGTCATCAGAATCGGCCGCAAGCGAATCCGCGAGGCTTCCACCGCCGCTTCGAAGCGGTTTAAGCCGCTTTCCTGACGCTGTTTGGCAAACTCGACAATCAAAATGGCATTCTTACTGGCCAATCCCACCAAGACGATAAAGCCGATTTGAGTGAAGATGTTGTTGTCCATATTGCTTAGCCAAACCCCGGTCATCGACGACAAAATACACATCGGTACGATCAAAATCACCGCGAAGGGCAGCGACCAGCTTTCGTATTGCGCGGCTAGGGCCAAGAATACAAAGATGACGCTGAGCGGAAACACCAGCATCGCCACATTGCCGGCCAAGACTTGCTGCAAACTCAGTTCGGTCCATTCGAAATCAAAGCCCGGCGGCAATTCGGCGGACAGCAGTTTGCTCATGGTATCGATCGCTTGGCCGGAGCTGATGCCGGGCAGGGTACTGCCGTTGATCTCCGCCGCCGGATACATGTTGTAGCGGGTGACTTTGTCGGGGCCGGCGATTTCTTTCACGTCGCTGACCGCGCCCAGCGGCACCATCCCGCCTTGGCGATTTTTGGTTTTCAGTTCGCTGATGTCGCCCGGCAACATCCTGAATTGGGCGTCGGATTGCGCCACCACTTGGTAGGTACGGCCAAAGGCGTTGAAGTCGTTGACGTACAAAGAGCCCAGATAAATCTGCAGGGTGTCGAACACGTCTTTCAACGGCACGTCCATGGCTTTAACCCTGGTTCTATCCACGTCCACAAACAATTGCGGCACGCCGGATCTAAAGGTGGTGAACAAACCGACCAAGCCGGCTTGTTGATTGCCTTTACCCAGCATGTCATTGGCGACCCGCTGCAATTCGTCGATCCCGGCGTTGTTTCTATCTTCAATCTGCAATTTAAAGCCGCCGACCGAACTCATGCCGCGGATTGGTGGGGGCGCAAATACCGCGATGCGGGCATTGGGGATGATGCTGAGACGCTGGGTGAGGTCTTTAACGATTTGGTCGGCATGCAGTTCAGGGCGGCCAGCACGCTCATCAAATGCGCCTAAGCGGGCGAACATCGTCGCGACATTGGATTGATTGGCCCCGCTCAACACCGACCAGCCGGCATAGGCATTGACGTGCTGCACGCCCTTGGTATCCAGAATGATCTTGCTGGCTTGCTGCACCACATCCTGGGTGCGGGCCAGCGAGGCGGCGTCGGGCAATTGCGCATACAGAACTAGGTAACCCTGATCCTGTTGCGGAATAAAACCGGTCGGCACTTTCTCGAAAGTCAGGAGATTCAAGCCGTTCAGGCCGACATACAACACCAGCACCAAGGCCGTCATCCGGATCAAGCGGCCAACCAGACGCGAGTAGCCGACGCTGAAACGCTCAAAAAAACGGTTAAACGCGCCGAAGAACCAACCAAACAGCTTGTCGAACACTTTGGTGAAAGCGTCTTTGTTGTCGTGGGCACGATCCAGCAGTAAGGCGCACAAAGCCGGACTGAGCGTAAGCGAGTTAAACGCCGAAATGACGGTCGAGACGGCAATGGTCAAGGCAAACTGTTTGTAAAACGCGCCGGATACGCCGGTAATAAAAGCCGTGGGGACGAATACCGCCACCAATACCAGCGCGGTGGCAACCACCGGCCCAACTACTTCGGACATCGCCAGCCGCGTGGCTTCGCGGGCATGCATGCCTTCGGCGATATGCCGCTCGACGTTTTCCACCACCACGATGGCGTCGTCCACCACGATACCGATAGCCAATACCAAACCGAATAACGAGAGCGTGTTTAACGAGATGCCTAAGGCCGACATCACCGCAAAGGTGCCGATCAAGGACACCGGCACTGCCAGCAAAGGAATCACCGCTGCCCGCCAGTTTTGCAGGAACACGATGACCACCAATACCACCAGCAATAAGGCTTCGAACAGGGTTTCAACGACCGCATCGATGGATTGCTGTACGAACACCACTGTGTCGTAAACCAATACGTAATCCAGGCCTTCCGGGAAGCGGGTCTTCAGTTTCTCCATCGCCTCGACCACGGCTTTTTTGGTGTCGATGGCATTGGAACCGGGTAGTTGGAAGATCGCCAGACCGACCGTCTGATCGCCGTCCAGATATAAGCCGGAGTTGTAATCTTTAGCGCCCAGTTCGATACGCGCCACGTCTTTCAGGCGGGTAACTTGACCGTTCTCGCCTTGCTTAATGACGATCTCGCCGAATTGCTCGGGCTCGGTCAAACGGCCCAGCGTGCTGACGGTGTATTGATACTCGGCATTATTGGGCGAGGGTTGCTGGCCGACCACGCCGGCGGCGACTTGCACGTTTTGTTCGCGCACCGCGTTCACTACCTCGGCGGCGGTCAGATTGCGGGCGGCGATGGATTCCGGGTTTAGCCATAAACGCATACTGTAATCGCGGGCGCCGAACAGCAGAATGTCGCCAACGCCGGGCAAACGCGCCAAGGTGTCGCGGATTTGCAGCAAGGCATAGTTACTCATGTAAACGCTGTCGTAGCGTTTGTCCGGCGACACCAAGTTAACCACCAGGCTTAAATCAGGGCTGCGTTTTTTCACGCTCAGGCCTTGGCGACGCACTTCTTCAGGCAGTTTCGGTTCGGCGAGCGCCACCCGGTTTTGCACCAATACCTGGGCTTTATCCAGATTGGTGCCGGGTTTGAAGGTCACGGTCAAGGACATCGCGCCGCTATTGGTGGACTGCGAAGACATATACAGCATGTCTTCCACACCGTTTACTTCCTGCTCAATCGGCGTGGCCACGGTTTCGGCGACGACACTGGCGTTAGCGCCGGGATAGTTGGTATTGACGACGACGGTGGGCGGCGCAATTTCCGGGTACTGGGCAATCGGCAGGCCGATCAATGCCAAACTGCCTACCAACACGATCACAATCGACAATACCGCTGCGAATATCGGCCGGTCGATAAAAAAATGGCTGAATTTATCCATGGCTTATTGGGCTCCCTGCGCGCCGAGCGAGGTGCGTTCCGGATTGACTTTGGCGCCGGGTTTAAGCTTTTGCAAACCTTCCACTACCACCCAATCGCCGGCTTGCAAACCGCTGCGGATAACCCGCAACTCACCTATCCGCGCGCCCGGTGTGACTTGTCGGTATTCGGCTTGATTGTCTTGGTTGATCACCCAAACAAAGCGTTGTGCTTGATCGGCGGCGATGGCGCGGTCCGGCAATAACAGCGCTGGGTAAGAGGCCGAGGCTTGCACCCGCAAGCGCGCGAAGAAACCGGGGCTGAGTAATTCGTCGGGGTTGGCAAATACGCCGCGCAAGCTTAGCGTGCCGGTGGCAGCATCCTCGCGCGGGGCTATGTAGTCCAGTTTGCCTTGATGCGGAAAATCGGTTTCGTCGGCAACCGCCAGCTCTACCGGCGTGCCTTTCAAATCCGCCGACGCTTTGCCATGCTGCTGGGCGTGGCGGCGGTATTTCAGCACCGATTGTTCATCGGCATCGACGTACACATACACCGGGTCGGTGGAGACGATATTGGTCAGCAGGGTGTCGTCCGCTCTCACCAAGTTGCCGGCGGTGATCATTTCTCGGCCCACACGGCCGCTGATCGGGGCGCGGATTTCGGTGTATTCCAGGTTGAGTTTGGCGGTGTAGACACTGGCTGCGGCCGATTCGACCGCCGCAGCGGCTTCACTTAGGCCTTTATTGCGCATGTCGTATTCTTCAGCGGAAATGGCTTTGGCTTTGAACAGGTTTTCGGCACGGCTCAGGTCGTTTTTTGCCAGTTCGCGTTTGGTTTTGGCGCGCTCCAATTCGGCTTGTGCATGATTGAGTTGGGCTTGCAGCGGTTTGGGGTCGATCTGAAATAACAGATCGCCTTTTTTAACTTTCGCACCGGCGGTGAAGTTGACCTTATCCAAATAGCCGCTGACGCGGGCACGGATGTCCACAGAATTGACCGCTTCAACCCGGCCGGTGTACTCGTCCCATTCGGTGGTTTCCTGGCTTAAGGGTTGAGCAATTTTTACATTGGGCGGCGGCGGTGCGGCTGGCGCACCTTCTGGAGTGCTGGAGGAACCGCAGCCGACTAGTGCTAGTTGCATGGCGGTAACGACAACGCTGAGGCGGAGCAGGCGGCTTGAATATCCCTGTCGAGGAAAGTCCTGGAGGCTTTGCTCCGAACGGGAGCTTCTCCTGTTAATCGCAATCGTCATGCACCTATTTTTTGCCATTTCCGTAGAGTCCCAAATGTCGTGTGAATAAAAATGGTAATATCCATTACCGTTTAGTCTAGGTTATCATCTTTGTTCGAGTCAATTTATTTCGCGAGTACTGCAGCATGATCAAATGTGGGCGTCCCTGTAAGGGCGATGAGCAGCAAAGTCGGGACCGATTGCTCGATGCGGCGTTGCAGCTTTTCCTGGAAAACGGTTACGGAAACCTGAGTATGGAAACCATAGCCCGCGATGCGCGAGTTTCGCTGCGCACGATCTATAGCCAATTCGGTGGCAAGGCCGGTCTGTTCGGCGCTTTGATCAGGCGGTGCAGCGACCAGTTTATCGGCAGCCTGTCCGACGATTGCGAATTGGAAGAGGCTTTGACGATTTTTGCCCGGCAGTTTTTGTTTCGTATCACCCGTCCGGATGTGTTGCGGATGCGGGCGATATTGATCGGCGAATCGCCCCGATTCCCGGATCTGGCGACACAGTTTTACGAACAAGGACCGCGCCGGACTCTGGGTTTGTTAGCGCAGTTTTTTATGCGCCATCAACAGGCCGGCCGAATAATCGATATGGATCCGTATTTCCTTGCCGACCAATTCATCAGCGCGGTGCGTGGCGAACGCTTACAAAGATTACAACTGGGTTTGGAGCCGACTCCCGACGAAGCCGAGATCGAAATATGGGTGCGGCAGTCTGTTGGTTTGTTTTTGCAGGGGTGTCGGTTAGCCCGTTAACGCATTTCATGTGCTAGGCAAGCGGCATCCGTCAGAACTCGCCGTCAATCGATTCCGGCAACGGGGTTCCCACTTTCCCTGCGGTGACGCTCATTTAGGCCAGGTTGTAGTGGTCTACTTTTTTCGGACACCGCGATAGGTTGTTGGTCTGCCATTTTCATCTCATAGCCATTCAGCGGCAATTAGCCCGATGACGAATGCAAGCGCCGATTGTTGTAGAAATTAACGATATACGCGGATGGCATCGGCGTGGTTGGCATATTGGCTACCTCGGTCGGAATGCACGATCACGCCCGGCGGCGGTCTTTGCTGAGCGATGGCAATCCGGAAGGCCGTGTAAACCGATTCCGCCGGCATGTGGGCGCCATAGCCGAGCCGACGATTTTGCGCGAGTACAGGTCCAACACGACCGCCAGCTTATATCCAAGGGTATAAGCAGCCAACCACTCACGGTCCGTAGGTAAGTGATGTCCGAGACCCAGGCCCGGTTAGCGTTGGTCTGCTCAAACCGGCGATCCATGACGCGCCCGAATTAAAGTTTGAGATTTTTTGCGTTCGACTAATTTTTTTTATCGACTATATTATTTCCATACCGTTTTTGGGGTCTGATCGGATTCGATACTCTCCGGCCCCTGAGCTAAACGGTTATGACCGAACGGCTATATTGTACGGGCACACCAATCCGCATCGGGTAACCAAAGATAGGCCAGGGCATTCGTTATTTGCCTCGCGGCCTAAATAAAGCGGACAGGCGACCATTTCCATTCATGTCAGCAATTGAAATCGTATGCAACCGACCCTAAGAAATCGCAAACTCATCCGGATTCGGCTCAGTGCCGCTGCCTTAGCTTTCCTAATCAGTTGTCTGGCTGCCGGACAAGCGGCTGAAGTGGTTCCCGAGGCGGGGTCGATTCTACGAAATATCAAACCCGAACCGATTTTGCCTGGCGACTCGAACGTCCCGTTCGAAATTTCGGAGCAACCGGCGCCTGCCGGTGAAGGCGACATCCGTATCCAAGTCAAGGGTTGGAAAATCAGCGGCACCGAGTTGATTGGCGAAGCTGAACTCCAGGCATTTCTGAAAGACCATATCGGCAAGGACTTGAGCTTGGCCGAACTGCGCAAAATCACTCGCGATATTGCGGAGTATTACCAGCAACGTGGCTTTTTCGCCCGCGCGGTATTGCCCGCTCAGCAAATTCGCGACGGCATCGTCGAAATTCTGATCCGCGAAGCCAAATTAGGCAAAGTCGAGGTCGACGACCCGGCCGCCACCTACCGAAACGACATTCCCCGACAAACCATGTTGGCGGCTCAGCCGGCAGGGGACGCTTTGCGATTGGCCGATATGCAACGCGGCATCCTCCTGCTGAACGATCTGACCGGCGGCACCATTTCTTCCACCTTGAAGGCCGGCGAAAGAGCCGGCGAATCCGACCTGCTGCTGAAAATCGACCCCAGCAATTTAATCAGCGGCTCTGTAGATTACAGCAATACCGGCGTGCGCTCGGTCGGCATGAACCAATTCGGCGGATTGCTAAACCTGAATAATCCCTTGCGCCTCGGCGATCTGGCCTCGTTACGCGTTCAAGGCGGCAGCGGTAACGTTTATGGCCGAGTTGCTTATTCGCTGCCGGTAGGCTACTCCGGGTTGCGGATTGGCCTGGCCGCGTCCGCGCTGGACTATACCCTAGGCGAACCCTTTCAGTCGTTGGACGCCCAAGGCTCGGCGTGGACCGGCGGCACCTTCGCAACCTATCCGTTGCTTCGCGGTGTGAGCACGAATCTTTACGTTGTCAGCGGTTTCGATGATCGCCACTACTACAATACCAGCCTTGGTAGCGTGGTCAGCGACAAGGAAGTGCAAAGCGGTT
Organism: Methylomonas methanica; assembly: GCF_001644035.1. GTDB lineage: Bacteria > Pseudomonadota > Gammaproteobacteria > Methylococcales > Methylomonadaceae > Methylomonas > Methylomonas methanica_A. The sequence continues at coordinate 15,075 of NZ_LUUG01000131.1, forward strand.
ACCTCGGCCTGAGCGGCGATCATCAGGACGACTGGCTAGGCAGCGCGGTAACGTTATTTGGCGCAACAATGGTGGCCGGCAACCTGGATTTGTCGGGAAGCCTGGTCGACCAAACTCAAAACCGGGCCACAGCCCGCGCCGGTGGTGCCTATCAAAAGTTCTCACTTAACGCCTCCCGTCTACAAAGCCTGACCGACAAATTACGCTTCTATGCCGGCGTCAGTGGACAACTGGCCACTAAAAATCTGGATTCTTCCGAAAAGTTCAGTCTGGGTGGCCCCTTTGGCATCAGAGCTTATCCAGTCAACGAGGCCCTGGGCGACGAAGGCTATCTGATGAATTTCGAACTACGGTACGAGGTTTACGAGCATGTTGAGTTGGTCGGCTTCATCGACCATGGCGGTATAACGCTGCACAACGATCTATGGCCGAATGCCACCGAAGGCGGCCCTAACCAATACACGCTCAGCGGCGGCGGCGTCGGAATCAACTGGGTGGTACCCGGCAATTTCATCATCCGCGGCAGCGTCGCCCAACGCATAGGCGCCAACCCAGCCCGCTCGGGAGACGGCAACGATTCTGACGGTACTTACAAAGCGCCTCATTTTTGGGTCAGCTTGAGCAAAGCGTTTTAAACGTCTTCAGTTTCCATTTTTCCTCCAACTCAACCGGCGACACCACCGTGGATAACCAATTGCTATTTTACAAACGCATCGTCAGTCTGAACCCCGCCGCTCACGGTCGGTTGCATATCGCGCCGTCCGAAGACGTCGGTTACGCGCGAGTCAGTAACTCGGTGCCGCTGATTGGTCCGGAATTCAGCGAAGCCGGCAAGGAATATCCGATCGCTTTCGGCAAAGCCGGCGACGGCCAATTCGTTCCGGTCGCGGTGCTGGGCTTGAACGACGGTGAAAACCTGTTCGTCAACGGCGCCGGTCGCTGGATCGGACATTACATACCAGCCTTCGTCCGCCGATACCCGTTCGTACCCGCCGAGCAGGCCGAAGACAAGCAATTGGTCGTCTGTTTTGACGAGACTAGCCCGCGTTTTAACGAAACGGCCGGTGAGCCGTTGCTGGTCGACGGCGAACCGTCGGCTTACCTGCAACAAATCATCGGTTTTTTGCGGGAGTTCCACGCCGAATCGCAACGGACCGCGCAATTCGCCGCCACCTTGCACGAATTGGACCTCTTAACCGAACGCCGGGCCGATGCGGTATCACCGAGCGGCGAGCGCTACTCGTTATCAGGTCTTTGGGTCGTGGACCAGGCGCGCTTCCAAAAAATCGGTAGCGATGCGTTGGACAGCCTGTTCCAAACCGGCTGGTTGGGATTGATCTATCTGCACTTGGCGTCGTTGAGCAATTTTGCCCGCCTGTTGGAACGCAAAGCCGCCGCAAGCACCGAAAAACCGCACTGATTCGAGAGGACAGTCTTATGACCAGATATGCCTACCAAAGTCGCACGCCGCACTTCAACCGTCATCCGCTGGTGCTGGCGATACAAATCGCCTTGGCCGGTGCTTGGCAGCCGGCCTTGGCCGAATTGGCCGGCAATGCGCTGCCTAATGGCGGCCAGGTGACGTCGGGACAGGCACAAATCCACCAAGATGGCGCACGGATGGATGTCGTACAAGGCAGTGATAAAGCTATCATCAACTGGCAGAGCTACAACATCGGCGCCAGTGCCCATTTGGATTATCAACAGCCTAACGCCAGCGCGATCGCGCTGAACCGCGTGACATCCGGCGAAGCATCGGTCATTGCCGGCCGATTGACCGCTAACGGTCAAGTGTTTCTGGTGAACCCCAACGGCGTGCTGTTTGCCAAGGGCGCCCAAGTCGATGTCGGCGCGATGGCGGCGTCGACGATGAACATCAGCGATGCCGATTTCCGTGCCGGCAACTATCATTTCAAGCGCGAGGGCAGCGACGCCGGCGTCGTCAATCAGGGCGACATCCGTGCCAAGGACGGCGGATACGTGGCGTTGCTGGCCCCCAGCGTCAGCAACGAAGGTCTGGTTCAGGCCCATTTGGGCACGGTGGCGCTAGCCGGCGGCGATGGCGTAAAACTGGAATTGGACGAAGGTAAACTGGTCAATGTTCAGGTTGATCCAGCCACTGTCAATACGCTGATCGAGAACAAACAGCTGATCCGCGCCGATGGCGGCCGGGTGATCATGACGGCCAGCGCCGCCGACCAATTGCGCGGCGCCGCGATTAACAACAGCGGCGTGGTTGAGGCCAAATCCCTGGTCAATCGCGGCGGTTCGATAGAACTGATCGGCGACGAGGTCAGCAACAGCGGCACACTGGAGGTGTCCGCCGCCGAGAATACCCAAGGCGGCAATGTCGTCGAGCGCGGCCGGTTGGTCGTCGATACCGGTACCATCCGCGCCGACGGTGATAGCGGCGGGGATATTCGCCTGACCGGCGACCGCGTGCTGCAAACCGGAACGCTCAGCGCCGAAGGTACCGTCTCCGAAGGCGGCCGAATTACGATTGCCGCCGACAGTCGAGTCATCCAGACCGCATCCGCCAAGCTGTCCACAAAGGGAAGCCAAAACGGCGGCGACATCGCCGTGACCGCGGGTGGCCAAGGTGGCGTGTTCAGTTCCGCCACCATCGATGCTAGCGGCGTTTCTGGAAGCGGTGGCAAGATCACCGTCACCGGCGGCAAAGACGTTACGTTGGCCGCTGCGACGATCACCGCCAACGGTGCCAAAGGCGGCGGCAAGATCAGCATTGGCGGCGGCTTTCATGGCAAGGACGCGGCGGTTCGCAATGCCACGATAACGCGAATCAATCCCTTCACCCAACTGCAAGCCGTCGCAACTGAAAAGGGCGATGGCGGTGACGTCGTGGTTTGGTCGGATCAGAAAACCGATTTTTATGGCACGATCTCCGCCAAGGGCGGTTCGGCGGGCGGCGACGGCGGCACCGTTGAAGTCTCGTCTCACGACGCCCTACTGTTTGGCGGAACCGTTACCACCTTAGCCAGTCAGGGCCGCAACGGCAGTCTATTACTCGATCCGCGCAACATCACCATCGACAGCAGCGGCCAGTACCCGCAATTCGATTTCGAAGACCCCAATCCGACCAACACACTGGGCGTCACATCCGGCTTCGGCACCGGCACTTCGGTACTGTGGAGCACCAACGTGGCCGTCACGAATCCCTATGACGACTTCGGCGGCCAGGATGCCGGCGCGGTTTATTTGTACAACGGCTGGTCCGGGGCGCTGATCGCGACGGTCACCGGTAGCCACGCCGATGATCGCCTCGGCAGTGGTGGGATCACCCAGCTGGTTAGCCAAAATACCAATACCAACGTCAACGTCTCGTTCAATTCGCTGGGCAACTTTTTGATTTCCAGTCCGTATTGGGACGGCGGCAAAGGCGCAGTCACCTGGGCAGCCGGCAATGGCAGCGTGTCTGGCGTTATATCGTCTGCCAACAGCCTGGTCGGCAGTTCGGCGGGCGATGCGGTGGGCAGCGGCAGTATCGTTTTGGTTGATAACTATTACGGCGCTACCGGCCACACATGGTCCAACGACAACGGCTATTTGAAATATCTGGTCTTGAATCCGCAATGGAATGCCAATACCGGCGCGGTGACGATGGGTAGCGCGTTGAGCGGCATCTCCGGTGTCATTTCGTCGGCAAATAGCCTGGTCGGCTCGGCCGCCGGCGATCGTATCGGCAGCAGCGGCATCACTCAATTCGTCACCGAGTTCCACGACTACAACAGCAGCGGCGCGTTGATTGCCGGCACCGAATATTTCCGAAACTATTTCGCGATCGCCAGCCCGCACTGGCAAAACGGTGGTGCGGCCGATGCCGGCGCGGTGACTTGGGCCAGCGGATCGACCGCGCTAACAGGCACCGTCGATTCTTCGAACAGCCTAGTCGGCAGTAATGCCAGCGACCAAGTGGGCAGCGGCGACATCAAGGTGCTTTATTACTCCAACAGTACCAACTACAACAGTCAGCCTTGGACCACGCCGCCGCACGGGCACGTGAATACTTACCGAACTGACGTTGCCTACGTCGTCGCCAGTCCGCATTGGGAGAGTGATAAGGGTTCAGTCACTTGGCTTAATGGCGCAACTGGTTTTGCATCGGGCGGAGCGACTGCTGGTTTCGCAGTGTCTTCAGCCAATAGTCTGGTTGGTGCAAGCGCCGGCGATTTGGTTGGTAGTGGTGGCATTCAGATACTTAGTCATAATACTAGCCGCAGTGCGGACACCGGCTACACATCAACCCACCCCTACTATCTGGTACTAAGTCCCCATTTCAACAATGGCGGGTCAATCGCGGATGCCGGCGCCATCACTTGGGGAGACGGTCGCAGCATCACCTACGGTACCGTTACGACGACGGACTATCTCGGAAACACGTTAACCAATATCCCAACGGAGACCAGCACCAATAATGGCGGCGTGTCCGGTGTGATAGGCAGCGGCAATAGCTTGGTCGGTAGTCATGCGAACGATCAGGTCGGTAGCGGCGGCGTTACGAACCTTGGCCAAGACCCAGGGTACGTAGTACTTAGCCCTCTTTGGAACGGTAATGCCGGGGCCGTAACCTTCTGGGATGCTACAGCTACCAAAACCGGTACTTTGGGCACAGCCAACAGTCTGGTAGGGTCCACAGCCAATGATCATATTGGTGGCGGTGGAATTCTCCTGAAGAACGGGTACTACCTGGTTTTGAGCCCTGATTGGGATAATGGCGGTGCGACCAATGCCGGCGCGGTGACTTGGGGCAGCAAAACCAGCGGCGTCAGCGGCGTGGTCGGCGCAGGAAATAGCCTGGTCGGCAGCACCGCCAACGACGGCGTCGGCAGCGATGTCAATAATATCGTCGATGTCGGCGTTGCCGATTATGTGGTGCTGACGCCCACCTGGGATAACGGCGGCAACGCCGATGCGGGCGCCGCCAGCTGGGGCAGTTTCGGCAGCGGCGTCAGCGGTGCGATCAGTAGCAGCAATAGCTTGATCGGCAGTCATGCCAACGATCGCGTGGGCAGTGGCGGAGTCGTGGCAACTTATAACGGTGTCGAAACTACTGGCAACTGGTCATATACCTATTATTACAGTGTGATTAGTCCACATTGGAATAGTGACCGCGGTGCGGTCACTATGGGTGCCGAAGCCAGCGGCATCCAAGGCACTGTTGGATCAGGCAACAGTTTGGTCGGCGATACAGCCGGGGATCAAGTAGGCAGTGGTGGCGTCAAAATCGGGCAATATACAGAGCAGACCTATAACGGAACAACTTGGTCGGGTACGCGAACAGCCTTTTACATGGTTGATAGTCCGAATTGGAGCAACGGTGGAACCGCGAACGTTGGCGCAGTCACCAAAGTTGCTGCCGCCAGCGGAATCACCGGCAGCATCAGTGCCGGCAATAGTTTGGTGGGTGGCACCGCTAACGATCAAATTGGCAGCGTTGGCATTACGATGCTGCCTTACGATTGGACAACCGGGCCTGCTAACGCCAACGGTCAGAAACAATACCATCTCGACTACTACGCGATAGCCAGCCCGAACTGGGACAACGCTGCAACCGCAGATGCTGGCGCCGTCACTTGGGGCAGCGTCACGACCACAGCCGGGGCGGCATCCCCGCTTACCGGCAACGCCAGCGCTGCCAACAGCTTGGTCGGTACGCATGTCAATGACCGGGTCGGTAGTGGCGGCGTGGTTGCCCTACCCGCCGAATACAACAATACGACCCGAGTCGGCTATGTCGTGATCAGTCCGGATTGGGGTGATGGCACGAGCACGCAACTCGGCGCGGTAACGTGGGGCAGCCGCTTGACCGGTGCATTGGGTTCGGTGACAGGCAGCAACAGCTTGATCGGGGCCACAACGGGCGACCAGATCGGCAGCGGCGGCGTCACCGTTCTGACCAACGGCTACGATCTGACTAGCGGACAATATGTATACAACTATTTGGTATTGAGCCCCCATTGGCACAACGGCGCTAATACCGATGCCGGCGCGGTTACCTGGGTCGCCGAAAAAACCGGCTACGCTTACGGCGAAAGTGGTCGAGGCGCGGTTGTTGGCTCATCCAATAGCGTAGTGGGCAGCAGTGCCGGCGATCAGGTCGGCAGTGACGGCATCGTGGACCTTTACGTTTCCTATCTGATCGGCAGCCGGCACTGGCACAACGGTAGCGCGGCGAATGCTGGAGCAATCACTTGGGGACGTGCGGCAACCGGTGTGGCCGGAGTAGTATCGGCCAGCAACAGCTTGGTAGGTACTTACGATAACCAAGATGTCGGCTTGAACCAAGTCATTCTGACTCAGAATTACAATACCTACTATTACGACTACATGGTTATCGACGCCGATTGGAAAAATGGCGCATTAACCAATGCCGGCGCCATAACCTACGGCGACGCTTTCTACGGAATCTTCGGTGAAATATCGGAAGCGAATAGCATTGTCGGCAGGACAGCCAACAGCGGCATGAGCTTTAACAACGGCGGCCCCTGGGTGGATTACTATCAATATGCCGGCACCAACTATTTCAGCCTGCTGCCAGGCTTTGCTTATGACCACGGCGATACCTTCGTGGTCAGCTTCGCCAACGAAAATAGCGGCCGGGTAACCTCGGGTGCTACCGATCCGAGTCGCATTACTTATGGTATGGCGGTCGGCAAGGACATGACCATAGCCCCGGACGTTTTGACCAATCTACTCGGCTGGGGTACCAACGTCACGCTACAAGCCAGCAACGACATCACCGTTAACAGCGCGCTCAATGTCGCCGGGCTTTTCAGTTCGTCAGCGACCCTGAAATTGGAGGCGGGACGCAGCATTTACGTCAATGCCGACATCACCACCGACGGCGGCAACTTAGTGCTGCACGCCAACGATTTGGCAGCCAACGGCGTTGTCGACGCTGATCGCGCGGCCGGCAATGCCGTTATCGAAGTTGCCAACGGTGTCACGATAGATGCCGGCGCCGGTTCGGTCACCATGGAGTTGCGCGACGGCACCGGCAACACCGAGGACGACAGCGGCAACATCACCCTGGCGGGACAAATCCTGGCCGATACCATCAGCATTATCCATCGCGGCACCGGCGGCGCGAGCGGCAGCAAGAATATCGTTTTAAACAGTGGCGCGAGCTTGACCGCCAGCGGCAGCGGGGATGCGCTGGTTTTGGCGGCCGCCAGCGGCGGCGAATTGATCAACAATGTCGGCATTGGCGTACTGTCCTCCGCCAACGGTCGTTGGCTGGTGTATATGCACAGTCCATCCGGCTCGACCGAGGGAGGCCTGACCGGGGCGGCGGGCTCGGCGCTCCCCAGACTATACAACAAAACTTACGACGGCAACGCGCCGGCAACAATCGTCGCGGGCAATCACCTGATCTATGACTACCAGCCTAGCCTGAGCGTCGACGTCGGCAACATCAGCAAAACCTACGGCGACGCCGATCCGAGCGCGAGCAGCGCGTTTTCGGGTTACGTCAACGACGACGGCGTGACGGACTCCGCCACCGTCGCGGGTTTAAGTGGCACGCCCAGTTTTAGCATTGTCGGCGGCACGGCCGGCACTGCCCGCGCGGTCGGCAGCTATACTGTCAACGGCGCGGTCGGTTCGGCCGCGATCAGTAGCGGGGCCGGTTATTCGACGACGATAGGCACCGGAGGCGCCAGCGGAACCTTAACGGTCAACAAAAAAACGCTGACCGTGACCGCCAGTGACGACAGCCGCGCTTACAACGGCTTGGGCTATAGTGGCGGTCACGGTGTCAATATCACCGGCTTCGTCAACAGCGAAACCTCAAGCGTATTGGGCGGCAGCGTCAGCTACGGCGGCACCTCGCAAGGCGCGACCAACGCGGGTAGCTACACCATTACCGGGAGCGGATACACTGCCAGCAACTATGATTTCAGTTATGTCAACGGCACCTTAACCATCACGCCGTTCGTGGTCAGCCTGACCGGCAATCGGGCCTATAACGGCAGTACCAACGTGGCGGCCGGCATCTTCTCGACCGGCAGCTTGTTCGGTAGCGAAACCCTGAACCTGAGCGGCACCGGCACGGTCGCCGATAAAAACGTCGGCACCGGCAAAGCGGTGACGCTGGGGACTTTGGCGTTGGCCGACGGCAGTAACGGCGGCTTGGCCAGCAACTATACGCTGAGCGGCGGCACGCATACCGCCGATATTTCAGCAGCCAGCGTGACCGTCAGCACCAGCGACGTCAGCAAGGCCTACGACGGCGGCACCACGGCGGCCGGCACCGCAACCATCACGAGCGGCTCGCTGTACGGCAGCGACAGCCTCAGCGGCGGCACCTTTGCCTTTACCGACAAAAACGTCGGTAGCGGCAACAAGACGGTGACTGTTAGCGGCGTGACCGTCAGCGACGGCAACAGCGGCGC
>NZ_LUUG01000132.1 GCF_001644035.1 Methylomonas methanica
GATTTGCCCCAGGGTGTAGCCGGCTATCTTGGGTTGGATGACGCTTTTCAGGCGGCCGTCTTGCGCTGCGTTCCAATAGCTGTAGAGGGTGCTATTGCCGTTGGGGTCGGTGACGGCTTTAACCCGACCGGCGGCATCCAGTTTGCGGTCGACGTGATGACCGGCTTTGTCGTAGGCCGTGGTCCAGCGGTTGACGGCGTCGTAATCAAAACCCAGGGTGTAGTTGTCCGGGTCGGTGATTTGGGTGAGGTTGCCGGCGGCATCGTATTGGTATTGGGCGAGGTGGCCGCCGGCGTCCTCGTCGCCGGATTACCCAGCGGAGCCGATGATAGATTGTTAAAGAGCTGTCGCGATAGATGCGCCTCCTGACGTCGGCGACATCCTATAGGCGCACGTTATCGCGTTACAAGTCCGCGTTAAAATCGCCAAAACCGTCCAGAGGCTCATCCAGAACCGGCAATGGATCCACAGCCAATTTACACCATTGGGCTAAATTGAGCCGTTGAAATAAGTCAATAGTTATTACAAGTCCACCGTTCCCTTTATAGTAAATAGATGACTCCTTGGACGATGGAAAGGGATATAGATATTGCCTGCCCATCGCAAAATAGCGTATGCGTCCGCACTCAATACAACGATGGTAATTAGCGTGTTGATCGCCACGGACGATGATTTCGGGGTAACTGTGATAAGAAACATATTCGTCAAGTTGGTTACCATCAGGATCGTACACCCGTCCCAAATAAAGATCTCGCTGGGCTTCAGTCTCGCCTAGCTCCAAAAGGAAAGCTTTTTTGGCAATTCCCAAACCGCAACCGTTAACAAAATTCAGAGGTATGTTTTCAGGGAGGGCATCGAGATAAACATCAACCTCACGAATACTTGGCTTCGGTGAACAACAACCCATACATAACCAAGATTTTCGTGCTTCTTCGTAACTTATTTTGGTTATATCGCACGACTCCATGGTTGTCGAGGACAGCCTATAAAAAAATATGTCGGTCACGGGAATTGCCTAAAGTTGTCGTCCATTAGATTGCTCCAGACATCTTGCGTGATACTGGTGTTATGTTTTTGGTCAATTGTACGCGAGGCATCTAGCACAGCATCCAGTGCAGTATTTTGGCTACCAGGATTGGCGAGCATATAATCTGCCCAATTTGCCCTGCTGCCACCCACCCCACCGACATTCAGCGGAATTCCCGCTTCTTTAAGGTTTTGATTCAAGACTTGATGAAACTCAGTATGAATTGGCTGGGGCAATTGAGTCAATTCTTGCTTAGCATTGCCACCAAGGAATTGCGGTATCGAGTGGTGTCCATTAGTTACAACTTGACCCGCATCAGCAATATTATCAGCCTGCCTAGCCAAATCAACCCCTTTATCAGCCCAACGTCCTATCCTGGCGGCATCGCCGATGATGCCGGCCACCGGAAACATGCCGGCTAGAGAGGTGGAGGTGCCGAAGGCATCACCTTGATAGGCGTAAATACTGGCCGCACCCAGTCCGGCGGCTTGTGAGACAACCGGCACTTCGGAGGACGCTAATATATCCAGTCCAAATTGTCCTGCACCGCCCCAACCAATCTGGCTGGCAATATTGCTGGCGGTGTTGTAGTAACTCGCTCCAGCAGTCCAGGCGTTGGAAACCCTATTCGCAAACAAACCATTCGGATCATTGAAGTTAACCGGATTATTGCCAACGTAAGCATAGCGATTGATCCCATCCGCATACCCCAACGGGTCACGTTGGGTAAACCTAGTCTGATTCGGATCGTAATACCGGGCCCGGTAGTAGATCAGCCCGCTGGCATCCGGCTCCCGTCCGGTGTAGCCGTATTGCGGAACGGTGCCGGTACCTCCGATCTTGCTGCCGTAGGCGTCGAAGCGTTGCGTGGCGCTGACAGCTTTGGCGGCGTTTGTTGTTGCCAATATTGAGCCCAGTCCGTCTTGGTGGTAGTAAGCCGCCGTGGCGCTGGGCAGGTTGACGTTGCCTGTCAGCCTTGCCAGCGGGTGGTCTTGGCCGGCCTGAACGTAAACGGCGTTCGGGCTGGTCCAGCCGCTGCCGGGGTATTCGGCGTAGATTGAGCTACCGTCGTAATGGTAGTTGGTGGTGGTAGCGCCTTCGGTTTTCTGGGTTCGCCTGCCCTGGTCGTCGTATTTAAAGCTGCCGGTGGTGACCGCGTTGACTTGGACTTGATTAAGCCGGTTGAAGCTGTCGTAGCCGGTTTGGTTTTGGGTGGTGCCGGTACAGCTTTGGTCGTTAGGTCGGGTGACGGTACCGCCGCTACATTTTTTGGTTTGCTGACCAGTGCTGTCGTACAAGTAGGCTTCCAGCAGGCTGCCGCTCAGATTGGTTTGCCGGACTTCGGTCAGCTGATTAGCCGCATCGTGTTTATAGGCGGTGGTGCTGGTGGCCGGTACGCCGATTTGCTTCTGCACCCGGTTGCCGTAAACGTCGTGACTAAAGCTTTGGGTTTGGGCGGTGGTGCCGTTGGCGACTTGGGTCAGCCGGTCCAGCGGGTCGTAGCTGTAGGTGTAGCCGAGGGTGGTTTGGCCGGATAGGCTTTCCTGGTTAGTTTTCCTTCTGCCCAGGCCGTCGTAGCTGTATTGGCTTTGTTGGATGACCGTCGCGGCGTTTTTGTGGGCGACTTGGCTGAGGCTGTTGTCGCT
>NZ_LUUG01000133.1 GCF_001644035.1 Methylomonas methanica
GGCTGGCTCGAATAACTCAGCCCCCCAGGTTGTAATTGCCAGGCGCCCGCCAGGCCGGACTTGGCGCCACAATTCCCTGACCGCGGTGGCCATATCAGGCACGAAAAAGATCCCAAACACGCAAACGACGGCATCAAAATAACCATCGGGATAAGCTAACGCGAGCATGTCGCTAACCCGAAAATCCAGGTTCTCAAGACCATCGGCTTTGGCTTTTTCAGCCGCCATCGCCAACAATTTTTCCGCCAGATCGACGGCAACCACTCGGCCGGCTACGCCAACCTTTCGCGCCGCCGGCAGGGCTGAAGCGCCGGTTCCGGAACAAACATCCAATACCCTGTTTCCTTCTCTTAACCCCAATCGCTCGATGGTGTTATTGCCGAATCGGCTCCAAAACGTATTGGCCGGGTGATCGAATAAATCGGCGGCGGTGTTATAGGCATGCGCGGTTTTCTTACTGACTACCAAATGTGATTCCATTTCAACTCCTGAAAAATTATTCAAATTTTAATCATGGATAGCTGCCTTACATCAGTGACCATCCGGATTGCATCAATATAAAGGTTTACATAATTGGAAGGTCAAGCAGAATTAGGGGGGCATGATGATCGTCAGATGACATCGACCAGCGGCGCTGGTAGTGCCGAAGGCATCCGAGTTCCATTGCCAGCACTTCCAACATTCGTCTCTGTCCCCCCTTTACTTCTTGGAAATCGACAAGCGTTATCGGAAGGAGGCCATTCGTGCAAAGTGTTGAGCAACTGATGATTTACTAAACCGATGTGCCGGCTAGATGGCTATTTAGCATGTACTGTTGCAACGGATAGATTGCTTATCAGGCCGAACAATAACAATGTCGAGCCGACGAATGCCGATATGGAAAGCGTTTCTCCCCAAAACAGGCAACCGATCGATAGGCCTATAATCGGCGTCAATAAGGAAAATGATGCAACGGTGGTCGCGGGATAATGCCGCAGCAATCGATTCCAGGCCAAAGTGCCTATCAATAACGCGCCTAGCGACTGGTAAAGCACTGCTATCGTTACCGAGACGGAGGTTGCAGTGTTTAAGTTAAAAATCGCAGTATGGTTTTCAAACTCGGCACTCAGACATGCCAGTATTACGGCCGGAATCAATGATGCCCAGACGACAAAGGCCAGGGAGTCGGAGCGTTGTCCGGCGGTTGCTACCATTCTGACGACGATATTTCCCGATGCCCAGCCGGCAGCGCCCATTAAACTCAACGCCATGGCAATCGTCGGCACCTCGGCGGATTCATCGCTCGCGATAATGCTTAAGCCCGCCAGCGCCAGTCCCAGAGACAAGCCTTTACGTATGTTGAGCGACTCCAATCGTAAAATCATACCGAACAGCATCGTGAAAAATACCTGCGATTGCGCCAAGACAGAGCTAAGGCTCGTTGGCATCCCGTGATGAATCGCCAGAAACAGGCCGCTGAACTGAACTGCGCCCCAGCCTAGTCCGTAAACAACTATCGTTCGCCAGCTAGTGTTTGGTCGTGGAACAAACGGTATCAGCAATGCCACCAATCCGAAGCGGAGACTGGCAAAAGCCAGCGGCGGTAAATCCTGTAACCCCCAACGGATTACCGAAAAACTGCCGCCCCAAACCAGCACACACAATAAGGCGAGCGCAATGTGTCGTGGTGCCATCGCCGGTCAGACTCCAACGACCGAACAAATCACCACGCGCCAACCATCCGGATCTGCATAGGTTCGGCTTTTATCCAACCAATAAGGATTTTCCGGCGCTACTTCTTCAGCACCGACAGAGGCAAGATTTTCAAAAAATGTTTGTCGCTGATCAGCATTGGTGACGTATAACACCAGAAGGTTTTCGGCGGAAGGCATTGAGCATGGAGCTCCGGATGCATACTGGGTAAATTCCAGGTGATAGTCACGCCCGGGTAAGCCGAGCATGACGCCGTCATAGCCGGAATGGTTTTTAAATGAACCGATCACCGGCAAACCCAGACCGTCGCGGTAAAAACGAACAACGGCAGCCAATTGATTGGTGGGTCTGGCAACCCTAATTTGAGCAAAGTTGATACCGTTGGGAAATTCGATGGATAATTTTGAATTAGACATTTTAATCTCCTGACACTGGCCCGATACCACCACGGTTACCGCTAAACCAGTGGCGTACAGTTTCAGTTATTATTAAGATGAATAGAAATGAAGAAATTGTACGTGGCTTATGAATACAGTGCATGACTTGAGGCGTATAGATTTGAACCTGCTGGTGGTTCTGGACGCACTTTTAGAAGAGCGGCACATCTCGCGCGCGGCAACTCGATTAGCAATGACGCAGCCGGCGGTTAGCCATGCACTCAATCGCCTGCGCGATCTCATAGGCGATCCATTATTAGTGCGGGTCGGCAATGAAATGCGCTTAACGGCTAAAGCAGCAGCCTTGCTAAGGCCGTTAGCCGATGCCCTGACTCATGTCCGCAATGTCGTCATGTCAGAGCCGTTTTCGCCTGAAAATTGCCAGAGAACCTTTCGCCTGGGCATGTCTGATTATGGCTCTGCAGTTGTTCTGCCAGGGCTGTTGCAGCGTCTTCGCGCCGAGGCTCCGGGTGTTAATCTGGTTGTGACCCAATCATCGCGACTGGAGATGTTGCGACAAGTGACGGAAAGCGAATTGGACGGTGCAATTGGTGTGTTTCCGATGATGCCGGAGGAACTGGAAAGCGATACTCTTTTTCAAGAACGCTTTGTGTTGGTAACGGATCGCCGCAATCTAACGGAGCAAAACGGCCTATCGCTTAGCCATTACCTTGAGGCCCCGCATATCCATGTTTCGGTGCAAGCCATGCACCACAGCCATGTCGATAAGGCTCTGGCCGCGCTCGGAGCGCAACGCCGCATAGCGGTGCTGGTGCCGCATTTTACGGTTGCCGCCGACTTATTGGTCGGAACGGATTTGTTGCTAACCATTGCCGCGCGCGCCATCAATATGGAAAAAATCTCCCCCGACTTAGTTGTCTTGGAGCCGCCGTTCGCAATACCCGGCTTCGACTTCGTATCGATCTGGCGTGCGGGAGCCGACCGGAATCTCGAACTGACCTGGCTGCGCTCAAGCATCAGGGCTATCGGGTTGTGAGGCACGCTGTAGAAAGCAAAAGACTTGCATCGTCAGGCCTCAGCGCGGGCCTTGATGGCCAGATTCATCGCTTCAAAGCCCATTTTGGTATCTTGCTCAAGGCTCTTTTTGAATAACGGCACCAGCAGGCCGCTGAAACGCTCGCTCTGCGTAAAGCGGATGCGTCCATCGGCGATAGGCTCAATGACAAACCGATGTTCGCCATCGAAGAGATTGGGAAACAAGAAATGTCCCAGCCAGCGTAGTTCCTTTCCCGGTTCGACAGCAAAAACGCGCGGCCGAAACGTCATGGCTTTTCCGTTGCTGGGCTGAATCCGCACTTTAAGCCTCGCATCCAGTTTTACTTCACCTTCTATGTTGAGAATAAACGGATTCCATTCCGGATAAGCCGGGAACTCGGTAAGAATGGACCAGACGTGTTCCGGCTCGGCAGCTATTTCGATTTCAGTATGTAACCGATAGGTATTCATGGGCTTTCTCTGAAGTTAACGTGGTTTAAGTAAAATCGGTCAATATTTCGTCCGTGCCTCTAACCTTGCAGAACTCGCCGTCAAGGCTGGCCAAATGCACGTTATGGATGGCGTCAGCGGAGATATTGACGCCGTCGAGCCCACGGCGATTAAAAGTGGCGGTCGCGTCGGACACAAGTATGGTTCCATAGCCGAGATTGCCCGCCATGCGGGTTGTGGTGGAGACGCAATGGTCGGTGGTGAAACCCGCGATGATAAGGTTATGTATGCCGTGTTCTTTAAGAAACTGATCCAGACCCGTTCCAATGAAAGCACTATTCACCTGCTTGCCGAAGACCGGTTCGCCGTCTATGGGTTGGGCTTCAGGTTTGAAATCACAGCCCGGTTGATCAGGCGCTAACGGCGAATTTGCAGTAGCGGAAAGGTGTTGAATATGGATTATCGGTAACGACAACGTTCGCCAACGCGCCAGCAGCCGGGCAATGTTCCGTTCTGCATCAGGGTTATTTCTGATGCCCCATTTCGGGTGATCAAAACCCTGCTGCACATCAATTAAAATTAAAGCCGTTCGTTTCATAGGATACTCAGTTATTTAGCATTAAAAAAACCGTGATATAGAACCGTAGCCTCGGTATACGATTTTCTCATCCGAGAGCAAGCACCGATTTAGAAGCGATCACACATGGCACATGTTAATACCCTAAACAATCAGTAAAGCCGAGCTGAGATAATCGCACTCATCACTTAAATTTTGTCCTTCAATTTATTTGGCTGCCTGAACCGATGTTTACCCGCAACTCGGAGGAGGCGACGAAATTTTGGACACTCAAAATGGCTGGGCGCATTGCAGACCGCTGCATGGCGAAGTCCATCACGCATAGCCGTCAGTTCATTAATTTTTCTATCCAACTCATCCGCCTTGGCCAAAAGCAACGTTCTATCGATGTCAGGCCCTTCAGGGGTAAACATCTCGCCGATCTCATCAAGCGAGAAACCGGCACCGCGCGCCAAAGCAATTAATGCCAGACGCTCCAACACATCGCCACTGAATATACGGCGTAACCCTATTCGCCCTGTAGACCGAATCAATCCTTTCTCTTCATAAAAACGCAACGTGGAGGCCGGTAATCCCGATGCCTTAGTAACCTCAGTAATATCCATACATTTTCCTGTTGAAATTAATGCTTGACCTCAAGTTGACTTGAACTTTTATCCTAGGCTCGAAAATAACGGTTTTTCAAGACTGAAACACCAAATAAATGTTGAATTTTAATAGGCTAATGATTTAAGGAGTCGAGATGGAAGCAAGTTTCTGGCATCAAAAATGGGAACGCGGTGAGATTGCATTTCATGAAAGCGAGGCAAACCAACATCTGGTCGCGCATTTTAAAGAATTACATCTGAAAAAAGGCAGTCGCGTGTTTCTGCCGTTGTGCGGTAAGACCAGGGATATAGCGTGGTTGCTTAGCAGAGGTTATCGAGTGGCTGGCGCGGAATTGAGCAAACTCGCCGTTAGCGAGTTGTTCAATGAACTTGGCTTAGAGCCAAAAACCTTTAAGGCTGGAAAATTGACCCAATACAGTGCTAAAGACATAGACATATTCGTCGGTGATATTTTCGACGTGTCTACCGAGCTTCTTGGTGCCATAAACGCGATATACGATCGGGCAGCCTTAGTTGCCCTGCCATCCGGCTTACGGGAGCACTATACGTCGCATCTGATGAACATAAGTGGCACGGCAGCGCAGTTGCTGATTACTTATGAATACGACCAACTGCAGATGGATGGGCCTCCGTTTTCAGTGACCGAAAACGAAGTAAAGCAACATTATGAGGCTGCTTACCGGCTGAAGTCTGTTGAAAGCAAGAATATTGAAGGTGGATTGAAGGGCGAAGTTGCAGCAACGGAGACCGTCTGGTTACTCCAAAACGCTAATAAATAAGTTGGTTTTACATGCCAAGTGTTGAATGGATATTGCTGTACCTTTTGATGGGGGCTTTGGCGGGCTTTATCGCGGGCTTACTGGGACTTGGTGGCGGTGGAATTCTGGTTCCTATGCTGTCATCCATTTTTCTTTACCAAGGCATTAGCGTAGAAAAAGTAGTTCATGTGGCATTGGGAACGTCATTGGCTTGCATGATTATTTCTTCAGCCGCAAGCGTCCACGCACATGTTTCACGAAACGCGGTTGACTGGCAGATCGTTCGCGGAATGTCTCCGGGAATCATCCTTGGTTCTATTCTGACTACCCAGTTGGCCGCTAACTTTAGCGCAGCCTATATTGCCCTGTTTTTTGCGCTGTTTATAGCGATTGTAGCGGTGCAAATGTTTATGAATTGGCAGCCCAACCCCCGTCAAATGTCGATGAGCTTCCGCGGACTAGCTACGGCTGGAGTGTGTATCGGATCAGTATCAACACTTGCTGCAGTGGGTGGAGGTTTTCTGACTATTGGCTACTTGGTATATAGGAATGTGGCTATAAAAAAAGCCATTGGTTCCTCGGCGGCAATTGGATTACCTATCGCTGTCACGGGCACAATTGGTTACATGATTAACGGCTGGTATGAGACATTAAGCAACCCCTATGTCATTGGGTTTATAAATGTGCCAGCATTTTTAGCGATCTCTACCGCTAGCGCTATTGTCACCCCCTGCGGCGTTGCCTGCTCCCATAGACTGCCAGTAAATTATTTGAAAAAGGTATTCGCTATTATTTCGCTGATTTTGAGTATAACGATGCTAGTTTCGCTCGTTTAATATGGGGATAGATATTATGCTCAACATTGCCATAACCAGGGGCGAAAATTGGCCCGATAAAGGATTTCTTGGTTATGACGAACGTTATCGGTTGGTGGCTTTAGCGCACATTTGCTATTTTACAGAAACTCCTAATCGTCTGTTGATGGCCGATTGGATGAGATCACCAACGGCTGCTTTGTGGCCCTCCAATTCGCAGAATCAAGATATTTCAGACTGGCCGGTTTGGAGAAACGTGACGGACCGGAATGGGTCGATAACACCAATTCAATCACAGCTAAGCTCTAATGCTGTAATAAATCGCGACATAACTCAATGTTACATTGGTACCAGTACAAATGTACTAACTCGGCGACGAATGATAAACGGCCGCTAATTTTTCCTCGTCTTGAATGTTCACCTTGTCTGCCGGATACCGGCGAGTATCGGCTTGATACCTAAAAAAATTGGCCGAGATTTTCGGAAGATTGTCTCGGACCCGAAAAAGATTGAAGTAGATGAACAAAAGATCGACCGGATACTTTCGAAGATCGACAGGATACTCCGAAAACTGGGCGAGGTAGCTGGTAAGGTCAGCGGGGTGCTTCTGAAGTACCCCGCCGACCTTCCGAAGCAGCCCCTCGATGCCGGGCGAGCATTAGGCGCGGTACCCGAATGCAGCTTCGGCTAAACGCCATTCCAGGCCAGACAATAGAACGGGCCGGTGCCCCATATGATTGTTATTAACCCGGCCCTCAAATATTGTTGCTCCCGCGAAGGCGGGAGCCCAGCGCCTATAATGGATTCCCGCCTTCGCGGGAATGACGAATCCAGGGAATTTAAGGGCCGGGTTAATAAATGCATCCTGTCGCCGCAGGCGCCAAATCGTCATCGCACCTGAGCATCCGCCACCACCGGCGCAGCTTTCACGCCACCACCACCGGGAAAACGAGTGCGCAAATCGTCATACAAGGTCTGGGCGTTGGGACGTCCGCGCTTGGCGGCTTCGCGGACGCTCTGGTAATAAGCCAGATTAGCCATCCAGATATCTTGATTGACTACCATCAAGGTATCGTCGACTTGTTGGGTCAGAGCATTGAGTGTGCTCCAAAACTCCAGAATCCGCGCGCGCAAAGCGCGGTCGCGCGCTACTTCCGCCAAATCCAGAAAGCCCGGTACGAATTCGGCGTGGTTGCTCATATATAGCGTACATTTTTCGTCGAAACCGATGGATTTTTCACCCATCTTAGCCATTTCCCGACGTTCCTGAGGATGTAGCGAAACCAAGAACGGCAGTTTGTCGCGCACCAGTGCCAGTGCATCCTTGACGGCTTGAATGTCTTCGGCGCTGATGCTTGCGGAGATTAGATTATCGTTGGGCATGAATAAACTCCTGATTTTTACATTGAAAAAACCGGCGAGCGATTCACCGGAGCACTTAAAAGCGGCGTAATGCCAGCCAAAAAATGAATCGGATCGACCGTCGAATCCAGGCTATGGTTGGCGGTTGTTAGATACCTAATTAATCGATATAAATATTTAGAGGTCTATCTTCAGGCTAATGGGCCAAATTGGATGGTTGATATAAAAGCTTTTATAAATCTAAAGATTGTCTAGTACTAGACATGAAGAAAGCATGACATAGAGGTTAGATTATTTGGCTTAAAATAGCCAGAAACGACCTAACATGGCAAGTGACGCGTTTTTCCATCCGCACCGGGACCGGTAGATGTCGTGTTCCCTGTAGTTCAAAAAAATTGCCAGGGGTGTGATGGTCTTGATTCGCGTACACATTACGAGAATGTCGGCGGTAAGGTTTACATTGCCATGACAGGAAAATTCCGTAAGTGTCGCTTAACCGAGGCGAAATAGGCGATACCGGACCAATACCTGTTTGCCCAAATCTTCTTCCAAAAATGGCGAGGCAAACCCAAAAATACTCAACCGCTTGGCGCTTCGTGGTAAATTTTGATCTGTTTCTTAAGCCTTCGATTCCGCCATGACCACCATTCGCCAAGACGATTTCATCCAAAGCATCGCCGATGCCTTGCAGTACATTTCCTATTACCACCCGCAAGATTTTATCCAGGCCTTGCATGCGGCTTATCAAAAAGAGCAAAGCCCGGCAGCCAAGGATGCGATGGCGCAGATTCTGATTAACTCGCGGATGTGCGCCGAAGGACGCCGGCCGATTTGTCAGGACACCGGGATCGTCACGGTGTTTTTGAAGATTGGTATGGAGGTGCGCTGGGACGCCAAGCTGGGTGTCAGCGAAATGGTCAACGAAGGCGTACGCCGGGCTTATCTGCATCCGGATAACGTGTTGCGTGCCTCGATCCTGTCCGATCCGGCCGGCAAACGCATCAATACCAAAGACAACACCCCGGCGGTGATCCATATGGAATTGGTGCCCGGCGATAAAGTAGACGTGGAAGTGGCGGCGAAGGGCGGCGGTTCGGAAGCCAAATCCAAATTCGTCATGCTCAATCCGGCCGACAGCATCGTCGATTGGGTGATGAAAACCGTACCGACCATGGGCGCTGGCTGGTGTCCGCCCGGTATTTTGGGTATCGGCATCGGCGGCACCGCTGAGAAAGCCATGATTTTGGCCAAACAGGCTTGCATGGGTTCTATCGATATTCAGGACTTGATCGCGCGCGGCCCCAGCAATGCGTTGGAAGAGTTGCGGCTGGAGTTGTACGACAAGGTCAACGCGCTAGGCATCGGTGCCCAAGGTCTGGGGGGGCTGACCACGGTGCTGGATGTGAAAATCCTGGATTACCCGACTCACGCCGCCAACAAACCGGTGGCGATGATCCCAAACTGCGCCGCCACCCGTCACGCCCATTTCGTATTGGACGGCTCGGGCCCAGCCGTATTAACGCCGCCTAAATTATCCGATTGGCCGGAAATCACGCAATCTGCCAGCACGGCGCGGCGGGTCAATATCGACGGCCTGACCAAGCAAGACGTTGCCGACTGGAAACCGGGCGAAACCTTGTTGCTCAGCGGTACGCTATTGACCGGCCGCGACGCCGCCCATAAGCGTATCGTTGATTTGTTGAACAAAGGCGAACCCTTGCCGAACGGCGTCGATTTAAAAGACAAATTCATTTATTACGTCGGCCCGGTCGATGCGGTACGTGACGAAGTGGTTGGCCCGGCGGGTCCGACTACAGCCACCAGGATGGACAGCTTTACCGAGACAGTGCTGGAAAAAACAGGTCTGCTGGGCATGATAGGTAAATCCGAACGCGGCCCTGTAGCGATAACAGCCATTGCTAAGCACCAAGCCGTCTATTTGATCGCGGTCGGCGGCGCGGCATATTTAGTGTCAAAAGCTATCAAACAAGCGCGTGTCGTGGCGTTTCCTGAGCTGGGTATGGAAGCGATTCACGAATTTGTGGTGGAAGATATGCCGGTGACGGTGGCGGTGGATAGTCGCGGGGAGTCGATCCACAATACCGCACCGAAGGAATGGCAATCAAAAATCGGCAAAATTCCGGTGGTGTTGGCGTAAGTTCTAAGTAGATCGGAAAATTAGAGACGCAGGGATTGCGTCTCTAAGCCACATCGTCGAACGCTATCCCCTCATAAATTTCGGCAACGGCCAATTCCAAGCCAATAGACTGCAACACTGCCCGATCACCGGCTTGATAAAGCCGTAAATCCCATTGATTGTCGCGGCTATAGCATTCGACTCGTTGTGTATCTTGAGCAATCAGCACGTATTCTTCCAGACTGGATAGTTTGCGGTAATGGTGAAACTTTTCGGCGCGGTCGTAGCGTTCGGTGGTGTCAGATAACACTTCGATAATCAACTTCGGCTGGCTGTTGTAATGTTCGGCGGTGTCGGTCGCAGAACAGGTAATATGCAAATCCGGGTAAAAGAAACAGTCATCCTGGGCGGTTTGGATATTCACCTTCATATCTGAATTGAAAACCCGACAGGGTGTGCCGCGTAAATGCGAAAAAACCAAGCCAGACAGGTTCATGCTGATAATGTTGTGTGACCTTTTCGCCCCTGCCATCGCATAAACATCACCATTAATATATTCGTGCTTGATGTCGCTGACCAATTCGCCTTGCAGATAATCCGCCACGCTGATCGATAATTTTTCCGCTAAAGCCATCTGCGTTTCCTCTTGTTCGACAAGCTGTGATTTTAGCGGCTACCGGCGTTAAGCGATAGCACCCAGCTAAAACCATGCACTGTACCCGGCTGCCGATTAGCCGGCATGAAAAATACTGGCTAAACTCAAAACGTCTTTTCCGCTTGGTCTGCCATGCAAATCGCTTCTTTATTATTCATCGGGTTTTCTTTGGGCGCGGCACTGTTGTTAATCATCGGCAAGCTCTTGCAGCGCCAGGAATTGCAACGCGGCTCTGCGCCATGGGCCGGATTTTTGTTGATCGCCGGCTTGGCAGGCATTCAAACTTTGCATCTGGGCTGGATATTAAACCGATTCGATTACCTGCACTCTGCGCTGTATTTGCTACTGCTATACAGCATCGCCCCCAGCTTTTATTTCTACAGCCGGCAGTTATTGCTTACCCAAGTTCACTGTCGCTGGCACGACGGCCTGCACGTTTTACCGTTAGTATTGTGCTTTAGCTTGCCTTACCACCTGGCCTTACCCGGCGCATTTTTAATCGGCAGCGGATATTTGCTGTGGCTGGCAAAAACGGTCTATGCACTGCGCGAACAACGCCGGCGTTTTCATCTGGAGCTGTTGGCATTGGGGACTTTGTTTGCGATTGCCCTGGCGGTGTTGGTGTTGGGGTTTATTTGGCCCTTGCTCAATGAAACCGACTTTATCGGTGCTTACAGTATCTTGATTGGTATGGCCTTTTTTGCGGTGGCGTTGACCTTACTGCGTTTCCCCGGCATCGCCGCCGACGTGTCGGAAGCGGTGCAAGCGGCTTATGCGGAATCGACATTAAAAAATGTAGATAAGTCCGCAGTGCTGGCCAAGCTCGATTTGTTGATGACACAGGACAAACTATATGCGCTGGAAACTCTAAATCTAGCCCTGCTGGCTGAGCAATTGGAGGTGAGTCAGCATCAGTTGTCGGAACTGATCAATACCGAATTTCAACAAGGCTTTTCCCGCTACATCCGCGAGCAGCGCATAGCCGCAGCGAAAAAACTGCTATTGGCAGAACCCAATGCGTCGGTATTGTCGATTGGCCTGACAGTGGGCTTCAGCACTCAGTCCAACTTTTATGCGGCGTTTCGCGACATCGTCGGTGTGGCGCCAGGACAATTTCGCAAAACGCACGCCGTCTAAAGAAAAAAACTCCATTTTTATCATTTTGTAAATATATATGACGTTGATATTTATGGGTTTATATCCAGCGTAAATTATTTATATTCCTGTCCTATCAATCTGGAAGTTCGTCCAAATTGCTGTCGTTAACCTGCTCCTGCCTCTCAACTTTTGGAGCAAAACCATGAATATTCTATTAACCGGCGCGACCGGTTTTATCGGCAACGCCGTACTACGCGAGTTGCTGCGGCAGGGTCACCAGGTCACTGCCTGTTGCCGTCACCCCGAACGCCTGCTGATCGATCATCCAAACCTGACCCCATTAAAATTGGACTTCGCCAAGGCCGGTGCAATCGACTCCTGGCTGCCGCTTCTGCAAAACATCGATGCAATCGTCAATTGCGTGGGCATTATTGCCGAGAACAATAACCGGAGCTTTGCCCAATTGCAAACCCAAGCGCCGGTAGCCTTGTTTGAGGCAGGTGCCCAAGCCGGGGTAAAAAAGATCGTGCAACTTTCAGCTCTTGGTGCCGATGCGGATGCGGAATCGGCTTACCACCTGAGTAAAAAAGCCGCAGACGTTGCCTTACAGGAATTGGTCGTAGACTGGTTTGTACTGCAACCGTCGCTGGTTTACGGCCACGGCGGACAAAGTAGTGGCTTGTTTCATGCCTTTGCGGCCTTACCAGTGCACTTGCTACCGGATGGTGGATACCAGCTTTTACAACCCATTCACATCGATGATGTAGCCGCTACGGTCTGTCGTTGTCTTGAGCCCGCTGTTTCCGGCCGTAAGACCTTGGCCTTGGTCGGCCCCAGTCCGATAACTTATGCGGACTGGCTGCAAGGGCTCAGGCGGCGACTGGGCAAACCCATGGCAAAAACGTGCTCCATTCCTTACCACTATGCGATGACCATGGCCGGCTTGGGCAAATGGCTGGACGAGCCGATTTTGAGCAAAGATAACGTAGCGATGCTGAATCGAGGCAATAGCGCAGATTCAGGTCCGCTCACTCAATTTTTGGGTCGTGCGCCCGTCAACTTGAACGAGCAATGGTTCGAACAAGCGGCCAGCCAGGCCGAGCGTTGGCATGCCGGCTTGTATTTTTTTAAGCCTTTGTTGCTATACACGATTGCCTTCGTCTGGTTATGGAGCGGCATCACATCGCTGTTTTTCTACCCGCATCAACTCAGTTACCAATTGTTGGCGCCGCTCGGGGTCAACGGCTTGGGCGCGCCAATAGCTTTATACGGTTTGGCGGCAATGGATATTGCCATGGGTCTGGCAACTTTAGTGCGGTTTCGGATCAACAAACTGCTGCTTTGGCAGTTCTGGATCGTCCTGGGCTATAGCCTGGTAGTGGCGTTGCGCTTGCCGGAGTTTGTTTTCCACCCGTTCGGCCCACTACTGAAAAACCTGCCGTTTTTAATGTGTTTGTTGATGGTTAGAGCAATCGAAGGAGAACAGTCATGATGTATTTATCGTTAAAATTGATCCACATCCTCAGCGCCATCGTGCTGTTCGGCTTGGGTGCCGGCACGGTGTTTTACAAAGTAATGGCCGACAAAAGCGGCGATCATGCGGCAATCGCGACAACCAGCAAACATGTAGTGTTGGCCGATTGGTGGTTCACCACACCGACCGTGATTATCCAGCCGCTAACCGGCGTCTTATTGGCCGAGCAATTGTCGGCATCGTTCGGCGACGGCTGGCTGTGTTGGACGTTGGTGCTGTATTTAATCACCGGACTGTGCTGGTTGCCGGTGGTGATCTTGCAGATCCGCATGCGTGACATTGCCGTCGAGTCGCTAGCTCAAGGCCGGGCCTTGCCCTATCTGTACCACTATTATTCCAAGATATGGCTATGGTTGGGCGTGCCGGCCTTCTTCGGCATGATAGGCATCACCACCTTGATGGTATTTCACAACTCACTCTGGAGCTAAGCCATGTCAGTATCATTGATGGAAAAAGTATTGGGCGACGACTGGCAACAATTGCCGGAAGTGATTCAAAGACATTATAAAATCAGCGGCGGCCAACAAAGCCGGTTAGTGGGTACGATGGAGATAGGCTATCCGAGCTATCTGTTGCCGTTGATCTGGGTGATTCATTTGTTCGGCGGCTTGTTGCTGTGGCGCGGGGAGGCGGCGCAAGCCGAAGTAGACAAGACCGCCAACGGCGAATGGTTGCATTGGCAGCGGACGATGACTTACGCGGACGGCAAAACCGACTGCTTCAGTTCCAGGATGAGCTATGCAGCCGACCACGAATTGATCGAAACCATCGGGTTCGGCTTTGGTTTGCGCTTGAACGTCAGCGTCCAAGACGGTAAGTTACTGTATCGCAGCAATGGCCATTTCTGGCAATGCGGTCCACTCCGCCTGAACATCCCGGATTGCTTATTGCTGGGTTCGGCAAGCATCAGCGAACGCGCAATTTCCGAGGACGAGTTCTATCTGGACTTCAGCATCCGCCATCCTTGGTGGGGAGTGAGTTATTACTACCGGGGTAATTTTCGTTATCGCTGATAAGGGTTAGCATTGGGCAATGCCGTTAAGTCAAGATCCGACCTTTGACGCCCCTAGTGCGAATAAATGGGCACCTTCAAGTTCCTAGCTTAGGGTATTGGCGCTGTGGGAACGGCAGCTACAGGGCCATATATAATGAAGCCTTTCCCAAACATGCATATACTTCAAGCCGTTTTGCAAGCCAGTTTAATCGCGGATAGGTCGGAAACTTCGGTCAGCTTAATTCTACTTTGTCAGATTATCTTCCAGGTCGTCATGCCCGCTGGGATACCCACAGGGCACAAGAGCGGGCATCCAGTGCCACGGATGACAAGCTTCGAGTCATCCATACAGCCTGGATTCGCTACGCGGTCTAACGGCTCCGGCAATCCATGCCGGAATGACGACCTTGAACAAGGTTAGTCATGTAATCTGACAAAGTAGAATTAAGGGTTAACGCTTGCCAACCAGGCGAATGCCCCCGGCGGCCATCACTACTAACAATGCAGTGACGAATATCGTATCCAACAGGCGTTTAAACCTTGGTCCCGCCTGAGACTGCACCACGGAATCGACTTCATCGCTGCTTGTTAGTTAACCCAGATCCGCTGGCAAACAAGGGTAATCGGTATAACCAATTTTCGGGTCCTGCCCCGCAGCACCATAAAAGGTTTCAGCATGGTAAGGGTTTAGAGGCACATTCAATTGCAGGCGGCGCACTAAATCGGGATTGGCAATGTAGTCCTTCCCAAACGAGACGGCATCCGCTTCACCGTCGGCAATGACTTGCTGCGCGGTTTCCCGATTAAAACCTTCGTTGGCTATCAGCACACCGCCAAAACGCTTTTTCAACGTCGGGCTAATACGATTTTCTCCGAGCGATTCACGGGTAAAAATGAAGGCGATACCGCGTTTGCCCAATTGCTCCGCCAGGTACCCAAATGTGCTTATAGGATCGGAATCGCCCATAGTATGCGAATCCCCCCTGGGGGCAAGATGCACACCTACACGACCGGCACCCCATACCGAAATGGCTGCATCGGTCACTTCCAACATCAAGCGAGCACGGTTTTCCACCGAGCCGCCGTAAGCATCGGTTCTTTTATTGGTGCTGTCCTGCAAAAACTGGTCTAACAGATAGCCATTAGCGCCGTGAATCTCCACGCCGTCAAAACCGGCACGTTTGGCGTTTTCCGCGCCTTGGCGGTAAGTCTCGACAATGCCGGGAATTTCGCTGATATCCAAGGCTCTGGGTATCACGTAATCCCGCATTGGCCGCAGCAAGCTGACATGCCCCAAGGGCGCAATCGCACTGGGCGCGACGGGCAACTCGCCGTTTAGGTAATCCGGATGCGATACCCGGCCAACGTGCCAGAGTTGCAGGAACATTCGTCCGCCGGCTGCATGTACCGCTTGGGTCACCTTGGTCCAGCCTGTCACTTGCTCATCCGACCAAATGCCGGGCGTGTCGGGGTAACCCACGCCTTGCGCGGATACGCTAGTGGCCTCGCTCAGGATCAGCCCGGCATCCGCTCTCTGCGCGTAGTATTCGGCCATCAACTCGTTAGGCACGCGGCCGGCGTTGGCCCGGCAACGCGTCAAAGGCGCCAGCACGATTCGGTTCGGTAAATTGATGTCCCCTACTTTGATGGGCTCAAACAGGTTGCTCATGTGGTCTCCCTATTAAATGCAATTGTTAGCTGTTTTACCTTACAACACGCTATCCAGCCAGGTATTTTATGGAAAGATGAAATCAGGAGGAACCATCGATCAATACCTGCCACCAAAAAAGTCAGTTCAAGAATAATCGTCAGTTAAGAGATGTTTAAGCCTGCGAGAGAACAATGAGCCGCAACTGAAGATCCCGGATAAGGAGGGTTTATGTTCAGGCTGACCACACTATTAGCAATCATCTTGCTCTTTTCGAGCGCAACATTTGCGGATGATGGAGACTGGGGCAATAGACGCCATCATAACTATCGGCGGGATAATTATGGGTATAACTATAACAACCCGCATTACCGAACATACGCGCCGCCACCCGCAGTGGGCTATTATCAGGCCCCGGCAGACTATTACAGGTTGCCGCCAGTAAGAGGATTTGTCTACCAACAGCCCATCCGTGCATCGCGTTGTGATCGGAATATACGGCGAGGTTGGTAGTCGTGAACACTAGAATACGCTTGGCGCTAATTTTTTTGAGTCTGACGATGTTGAGCGGCTGTGTGGCTTACGCGCCCTATGCCGATTCCTATCCAGCGACGTACACCCCATATGGTTATGGTAGCTACGGCTACAGTTACGGTTATTCAGCGCCAGTTGTGCCGGTACCCGTACCAATGTTTCGCGGCGGGTGGGGATATGGAGGCCATAGGGGCTATGGCGGCCATCACGGTCGCGGGCATTTCGGTCACCACGGGCATCATTAAGCTGAGTATCGGCCAAGTGGCACGTGACATTATGTCGCATTCTCAGCATTAGAAAACACTGATACTATATTCACCATTGCATAGATGTTCAGCGCAATAACTTCCTCCCTCAGTCCGGCCTCGTGTCGGATTTTTTTGCCTAAAAACTAGCCGTCTGATGCCGGGCAAATGCCGCCCAATGCAGGTGGTACAGATATCCAAGCCGATTAATCAGGACCTTATTTGTCTGAGCGGATCGAGCAGAGGTTTCAGGCCGTTGTGATCCATCTCCTGCATCAATGCCAATAGCCTGCCCAGTTCGCCGCCAGGAAATCCCTCGCGCGCAAACCAGTTGAGGTAGTGACCGGGCAAATCGGCGATGACGCAGCCCTTGTATTTGCCGTAAGGCATTGGAAAGCTAAGCAGCTTTTGTAAATCTTCGGGTTTCATTGAAGAATTTCCGTAACTATTCAGCACGAAGCGCAAACCCCTCGCTTGATAGAGAAAGTAGGTTGTGGCGAGTGAAAATAAGGCATTTTACCTATTTAATTCTCTTCTCCGCTGACCTGCTAAGGTTAAATGAGGCGCATTGTTCTAGTAACGCTCCTGATCAGGCTCGAATTGGCAGGAAGTTGCACAAGATAGCGAAGTGGTCTTCAAACAGCTCTTCTTCCAATACCGGTAGCTGCTTGATCGGTATCCAGGCTACAGTTTCAAGATCGTCCGCGGCCCTGATCTCAGGCCAAGTCTTATCCGGCCAAGGTGTTGCCAAAGCAAAGTGATGCGCATGAGTAATGACGCGTCCACGGCACGATCTTCTTGGGTGGGAAAAAACTTTAACGTGTTGCAGACAATCTCGCAAACTGGCATCTGGCACGTTCAGGCTGGTTTCTTCCTTCAATTCGCGGATCGCGCCTTGCAGCAAGGATTCGCGTTTTTCCAGGAAGCCACCGGGGATAGCCCATAAACCTTTGCCTGGATGATTCTTGCGTTTGCCAAGTAATACATGATCGTTGCAGGTAACCACGGCATCCACTGTAGTCGAAATAACATCCCAGGGAATGCCGGCGTAGACTTGATTCTCTTGATCGATTTTGGCGTATTCGGCTTTTAATACCGCGTATTCAGAACTGTTTGACCAATCATTTAAAAATTCCCGCACCGGTATCGAAATGCGACTGGCGATGTTTGCCAAGGCTGTCTCCGCGCTTTCCGCCGCAAACAACTGGTTGCGCAACGCCGTGGCATCGATATCAAACTCTGACTCTACCTCCACCATGGACCAATCTGGAAAGTTATCCAGATAATAAGTGGTATCGTCTTTTTTAAAGCCTACCAAAGCGACCTGGTCGGCTTCGGAAACACATGCGCCAACCTGCCGCCTGACATCGGCATTCCAAAGTGTGTCGTCGTAATAATCCCGCACCGGTATAAACCGCAGGCGGGCTTGATCGCTCTCCGGCAACGTGGCTGCGATCATGGCGGCACGTTCGGTCCATTTAAACGGATTGCGGATGTTTCTGGACTGGAAGGACGAACCGACAATCACCAATACCTCATCGGCGATTTCCAGCGCCTGCTTGGTTAGCTGCTCATGACCCTTGTGATAGATTTGGTAACGGCCTATTACTATGGCTTTTTGGTATTTCGTCATGAGCATCACCCTTAGTGCTTGGCCGCAATGGGCATTTGCCGGCCGGCGCCAAACGCTCGTGGCCGCACGCGAATGATGGGCGGCGCCTGCCGGCGTTTGTACTCGTTGCGCGCTATCATGCCGACGATGCGTTGGTACACCGCTTCGCCGGCGGCGGTGGCTCGATAGCCTGCTACAAACTCCTGGGCTTGTTGGTATTCCCGGTCAGCCAACTGCTTACCTTCAATCAACAGTTTCAAGATTTCATCCAGCACCTCGTAAGGCGGCAAGCTATCGGTGTCTTTCTGATCGGGCGCCAATTCGGCGGATGGCGGTTTCGTTAAGATTGCTGCGGGAATGATCTCGCGATTGGCGCGCTGATTAATATAGGCCGATAAGCGATACACTTCGGTTTTGTAAAGATCGCCGATCAGGCCCAAGCCGCCGTTGGTATCGCCGTACAGCGTGCAATAACCGACCGATATCTCGCTTTTGTTACCGGTGGTAAGGACCATTGCACCGGACTGATTGGAATAAGCCATCAGGATGGTCTCGCAGGCGGGCCTGCAAATTTTCCAGGCTCAAACCGCGCAGCTCTTCGGTAAAACTACTTTTAAATTGCTCGCCAAAATCGCTCACCAGCGTCTTGATCGGATAGCTGTAAAGTTGTACGCCCAAGGCATCGCAAAGCAGTTGCGAATCGCTCACCGAACCGCTACTGGAAAATGCCGACGGCATCGTGATGGCGATGACATTCTCCGGCCCCAAGGCCTCGACGGCAATGGCAATCGTCAGCGCCGAATCGATGCCGCCCGACGAACCCACCACGACTTGCTTGAAGCCGCAACGCCGCACATAGTCGCGCAAGCCCAACAAAATATGTTGCAAAATGAATTCCTGATCGTTATCGACTTGGGGTTCGGCCGGTTGCGCAATGGTTTGAAATCCGTCCTCTACAAAATTCAGCGCATCTATTACGGTTTCAAAGGCCGGCCACTCGCGCGCAATCTCGCCGTTGGCGTTCACCGCAAACGAAGCCCCGTCGAACACAATACTGTCTTGCCCGCCGACTTGATTGACGTACAGTATCGGCAACGCGTGTCGGCGTGCCGCTCCGCAAATCACTCGATGCCGCTGTGTGCGTTTACCGATATTGGACGGGCTGGCATTGATGCTGACCACCAAATCCGGGCGAATTTCAGCAAGCGCTTCGTAAGGATTAACCGGATAATCGTCGGCATTGTCGTTCCAGCCGTCTTCGCAAATCATCAGCCCGACCTTGTAGCCGCGGATCTCGATACTAACCGCGCCCTGTTGACCCGGTTCGAAGTGACGGCGCTCGTCGAAAATATTGTAGGTGGGTAGTAATTGCTTGTGATATTCGGCAATCATTTCGCCGTTACGTATCGCAATCAGCGCGTTATACAGCGGTTTGCCGGGACCGCTAGATTTTTTCGGCATGCCGACAATGGCGGTGATGTCTGGAAACTGTGTTGAAAAAGCGGTCAGCTCCGCCAGCGCATCGTAAGCTTTGCGGATAAACGCCGAGTCGTTCAACAGGTCGCCGGGGTAATAACCGCATAAAGATAGCTCCGGGAAAACCAAGAGTTGCGCCTGCTGTTCGCCGGCTATCCGGAAAGCATCCTTGGCAATCTCCAGGTTGCCGGCAAAATCACCGACCATCGGATTGATTTGGGCAATGGCGACGGTCAAGGCATTACGTGTAGACATAAAAAATTCCTATGCAGAATTTAGGCGTAGTGATTAAAAATCTGCCGCAAATAGGCAATAAAGGTTTGGTCATTGCATAAGGTCTTGCCGGGAGCGTCAGACAATTTAGCCACCGGGTCGCCGTTACAGCGCACCAGCTTCATCACAATATTCAAAGGCTTGGGGCCGCCAAGATCGTTGGTCAAATGGGTACCTATGCCAAAGCCCAGCTGAATGCGGTCAGCAAAATGCTGATACAGACCAATCGCCTTGGGAATATCCAAACCATCGGAAAACACCAGGCGTTTGCTGTGAGGATTGATGCGCAGTTTTTGATAATGGGCGATGGCTTTCTCACCCCAAACCACTGGGTCGCCGGAGTCATGCCGTAGGCCGTCAAACAACTTGGCAAAATACAAATCAAAATCGCGCAGGAAAGCATCCATGCCGATGGTGTCAGTCAACGCCACCCCCAGGTCGCCGCGAAATTCCTGCGCCCAATCTTCCAAAGCCATGCGCTGAAACTCGCGCAGCCGCACCACATGGGCTTGGTAAGATTGCAGATACTCATGCGCCATCGTCCCAATCGGCGTTAAACCGAATTGTTTGGCCAGATACACGTTGGACGTGCCTTTGAACAAGCTTGGCACTTCGGCTTGAAACGTCCGCACCACTTCTTCTTGCCAGCTACCCCAGGCGCGCCGGCGTAAACCAAAATCGAAAATCTCGAAGGCATGGGTTTTTGCGGGTTGCTCGGCAAAGGCTTTCAGGGTAGCCAATTTTTCCTGCAAACGACGGCGGCCTTCCACCAGCAGCGCCGCCTGGTCGAAGCGACGAAAATACAGTTCCGAGACGATGTACAAACAAAATATCTCGAAATTCATCACATGCACTTGCGGGCCCTGGGCTTGAATTCTCAGGGTGTCACCTTCGGCAAATGCCTTGATGTATTTGCTTCTAAAGCGAAACAAGGACAGGAACTCGATAAAATCCGGCTTCAAATAACGCAGCTTGGCTAAATAGGCCAGTTCGTCATCGGCGAATTGTAAGGAACAGAGATGATCCAGTTCTTGTTTGACATCGCCCAGCAAGTCAGCCAGCGGATATTCCGGTGTGCTCCGGCAGATAAAATCATACTCTGCGCTGGCTTCCGGCCGCTTATGCAGCATGGTTTGCCACATCGGAAATTTGTATAAATCGTTTTCTAGCAGGCTTTTGACGATGGCAGTCATGGGCATTCCTTAAAATTTAGTGTTTGCGGGGACGAGTTCTAACGCAATTTCGGCGCTGGTCGCCAGACGAATACCCTGAGAGCGCAGTTCGGTAAAAAATTGCTCGACTGCCGCTTCAAATCCACTCACCGGACTCATGCAGTCAGTCAGTACTACCAGTTTGTGTTTTAGCCCGGCAGCTCCGAACTGCAAGATGTCGTTAATCGTTTCCTTGACGCAATGACTGCTGGCTTGGCCGGCGATTAATATACGATCCGACCGAGCGAGCATTTCCAACACAGCCCGATTCAACCCCGTGGCCTGATCGGCAGGATCGGGGATGACAGCCTTTAACGCCGAAAAGCTTTCCGTCCAAATGTTTTCGCCTTTTTGCATAAAGGTAACGGGCTTGCCGGTCCGCGTTTCCCAATTGCTTAAGGCTTGGGCCAGTTCAGTATTAAGATTGTGTCCCGGTGTACCGATTAAACAATGCGGCGGCCACAGTATAAAAGGCCGCTGCATCTGTTCCAGTTGCGTCAGGTAGTTTAGAACATAATCGTTTTGCTCCGGTGACACCGGTGTGGCAGCCAGGCGATAACGGCCTGATAAAAAATCAGCGGCGGTCACCAAGGAAAAAGGCGGCGGCGCTACGCCGTGTTCAGTTAGCCAAGATGTGTTGTGAGCTAGATCGATCATATGATGGGTATCGAGCGTGGCGATAATGCCGCTAATGGCAAGTCCAACTCGCTCAATCAGTTGCGCCAGTCTCAGGCAATCCTGATAGGCGCCGGGCACAGGTAGGGCCGGAACATACCCTTCGGTAGCGTGATCGCAGAAATCGTTTTGCGCATCGATGATCAATAATTGAGTATTTGGCATGGGCTTTAACCTGCAACAATATTTGAGTTGGGCTTAGCTTAACCAAGTTAGTTACATAATGCAACTAACAAAAATATTTCACGACCCAGTTTTTATAAAGGTATTGATAGAACTGTTTATAATCCTTTACTAAGTAAGATCCCTCGCATCGCCCAACTCAATATTGATATGTCCGAGTCAATTATTTCAACCGTCGATATCGTCTTGCTGATCATCAAAGATGATCGCTTGTGTGTCACGCTGTCCAAACGCGACAAAGAACCCTATGCAAACCAGGAAGCCTTGCCCGGCGGTTATATCCACGCCCAAGACGATAGGGATTGCCTGGACGCTGCCGTACGCATCCTGCAACAGAAAACCGGCTTGCTACCGCCCTATTTAGAGCAACTGAAAACTTTTGCCGGCGCAGCGCGAGATCCGCGCGGCTGGTCAATCTCGGTGGTGTATTTTGCCTTGGTCGATGCCGATTTGATCCTGTCCGCAACCAATCCGGGCCTGACGATTTGGCCAGTGGATGCCTTGCGGCGCTTACCGTTTGACCATAACGAGATCATAGCTGCCGCTGTGGACCGAATTCGCAACAAATCGCAGTATTCCTCCTTGCCTTGTTATTTGGCGGGGGAAACCTTCAGCCTGCCAAGATTGCAGAAGATTTACGAGGCCTGCTTAGGCGAAACCTTGAACAAAGTCAGCTTCCGACGAAAAATGGACGAACTAGGGGTATTGGAAGCAGTGTCTGGGCAGACCGAATCAGCCGGTGCGCATCGCCCGGCGCAGCTTTATCGGCTGAAAAGCGAATTTAAAAATCAGTTGAAACTATTGGTGCGCGGACTATAGAGCCCGGTCTTTTTCGGAATCGCTTTTTTGCATTAAGCCATCCAGGGTTAAACCGCAGCTCGGCGCAAAGGCCTGCATAAAAAACACCACTTCCGGCTGTTGCAGTTCATGAATATTTTTAGCCAATTGCTCGGCGGCCATTTCAAACTCGGTATTGCCGGCCTTGAGTTCGGCCTGGCATTTTAGGTAGGCCGAAATTTTATCGGCCGCTTTGATGATGTGCTGATGAGCCTCCGGCAGGCTTTCGTGTTGAATAAATGATCCAAAATCCTCGCGCAAGGCGTCCGGCAACAACTTCAACAGCTCGGTTTCGGCCTGTTGTTCGATTTGCTTATACGCGCCGAGTATCGCCGGCGAGTGGTATTTGATAGGTGTCGGTAAATCGCCGGTAATCACTTCGGTCACATCATGATACAGCGCGGCGGTAGCTATGGCGTTGGCGTCGACTTGACCGGCGAAGTAGCGATTTTTGATCAAGGCCAGGGTATGGGCAATCACGGCCACCTCCCAGCTGTGCTCCATGACGTTTTCTTCATGGGCGTTGCGCTTCAAACCCCAGCGCTTGATCCAACGCAAGCGCGATAGGTAAGCATAAAAACTGCTGCTAATGGCTGGCATCAATGATCGCTGTAAGTTGTGGTGCAGACCTTATGTTCATCGCAATGCACGGTCTTTTCGATGGTCGTGGGCTTTTTAATCGCTTGATTGGCAGCCATAGTCTCCAGGCTGGTCATGGACTGATTCGCGGGTCTGTTGCCGGCTTGATTATTGGCTACCAAGGTCAGCGTATTGCCGGTTTGCGTCATCTGGAAATATTTTAAAGTATTCATCCCAATCAACACTTCATCCAGATGATCGTTGATGTGCGCATCAAGATTTTTGATGACGGCACTGCCCAAAACAAGGCTTGTGATTTGAGTCGCGCGATCCGATACTTTGCCGCCAGCGGTATTAGATTGCACCACCCCGCCAACGGGCAAACCGGCTTGGATTGCCATCCTGCTGGGAATCACGGTTTTGGTAGCACCAGTATCGATCAGAAAAGGCATGGGCACGTTATTGACCAGCACCGTGCCGCGAAAATGACCTTGGGGGTCGGTTTTCAAGACAACGCCGCCGGCTTTGGGGGAAATCAGATTGGATTTTGGCTGGGCTTGCGGAGCACTAGCGACCGGTAGCGGTATCTCCGTCTGCCTTTTGGCCTGTTGGAACGTCAAAAAGGCATCGGCGCCGTACCACAGTGCGGCAATGGTTAACACCGGAAACAACAGGTAAGGCGCACTGCTGGGTGTTTTTACCTGACGACGCGGGGTTTTCTGATTGACAACAAAATCGGGACTGTTGCCTGGCGACGCCTGTTTATATTTTTCCCGGTAGTAGTCGCGGTCCTGTATACCCATGTTCTGTTCCGATAATCAGCGTTCAGCGAAAAACTCGTAACATTTTCAGCTACGCGCCGATTATTACCTAAAACACATCATGCCGGTGAGCGGAAGTGGGAAAACTGCGTGTCGTTTCGGGGAAAACAGCTATTCGCAGCTAAAGACAGAATCAGAGATCATCGTAAATTGGATGCCCAAACCCTGGAAACTTAAAAGGTCGGCCATGGCCATTCCAGGCTTTTTAAAACTGGGTTTCGCTTGGCTCAACCCAGTCCTATGCCCATCAATCCGCCGGTTACGCGAAATACAACTCGCGCAATTCACTCTTCGATGCGGCGCTTAACTCTTTGCCATCGCTTTTGCGAATAACCGTGTACACACCTTTACCCAGAACGATTTCCTCACCATCACTGGCAAAGCCGACGACATTATGATTGGCGTCGAAAGGAATACGATGCAGGCCACCGTTGTGGCTGTTGAAGTCGGCAATAATGCCCATATGCGGCGGGTTTTTAACGGAATCCCACCAAGGCAGTTTGCCGGTATCCTGCGCCCAAGTTTCACTCAAGGCTTCTGGCGGCAGGCAACGCTCGACCAAGTATTGGCCGATCACAGCAAATTGCATACGGGCGATTTTCTCGGGTTCGGTGCCCACCATATCCCGAGTTTCAAGAATATCGCCGCTCAGAAAGGCATTGCTTGCAGAAACGACGCGGTTCCAGATGCCGTCAAGATTTTTGTGTTCAAACATTTTATTCCCCTTAGTCAATTTGATTTTGGACAGGCATCAACAGCCAAGCAAAATCATGACCAAGTTCCACTGGCTGCAACATCGGGAAATAACTATTTGTTTTTAAATGCTTAAGGACGCTCTGCTTAAGTCCTTCGACAGGCTCAAGGCGAACCGTATGTTATTGATTCCGCTCGTGGCGAGCTTATCGAACCACTTGTGCCCTGAGGGTATGAGCGCAATCAACTTGTTCAGAGTTTCCTTATACATAGAAAACCAGCACTTTCTTGGCAACCCCAAAACCCGCAAAAAAACAGCCTAACCCAGGGAATGCTTAACAACAGTCCGACAATTTATCGAATTCCCGACAAAAACGCTCTGGATCATAAGGTAAATTGTAGCGAAAAAAGTGTCGAAAGCCTGAAGCGTTTTTCATGCCAACGATCAATAATCAGATTTATAGCTACCAGCGACCGCGATGGTGATTCTCAAACCGTGGCATTTGCTGCGGTTGCGGTGGGTAGACGAAACCCCTTACAGGCGGTAACCCATAATAATCGGCTGGAGCCTGATAGCCTGTCGGAGGCTGAGGAATGTAGCCGCGATAACCACCCTGATAGCCTTGATAGCCCTGGTAACCTTGATTGCCTTGATTACTTTGATAGTCTTGATAATCCCGACCCTGATTGTAGTCATTCCTGTAATCGTCTCGGCGATTGTATTGCTGCTGTTCGGGTTGCTGTTGGTATTGTCGCTGCTGCGGCTGTTGACGAGGTATATAGACCCAGTCATCCTGATCGCCAAAAGCCGTGCCTGACAAAAACCAGCCAAATACCAAAATCATTGAATGCCTGACCATAAATCCTCCTAAAGTGGGATTCTTCAGCGTTAGCACATTATCGCTCCTCCGGACGCAAAGAGCACTCAAAGCTTGGATTATTCAATTACATCGCTTGCGATTATCCATCTATGGTCGTCAGTTTCATCGCAGTTGGAAATAGCCTTCTTACAAACACAAAAAAAGCCTCTACCGTAATCAGCGGTAGAGGCCATAGAGTGTCGCGGCCAGGAGGAGCCGCTAAGAGGTCACACAAAAACTATATATGAGCGGGCATAGCCAAATTCAAGTTGCTGGCTAAGGACGCAGTACCAAACAAGAGCGTGGACAGGATAAATTGACCAGACATAAAGCTCAGCATGCCAATGACAAAAAACGTTCCGGTCATCGCGTCTCTGTATAAGCTTTTTGAAGTATTCATCTGGTTCACCTTTTTGTGTTTGGTCGCTTTGTAAGCACGACTTCACTATAAACCCATCCATTAAATAAACAATTATGTGTTTATTGTTTTATTTGTTTCTTATTTAGAAACTATTTCGAGAGGCATTTGGGAGAAACGCGGCAATATCGGGATAATCAGCAATTTTTCTGATGTCGCGCAGCAGGTGCGGGAGTCAGATTTTATTCATTGTCTCCAGCCAATGCAGTGTCAACAGCTCGCAAAATGTAGTCGTTGTTACGAATATCCCGTGCGAGCGCCACAATCTCTTCATAGGCATAATTGTGCAAATTGAAGCTCATCTTGTCGATGCGATTGTCGTCAATGAATATGTCGAGTACCAACAGCACAGAGTTGTCGTACTGATCAGTGTTATCAAGCACCTTAACGCCGGCCACGATTCTCATGTGTTCATCGATGACATTGATGTATCGCAACGACGATAAATGTTCGATTTGTTCGGGAGTTAATACTTTGTTATGGGTCATCATGAATCTGAAATAGGGTCTGGGGCGCTTGCGGTTTAATTGAGAGCGTTCGTTCCAAAAAGCTTGGCTTCAAATACCAGCCAAGTGCTCCAACACGGATTATTGGGAATTGTAGACTCTACAAACTTCATGCCAGATATGTCGGTACAACTTGGTGGATGCGGAAATTCTTCCGTTACCTAACGCCTGGTTTTCAAAAAAGGCTATCTCTAAAGCTAACTCGCTCGTCATCGTCGGGGATAAAGCCCGATTTAACCGTGCCGTTTTATTGGTGTGCTACTTGCTTACTTAGTAAAAACTCATGTCCAAAGGGCTATTTTTGTAATGTTTACCTCAAACCATCCCACAATTGTTGCTGACTCCTGGACGACATCCGACCAGCAGCACCTTGCCTAGTGGTCATTGTCACGGCGAAGACGAGGAGATATCCCTTGGATGACAAGTCTGCGGATGATGAAGAATGGGTCATCTGGAATGGCGCGCTCGGCCTCGTCACCACGGTGGTGATCCAGCGGGTCGAAGCGAGTGCTGGCGGTAGAATCGCCTGGCTGGATGAACCCTTCGACATGGTCGGCCCTTTCAGTTTCGACGAGCTAAACACGCACGGTCGAATCGCCTACGCCGCGTGTATCGTTATGTCGCGCCAGAGATGGCAAGACGACCAAGTGGAACTGCGGCGGGAGTCCCTGAAAATTCGCCGCGCCACAGAACAACGCATAAACGAAAAATTTGAGCGCCTTTATGGCGGCCAGCGCCGGCATCAAGTCAACCGCAAGCCATTGGACGAACGGCATCACCGTCAAACACTGAATCTGCCAATCGACGGGACGCTTGAATCATCGCAGATTAAAACAGCTTTTCGACGGCTGGCCCAAAAGGCCCATCCCGATGCCGGCGGCAGCAATGAACAGTTCATTCGCATTACGGAAGCACGCAATGCATTGCTGGCGCACATTTCGTGATTGCTACCAAGAATCTGGATTTACGTTTGTGGATATCACCTAATTCAAAGTACCGGCCACTTGGCGAGGTTTTATGATGGTCATCGTAAAAGCTCACGGCGCGCAACTAACCACCAGTTCATCACTGTATTGACCCACCTCCATGTCTTTCAACACATAAACCGCCGTATAACGGCGCAGCTCCGGCTTTCCGGCAACCAATAACGGACGGTTATCCACATAGCGGGTCTGGGTATCGCGCGCCAGAAACACAAATTCGCTTTCATTCTCGCGCTGGGAATAGATATTGATGCCGTCGCTTTTAAATTTTTGAAAACTCAACACCACATTACCGCAGGTCTGATCGGCAGCCTTCAGCACCGGTTTGGCATCAGTTATTCATTAGTCACTATATTTTTTATTGCGGCGATAATAGGGAAATATGGTCATCGAAGTAGCCGTCCTTTAACCCAGCAAGAGATTGCCGCAATTCAACAGATTCAGCAGGATATGAGGGATTTTAAAAATGGGAAGAAAGATTTTTATACAGACGACGATGACTTGAACCAGCGTGTGAAAATACTTGAGGAACAAGAAGATATGGAAAAAGACCCAACTGAACTTTATTTTAGAAGATAGCAATCTCGGTTAAAACCCAAATGATTTTTTTGATTCAAATTAATTCAGAAAGTACATATTAAGGGAAAGCAGTAAGCCGGGGCGAAAGTGGGGATTGTTGACAAGTTTTCTGACTCTGTGGACTTTCCCAAAATCATGCTCACTTGAGAAAGATACTTATAACTTGTTGATTTACAATGCTGATTGTGTTAAGCATAATTCTTTATTATAATGCTGGGTAATTAGGTTCGGGCTATAAGTCCGTACCTAATCACTGCTGCTGTTCAATCAATCTGGAGAATAAAGATGGCTTTTGAATTACCTGCATTACCGTACGCAAAAGACGCATTGGCGCCGCACATTTCCGCAGAAACGATCGAATTCCACTACGGCAAACATCACCAAACTTATGTCACCAATCTGAACAATCTGGTTCCCGGCACTGAGTTTGAAGGCTTGTCTCTGGAAGAGATCGTGAAAAAATCCTCTGGCGGCGTATTCAACAACGCAGCGCAAATCTGGAACCACACTTTCTATTGGAACAGCCTGTCTCCCAACGGTGGCGGCGAACCTACCGGTGGTCTGGCGAATGCCATTGAGAGAACTTTTGGTTCTTTCGAGAAATTCAAAGAAGAATTCACCAAATGCGCGGTTACCACTTTCGGCTCAGGTTGGGCGTGGTTGGTGAAAAACGATAAAGGCGGTCTGGAACTGGTTAGCACCAGCAACGCCGGTTGCCCGTTAACTGCCGGCCAAACGCCGTTGTTGACTTGCGATGTTTGGGAACACGCTTATTACATCGATTTCCGCAATCTGCGTCCTAAATATCTGGAAGCATTCTGGGCATTGGTTAACTGGGAATTCGCCAGCGCCAACTACGAAGCTTAAGCACTAATCGAGTGCGGGTGAGCGTCCTCATAAGCTCTACCGCACTCTTTCACAGTTTTCCCGATGGGCAGCTTTTTAGCGAAAAACTTGCTTTGCACTTTTCGCTGGCGCCCCTGTCATCAGAACGGAGCATTCTGCTCAATCTCAATATTGGAAGTCAGGCAACGGAAAAGCTTTGATTCCGACCCCGCGGCACCGGTTTTAGCTAGCCTTTGAGTGTAGTTAAACTCTGTTCGCCTTCGATTGATTGCAGCGAGTCTTCAGCGATCGTCTGCCTGTTAAGCCCACCCAGCAAAATCACTAGTCACACCGCTGCCATTTTCGGCGCAACGTTCAGTCCGCGCTGTTTTCCCTGTTTCCGCCTCAGGCAGCTAACAGCGAGCGCCGCAGTCACGAGCCAGTCAGTAATAGCTTATTTTGTTTACCCCACCAGTCAGCGCAATTCCTTACATAGCCGAATGTTGCGTGGCAACTACCCTCGCATCAGCGCGCGAGCAAGAATTGGTTGATTCTTTCGATATGTTATATTATAACATTCGCTGCCGGATTGTGATCTGCTTAACAGAATGTCCGGCCAATGTGTGATCAATCAATTTTTGGAGAGTGTTATGGGCTATCAATGGTTAAAGCCGACATTTGTGTTGGTATTAGGTTTGAACATTTCAGTAAGTTTTGCGGCAGACCAGCATCAGGGTGATATTCAGCCCTGGAAAGTAGGTAGTCAGGTCTTTACCAATGGCGACGTGTTTGAGGCGGATTTTGGAGACTTGCCCGGTGGCGCATACCGCACCGACGATCCGGGATTCGATGCCGATACAGCTTTAGGTGCTTTTGGCGCTGGAAATTGGCTACGGTTTCAAGGGCTCGATTCACTCAAATTCTGGAACGGATCTTCCTGGTCAAACACTGTGCTTAACGGGGAGCATATTGAATTTGAAGACGTCCTCGGCAATGTAGCAACCTTCAGCACGAGCGGCGTGACAAATGCTATAGGGGTAATCGATCAACTTGATAGTGCTGGGGATCTACATTCGCATCTTGACATGTCGATTCGCAATGCCGGCAATTCGTTGGGCGGCAGTGTGGGGGCCTATTGGGTCACTTTGCAACTATTCGAAACAGCGCCCGACTCTCTGGTGCCGGTTTCAGCAGCCTCCGCACCGTTTTCTATCATTTTCAATCGCGGACTGGCCTCGGCAGATTTTGAAACCGCCGTGTCTGCTACCTTGGCCGCTGTACCGGTGCCTTCTGCAGTTTGGTTGTTTGGGTCGGCGCTTTTCGGCTTAGTGTCGGCCGGACGCCGCCGTTTAGAGCGTGTT
The DNA here is from genome assembly GCF_001644035.1 of Methylomonas methanica. Lineage (GTDB taxonomy): Bacteria > Pseudomonadota > Gammaproteobacteria > Methylococcales > Methylomonadaceae > Methylomonas > Methylomonas methanica_A. Next base: position 30,433 of record NZ_LUUG01000133.1, read on the forward strand.
GCCGCCTAAGCTACAACCAATCATCAATCCGCGTGTAGGTATTGTCGGGTGCCATCAAACGCCCGGCAAAGCCGAATATAGTGACTGATGCCAGGACTAATACATGAGAATTCGTTTAAGGCCAGCGCGTAGAGCTTTGATCTCGCTCTGTTTGATTACCACTACCCTAGCTAACTCGAATATCGCAAGCGCCGAAACAGCTCCCCAGAGCAAGGACGAGGCCGAGGGCATCGAAGAGGTTACAGGGACGCTGGAAACTGTAGAGGTCGTAGGCAAAGTGTTTCATACACAGCAATCTCCGCAAGAATCCACGATCAAAGGGGATGCCCTGTATCTGCAACAAGCCGATACCCTAGGCAAAACGCTGGAAAGCCAACTCGGCGTTGCCAATGCGTCGTTTGGCCCCGGGGTGGGTGTTCCGGTGATTCGCGGCTTGAGCGGCTCTCGGGTTCGTATCATGCAGGATGGAATCGGCAGCCACGACGCCTCTACCATCAGCCCTGACCACGCGGTCGCCATCGAACCACTATTTGCCGAACAAATCGACATAGTGCGGGGACCAGATACCATTCGGTATGGCGGAAGTGCAATCGGCGGCATGGTCAATGTCAAGGACAATCGCATTCCGGAGCGGGTGCCGACAAATCCGGTGGAAGGCGCAGTGGAAAGCCGCTTCGACACCAACGCCGATGGCAACAATTCGGCGTTCAAACTGGATCTCGGTGAAAACATGATAGCCCTAAGGTTAGGCGGTTTCTATCGTCATCGAAACGATACGGAGATCCCCGCAGAAGCGATTGATGCTGACGCAATTCAAGCGCAATTCGGTTTAAGCAATATTCTCAACGCAGAAAAGACCATTCCTAACACAGATAGCGAGAGTTCCGGCGGCTCGGTGGGCTTATCGTGGTTAGGCGAATCGGGGATGGCTGGTATGTCTGCCAGCCATTACAGCAATCGCTACGGCATACCCAAGGGTAGCCACGGTATTGATCCCACCCATTTAGACGGCCTGGAATTGATATTACCGGAGATTGACATTAGCGGTTTTGAGGACATATTGGGCCCGGAAGCACTCAATCCCAGTATCCGGATAGGGATGATCCAGAACCGCTATGATTTCAAGAGCGAATGGTATCCGGCTATCCCCGGCATTGAGCGCTTGGCTTTTCGTTATGGCATCGTCGACTACGAACATACCGAATTTGAAGGTGGCCAACCCTTCACTGTTTTCAATAACCAAGCGGCGGAAGGTCGTTTCGAAATCGATCATAAGCTGTTCGACAATTTCACCGGTACTTTCGGCGCACAGTGGTTGGATAGAGACTTTTCCGCGCTGGGCGTTGAAACGTTCGTCCCGCAAACCCGTAGCGACACCTTAGGCCTATTCACCTTACAAAAACTTAAGCTGGCTTCATGGACCTTAGAGGCTGGACTGCGAACCGAACGCATCCGTATCGATCCTTTAGCCAAATCCTTGAGATTCCCCGCACCACCCAATCAGCCAGCTGTCTACCCTGATGTAGCCCTACCCAACGATCTGAGTTTCCGCGCTGATTCAGCGTCTCTGTCGGCACGCTGGGATGTGCTGGATAGCGCCAGCCTGACCTTGGCATTGAGCCGAGCTAAGCGAGCCCCGGATATTCAAGAGTTATTAGCGTTGGGGCCGCACTTGTCGACACGCAGTTTTGAAGCCGGCAATGTGCAACTGGACAACGAAACCGTCAACATGGCTGATCTGGGTTTTGACTGGCGCTCAAACAGGTTGGCAGCCAAAGCCAATGCTTATTACAACTGGACTGAAAACTACATCTATCAAAAGATAGACCCGGGTGGTTTTTACAACTATCACGAGTCACAGTTTTACTCTGAGTGTGTCAGCACTGCCGATTGCCTACCCATTTATGCTTATGACCAGCGAAATGCGCTGTTCGTAGGCTATGAAGCCGAGGCGCAAGCCACTTTAGCAGACACTCAGTTCGGGCAACTGAAACTGACGCTGTTTTCCGATTGGGTCAGAGGCCAATTCGCCAATGGTGATCGGGCGGACGTGCCGCGTCTGCCACCGCTACGATTCGGTGCGGAAATAGGCTTTGGCGATTCTCTGTGGAATATGTCCTTGCGGTACACCCGTGGCGAAGCACAAAACCACCCTGGCGCCAGCGAGACGGCTACGGCCGGTTATCACTTGCTCAACGCCAGCGCGGATTATCACTGGAAAAGCCTGGAACCGCTGGATTTCTGGTTGTTCGCCAAAGCATCCAATTTGTTAAATCAAGAGATACGCAGTTCGGTGTCGTTTCTGCGCAGTTTCGCCCCGGAGCCGGGGCGTAGCGTTGTAATTGGCTTTCGGGCCACTTTTTAATCTCCTCGGCAGGCTATCCAGCTATATGCCGAATAAATGGGAATTCAATACAGTGAACATTCGACAACTTATCAAAACAAGTCAATTAGGATTGATATTGCTGGCAGGTGTTAGCTCCAGCGCACATGCCGTGCATCTGGACGTGGAAGTTTGGGGTGATAGCGACAAAATGTCCGCTGGTTTCTGCCGCACTGCTGGCGCTGTAGGCTGTGATCTCGCTCAATTGATTGCCAGCTTGCAACTGCCACCCAATACGCTACCGACAGATGGTGCGACCGGCAAAATGATATTTTTGACCGATTTCCGCGATTTTGCGGGGGGGCCCAATAAAACCCCTAACCCTGGCTTCCAATCAGTACAGAATGCTTTAAACCCTGGAGAATTGATTCGCTATCGGGCGATCGGCATCCTGCAATATTGGGACACCAACAGCCGAACCTGGAATCCTGCTCCCGCCAACGTGCGTATAAAATTGGCCGGAGGTGTAGACCCCGGCTTGGTGATTACTGATTACAACCAATGCGGTGGCCAACTGTTCTGTTTCGCCGGGACGGGCAATCAAAGCGCAGTCACCCTTTATCGCGGCACCGGGGTTTCCGGGAGTGCTGAGATGGTTGTTGATGCCGGCAACAATCAAGGTAGTATGCATACCCATTTGAACTGGTTTTTGGAGAATAATGCCGGCGTAATTGGTGGACCAATCGGGGCTTATATGTTGGAGATGCAAATACTTTCAAATCAGCGCAGCCATCCATCCGAATCGTTCTATGTGATGTTCAACGGCGGTCTGGCTCTGGCGGATTTTTCCGAAGCTTTGCTAGATCGTGTTAGTTCCTTTCCGGTAGCGCCGCCGTCATCGACTTTGCCGGTTATAGCTAGCGCCGGCGAGGATCGGGTTGCCCGGCTTGGCAGTACCATAGCACTTGATGCCAGTGCCAGTAGTGATCCGCAACCGGGCCCTAGTCCGTTGAGCTATAACTGGACGCAAACAGTGGGAACAGCGGTAAGCTTGGTCGGTGGTAATCAACAAACGGCGAACTTTCTGCCAAATGTGCCGGGCAACTATACGTTTAATCTAAGTGTCAGCGACGGTGCAACCACCAGTTACGATGAAGTGACTTATACGGTACCGAACATCGGCGATGTGGATTTAGATGGCGATATAGATCGTATCGACGTAGCTTTGATACTTTTGGGAGCTACCCAAAGCCCTAATGCCGTCGCCAACGATGTCCGCGATTTGGATGGAAATGGCGTCATCACTAGTAATGACGCAAGTATTGCTAAAGTCCGATGCAGCTTAAGGCTTTGCTACCCTACGCGCCGCTAATTAGGTCTTCGTGTACTGATAGAGTCGATAATATAAGGCTCATGCTTAGTGAGACGGCCTTGGTTATTGCTGGTATCCCGTTTGAGCTGCGCTTGTTGAAATCTCAGGGTCGTCGAAGATTTAAAAGCCTAAAAATCTTAAAGGAGCTTCTAAAATTCGTGATTCCCGCTTATGCGGGAATCTAGTTCGTTAATTTCACTGATCTTAAGATTCCGCAGAAGCCGCGACTATGAGTATCAGAAGCTTCCTTAAACCCACCTTCATTTTTTTACAATTATCTGCTGCAAACCTGTGCCTAAAAAATCGTCCGGACGCAGCACTTTTTTGCTCAAAAACAGGATGCTTTGTTCTACCAGTTTGATGTCCACAAATGGGCAAACGCAACGGTAAATAAAATAAATAAACTCTGTGCAGCTAAAGCTTTTGTGGGTTTCAAAATCAAAGCCAAAATCGTAGGCATACCCTAGATGAGCCAGCGCCAACCGTTTAGCCTGGGCGATTGCGTTTTTACTGGCGACTGTATCGCCGCCTTTTAAAGCTTGGTAAATTCGCTCTTCCTCTGGGCTAAAATCCGGTGTCTCCATGCTGCCGACTTGTACTTTCTGCTCTGTTTGTTTGCCAAGCCGCTCCGGCAAACGCAAGATGGCGATCTTGTCGCAACGGCTAAATGTCAAAATATCTTCCATAAACACGCCTTCGGCCATGGAGTGCACCACCATTTGTTTGCCGGGGGTGAACCAGTCTTTGCCATTGTCCTGCTGACTGGCGCGTGCCAACGGCCTGTCCAACTCGTCCGTGGCTTCGCCGTAATAAAATCCGGCATGGCTAAGGTGCCTCCGATAAATTTGCCGTCCAGATAATTATCGTAACCGCGCAACAGGATATCGCCCGGTTGTAATGTGTCGAGTATCTCGCGCAAGTCCGGGCCTTTAATGCGATAAGAACCGGGATCGTAAATGATGAACATCGGGTGCGGGTAAATTTTGATATCGCCGAAAAAAGTTAAAAACTTTTCCCAGGGACTCTGCCGACGGGTCTTCGGGGTTGCACTCATGTTCGGTCTCCTTGTCGCTGGGTTATTAAAAGCGCGTACCTGACTATCTTCCTCCTGGGGGCTTATCGACGCAAGGCGCATGCATAATGCCGCTAATGAACCGTGAGTTTTTGAACTTGCTGTGGGATAGCCGCGGCAGACTTGCTGGCCAGGGGCTGTGATCGAATGAAAAGGTGGTGTTATAAAACCGGCCCTTAAATATCGTCGCTCCTGCGAAGGCGAGAGCCCAGGGATTTTTAAGGACCAGGTTAATAATGCAAAGCGAAACGCTGAAACGGGCCTTACTTGCTACTAAAAAAGGCCTCCAATGCTTTTGCCCGGTCGGCGCTGACTATCTGCGCGTGTGGCCGGCTTTCGATCAGTTGTATATACGCCTCAATGCCCGGAATATGCGTGGTCACCAAATTCTCGCCGTAAATTTTTTGGGTGGCAAAACCCACCAATTGCAGATGCGGCCAGGCCACGATGTCTGCCGTACTAAAGCTGTCGCCCAGCGCATAGGGCGACAATTTCAGTAGCTTGGCTAAACCTTTCAGACCGGTATCGAGCTTGGTCCGGACTTCATCCTTGGTTTCTTGCGATGCGGTATTACCGAACAGGGCTTCACCATAAAGACGGCGAGCGATCAACTCGACGTTCAGTTCGAGATGCTGGATAAATTCTCGGCATTTACCGCGTTCGTAGGCATCGGCCGGATACAGCGGATGTTCCGGAAACGCATCTTCCAGATACTCCAGGATTGCTTGCGATTCCGATAGATAACCGTCGCTGGTTTTTATGAACGGGATTTTTCCCAGCGGCGAACGTTGCAACAAGTCTTCGCTCTGGCTGGGTGGGGTAAACTCTTCGATGAACGCTATATCCTTTTCCATCAACGCAAATTTGATTTTGTTGTAATAGTTGCTGATTGCTAAACCGTATAAAGTAATCATCGAATAATCTCCAGTAGTTGAATTAAAGACTGCGGCATAACAGACCGGTCAGTCTATTGAAATAATACATACCGGTCTGTATAGTTGCAACATGTTTTTTCCCCGGTACTCAATTATGGCCCGCAATCTCCACGATCACATTTTGCAAACCGCCTCTGCACTGTTTTACAGCCAAGGCATCAAGGCCACCGGCGTCGACGCGATAGTAAAAGCTGCCGGGACCACCAAGATGAGCCTGTATAAGTACTTTCCGTCAAAGGACGATTTGGTCTTGGCGCATCTAAGCAAAAGCAGAGATGCCATGCTCAATCGCATCCTGGCTGGCGTGGAATTGCGCGCCAGCGAACCCAAGCAAAAGTTGCTGGCGGTATTTGCGGTATTCGATGAGTTGTTATCCAGCCCGGAATTTCGCGGTTGCCCGTTCATCAACGCCTCCGCCGAATTTGCCGAAGCGTCCAACCCGGTGCAGCTGGCCGCCGCCGAATTTTCCGACACCTTCCGGGAAATCTTGGCGGATTTGGCCCGGCAAGCCGGCGCGCAGGACTCGGAATCACTGTCCCGGCAACTGGCCATGCTGATTTCCGGGGCTATAGTCAGCGAACAGATGCGCCGACAGTCGGGGGCGATGCGTACCGCTGCGGCGGCTGCAAACATCCTGATCGAGCAAAGTTTAAGCCGCGCGGAACCAGCTTAATCCGCGCTGCCGGCAACTGACATACAATATCGCTACCTTAGGCCTCCCGAGAGGTCCCATCATTCTTTGGACTTAACCGCTTTTGAGCTCACTACGCCAACTCGTTTCCCAAACCGCCATCTACGGTCTCAGCAGTATCGTCGGCCGTTTTTTGAATTATCTGCTGGTGCCGCTGTACACCTATACCTTCAGTGCCGGCGAATACGGCGTGGTTTCCGAGTTTTACGCCTATGCCGGATTTTTTGCGGTGCTTATGGTACTGGGGTTGGAGACGGGTTATTTTCGGTTTCGACAGCGACAAGAATTTAGTAGTGACGAAGTCTATCGTAACGCCTTAGGTTTTCTGTTGATCACTAGCCTAGGCTTTATCGCGGCAATCTACTATTGGCAACAGCCGCTGGCTGACTGGTTGCAATATCCGCTACATCCGGAGTATTTGCTGTGGTTCGGCTGGATTTTGGCGCTCGATGCGCTATCGGCACTGCCGTTTGCCCGGCTGCGCGCCGAGAATCGGGCCTGGCGTTTCGCCGGCATCAAAATGACCGAGATCTTCATCGCCATCGCCTTGAATCTACTGTTTTTGTTGGCCTGGCCCAAGCTGCAAAGCGTCTGGCCGGACAGCGAACTGGCTGCTTATTACGACCCTGAATTGGGTGTGGGTTACATCTTTTTAGCCAATCTGGCTGCCAGTGTTTGCAAGTTGCTGTTGTTACTGCCGCAATTTCGCGCGGTGCGTTTCCAACTCGATCCGCGCGTGCTCGGGCCGATGCTGCGTTACTCTCTGCCCATGGTCATCATCGGCTTTGCCGGCATGATCAACGAGATGTTGGACCGGGCGATTTTGAAAGTGCTGCTGCCTTACGATTTGCCTACCAACCTGAAAATGCTCGGCATCTACGGCGCCTGCTACAAGCTGTCCATTTTGATGAGTTTGTTTGTGCAGGCCTTTCGCTACGCCGGTGAACCGTTTTTCTTTTCCTATGCCGGCCGCGCCGACGCCAAAAGGGCTTATGCGTTGGTGATGCAGTATTTCGTGATTGCCGGGGTATTTATATTTTTAGTCGTGATGCTGTTCATCGATCTGTTCAAGTATTTTATCGGCGAGGAGTATCGCGCCGGCCTGGAGGTGGTGCCGATTTTACTGATGGCCAATCTGCTGCTGGGGATTTATGTGAATCTGTCGGTCTGGTACAAGCTCAGCGACCGCACCGGCCTGGGCGCCTGGGTGTCGCTGGCCGGGGCAGGGCTGACCATTGTGTTGAATATCTGCTGGATACCGGTGTGGGGCTATGTCGGCTCGGCGTGGGCGACGCTGGCTTGTTATTTATTTATGGTGGTTTTATCTTGGGCTTTGGGCCGGCGCTATTATCCGGTGAGTTATCCGGTGGGTAAAATAGCCGGCTATTTTGCATTGGGTTTGGCGCTATATTTTGCCAACCGCTACGTGTTGGATAGCTATCAGATCAATGTTTGGTTGGCTGGCGCCGTGGGCTTGTTGCTTTATTTGAGCGTTGCGGCTTGGTTGGATGTTCGACCTATATTGCGCCGCCGACCGCATTAAATACCCGGCAACTGTTCGGAATAGAAAGGTCCAAGTCGGCGGGTTTTTAAACTATCGATGCGGCGCTCTGCAACGCGCTGCAAAATCACGTTACGTGTCTGCGCGTCTGCGCTAGACCAAAGGCGGATTTCATCCAGGGAGCGGAAGCAGCCCAGGCAAATATCGTCGTCGTTCAGACAACAGTTTCTGACGCATGGCGATGTTGGGTTGGATTCTGAATTGATCATGGTCGGGGCGTTTGTTGTTGAAAATACTGTTGAGCCTGCTCCACATCGCGGTGTATCTGCTGTGTCAACTCGATCAGCGAGGCAAAACGGATTTCGTCGCGCAGCTTCTTTTTAAAATGCACTTCAACGTAATGACCATAAATGTCCTGATTGAAGTTGAATAAATGCGTTTCCAAGACCACTTTAGCGCCACCGTCGAAGGTGGGGCGGGTGCCGACATTGGCGACACCTTGATGTTCGCTGCCATTCAAGCCGGTCATCGTCACCGCGAACACGCCAACGATAGGGGTATTCTTCCTGAACATTCTGACGTTAGCGGTCGGAAAACCCAACTCCCTGCCGCGTTTGTCACCGTGCGCCACCCGGCCGCATACCGAATAATCCCGGCCCAGCATTAGTTTGGCTTGTTCCAATTGGCCTTCGCCGAGGGCATCGCGAATCAGGGTGCTGCTAACTCTTAAACCGGCCAGCTCGAAAGAATGACTATCTTCCACCGCAAAACCGTAATCCTGGCCGCGATGCTGTAACAGCGCGAAATTGCCGCGCCGCGCCTTGCCGAAGTGAAAATCGTCGCCAACCACCAAATGTTTGACGCGCAAGCGCTCGACCAAAATGTCGCGAATGAAATGCTCGGCATCGCAATCGGCCAGGCTGCGGTTGAAAGGCAACACCAGCAATTCGTCGACCGGTAATTTAGCAAACTGAATGGTTTTCTCGCGCAAACGGGTCAATCTGGACGGCGCATGGTCACCGAGAAAATACTCCAAAGGCTGGGGTTCGAAGACCATCGCCACGGTCGGCAACTGCAAACGCCGGCCGTGCTCTGCCAGTTTTTCGATCACCAACTGATGGCCAAGATGCAGACCGTCGAAGTTGCCTATGGTCAGCACACAGCCGTCGCGTAACGGCTCAAGATGATTCAATCCCCGAATTAAGCGCATGATGGCTGTCTGACTAAAAAGACTAATTCTATCAGTAACAGCCGGTGAGCGACCATGCCGCAGTGACCAACGCATTTGGCGGCGCTAAAATTCGTCTTGCCGCATCATAGTTTTCCACCGAATATAAGCCATCTGAATTACCCGGCAAACCACCGACATGACATCGATAAACAGCATCTGCATCTATTGCGGTTCCAGCCCGGGCCGGATTCAGGCATACGGCGAGGCCGCGCAAGCCTTGGCCGCCGCACTGGTCAGCCGTAACATCCGCTTGATTTACGGCGGTGCCGGGATCGGCATCATGGGCATGGTCGCGGACCAGGTGTTAAAACTCGGCGGCCAAGCGATTGGCGTTATTCCCAAAGCCTTGGCGCACAAGGAGGTCGCCCATCCCAATCTGACCGAATTGCACGTCACCCAATCCATGCATGAGCGAAAAATGCTGATGGCCGAACTGGCGGACGGTTTTATCGCACTGCCCGGCGGTATCGGTACGCTGGAGGAATTATTCGAAATTTGGACTTGGGCGCAGCTGGGTTTTCATCAAAAGCCCTGCGGTTTGTTAAATGTGGCGGGTTATTACGATGCCTTGATCAACTTTCTGGATCATGTTGCCGCCGAGCAATTCGTCAAGCCGCATCACCGTGGCATGTTAATGGTCGAGGCCGATCCGCAAGTATTGCTGGACCGCTATGTCAATTATCAGCCGCCTGCTGTAAAACATTGGGTGAACAAAGACCAAACCTGAGCCAGCATACCGGTCTGCGTCTGAGTTATTTTTTATTCGGATTGAGAGTTTGCGGTCTTGGACTATCATCGACAGGGTGTAACGCGCGATTTTTAGGGTTTGATGAATATGGCTAAGGTAAACGGCGAGAAATTGAATCGCAGAGTGGCTTTTCGCATCTATGAACAAGCCAATCTTTTCTATCGGAAGATTGATCGGGATCGGCACATGCAAGCGCCGGAAAATTTCGACGCTTTGCTGAGTAACAGTGATCTGTCTGATGCCGCCGCGCCTGATGCGCTGCCCGATTCGCAAAGCCGGGAAAACGATACGCTCAACGTCAATATCAGCGCCAGCGGTATTGCGTTTACCTCGAAAGACTCTTTGCAAGCCGGCGATTATCTGATGCTGCGGATATTGCTTTTATCCAGCATGACGGCAATCATGACCTGTTGTAAGGTGGTGTATTGCCAAACCCAGCAACCCTTACGAAAACGACCGTTATCCGTATTTAATCGGCGCCCAATTCATCAATCTGACGCCCGAAGATACCGCGCTGTTAAGCAAACATATCGACAGGAATAAAAAACAGCAGTGGGCCGTGAACGGTGCATTGCTGAGCCTGGCCTTACTCGTCCTGGCGATGCCGGATGCCGCATTCGGGCTGTTAATGGGCTTCGTCCATCATATTTTCGAAGTTGTTTTGCACGTCATACACTTGATCTTCGAGTATGCCGAATACGGTCTGGATCATGTCATAGAACACGCATTCCATACCGATACGCACACTACGCAAGTCATCGTTTTTTATATTCTGTGTACGGTCGGCCTGATCGGCCTGTACTTTCTTTGGCGTATTGTTCCGCATAACTGTCGGCGGGCTGGAAATAGCCTGATAGCTTTCTGGTGCCGTAAAAAAGCCAGTTGTTTTTACTTTTGGGGTCAGCAAGCGCTGGTGGATAAGATCAAGATTGTTGCAATCGGCGTTATCGCCGTTACCGGCTATGCCTATTTTGGGATGTGACTGTGTTCTTATTAGGGGTGTGGTTTTCCCTCGAATTTAGGCTGGACTGACGTAACAGCCCAGCCCTGTTCAAGCTTTAAAGCGCTTTATACAGTTCGATAGTTTTGGTCAATTCTTCAGTAGCTTTGGCTACGTTACCGGCTTTAGACTGGATCTGTCCTTGCATCAAAGATGCGTGAGCTTTTTTCGCGGCTTCGGAACTGCCGGCAATCGCTTCGGAACTGTTTCTGGCGGCTTTCAGATGAATCTGCGCAGCGGAGAAATCGCTTTTGCTGATTTCAACCAGCGCTTTTTCTATGTGAGAAATAATGCCGGCGGTACCGGATTGCGCTGCGGCAGCTGGTGCTTCTTCAGCAGCAAATGCGCAAACGTTGGTCAGACTCAAAGACGCTGCCAATGACAGGGTTAACACTGCTTTTGTAAATAATTTCATTAAGTAGATTTCATGTGATGGTTAATAGGTCCAATGCCCTAAAAAACACGTCATCACAGAATAGATTTTTTGTACCGGAAACTTACTGTCTAAGTTTGTCGCGAACGAGCACCGGCACAGCACCTTTTGGCAAATTGCCGACAAAAGGCTTGGAGCAAATCCATGCTGATTGGAAGTATCTTTTTTCCTACTGGGTCCAATTGAAAAACATTATTGCTTTTCAGGGACCATCATAACGGATTTAGCGCGTCGGCAACGGACCATTTGCAATGGGTGGTTGCGACAAGTTGCCGCAGCGCCCCGATTCTCGGTTTTCTAGGGCGCAAGCCGGCGCCATATCGCGGTCACCACGCCCTGTCCGGCAATCATTTATAATGCCCAACCGCCTATTGCCGCATTCATCCATCATGATCGACACCCTATACATCGAATCCGCTATCGAGCAGCATCCGCGCGTGGCAGATATTCGGCGGCGTTTTCCGCAAGCGCGGACGGTGGCTTGCGAGCGCTTCGGCGAGGTGTTTAATCCCAAGGCGCAAAACTTTCGTTTACAAAAACAGCATCCGGCATTGATTCTGGCGGAAAAATATCAAAAATTCGTATTGCCGGCGCCCACCGGTTACGGCATCGGTGGACAGCGCAATTATTATTTTTCGCACATGCTTAATTGTCTGTACGACTGCCGTTATTGCTTTTTGCAGGGCATGTACCAGTCGGCCAATTACGTGCTGTTTGTAAATTACGAGGATTTTCAAGAGCAAATTTGCCAAACCTGTTTGCAAACCCCGGATGAGGATGTGTACTTTTTCTCCGGTTACGATTGCGACAGCCTGGCTTTCGAGCCGATCACCGACTTTGCCGAACAATTTTTACCGGTGTTCGCCGAATTACCCAATGCCTGGCTGGAGTTGCGCACCAAGAGCACGCAGATCAGAAGTCTGTTGAATCGCGAGGTGGTGCCGCGCTGTGTGGTAGCTTTCAGCCTCTCGCCGGATGCGGTGGCCGATAAGGTGGAAGCCAAAGCACCCAATGTGACCAAGCGCATCGAAGCCGCCGCCAAATTGCAGCAACAAGGCTGGCAAATCGGTTTGCGTTTCGACCCTTTAGTTTATCAGCACGACTATCGGCAGCAATACCGGGCGTTGTTTGAACAAGTATTCGCAGTCATCAATGCCGAAGCCTTACATTCCGTCAGTCTGGGGGTGTTTCGATTGCCTGAGCAATATTTCAAAAAAATCCATAAGCTGTACCCGGATGAAAGACTATTCGCCAGCCCGCTGCAAACCGCGTCCGGCATGGTGTCTTACCGCGCCGAACTGGAACAGGCGATGATGGCCGACTGCTCGCAAATGTTGCTGGAATATATTCCGCACAGCGCATTTTTCCCATGCACGCTGTAAAGCGCACGGTACTGGTGACCGGCGCCAGCTCCGGCATCGGCCGGGCGATTGCGCGACAACTGCTGGCGCACGGTCACCAAGTCATTGGCACTTCCAGAGACTGCCGGCGGTTTACCAAGCTTCACACCAATTTTGTCGGCGTCGAGCTGGATCTGGCTAAATTAGCCGGCGTGCCACAGTTCGCCAAACAGCTGCAAAATGATTTCCCGGATTTGGATGCGGTGGTATTTGCCGCCGGTTACGGCCAATTCGGCGGTTTGGAGCAATTTTCCTTCGAACAAATCGAAACCTTGATGACCGTCAATTTCACCGCACAGGCCTGCCTGACGCGGGCGCTGTTACCGAAACTAAAGCAAAAAACACACGCCAATCTGGTGTATATCGGTTCGGAAGCGGCTTTAAAAGGCAGCCGCAACGGCAGCATCTATTGCGCCAGCAAATTTGCCTTGCGCGGATTTAGCCAGGCCTTGCGTGACGAGTGCGGCAAAAGCGCGGTGCGGGTGTCCTTGGTCAATCCGGGCATGGTCGATACCGCTTTTTTTGATACATTGTCGTTCGCACCCGGCAAACAATCCGGTCAAGCCTTGATGGCTGAGGATGTTGCCGATGCGATTTCTTATATCCTGCAAGCAGGCCCGCACAGCGTCATCGACGAAATCAACTTAAACCCATCCAGCAAAGTGATCGAATTTAAGAAATAACCCCAGATGCTAGCCAAACTCATCGTTTATTGCGCTTATTACCTTAAATCCGCCGATTGGTATCGAAAAGCCAAGCTGTTTTTTTACGACCTGCTGGAAAACAGCCATAGCCGGAAAAAGAAATATTTCGATGCGACGATGATTGGCCTATTGATTTTGAGCGTGATATTTCTGATTTACGACATCGAGCACGAAGACAGCAAGATGGGCGGCTATTTCGAGCTGGCGATTTTGATGGTGTTCATCGTCGAATATTGCCTGCGGGGCTGGATTTATTCCGACACCTATAAAGTCATCATCGAGGAATACGAGAAAGCGCTGTATTTGAATCTGGATTTCAATCTGCTCGGGGTATTTCGCAAAGCCTTCGTCAGGGATATGGAATACATAAGCTCGCCGTTTGCGATCATAGACATCTTGGCTATTCTGCCCAGTTACCGGCCGCTGGCGATCTTGCGGATTTTCATCATTTTCCGGTTGTTCAAGCTATTCCGTTACTCCAACAGCGCCAAATTGTTCGCCGACGCCTTGGCCAGCAAGCGCTTCGAGCTGATGACCCTACTGATCTTCACCTGCTTTTTGGTGTTTATCGCCAGCGTGTCGATTTACATGTTCGAATACCAGGCACTTGGTAGCGGCATCCATAATCTATTCGACGCGTTTTATTGGACCATTGTTACCTTGGCGACGGTGGGTTTTGGCGACATTACCCCGCAGACCACCGGCGGCCGCTGGGTGACGATTTTTTTGATACTGGCCAGCCTGGGTGTGTTGTCGTTCTTCACCTCCATCCTGATCGCCGCGTTCAGCGAGAAGATGCTGTCGGTCTGCGAAACCAGAACTTACGCCGAACTGGACCGCTACGACAGTTTCATCATCATTTGCGGTTTTGGCCGGGTCGGCCAGGAGATTGCCCGGCATTTGCACAATGACAGGCAGAAATTTTTAATCATCGATAGAGTGCCGGCGCGGATTGAGTTAGCTAAGAAACGCGGCTATCTGGCAATAGAAAGCGATGCCAGTAATAATGAAGTGCTGATCAACGCCGGTATATGCCGCGGCGCCAGCGCCATTCTCTGCATTACCGGCGATGATGTGATTAACGTCTATGTGACTTTAACCAGCCGGCATTTAAATAAAAACCTGCGGATTATTTCCCGCGCCAACCGCCACGATAACGTCAATAAACTCTATCAGGCCGGCGCCGATAACGTCATCAGGCCGTTTGAGATTGCCGGCTTGCTGGCTGCGGAGTTTGTGGGTCAGCCCGTCGCTTTCGAGGCTATCTCCGGTATTTTGCATAACCAAACCGAGACGGTAATGGAGTCGGTATTGGTCAGCGAAAAGTCGCCGCTGGATAATCAACAAATCGGTCAACTGGATTTACAGCAGCGCAAGCTCACCTTGTTGGGTGTGATCAGCGACAATCCGATTCATTTGAAACATAAGAATAAATACCAGGTTAAGCAGCAACATTTTTATTTCAATCCGGAAGTGGACTTTATTCTGCGGCACGGCGACATGCTGGTGTTATTGGGCCGCAAGTACGGCATCGATCATTTTCGCGACCAGGTGGAACAACGCCGTTTATTCAGCAGGAAGCCCAAATGAAAAACATCGCCGTATTCGGTTACAACCGGCTGTCGTTCGAGGCCATTAGCCGGCTGGACAAAGAGCTGTATCAAATCACTGTCATCGATCATGATCCGATCAAAGCAGCGCTGGCGCGGGAAAACGGTTTTGAAACCGCCAATATCGATTTTCGTAGCGACGACGATTTGAAGCTGATCGGCATAGGCGCGCACATCGATACGCTATTTTGCTTTTTCGACACGGACTCGGAAAATGTATTTCTGACGCTGTCGGCGCGGGCACTGGATAAGGAGTTGAATATCGTCGCCATTGTCGATAGTCCGGAGTCGGCGGAAAAACTCATCGCGGCCGGTGCCAACAAGATTATCGACCCTTACGAAATCTGCGGGCGCAAAATTCACGATATGCTGAAAAGGCCGGATATCAATGATATTTTCGATCACACCGTATTCGGCAGGCACGATCTGCATTTGGCCGAGGTGACTATTCCGGAAAACAGCTATCTGGAAAATGCCCATGTCGCACAGCTGCATTTAAGTTCGCAGTACAATTTGATATTGATCGGTATCGTCAATAAACAAGTCAGCGAACAGCTGCATTTTGTGGTGGAGGAATTTGATCGCCGCCTGAGTGTTGGCGATATTTTGGTGATTTTGGGCCCCTCGCGGGAAATTAGAGCATTTAAAAAAGACGTCGAAAATGAGTTTTGTAAAATTTAGTCGGCTCTTGCACTAGCACCTAACCGATTTTATTTTTTCTCCGCCAGTCCCAGCCAGCGCGCCAAAGCCGCTAGCGAAAAACCCTGTATCAACACGGACATCACCACAATAAAACTGATTAGGACAAAAATCTCTCCAGCCTCTTTGCTGCCGGCTGCCAACGGAAAAGTCGCCAGTACGATAGGTACGGAACCGCGTAGTCCCACCCAGGAAACCAGCAACTTTTCCTTAAAACCGATGTTGGCCCAGAACAAACTGATGAATACACTGACCGGACGGGCTACAAACATCAGGAACAGACTGATCGCCACGGCAACGCTGGCCAAGGAAGACAATTCGGCGCGATAAGGTACCGACAGCATGCCCAAGGTTAAAAACATGATGATCTGCATCAGCCAGGCGAAGCTGTCGTGAAAGGCACTGATGTAGTGCTGATGGATAACCTCCCGGTTCCCGGCCACAATGCCGGCCACGTAAACGGCCAAAAAACCATTGCCATGCATAAATGTAGCACCGCTATAAGTCAGCAACACCAATGCTATCGAGGCGATGGCATACAGGCCGGCCGAACTTAAGCCCAAGCGATTAAGCAGCCAGACCATGAAACGACCGGCGCCATACCCAACGCCCACACCTATCAGCAGTTGCAACACCAGAAACATGCCGCCTTCCAGAAAGGCTGATTCGCCCCCGGTCGAATAGTTGAGCAAGGTGACTGTCAGCAACACTGCCATCGGGTCGTTGCTGCTTGATTCAAGTTCCAGAAGCGGTTGCAACTTGCCTTTTAAAACGATTTGACTGGAGCGCAACACGGAAAACACCGCAGCTGCGTCCGTGGAAGAGACAATGGCGGCTAGCAAGAGGCCTTGAGTTAGCGTGATGCCGTGCACCCCCAGCGAAAACGTGCTGAACGAGCCGAGGATAAACCAGGCAAAACTGCCCAGTAGCAGCATGGTGATAAACACGCCTAGCGTGGAGAGGCACAATCCCTGCCACAAAACCGGACGAATATTGGGCCAATGCGAGTCAAGACCGCCGGTAAACAAAATAAAAATCAGCGCAAAATCGCCGATAAACTTTGCAATTTCCGGGCTATGAAGTTCAGGTCCACCGAATTCGCCAATCAGCCAGCCGGTCAATAGAAAAAACAGCAGCGAGGGAATACCCACTTTGCTGGCCAGTTTGCTGGAAAACACGCTGATTAATAACAAGCTGGCGCCAACCAGGCTGACTAATTCAATGGAGGGCATGGGCGATTCTCTGTAATCCGGAATTCATGGTCTATTTGTGGTTGCAATTTATGCGCGGGTAAGGGTTAGAAAATTAGTAACTATTCAGCGAATCGCAAAATGCTACAAATCGCTGAGAAATTGCGCCCTCTCCCGCTGGAAAGGCTACGCTGTGCTTCGTGGTGAATAATTGGGAAAATTATTCATCGTGCTCATGATGTATGGGTAAATAAGCTATCTTGCAAGCCCGGACCGGCCTTTTCTGTCCCGTCCGAAATAGCGCCTTATGTCCCACGCCGAATTGTTCCGTGCCGGTAAACAAGGGCGATTGCCTCGCTCAGCGCGACGCGGTAAAGTCTAATGCTGGAGCAGAGCTGCATCAGCATGCTGAAAACGGCAATATTTCGCATAAGGAGCGCATCCGCTACCAAAATGGCGAGTTCGATTGCCTGGACAATATAGCCGGAATGGAACCGGTTCGGCTATTTCTATGATCTCAATACCATGGCTATGAAACGTTTCAAAAACATCCTGTATGTCGCCGAGTTTGCCGTCGATCAGAGTCTGGCTATTGCGCGGGTGATTGCTCTGGCGGAAAACAACCAAGCCAGATTGACGTTTTTGCATGTCGTAGAACAACCGCGTCTGGGGGCTTTGCTTGATCTTTTTACCCCGGAGCAGATCGACATGCAGTTGCGCGAGCAGGAACGCCATAAGCTAGAGGCGTTAGTGCTTGGCTATAGCAGCGTAAATCCCGTTGATTTGCAAATCCGGATTGGCAGCCCATTTATCGAAATCGTACGTCAGACATTGGATGGCGACCATGACTTGGTCATCAAATTGGCGAGGGGCGGCCAGGGTATTCAAGGCCATTTGTTCGGCAGTACGGACATGCATTTGTTGCGTAAATGTCCGCGCCCGGTCTGGTTGATGCGGCCGGCAGAAAAAGCCAATTATGCCAAAATCATGGCCGCCGTTGATTTCGATCCCTGGTCCTCTGACGGGGCAGACGACAGCTTGAACCGCAGAATTTTGGAACTCGCCAGCTCGGTGGCGCTTTCCGATTTCGCGGAATTGCATCTGGTGCATGTTTGGGACTCGATGTTGAGCGCGTGGGCAGGCGAAATTTCGCATAAAACCGTCGAAATACAGATTGAAGCCGAAAGAGCCCGCTATCAGTCCGGACTCGATGACTTGTCAGTCAAATTACGGCATTGGATAGGCGATGAGGCTTACAATTACTTATCGCCACGACTTCATCTGATCAGAGGGAGTGCGCGGGACGATATTCCCGCTTTGGCGGCTAGGCTTGACGTAAACTTACTCGTGATGGGGACAGTAGCGCGTACCGGTATCAAAGGCCTGATCATCGGCAACACTGCCGAAGTCATCCTTAACGGTATCCACTGCTCGGTACTTGCAGTCAAGCCGGACGGCTTTGTTTCTCCTTTAGCATGACGAGTCCATAGGACGTAGTTCTGCGAAAATCCGATATTATTAGCGGTATCCAAACATTCGCACCATTAATTCAAGACATAGAAAATGAATTTTTTAAAATTAAGTCCACGTATTGGTTTTTTCCTGGGGTTTGCTGCCTGCGCTTCGCTGTTGGCGGTTGGCGCCTATTTGCAATTTGTCGAAGAGTTGGAGCCTTGCCCGCTGTGTATTTCGCAGAGGTTGGCCATTCTGGCGACAGGCGTGATTTTTTTAATCGCCGGCTTGCATAATCGCGGCCGCAAAGTTTACGCGCTGTGCAGTGCGGCTGCGGCGCTGATTGGCGCCAGTGTTTCGGCCCGCCATGTCTGGTTACAACATCTGCCGCCCGAAGAAGTGCCGGAATGCAGTCCGGGTCTGGAATACGTGTTTCAACATTTCCCGTTGGCCGACACCATCAAACTGATGCTGACCGGCACCGGCGAATGCGCGAAGATCGATTGGACCTTGCTGGGCCTGAGTATTCCGGCCTGGACCTTGTTCGCGTTTTTGTCTTTAGCGGGGTGGGCGTGTTTGCAATTTTTTAACGATGCCGATGCCCTTTAGCTTAGTGACTGGCATGACGATCAGTGCGAATTACCATTGCGATGCGCCGGGCTTCTGGAAAAATCGGCAATACTCGTAGAATTGGAGGGCCAAACTTTTTCAAGGCGCCCTTTGTTCAAATTCCAGCCGCTACAGCGTCGAATCGATACAGCTCCGCAACAGGTTATGCACAAAAACGGGGCATGGCCTGCACGGCATTGCACTAGGGCCTGCGATATTTAACACAGATTAATTTTTTACGTAAGTCATTGATTTATAATTGGCAAATCCGCTGGCTTAAATTTGCACAATTTAACAAATGTGTAATAAAAACCGACACTAAGCGATTCTCTCAAAAGCCTATCCACAGAGTTATCCACAGCTTTTGTGGGTAACTCAGATTCCTCAATCCTGTTAACGACTTAGCGACCTAATATCAAAAAAACATCACAAGACATGCCTAACTGTGACACTCCCGGCAATTTAATTTTGAAAGTTGCTGTGCCAGTTCCGCTGGACCGGTTATTCGATTATCTGCCGCCGGTGGGCGTTAGTTGGCCCGAATTGCAAGCAGGTGTCAGAGTGTTGGTACCCTTCGGTAAGCGTCAGCAAGTGGGGGTTTTGATGGCTGTCGCGGACAACTCCAGTGTCCAGACGAATAAACTCAAACCGGCTATCGCCATTCTGGATACCGACCCGCTATTGTCCGCAACCGATATAGGCCTATTGCGCTGGGCCGGCCGTTACTATCACCACCCGCTCGGCGAAGTGCTGGCCGCGGCGTTTCCGGTGGCCTTGCGTCAGGGCCGGCCGGCCTTATTGCAACGGCAACCCTGTTTCGGCCTCAGCCCGCAGGGGCAATTAATATCCCCGGAACAGTTGCGCCGCGCGCCCAAACAACAAGCGCTGCTGGCCTTATTGCAAACTACCGGTAGTGCGATGACCACGAGCGCGCTCAGCGCCTATAAGCCTGCGCTGAAAGCCTTGCTCGATAAGGGTCTTGTGATGGAACAAAATCCTGTTCCTGGGATTGCAGCAACCCTTACCAAGACCGCTTTGTCGGCCAATCCGGAGCAACAAACGGCTATCGCTGCGGTCATCGCCAATCTGGGCCGCTTTGCCGTATCCCTGTTAGAGGGGGTTACCGGTAGCGGCAAGACCGAAGTGTATATGCAGATCATCGCCAAGGTGTTGGAGCAGGGCAAGCAAGTCCTGGTTTTACTGCCGGAAATCAGCCTGACGCCGCAACTGGAGCAGCGTTTTCTAAAGCGTTTTGCGGTCAACATGGTATCCACGCATTCGAAATTAACCGATAACCAGCGTTTGCAAGCCTGGCTATGCATGCAGCAAGGCGAAGCGGCGATTATGCTCGGCACCCGTTCCGCGCTGTTCACGCCAATGCCGCGCCCCGGCCTGATCATTCTCGACGAAGAGCACGACAGTTCGTTCAAACAACAGGAAGGATTTCGCTTTTCCGCGCGGGATGTCGCCATTGCCAGGGCCAAGGGTTTAGGCATCCCGGTATTACTGGGTTCGGCGACGCCGTCGCTGGAGAGCATGGCGAATGTCGCTCAGCGCCGCTACCAATTGCTACATTTGCCCAATCGGGCCGGCAACGCCACTGCACCGAGTTTTCAGCTAATGGATATTCGCAATAAAAGGATGCAAGCCGGCCTGTCCGAGCCGTTGCTGGCGGAAATCCACGCCACCCTGACCAAGAAGCAACAAGCGCTGATTTTTCTTAACCGGCGCGGCTATGCGCCGGTGCAGATTTGCCATGGTTGCGGCTGGGTCTCGCGCTGCCGGCGTTGCGACGCCAATCTGGTGATTCACGCCGCCGACCGATTGCTGCGCTGTCATCACTGCGGCAGCGAGCAGCCTTTGCCCAAGCAGTGTCCGGCCTGTAAAACCGGCGAATTACAGGCGCTGGGTTTGGGTACGGAACGTATCGAACAAACCCTGGAAGCTTTATTTCCAGACAAGACGGTCGTGCGGCTGGATAGAGACACTACGCAGCGCAAGGGTTCGCTGGAACAGTATCTGGAGCAGATTCAGGATGGCGGGGTCGATATTATTCTCGGGACGCAAATGCTGGCCAAGGGCCACCATTTTCCGGGCGTGACGCTGGTAGCGATTCTGGATATAGACAGCGGTCTGTTTAGCATCGATTACCACGGTAGCGAAAGACTGGCGCAGTTAATTGTGCAGGTGGCGGGCCGAGCCGGTCGGGCCGATCAACCCGGTAAGGTGATATTGCAAACCCGCCATCCGCAACATCCTTTGCTGGATACCTTGCTAAGCAAGGGCTATCGGGCTTTCGCACAAAGCGCGCTGCAAGAGCGGCGGCAGGCCGGCTTGCCGCCGTTTGGTCATCAAGCCTTGCTTAGGGTGCAAGCCGGCAAAGCCGAGGAACCGCAACAGTTTTTACAGGCGGTTTGCCAGAAAATCAGCGAGCTAAATCCCGGCAAAGTGCAGGTCTTGGGGCCGGTGACGGCGCCGATGGCCCGGCGTGCGGGCTTGTTTCGTTACCAGTTGCTATTGCAGAGTCCGCAGCGTAAAGAGCTGCATCATCTGCTGGATAGTTTGTTGCCGGCCATTTATGTCTTGAAGGTAGCCAAAAAGGTGCGCTGGTCGCTGGATGTCGATCCGGTGGATTTGTACTAGTCTGATCCGCCAAAATCCGGCGATTTAGTCCGGTTTATGTAATAATTCCCGCCCTTTACAACGGATCGTAGCAAAACCCATAGACATCTGAATCAGTACATTAAGCGCCGTTGGATTGCACGGTTACAAACTAGATGCCTATGCCTATAACTAAAATAAAGAAGGTATTTTTCAATGTGTTGGAGTGGAGAAGCGTCAGGCGTGTTGGCTGCCGCAGGTTTAACGACCGCTGTTTACGTGGCCTACAAAGGCGAATCCAAGGAACTGTGGATTCCATTAACCTATTTTGCCTTGATGGAACTGTTGCAGGCATTAACGTATGTGTACATCAATTTGTGCGATAACCCGAATAATCAGGTGTTAACCCTGCTCGGTTATCTGCATATTGCTTTCCAGCCGTTTTTCGTGAATATGGTGGCGATGTACTTCATTCCGGAAAGCGTCAAACTGAAGATCAGAACCACGGTTTACACCCTGTGTGCGATCAGTTCGCTGGCGATGTTGATCAAAATGTATCCGTTCGCCTGGGCCGGCGACTGCGTCCCAGGCACCGAGGGCTTTTGCGGTGTGCAAACCTGCTCGGTTTCCGGCGATTGGCACATCGCTTGGCAAATGCCTTTAAACGGTTTGATGTCGCAACCCGTGACTTGGCTGCTGGGTTTCAACTGGGGCTTGCATGCGTTTTCGTATATCTTGGCGGCGTTTTATCTGCCTATCATGTATGGCTCCTGGCGCTTTGTGGGTTTCCATTATTTGATCGGGCCCTGGATTTCCGACGTCACCACCAACGATCCTAACGAGTATTGCGCGGTATGGTGTTTGTTCTCGATCGCGCTATGCGTATCGGTGATCAAAACTCCGATCCGCAAGCATTTGCATGTGAAGAAATGGCCGTTTTATCAACGTGAAGTAGGCGACAGCTTATAAGATGACTATCAGTAAACAGGACATTCTCGACGCGTATCAATTTCGTCACGCCTGTAAGGAATTCGACGCCGAGTGCAAAATCGCCGGCGCGGATTTCGATTTTATTTTGGAAGTTGCCAGACTCTCGCCCAGCTCCTTTGGGCTGGAGCCTTGGCAGTTTCTGGTCGTGCAAAACCCGGATTTACGGGAAAAACTCCGGTCTGTTACCTGGGGCGGACAAAAGCAGCTACCTACTGCCAGCCATGTGGTGTTGACCTTGGTGCGGAAAAGCCATTTCATGCGCTACGACAGCGCCTATCTGCAACATATCATGCGCAACGTGCAGCAGTTTCCGGAAGACATCATCAGCTTGCGTAGCGGCTTGATCGAGAAATTTCAGCGCAGCGATTTTGACTTGCTGGGTTCGGAACGTGCTCTGACCGACTGGGCGACCCGGCAAACCTATCTGCCGCTGGCTAATATGATGACGGCGGCAGCGATGATAGGGATTGATTCTTGTCCGATAGAAGGTTTCGAGCGCGGGGAAGTAGAGCGGATCTTGGCGGAAAACGCCGATGTGAATTTAGAACACTGGTCAGCAGCTTATATGGTGGCGTTTGGATACCGGAAAAATCCGCCGGCGCGCCCGAAGACTCGGCAAGGACGCGATGCCGTGGTGCGCTGGCTGGCTTAGTTTAAACGGCAGCTTGGGTTGTCGCTGTCGTTCAGCGACAGGGAATAACGCGCCACGGGACGGCGCACCCCGATAAAGCGCTCCCGCCAATACGGCTGCCTGAGGTCGGACACCATCACTTGGCCGGTCCGGCTACTGGGCGCATGCACGAACTGCTCGCCGCCGATGTAAATACCGACATGCGAAAACGGCCGTTCAGTGGTGAAAAATAGCAAATCGCCTGGCTGTCTTTGCTCAGGTTGCACCGCCGGCAATTGCCGAGCCAGCGACTGAGTGTCGCGCGGTAGGCGCACTCCCTGGCGGTTATAAACGTAATACACCAAACCGCTGCAATCGAAGCCCTGGCTAGGCGACTCCCCCCCATACACATAGGGTGCGCCTTGCAATTGCAGTGCATCTTTGGCGGCAATCCGGTTGCCGCCTTCGGAAGCCGGCAATACCGTCAGCGGTGCTTTTTCCTTACTGGCGCAGCCGGTCAGCTGGCTAAGCAAGATAGCCGCCAATATCTGACCCAGCAATAATAAAGCGCGGCGGTAAGATAGACACATAGGCATCGGCGTTATCGGTAACAAATTCATCAATTTGCATATTATAGACAGGCTATTCGCCGCTCGCTCGCTGTTTATCGCCAACAAGCAATGCTTGCAACTACCCAGGCAACACTAACTCTCCAAGATCAACAGCAGGAGATCATGCGGGTTTTGCCATCCAGGGGCGCGCCAGCAGCAGGAAACTGAGCAAGCTGCAAAAAACCATGTAGTGCGAGTAGCGAAAGTCGGGCGATGGCGCCGCCAACATCAAACCCAACTCATGCAGGATGGCGCTGGAAGTTAGGCAAATGACCTCAATGTTGGCTGTTACTTGGCGAAACACAGCGGCAAAAAATAGATAAATTGTCAGTAAAAAATAAGGCCAGGGTTGAAAAAACCAGTATTCGACATACTTGGTCATACCTGCCTCAAGCTGCTCTTGTAATCTGGTGGCTTGAGGATGGGTGCCATAAACGTGCTCTAAATCGCTGGGAAAATCTTTAGCCATCATCACCGGGCTCCAACTGTTATCCGGCACCAAACCCAGAACATATTTCGACACCGCCAAGCGGTGACGCGCCCATAAAACCGGCTCAGCGAGTATGGTGTGTATCCACAGCTTATGCAGCGTTTGCCTTTGCTGGTCTGAGAGACTGGCAAAGCCATGGATCTGCGATTCCATCGAATTTTTCGGCAACTCTAACGTGGGCGGCTTAGTCCGGAAAATTTCCCGCCAATACATAGGCGTATAGGCTTTTAGCAAAGGCTCGACTGAGCCACTTGAATTCAAGGTGCCGGCCAGTTGGTCGAAAATAGCTTGTTGCCGGCCTTTATCGTCTAGCCGTTTGATAACACCGGCCATATCAAATGAGGCGTTGGCCACCCAAGGATAGGTATGTCTATCGGCTAGCCGGTTGTTTATCGCTCCCGTGGCTAGAAATAACACAAGAGCAAGCGCCGCGCCGGGAATTGCCGCGCGTACCAAGCCGAATACGCTATGTTTTGGATATAAGCGAAATATGGCAAAGCTGAGTATGGGTATTGTGGCGAAAAATGCATTGTGTCTGATCAGGATGGCTAACCATAAGACAAATACCGTCAGTGCGAATAACAGCAGCGCCAACCGTGGGGTTTGCTTGTTATGGTTTTTTATATGTCCCGCCATGCCGAAAGCAGTGAATAGTGCGCCCCACATCAGGATGTCTTTCAAAATCCCGCCGCTGATACCGAACAAGGGCGGTAAAAATAATAAAACGCAAAGCAATGGCGCGGCAACCTTGATGCCATAGGGTTTAAAAAAGGCATGAAAGGTCAGATATACGCCTATCCACACCAAGCCAAGTTGTAGAAACAACATACCCACCGGCCCAGGCATCAGGCTATCGGTGAAACGCCAAATAATCGCCATTAACGGCGGATGCCAATCGGAAAAGCGGCCTTCGCGCGCTTCGAGGATTTGATTGACTGCGTCGTAACACATGAAACCCGGGTACATGATGCCGAAATGGATCAGGAATCCGCCGATGAACATCCATTCGATCGGCAACGTATGTATTCTTTGAGCAATTGTCATCAGGCTTGACGAATTTTTTTAAAAACGATTAAGCGTGAAGCCGAAAAATTTAACACCATTCCGGCCAATGAGCCTACTGCCACAGCCAATGCGGGATGCTGGTAAGCAAGGGGTACACTGAAAATCATCCACAAATAAGCGCCGTTGTTGGCAGTCCAACCCAGCATATTGGCCAACACATAACGCAGCCATTCGTGATGCATGGCGTGGTGGCTGGCGCCGAAGGTAAAGCGGCGGTTAAGCCACCAGGTAACGGTAACGGCAGCCGGAAAAGCCAGCATTTGCGCGCGTAGCGGTCCCATGTTTAGCACTAATGCTTCTACCAAGCCGGCATTCACAATATAACCAACTACACCAACCAGGCCGAAGCGCCACATTTGTCCGAGCAGATCATCGTTACCAGTAGTTAAAGCAGTATCGTCGGCAGACCGGCTAACGGCAGAATCGGCAAAAGCGTTTGGCACAAAGACCGGTGGCGGATATTGTAAATAGGTCAGCATGCGCAACTCTTTACGCCCGCGCGTCACCGTATCCAAAATCGTGCCGGTAAAAACGCTCAACGACGCCAGCAACATAATACCCATGGCAAGAAAGGCTGTCGGGAATCTAGGCACCAAGCCCGTATCCAGGTAAGTCACGATTACGGGCCAGATCAGCAGCAAAGCTAATGCCACCAGCAAACCGGCGAGCACCCCGAAAAACACCATGGGACGCTCATGTCTTACCAATCTGATAATCAGCATTAGAATGCGCCAGCCGTCGCGATACGTGCGCAATTTACTTTCCGAGCCTTCAGCCCGCCCCCGGTACTCGCCTTCGATATGCGCTGCCGGCATCGACAGCTCGAGCGTATGTACGGTCAATTCGGTTTCAATATCAAAGCCGGTGGACAGCGCCGGGAAGGACTTCACGAAGCGCCGGGAAAATACCTTATACCCGGAGAGCATATCCAGAATCCTATTACCGAAAATTTGCCTTACCACGCCGGTCAGTAGCCGGTTTCCGAAACGGTGTCCGCCCCTATATGCCGCATCGCCGGTTTCCCGGCGGATGCAATTCACCAGATCGTAAGGCCCGCTCATGGCCAACTTGATCATGTCCGGCGCCAAACTGGCATCATAGGTGTCGTCGCCGTCCACCATCAGATAAAAGTCGGCATCTATATCTCGGAACATACGGCGTACGACATGGCCTTTCCCTTGCTGGGTTTCATGGCGCACCATCGCACCCGCCGACCGCGCTTCGCTGACGGTGTTATCGCTGGAGTTGTTGTCGAACACGTAAATAGCGGCATCCGGCAAAGCCAGTCTGAAGTCGCTTACTACTTTGGCAATAGACACTTCTTCGTTATGACAGGGAATGAGGACGGCAATTTTTAACTGATTGAACATGTTTGGTAATTGAGCTTCCAATGAAAGAGAGTGAATGTATCAATACGGACTAGATTGGGGCAGGCCTGTTTCAGCGCACCCTATTAAGGCTAAGCTGCTTCAACCCAGGTCGAACAAATCCATTTGCCGATATTGGCGCAGGCGGCTGTCGCCATTTTCCAGACCGGATAGGGTAACGCCCAGTAGTCGCACTTTTGTGGTGCCGATGCCGGTATTTTTCAGTAATTCGGTTAATAGCAGTCTAGTAGTCGGGCTATCGCTGATCGGTTCCGCTAAGGTTCGTCCGCGCGTGATCTGCACGAAATTTTGATATTTGATTTTCACGGTCAGCGTATAGGCCGTCATCTGTTTTTCAGCCAATCTGACTAGGGCTTTTTCCAGCAAGTCTTGTAAATAACGCAGAATGGTGGTCAGGTCGGCGATGTCGTGATCAAACGTGGTCTCGATGCCCACCGATTTGCGGGCTCGATTGGCATTGACCTGGCGCGGATCAATACCCCGGGCAATATTGTAATAATGTTGGCCGGCTTTGCCGAAATGCCGCTGCAATTCCGCTAGCGGCAGTTGCTTTAGATCTTTGCCGGTAACGATGCCCAAATCATACATTTTCTGTTCGGTAGCGCGGCCGATGCCGTGAAACTTGCCGATAGCCAGATTTTCCACCAACGCCGGACCTTGTTCGGGCGTAATCAGATACAAACCATCCGGCTTGCCCAGGTCGGAGGCGATTTTGGCGAGAAATTTATTGTAGGAAATGCCGGCGGACGCCACCAACTGGGTTTGTCGGCGTATCTCCTGTTTGATGTGTTTGGCCAGCAAGGTCGCGGAGCCTTGATAAAGCTCGCTATCGCTAACATCGAGATAGGCTTCGTCCAGCGACAAGGGTTCGAAACGTTCACAGTAACGGGCGAAAATACTTCGGATAGTCTCGGAGGCTTCCCGATAAACATCAAAACGCGGCTTAACGAAAATGGCTTGAGGGCAGAGTCGATAAGCATGTGCGGAAGGCATGGCCGAACGTATGCCAAACTGGCGGGCTTCGTAACTACAGGTGGCGACTACGCCGCGCGAATCAGGCTTGCCGCCGACGATAATAGGTTTATGACGATATTCGGGATGGTCGCGCTGTTCAACCGCCGCATAAAACGCATCCATGTCGATATGGATGATTTTGCGCGGCGCTGCTTCCATGGAGGTTTACTGCTTGCCGAGCAATTCCAGTTTAGCGGTTTCGTTCCAATCGGAAAACGGAAACGGCAGTTGCTCGGTATTGAAGGTCAAAAACAGCAAGATATGATAATGGTAAGTAGACAGGCTACAGCCGAAGTTGAGGATGTTCGCGTTAACGTCGCCGGTGAATAGTACTGAGCCGACCTGCAACAAAATCACCAGCCACAACAACAGCTTCACCAAGCTGTCGATGGCGGCGAAAATCAGCATGAAAATGATGCGTTTCCAGGTCTCGATTTTTTTCAGATTTTCGTTAATTTGTTCCTGCATGATGGCATTAACCTCTGTTCATCACGTCCCGCAAGTCCAGCGCAGCGGCGTTGGCGCGGGCAATGTAGTTAGCCATCGCCAGCGAATAGTTGGCGAATATACCGAAGCCGTCGCCGTTCAATACCACCGGGCTCAAGGTTGGCGACAAGGCATTTTCCAAGGCTTGGATCATATTGTCCAAGGTGTTCATCGCCCGCTTATCCAACAAAATGTCGGAAAAGTCGTGTTTGATGGCTTTCAGAATATGTAATAACGCCCAGCAGGAGCCGCGCGCCTCGTAAAATACGTTATCGATTTCCATCCAGGGCGTTTGGCCGATGGTCGGCATATTGATGTCGATTGGATTGGATGGGTCGCCGTGGGTCGCACCGGAAAATTTGTCGGTACTGGCTGCCAAGCGGGTCGACAGACCGCCGAGTCGCTTGATTACAACCTCGGTATATTGCCACAGGTTATCCGCTCTGGAGTGGAACTGCGCGGCTTTTGAAGTGGAAGACGGGTTTTGCAGGCGAACCATGTACGCGTGCAGCGCTTCGATACCTTTTACGTATTCCGATTCGGTGGACGGCAAGGCCCAGGAGTTACGTTCGTAGTAAAAGTACGGTTCGGCTTTTGCCAAATCGGGATCTTCCGCGGATTGTGATTGGTCGCGGGCGAAATGGTTACGCAATGCAGTGGTGCCGTCGCGCAACATGACCAGCGCGCCGTACTCGAAGTTTTGAATGTTATCGCAAAACAGGCCAGGCGGAGCCACGTCGTTGGAGAGGTAGCCCCCCGATTTGAACAGAATCACGTCGGCGATATGCGCCAGCGTGTTGGCGTAGACGTATCCAATAGGCATCTGATCGGTATGCGTGACGTTCATCCGTTCGATCGCTTCGTCCTGAACGCTAAATTGCTCAGGCTCGCGGCTCCACCATTCGCCTAAGACCATCATTACAATCAGAACAACGCCTAACAGCGAACCAAAACCCCAAAGTATGCCCTTAGACTTTGCGTCTTCGTAAGCTAATGGATTATCTGACATGTGGTGCGTATCCTGGTCTGACTAAATAAGTGAGCAAAAACCGTGCTTTCCGATAAAGATTTTTTGTGAGCATGTTAGCACGGATATACCAATATGGCGCGCGCGATTTCAGTGCAGTTGCTTGTCCAGCGACGTTGGCATGGCGCTGATCAATGTCGGCGGCAATTGTACGAAAAAGCCTTTGCTTTGCAGGCTGGCAATTACTTTTTCCGGATTTTCCCTGGCTAATTTGCGTTCCGGGGTCAATTGCAGCTCCATGACAAATGTTAAGCGGCCAAGGCTTTTGAACAAGGCTTCCGGCACGGCGGAAAAGTCGTCTTTTTTATCCAGATACAAATAGAGTTCGTCTTTTTTAAGGCTTTTATAGATAAAACATTGCATGATGATGACCCATGTTCGCTAATGCTGCCAATTCTAATGGTTTTTGTTTAGAATTTTCAGCCCCCGTTTACCTAAAGCCCAATGCCATGGAAAACCAGCCCGCCGCTTCAAACGCTTTTTTCAGGATTGCCTGCTATTTCGAGGGTTCTCTTGCTGTATTGGCGCTGGCTCTAGGTTGGCTAGCCGATCTCGATCCATTCGCCAGTTTGGAGTTCTCCGAGTCGGCATTGGGTATTGGCTTATTAGCAACCGCGCCGTTGCTGGTACTGTTTTTTGCGATGCAACAGCTGAGCTACCCGCCGATTCAAAAGATTCGCGAATTACTGCTGGAAACCCTGGGGGCCAGACTTGCATACAGGCATTGGACCGATTTACTGATACTGGCTGCTATTGCCGGTTTTGCCGAAGAGGCGCTGTTTCGCGGGTTTTTACAGCCCTGGCTGGAAAATGGCTGGGGCGCGAGCGTAAGCTTGTGGGTTAGCAATCTGTTGTTCGCATTGGTGCATGCGGTCACGCCGCTTTACGCGGTTTTAGCCATGTTGATGGGCTTGTATATGGGGGTGATGTTGGACTATGGCGGCGAACGCAATCTATTGGTGCCCATGGTGATTCATGCTGTTTATGATTTTGTGGCGTTTGTTGTTATCCTCCGCGATTACCGCAACCGCACGAATTAGGAGTTATCGATGTCCGCTCAAGCCCAGTTATCAGCCGCCGATCTTAGGCCGCATTGGCTCGTCTGTGCCGCCATGCTCTTGACGGTGCTGGGCTATAACCTGGTCTGTCATTTGTGGGCCGACGAACTGCAAATAGGGATTGACGAAGCGCAGCGAGTACTGATTAGGAGTGTGCTCTACGGTCTGGCGATTTTGCTGTTTCCGTTCACCAAGCTGCTGCGGCACATCCTGCTGCGGCTAAACCAGACCATGCCGGGCCCAAAAACCGCCAGGCAACGCTATCTGTTGACCATCATCATCACGCAAGCTTTGATCGAGTTTGTCAGCTTGTCCGGTTTGGTAATGTTTATTTTGGGCGATGGATTTAACACTTTATATATTTTCAGCGTGATGGGCGTGCTGGGTATTTTCCTGCATAAGCCCAATCCCAGCGAATATTTGACCATCGCGGCAGCGCTCTCAATCGAAAACAAATAGAGACCTAAATACCATTGACTATTTCCGATTTTTCGGAATGCGGGTTAGGTTGTACAATGGCTGGCTTATTTACGATTAGCCACCCGGTGTGATTATGCAAATCATTCAAGAAGCTCTCACCTTTGACGATGTTTTATTGGTGCCCGCCCACTCAAGCGTACTCCCGCGCGAAGTCGAACTGAAAACCCAACTGACCCGCAAAATTAGACTGAACATTCCGCTGGTATCCGCCGCGATGGATACGGTTACCGAAGCCCGCCTGGCTATTGCAATTGCTCAGGAAGGTGGCATCGGCATCATCCATAAAAATATGACTGTCGAGCAGCAGGCGGCGGAAGTCAGAAGGGTAAAAAAATACGAAAGCGGCGTGATCAAAGATCCGATCACCGTTTCGCCTAACGTCACGGTTCGCGAAGTGATGGAATTGACCCGCGCTAAAAATATCTCCGGCGTACCTGTGGTTGATGGCGAAGAATTGGTTGGTATCGTCACCAGCCGCGACCTGCGTTTCGAGACCCGACTGGATATGGCCGTCAGCCAAATTATGACGCCGAAGGACAAGCTGGTTACCGTCCACGAGTCGTTTAAACATAAAGAAGTCATCGACTTATTGCACAAACACCGAATTGAGAAAGTGCTGGTCGTCAACGACGCCTTTCATTTGCGCGGCATGATTACCGTCAAGGACATCCAAAAAGCCAAGGATAACCCGCAAGCCTGCAAGGACGAACAGGAAAGGCTGATTGTCGGCGCAGCGGTCGGTACCGGTGCGGATACCGGAGAACGGGTTGGCGCGTTGGTGGAAGCCGGTGTCGATGTCATCATCGTCGATACCGCTCACGGCCATTCCCAGGGCGTACTGGATAAAGTACGCTGGGTAAAACAAAACTTTCCGCAAGTTCAAGTCATCGGCGGCAATATTGCTACTGCCGCAGCCGCATTAGCATTAGTCGAAGCCGGTGCCGACGGCGTCAAGGTCGGTATCGGTCCTGGCTCTATCTGCACCACCCGGATCGTAGCCGGTGTCGGTGTTCCGCAAATCACGGCGGTGAGTAATGTCGCCGATGCGCTGAAAGGCAGCGGTGTGCCTTTAATCGCCGATGGCGGTATTCGTTATTCCGGCGACGTGGCCAAAGCCTTGGCGGCCGGCGCGCATGCGGTGATGCTGGGTGGATTGTTTGCGGGTACGGAGGAAGCGCCTGGTGAAGTGGAGTTATTCCAGGGCCGCTCCTACAAATCCTATCGCGGCATGGGCTCCTTGGGAGCAATGTCGCAGCAGCAAGGCTCCA
Source organism: Methylomonas methanica (assembly GCF_001644035.1). Classification (GTDB taxonomy): domain Bacteria; phylum Pseudomonadota; class Gammaproteobacteria; order Methylococcales; family Methylomonadaceae; genus Methylomonas; species Methylomonas methanica_A. The sequence continues at coordinate 62,491 of NZ_LUUG01000133.1, forward strand.
GCGACCGCTATTTCCAGGAAGATACCGAGCAAGTCGAAAAATTGGTGCCGGAAGGCATAGAAGGCCGGGTGCCCTACAAAGGCAGTGTGCTGGCGATTGTGCATCAGTTGTTGGGCGGCATCCGCTCCAGCATGGGGTACACCGGCAACAGCACTATTGCGGCAATGCATGAAAATGCCCAGTTTGTGCGCGTCACCAGTGCCGGCATGCGTGAAAGCCACGTTCATGACGTGACGATTACCAAGGAAGCGCCGAATTACCATATGAACTAAAACCGGTCACCGGTTTTTACTTATCAGGTCCGCGAATTTCGTGCGGACCTGTTTACCGAAAACAACCAAAATCCATCGCAATGTCCGAAACGTCCTCAACTCCATGCAATCTTTGCGGCGGCAACCACGTTGCCGTGTTATCCATGCGCAGCCGCAGCGGCGCAGAGTTGCGTACCGTGATCTGCAAGGACTGCGGGCTGGTCTGGAGCGATCCGTTTCCGCACGATCCTCGTCAGTTTTACGAAGAAGATTATCGGCTGGAATACAAAAACACGTATGCCCCCAAAGCCAAGCATATCTTGCGCGCCGGCCGGGTTGCGGTTACCAGGCATGAAAAAATCAAGCACTTGCTAGACAAGCCGCAAACCATGCTGGACGTGGGCACCGGCGGCGGCGAGTTTGCTTATTTAATTAAATCACTAGGGCACGACCTGCACGGCATAGAGCCTAACAAGGGTTATGGTCAATATTCGGCTGCACAGTATGATTTGAATTTACAGTTCGGCTTTATTCAAGACGCGCAGTTCGCAGAAAACAGCTTTGACCTAATCACCATCTGGCACGTACTGGAACACACCGAAGATCCATTTTTTGTGCTGGGCAAGTTACGCAGTCTGTTGAAAGCCGACGGTGTGTTAGTGGTCGAAGTTCCAAACATAGAAGCCACCTGTCAATCGCCAAGCAGCACCTTTCACGAGGCTCATTTGTACAATTTCAATTTGGCGACGCTGCGGCGTATGGGTGAAAAAGCTGGTCTAGTTGAGGATAGACATGTGTTTTCCGAGGACGGCGGCAATGTCACGCTGTTTTTCAAAAAAGCCGAGCCGGTCGCCGATCAAGCCGCCAGCTGGGGTATCCCGGAAAATGCCGAGCGGATCACTGCGATTGTGCGCGGCCATACCAATTTACGGCATTACATGCGCGCGGCTCCCTATTTACGGTTTATCAAACGTATGACTCGTTCGCTGTTCGAAAATCGGCACGTAAAAGGTTTCGAAAACAATAAAAGCCTGCTCGATCAGTTGTATAGAGGCTTGTAGTCCGCTCGTAATTTAGATTTTCCGGTGGGTACGCTAGTCAGCCCACCCTACATTTTTGAAAGGTTTCCCGTCATGCCATCCCACGCGACCAACATCCACTCCGACAAGATCCTGATTCTCGACTTCGGTTCGCAATACACCCAATTGATTGCCCGCCGCATCCGCGAAATTGGTGTGTACTGTGAAATCTATTCCTGTGATTGCAGTGCTGACGAAGTCAAAAACTTTGCACCAAAAGGCATTATCCTGTCAGGTGGCCCGGAAACGGTGACCAGCAGCGACACCCCGCGCGCGCCGCAAATCGTTTTTGAGTTGGGTGTGCCGGTACTAGGGATTTGCTATGGCATGCAAACCATGGCCGAGCAGTTGGGCGGCCGAGTGGAATCGTCCGATCACCGCGAATTCGGCTACGCGCAGATTCGCGCTCGCGGCCATTCCAAATTGTTACTAAACATCGAAGATCATGCTTCGCCGGAGGGGTTTGGCTTGCTGGATGTATGGATGAGTCACGGCGACCGCGTCGTTGAATTACCGACCGGCTTTAAATTGATCGCCAGCTCCGACGGCGCGCCGATTGCAGGCATCGCCGACGAAGACCTTAACTTCTACGCGCTGCAATTTCACCCGGAAGTCACCCACACCAAACAAGGCGGGCGGATTTTGAGCCGGTTCGTTTTGGAAATTTGCGGCTGCCAAGCCTTGTGGAATGCCAGCAACATCATTGAAGACAGCATCACTGCTGTGCGCGAAAAAGTAGGCAACGACCAAGTCATTCTCGGCCTGTCAGGCGGCGTCGATTCATCCGTAGTGGCGGCGTTACTGCATCGCGCTATCGGCGAACAACTAACCTGCGTATTCGTCGACACCGGCTTACTGCGTTTGCACGAAGGCGATCAGGTCATGGCGATGTTCGCGCAGCATATGGGCATCAAGGTGATACGCGTGGATGCCGAAGCCCGTTACATGGCCGCACTATCCGGCGTTAACGACCCCGAACAAAAACGCAAAATCATCGGCGGTTTGTTCGTGGAAATCTTCGACGAAGAAGCCGGCAAACTCACCGACGCCAAATGGCTGGCACAAGGCACCATTTACCCGGACGTCATCGAATCAGCCGGCGCCAAAAGCGGCAAGGCACATCTGATTAAATCGCATCATAACGTCGGCGGCCTGCCGGAAAACATGAAGTTGAAATTGGTCGAACCCCTGCGCGAACTATTCAAGGACGAAGTGCGCAAACTCGGACTGGAACTGGGCTTGCCTGCGGATATGATCCACCGCCACCCGTTTCCCGGTCCGGGCCTGGGTGTGCGCATCCTCGGAGAAGTGAAAAAACCATACGCGGATTTACTGCGTCAAGCCGATGCGATTTTTATTGAAGAATTGTACCGTCACGATTTGTACCACAAAGTCAGCCAGGCCTTCGCGGTCTTCCTGCCCGTCAAATCGGTGGGCGTAATGGGTGACGGCCGCAAATACGACTATGTTGTCGCCATTCGTGCGGTGGAAACCATAGACTTCATGACCGCCCGCTGGGCGCATCTGCCTTACGATTTCCTGGATTTGATCTCACGCCGAATCATCAATGAAGTGCCGGGCATCTCCCGCGTCACCTACGATATTTCCGGCAAGCCGCCCGCGACGATAGAGTGGGAGTAGTAACTTAAAATTAAAATGGAACTTTGAAAATGACCTCCGGTCTGTCTCATCGCGGAGCGTGAAAATTTGCTCCGTGTAATAGCTTATTCATTGTTTCTCCCAAGCCGATAGTCAATGGTTTTGACTATCGGTTTTTTTTTTGCGATGTGTGAACAATTTTGTTAGCTTTGCCGAAGTGGGGTTAACAAAAACGCTGCTTAACCGCTAATCTGTCCTTACTGGCAAATGTCGTCAATTCTCATAACAACCAGCAATTGTTGCACTCGGGTTTTAGCTGGCATGGGTTTGGCAGGGCCATCGCCTTGTCCATGTTGACAGTCCCTTTTCTTGAGTATTGAATTTTTCGTAATTGCGCTGCCCATTCAGGATTTGTTGGGGATGTTAACGTTGGTTAAAACTACAGAATAAGCAGCTAGCGTTTGGTGTAGGAATTGATAGGTATTTGATTACAGTTGCATGAATGATGGCAGGCATAGTTGGAATGTTTTTAGGTGGAAAACGGCTAGAGTATTTAGGCAAAAATGCAAGGGATTAATTTTAATTATTCACAAAAAACTACTTGACACTGCCGGCGGCCAAATAATGTCTGGCTGGAGGCTCCAATGCCAGCATATTGCTATGTAAGTTATTGATTTTAAATTATATAAACTCTTGTCTAAAATTGAGTCAATCTAAGCAAAGGCCCCAAAAATTAGGCATTTAGAGCGATGAAAAACTTTTTATCCACAATGTTATCCACAGCTTTTGTGGATAACACCATAACTTAGTTGCCTGTCAGACAGTTAGCTCCAAAAGCTATATTCCCGTTCAGGTTTTTGTCTTATTTCCGACACAGTCGCAGTTTGACTTGGCCTGGATCGTGTGGGTGCTTGTAAGGGCATCGCTACAGGGATGGAAGTATACGATTACAGTTTTAAATGTATTACATACATTTAACCTCAATCGTGTTGCTGTTGCTCGTTCTTGCTCGAATTTAAGTACTACCGATGCGGTAGATTTAAATTAACTATGTTAAATAACTTTCCTAAGCAGGGCATATACCGCATTGTTAAGGCCGTCCTGCTTCGGCAATATTGATCAATTTACCGCCAAATGCCCTAAATACCGGTATCGCACTGCTCTGGCATGAATCTTGGTTGTTCGCCCGTTTGTCGACACCAAAAACCGCATACCCTAACCATGAGCAATGCTCTCCACATCTCCCGCCTGATTGAGACTTACGACGAGGAATTGCGCCGGGTCATGTTTAGACGCTGTGGCTGTCTGGATACCGCCGCCGACATCGTGCAGGAAACTTACCAACGTATGTTTGCCGGCAATTTGTGGCAACAGGCCGATAACCCGCGCGCCTTGCTGCATCGCATTGCCGCTAATCTGGCTACCGATTACGAACGCCGTCGCAATACTCGTAATCAGTACTTAGAAAACGACGAAGCCGCTGAAGCATCCTTGCTGGTAAGCGACGGCATCGATCCTGAGCAAATCAATCTGGCGCGCGAGCGTTTGGACCGTTTGGTTGCGGCGGTCGATAGCCTGCCCGCCAAATGCCGGACGGTTTTCGTGCTGCGCAAATTCGAGGAGCTCAGTCATGCGGAAATCGCCCAACGTTTGGGCATATCCCGCAATATGGTGGAAAAGCATTTGCGTAATGCTTTAGCCGCCTTGCAAGAACTCGACGATCTTTAGCCGATTCACTCCTGTTTTCACGGGGTTATGCGTCCTATAATGGCAAGCCACCAACCCTGAACTGCACCCGATGACAATCTGTAGCCTTTATCGCTCACCTGGCGGGATGCGTTGCTCTATGTCGGCTCTAAACGGATATAGGCAATGAAAATCTCTGCCGAGATTAAAGCCGTAGCCCGCGACTGGTGGATCAGGCTGGATAGCGGCAAACTTAGCGCGACTGAACAGGCCGAGTTTAGCCGCTGGTTGGCCGCCGATCCCTTGCATAGTGAAGCTTATGCGCAGTTGCGTGAATTATGGGGAGCGCTGGATGCTGTAGCGCCAAGAATAGAGATTCCGGCCACACGCAAACCCAAACCAGCCTTTCATCCCTGGCAGTGGGCGCTGCCTGCATTTGCGGGCGGCTGTCTGGCCTTGTGGTTGTTTAATCCTTTGTGGACGATATTGCGCGCCGATTTTCATACCGGTTTCGGCGAGAGGCGTGACGTACATCTTAGTGACGGCTCGACGCTGCATTTGAACAGCAATAGTGCGTTGGATGTAAATATTGACGGCGCACAACGGCAATTAACCTTATTGCAAGGCGAAGCCTGGTTTGAAGTCAGCCCCGACAAAGCCAGACCGTTTCGGGTAAATACCGAGCATGGCAGTGTCACCGCGCTGGGTACGGCCTTTAATGTGCGGCTGCGTGACGGTAAAACCGAAGTTAGCGTCACTCAACATAGCGTGGCGGTAGACCTGGAGCAAGCTGATGGCAAAGCACTGCATACCGTAGTCGCCGAGGGCCAGCAAATAAGCTACAGCGCCGAATCCGGGCTGGGCAATTTGCAAAGTATCGATAGCCAGACCGTTACCGCCTGGCAGCGCGGCAAACTGGTGTTCGAGAACCGGCCCTTGGGCGAAGTGATTGCCGAGTTGAACCGCTATCATCGCGGTATTTTGCTTATCAACGATGCTGAACTGGCCCAACGCCGCGTCAATGGTGTGTTTCGTACCGACCAAGCCCTGTCGGTACTGGCGGCCTTGGAAACCTCTCTGCAATTGCGTTCCACCCGGTTTGGCGAATATCTAATCGTGCTGCACCGCTAAGCGACGAGTTGATAGATAGGTCCATTACGTGCGGTATCGGCGGCGTTTAACGCCTCCGGCAAATTGCCGTTTTGACCCGCTTGAGGGTTGTCGTCAGCTCATCGCTCAAATTATCCGCCGAGCAATCGGCCGAAAAATAAATTTCAAACACAGTGAACCTGGCGACTACTTGGCGGAATTGACCTCAGAATGCAGTTCACTTTGAGCGACTCCCTAAGTTGCCGCAAGACGGGGCTGCATTCGCGCTAGGCATTTGGTCAATGCCGACGCAACAGCAAATGTTCTTATGGAACAAAAACCGCAACTAACCGATGGCTTGCCGTTGGTTAGCTGCGCCTTATTGATCTTATCGACAGAGGATAGAAGTATGAGATTAAACATTGCAAAAACAGTAATTGCCGCCGTTTTGTTGGTCGGTGCGACGCAAGCGGACGCTAGTGTTGTTAATGACGCTGCCGGTGATTATCTGGCAACTTATTTCGGCAGTAAGACAGGCGATCTGGATGTGATCAGCGCATCGGTCACTTACAACCCGGCCAGCGACATTTTTCATTTCGAAAGCACATTTGCCGGTAACGTTGGCGGCTCGCCGTCCGGCTTTTACATTTGGGGCTTTGATCGCGGTGCCGGTACCGGGCGGTTTACGGCGAATGGTTTACCGAATGTGCTGTTCGATTCGGTCGTGCGTTTTAATATGGACGGGAGCGGCGCGGTGAATCTATTGGCGCCAACCTCTGGCAGTACCGTTTTGGCTGCCGGTACCGCCAAGATTCAGGGTAACCAAATGATAGCCGATATTGCCGGTAGTCTGTTGCCGTCTAACGGTTTCGCCAAGACCGACTACACCTGGAATCTCTGGCCGCGCGATGGTGCTCTGGCTGGCGGTTTTGGACAAATTTCCGATTTTGCCCCTAACCTCAACAATCAGGCTGTTCAAGTCGTAACGCTTCCCGGCGCATTCTGGTTATTTGGATCGATGTTTGCGCTGTTTAGGCTTGCCGGAAACGGCAAACACAGGCCTTGCTCGCTGTAGTGGATTAACGGTTTGCAAACCCGTTCCTGTCTTTTAGGTGCGGGTTTGCGGATTCTGGCTGGCTAATTGTTTCGACCGGGTTTGGTCGCGCAACTGCGCAAGCCAACACTCGCCTCACTGCCCATCCTTATTCAACACCGGACGGGGATGTCAAATAATTTACCTCCACTTCTGTCATCCCGCGCATGCCGATTTGCTTGGCCGCGCCTTGCGATAGATCGATCAATCGATTCGGGTTGAATGGGCCTCTATCATTAATCAGCACATCCACATAGCGGCCATTGCGTAAATTGGTGACGCGGACTTTCGACGGTATCGGCAAGGTTCTATGCGCCGCCGAAAAGCCCTGTGGATCAAAGCGGCTGCCGTCGGCGGTGCGATTACCCGATTCCGCGCCATACCAGGAAGCCAGGCCGGTTTCCCGATAACCATTAGCCGATGCCAGTGGATAATAAGTGACGCCTTTAACGGTGTAAGGCCTGTTGTAAGTGGCGTTGTTTTGATAGGTCGGCAGTTGGCCCTGCTCGGAAGGTCGCGGCGGCTCCGATGCGCAGCCCGCCAGAAGGCCAAGTAAAATCAACAAAAGGCCTGCATTGGCAAGCATCTGAACTAGTTGGTTTCGCGGCATTCGATAACTCCACAGGGCGAACTGTATTGGGCGCCTAAGCGCAGACAATATCTAATCATAATTTGAAGTTCTCGTTAAAATCCGTTCGCTTTGCCGGCACCTTTACAGGCATCACGCTAGCAGACCGCAGCCGTCGCGCGTCCATACCGTCAAAATCGGCCAGCCCGGACAGGTTTGGTTATAATGCCGGCATCAGGAAACAGACAACTAAGGCCGGGATAGCGAATTTCTTGTTTGCCTAGCGGCGAACAACACTTGAAGGGGAAGATACATGGCGGGTGAATTACATAAAATCTTGATTGTCGGCGGCGGAGCGGCGGGGCTGGAGTTGGCCACGGAACTGGGCCATAAACTCGGCAAAGCCGGCAAGGCGGAAATCACCTTGCTGGATGCCGCGTCCACCCATATCTGGAAGCCCTTGCTGCACGAAGTGGCGTCCGGCACGCTGGCCGAAGCCGAGGAAATCGAATATCTGGCTCAGGCGCATAGCAACCACTTCCGTTTCCTGTTCGGCAAGATGGAAGGTCTGGATCGCGCCAACAAAGAAGTCATCGTCAGCGCGATTACCAACAAGAAGGGCGAAGAGATCATTCCGCAGCGCCGCTTTAAATACGACACCCTGGTGATGGCGGTCGGTAGCGTCAGCAATACCTTTGGTATCAAGGGCGTGGATAAATACTGCCGCTTCATTGATACCACCAAGGAAGCCTTCCGCTTTCAAAAACAACTGGTAGAGACCTACTACATCCAGTCCTACGCCAGCCAAAGCCGCCAGCGCGACAAGCCACTGTCGATTGTCATCATCGGCGCCGGCGCGACCGGTGTGGAATTATCCGCCGAGTTGCACGAAGTGACCAAATTGCTGGCCACCTATGGTTTGGAAGGTTCGATCGACGTCAACATTACCATCATCGAAGCCGCCACCCAATTGCTGCCGGCCCTGCCGCCGCGCTTGTCGCAAGCCACCCAGGAGCAATTGATCAAACTCGGCATTCAGTTAAAACTGGGCCGTAAAGTCACGGAAGTGACCGAAACCGAAGTCCACACCTACGACGGCGAAGTGTTCGATGCGGATTTAAAAGTCTGGGCGGCCGGCATCAAGGCGCCGGATTGGATGAAAAATCTGGACGGTTTGGAATCCAACCACATCAATCAATTGGTGGTTGATCAGACCTTGCAGACCAGCGATCCCAATATTTTTGCCATCGGCGACTGCGCTGCGTGCGAATGGGTCGGCCACGGCGGCAACGTGCCGCCGCGTGCCCAGTCCGCGCACCAAATGGCCTCCACCGTGGCCAAAACCATCGTCAACCGCCTGAAAGGCAAACCGGCCGTGCCCTTCGTGTATCGCGATTACGGCTCCTTGGTGTCGCTGGGTAAATTCAGCACCGTCGGCAGCTTGATGGGTAGTTTGATGGGCACCGTAAGCGTCGGCGGCTTTATAGCTTATGCGGTGTATTTGTCCTTGTACAAAATGCACCAAGTGGCCATCCACGGCTACTTCCGCACCGCCATGTTGACCTTATCCAATTTGTTCCGGCGCAGTACCCACGCCAAAATGAAAATGCACTAACCCACAACTCCATTGAGCGATACACATGTTAGAAATCGAATACGAATTCCGCGAAGAAGACCTGGTCCACTTTAATGAGGAAAGGCTGAAAAAAGACCCGGAAATGCAGAAAAAAATCCGCCAAAACCGCATCTTCGCGCCCGGCGTGATGATGGCGATTGGTTTGTTTTATTACGTGTACTACGTGGATATGACCACCACAGCCTACATCACCATCCTGGCGCTGGCTTGGTCATTTGCCTCGCCGTTTATCATGAAAATGGATTTACGCCGGCAGTTTTTCGATAAATACACTGAAGCGGAAAAAAAGGCTTTATACGGCATTCATTGGCTGAGCATCGAACCTGAATTCCTGCAAGAACGCGCCCCCGGCGGCAAGAGCAAAACCCCGTGGAAAGACATGTTGCGGGTGGAGAAACATAAAGACTACGTTTACATCTATGTGGATATCGATGCGGCAATCGTAATTCCGCGCGCGACGATTAAGAAAGGCGATTTGAAAGCGTTTGCTAAGCAGGCTGAGGGGATGATTGAGCGAGCTGGATAATGGTATTTGGGAGACCTCGGTGAATGATGGAGACGTAACGCATTGGAGCAACTTGAAAGAACGAAGAGGTACCTCAAAAGGGTGGAAGAGATTTACACGGGTATCTTTTCTTCATCGGGTCATGACAAGGAAGCCTACGATGATGATGTGATTTCATTTTTCATTCATTGCTACCACGTAAGAGACTGGATTATTCATCTCAACAAGATGGGTGTCACGGCACGACAAGTAGACCGCTATATAGACGAACACCGGGCGTTAAGAATTTGCGCCGATCTAGCAAACGGGTCGAAACACTGTAAATTGACTCGTTCTTTGCGCAACGATTGCCAACCTCACATAGCAGGCAAAGAACGGCGTACATCCAGTTGGCTTACAGACAGTGGAGGGGGAGAAGTAATGAAGTGCAAGTACACAGTTCTGAGCAAAACGGAATTTGTCGATGCCTTAGAACTTGCAACAGAGTGTGTTCAACTATGGGAATCATACGTACGCGAATTAGCCGTGTAGATAACGATTAGCGTCAGCGTAATCGTACGAAAGCCATGTAGGGTGGGCACGGTTTTTGTGCCCACGCGGTCAATAGGCTTTTGTGTTTGGTGTCGCTAACGCGACGGCTGGTTTTAATGTTGGGTCTCGGCCCGACAGCCGAGATACTTTCGCCACGAAAACCGTCCGTGGTTTTCGCCCTTCGGGCCAGCCTACCGGCTGTTCAAATTCGCTCCAGGCGAATTTGTGCATCGCCAAAAGAAAGTATCCAAAGAAAAGGCGACCCGGATGCCGCTTAAATCGCTCGGCACATCCCTGTGCCTCGCCCTTCGGGTGCGAAGCAATCGGCTATCCTGCCGATTTGTCCTGCGCTCCTCGCTTTTGAACGG
>NZ_LUUG01000134.1 GCF_001644035.1 Methylomonas methanica
GGATAATACAAGGTGCGATTGGATAGCGTAATCGCACATTTATAAGTCAGCCCCCCAGATTAAGCTATCGCTAATCGAAGCGGGCTGAATTAAGTTACTTGGAAGAAGTTAATTGGCGCAAGCGACCCTTTGCTGCCTATCGCCTAATGTGATTCAATGATAGCAATTGAATCGTTACCGATCATAGCCGTCTACCATCGATGATATACAGAAGGGAAATCATATGTTGATCAATAAATTACCTTGTCGAAGGTTATTTGTCGGTGGATATACAGAACTTTCGAATTACTAGTTAAACATCAAAAGGAATTCAGCACTTCATGTCAACGCTTAGAAATACAGTCATTAATCAAATAATCGATTATCTAGAGCACGGAGATTTCTGTGCTGAGGACTTTGATTCTCAGTTTCCAGATGATTCAACTGTGCTTGCACAGATTACTTTCAAAGCATTGCCAAAATATACTTTCGTTCTAGATGAAACATATTCAGGTGGTTCTATTGGCTCCGCCCTAGCTGTTATGGGACAGGGTAACGCTAAAAAAGTCATTAGAACTGTCGAAAAGCCAGGAACATACAAAAATCTTGAAACAAGAACACATGAGGATATTGATTCTGCTATAACAAGAATATCTGCCTGGGTTCGTAGTATCAGAGATGATTTGATTAATTCAAGAGCGACATTGCGCTCAACTATTGATGAGTTAACTGAGAGCTTTCAAAAAAGCATTGATGAAAATATTGATGATCCAGAATCTTACTTTGAAAGCCATGAAGAAGATGCTATCAAGGCTAAATTAGATGAACTTCATAAAAGGGTTTCTGAGCTAGAAAAGAAGCTCGACTTTACGCCTGAAGAAACGAAGAAAATCGAAAAAGCAATTGAGAAAAGTAAATCTGATCTAAAGGTTTATCCAAAAGGGGTTTGGTACAAAACAGCCGGTACAAAACTACTGACAGTAATGAAAGGAATATTGAAGTCTAAGGAAGGTAGGGAAATTTTGGCTGATCTTGCCAAGAAGTTGTTGCAGTAAATGTTTAACAATGCCATCAAATACGCTCCCTTCGGTCGCCGGACGCTCGCGCCGTTTATGGCAGGCCATAAGGTGCGCTGACCATAGGCGCACCGTTCGCGATCGTTGCGCCTCGCATGGCTCAGCACAACCTATAAGTTGGTCGTACCAATTCGAGAATACCGCTAACAGCTATAGGTCAATCAACAGACCTTCGTCAAGGCCATAGGGCCGTAGGGGGCGGATAAGCGGAGCGTCATCCACCGTCTTAGGAGCCTCTCGATGCATGACGCTATCGCTTATGCATCCTACGACTGCGGACGATTATATGGTGGCAAACGAACAGTTAGAGGTCATTGAAATTGCTTCAGCATGAGGCAGTTCTTGACCGATAGACGCGCAAGCCCGCCAACAATACATAGATCCATTGCATTCAAGTCCAGGGCAATTGGTTAGTGCCCAGCATGATTTCCTTTGGGGGGTTGGGGATTCCCCCTCATTCGGGCCTTGACGCCCCGCGCAAATCGCATTGAGCTATTAGCGAAAACCTCGTTCGCTCAGACTCAAACTAAAACGCATTGCCGCATGGCCTAATAAGCTGGCGGGAAATACAGAAAGCTTTGCGACGATAGTAAATCACCTTGTGCGCGAGCTTAATCGGGGCGTGACGTAATTGTTTATGCATGCGGTGATTGCGGACAATTTTTCGGCCGCACATGAACAGTTTGGTGTCTTTGAAATGGCTTGATGAAAGCAAGTGGCCTTGATGGAGGCGAGGTTTCGAAGGCCAACTCCTTTCAATTGCCGATGTGGGTTTGGTTGCCGGCAGCCGACGCCCTCGATTCCGCTAACGCTGCATCGAGGCTACAATAGCCCTCATCGTTGCAGTCACTGACAATCGATATGCAGTTATCGACTTTTGGCCGAACGTGCTCTAACAAGGTAACCGGAATATTTCGTTCTTCATGTCAAAAGTTAGTAGGGTTTGCGGCACAAACATTACTATATCTTTTCCAAATCATTCGTCCGCTTTCACCAATTTAGTCACCCGACACCAATAGCCTGCTACCGCTCGAAATACGCCAACAAAAAATCGATAAACGTCGTCAATTTGGCTGGATAAAAGCGGCGTTGCAGATAAGTCGCGTAAATAGCTAGCGCCGGTCGGCGATATTGCCTGAGGATCTCCACCAATTCGCCGCTTTGTAAATATGGCGCCACCGACAATCTCGGCGCCTGCACGATACCCATACCCAGTGCAGCAGCCTCGCACAGCGCACGACCGTTATTGGACGCCAGCACCCAGTCGGATTTGATTTTTTTCAGCTCGCCGTCGACGTTGAACAACCAAAACTCGCCATGCGGCGTGTCCACATAGTGCAGGCATTGATGATTACTCAGTTCATCTATGGTCTGCGGCTCACCTTTTTCAGCCAGGTAGGCCGGCGAGGCATAGGTGCACAGCTCAGTCTCGGCAATCTTGCGCGCCACCACGCCCGGATCCAGGGTATCCGTGACTAACAGGGAAATATCGAAACTGCCGACCCGCAAATTCGGCGGTCTGTTATCCAAAGACATTAAAATCTTCACTTCCGGATATTGTTTTAGATAACGTTCGATAGCCGGCACCATATACATGCCGCCGAAATCGATAGGCGCGCTGATTTTGATGGTGCCTTTCACCCTCTCGCCCAGTTGCGCGGTGGACGCTTCCAAATCGGCCAAATCTTCCAGCAATTGCTTGCTGCGGTTGTAGTAGGCTTCGCCGGCACTGGTCAGGCTCAGGCTGCGCGTCGTCCGATGCAGCAATACCACGCCCAGGGACGCTTCGAGTTGCGCGATATACTTACTAATCATCATCGTCGACAGCTTTAACTCTTTCGCTACCGCGGAAAAAGTCCCCAGCTCAACGATTCGGCAAAACACCCGCATGTTGTTAAACTTGTCCATGACGCCATCACTATAAACTTAAGGTTTATATTTTATAAACCAATTAGCGTCTTTAAACCAGGATTCCGCTTGGCTACAATGCCGCCCGGAGATAGTCGTTACCTCGTCTGGTTTGTAGTTTGAGCCAGACGTTTTTTCACCCACCGAGGTTCTTATGAGCAAAATTCACAACGAAGTACTGTTAGCCAACCGCGATTATGTATCCAGTTTTAACAAAGGCGATTTGGCTATGCCGCCCGCTCGTCAGTTTGCCATACTGACCTGCATGGACGCCCGACTCGACCCCGCTAAATACGCCGGTTTATCAGAAGGTGACGCGCATGTGATTCGCAATGCCGGTGGCCGCGCCAGCGACGACGCGATCCGCTCCTTGGTTATTTCTTACAAATTACTCGGCACCAAGGAATGGTTTGTGATCCATCACACCGACTGCGGAATGGAGACCTTTACCAACGAGATCATGAGCGACTTGTTGGCCAGCAGCTTGAAAACCGCCAGTGTGGACGCGACAGGCTGGCACGACGGCGGCGAAGGCCCCGGTTCGACAGACGGCAAATACATCAACTGGTTGACCATCAAAAACCAAGCAGAAAGTGTCCTGGAAGATGTTAAACGTATAAAAGCCCATTCGTTGGTGCCTAGCGATATTCCGGTTTACGGCTACGTTTACGACGTAAAAACCGGCCGCTTGATCGAAGTACCTGAAGCAACTGCTGCCGGCCAAGCCAGCTAATAACGGCTTCCTACCAGCCAGGTCCGGAAATACCATTACCAACCAGACCAACAGGCATTCCCGCAATAACGGCAGCTAGACCTCAATTTAAGAGCTGCTTTGACCCGATAAGCTCCCGCAGACGCGGGAGCGACTTGACCGGCAACCTGTTCCTGGCGTCTCGAAGAAATTCATCAATACGCCAAGCCTTCTATAGATTTGGTAACAAAAACCTCGCCTACTCGACTCTGTGCCTTTTGAGAGTGTCCAATCGCAGCAATACGCCTTAAACGCTACGCTATCTCGGCCTTACCAAACAAGCAATTTTGCAGACTTCCAATGACTACGAGCTTTAAAAATTGCTATCAGTGAAAAATCTCCGTGCTAACCGCTAGCGGGAAAAATAACGAATCCAACGCAAAACTGAACGGCAAATCAACTAATGGATAGCGCGGCGGAGCGGTTTTAAACTTCCTGATGGCGACATCTTTGTTTTCCAATGCCTCCCAATCAAGTCGAGTTCCGCTGTAGACAAAGACTCGTTCGGAGCGTCATTGCTTAATAAATAAGGCAGCAAAAAACCACAACAAACTACCTCTTATCTTTAATCGCATTGCCTTCGCTGTTCACCGGCTGATCCACGAACCTTACGCCATTGCAGGCACAGCAACTATCATCTTGGGAGTTGTGCAAAAACAGGTACCGAACCCGAATACTGACGAGGGAAGGATGGCCGCAATGCAGGAAGTTACTAACTGTGGCGAAACTTGCGATAAATAGGCAGGCATCATTGCAGAAGATAGCGCCAGAAGGCGTGATGCTTACGTTATATCTCAGCAGCAGTGGCAGGCATTGATTAACAACAGCAGGCGAAAACAATGCTCTTCTCAACAAGTGCGCGACACGCTGCAAACTAAGTGCTATTAGAAAATTACGCTAAGTGTTTATTGATATTACCTGAATTTGCCTACAAAGTGCCTACACAAAACCTTCACGCAACAAAAAAGGCCTAGGTCGTTAAACCTAAGCCTTTGATTTGTCTGGTAGCGGGGGCAGGATTTGAACCTACGACCTTCGGGTTATGAGCCCGACGAGCTACCAAGCTGCTCCACCCCGCGATTGATTTGACTTATTATACAGACCAAAAATTATTTAGCAAGCAATAAACATGCTATTTGTTAAATAATGCCAACAGATAAGTTCCTTACGATGCATGACATTGCTTTTGAAGCCGGGAATCAGGGTTGACCGGCAGGCAAATCCGCTGTGCTCAGATCGGTATTTAAACAAGTTGGATGACCGAATCCTTTTGCGCTAACTCCCGCACCTCCATTCGGATTGGGGGCAATGTCGTAAATGATATTGTCAGGACGTTGCGAGTCGCCACTCACGCCACCGACGCCGACAATATGGTCGAGCCCCAGGTTATGCCTGACTCGCCAAGCGATATTATGATCGGCACAAGATGTGTCGCCGCTTAAACCGACGCCACCGACTAGCGTTTTACCGACTGAATACAAGCCTAGGCCACCACCGAATACATTGATACCACCAATTTTTGACCCTACCATTGGATCTTTCGGAGTACCGTTTAAGCTTGAGTTTCCGCCGTAAGCAACGTCCGTTTCAACTGGATTACTCTCTTGAAGTCCGAACAAACTACCACCAGGCTGTACGGCTGAATATAAATTCGCTGTCGATAAAGCCAAACCATTGGACTTGCCAGAACCAGCGGAATCCGACGAAGAATCAAGACTTAGCGAATTGGCGGTATTGGCTTTTTGCGCTGAGATAACTCTGCTGGCCGGCCACTGTGCACCCCGATTGGTGCCGGAAAACGCTACGGCACAAACCACGCCATCTCGGTTTACTACAGTTGCCCACATATGCAAGTTAAGCCCGCTTTCCTCCACACTAACCGCATCGTCAAGCGCGGCTTTTAATGTGGCGTGATTGGGTAATCCACGACACGCCTGTCCCAAGCCTCTATCATTATCTCTATCTGCGATTGCCGCGCCAGTGTTAGCCAGCATCAAAAGTGAAGCAGCGAATAACCATCTTGTATTCATAAAAAGCCCTCCTAATTGTTTATATAGTTATTAGGTTTGAAGCTTAATATTTGCGGCATTCGATACGCGCAGCCAGTCGCCCAAACCGGCATGGATTTTAGTCGCATGAATTATCATGGGTCAACTGAGAACGATCCCTAAAAACCACTCGCTAGTGGAACGAAAACTATCGCTAACTCAGTTCATACCGGAAAATCAAACCAGAAACGCATAATCAAGGCTGCAAAAATCCCAGCCACCACGTCGTCCAGCATGATGCCGAAACCACCGTGCACATGCTTATCCAGCCATTTAATTGGCCAGGGTTTGAAGATGTCGAACAAACGAAACAACACAAAACCGGCCAACAAACTCTGCCAGGAATACACTACCCCCACCATCGTAATCAAAAAGCCGGCGATTTCATCCCAAACAATTCCGCCGAAATCGTGTACGTCCAGTTTTTTTGCGGCCAAGTCGCAGATAAATATACCTGCAACGATAATCACCAACGTGCTTATCGCGTAAACCAAATCGCTGGTTTGCAGTAAGGCCAGATACAGCGGAATCGCCACAATAGTCCCCATCGTGCCGGGCATTGCTTTCGACAACCCAGAACCAAACCCAAACGCCAGAAACAGCGCGGGGTCTTTGATGATTTGCAGCGCAGTTAAACGATTGTTGCCGTAATACTCTCTAAGAAAAATGCTCAAAACCTTTCCCCTCGAATGCGTCCACGCACCCCGCCCTATTCATCCGCAAACCCGGCACGGCTTCGATAATCCCCACACAAGTAGCTACCGGTAATGGCTGAGAACAATCCGCCGGCACAGTAAAACACAATTCGTAATCGTCGCCGGCAGTCAACGGCATGCGCCAATCCCCGCTGTGATCGATGAACTCTCTCACTGAAGCGGATAGCGGTAAGCTGTCCCATTGCAAACACGCACCAACGCCGCTTTGTTCCAAAATGTGCCCCAAATCGGCCGCTAGTCCGTCGGAAATATCGATACAGGCATTGGCGATGCCGCGCAGCGCCAAGCCTTCCGACACCCGCGGCTGCGGTTGATTAAAACAACGAAAAGCCAACTCCGGATCAGCACAGACATAACCTTGCTTAATTTTCAAACCCAAACCGGCATTACCGAGCTGACCGGTAACGTATATCAAATCACCGACCTGGGCCCCGGAACGCAATAGTGCCCTACCCTGCGGCACCACGCCCATCGCTTGCACCGTCAAAGTCAACGGTCCGGACGTAGTATCCCCACCAATCAGATCAACATTATGCTGGCGGGCCAGATTGATAAAACCTCGCGAGAAAGCTTGCAGCCAGGTTTCATCGACTTTCGGCAGGGTCAACGCCAAGGTCACCGCGAACGGCTCGGCGCCCATTGCCGCCAAGTCACTTAGATTAACCGCCAACAACTTATGCCCAAGCAACTCGGGATCTGCGTCAGCAAAGAAATGCACATTCTCGACCATGGTATCGGCGGTGACCGCCAATTGGTAGCCGGCCGGGATATTCAGCAGTGCGCAGTCGTCGCCTATGCCTAACTGATTAAACGGATGTCGCGGGGCATGCACCGCAAAATAGCGGCGGATCAGATCGAATTCGGCGACAGCCATCAGTTTTGGATTTTCGCCTGCTTGGCGGCTATCTCGACGGCGCGCTGCTTTTGTGCGACTTTATCGAGAATACCATTCACGTATTTATGGCTGCCGTCGGCGCCGAAATCCTTGGCCAGATTGACACCTTCGTTAATGATGACTTTGTACGGGGTTTCCAAGCGGTTGATCAGCTCGTATGCGCCGATACGCAGGATCGCGCGTTCCACCGGATCGATTTTTTCCACCGGCCTATCGACGAACTCGGCCAGCGCCGCATCGATCACGTCCAATTGTTTCGGCACACCATGAAACAGCTCGCTGAAATAGGTTTTTTGCGCACCTTTCAGATGCTCTTCTTCCAGAAAATAGGTTTCGATACGGATCAAACTCTCGCCGGACATTTGCCATTGATACAGCGCCTGTACCGCGCACTTTCTGGCGTTGGTTTTTGCTTGACTCATTAAAGACCCAGGTTATTAAAGAGACTGACCATTTCGATCGCCGACAGCGCTGCTTCCGCGCCTTTATTGCCGGCTTTGGTGCCGGCACGTTCGATAGCCTGTTCGATGCTGTCTACCGTCAACACGCCAAAAGCCACCGGCACGTCGTATTGCAATGCAACTTGGGCAATACCTTTTACGCATTCGCCAGCCACATATTCAAAATGCGGTGTGCCACCGCGAATCACCGCACCCAAGGCAATAATCGCGTCGTATTTTTTGCTGGCCGCGATCCGTTGCACCACCATCGGCAATTCGAAGGCGCCGGGCGCTTTTACCAAAGTAATGTCATTTTTATCCGCGCCATGGCGCACCAGTGCATCGATCGCGCCGCCTTCCAGTTGTTCGACGATAAAGCTGTTGAAGCGTGAAGAAACGATGCAAAACTTGCCGCCTTGCGCGGAAAATGTGCCTTCCAGAGTAGTGACTGCTGCCATGTGTTTACCTGTTGTTGAATGATTGAAATCGTGCAAAACGGATCGAATGCATTCGACCCTACTTTTAGTGCGTTGAATCGATATGTTCGACTACTTCCAAATCGAAGCCGGACAAGCCTATATATTTTTTCTGAGCCCCCATCACCTTCAGGCGCCGCACGCCCAAATCCGACAAGATGCGCGAGCCGGCACCGGTGGTGCGCCAGTCCGAATCGGCGCTCAAATCCTGGCCGTGTTTAACACCGTGGTCCAGCATTTGGTAGGCATGAATCAGTTCCACCAAGTCTTTGTTATTTTCTTTTTGGCGAATTATCACCAAAACGCCGCGACCGGCTTCGGCGATATTTTTTAAGGCTTCCCGTACCGGCAGACTGCAATCGCTGCGCTTGGAAAACAATAAATCGTCGATCAAGTTGCGGGCGTGGACTCTCACCAGCACCGGTTCATCGCCAGCCACGTTGCCCATCACCAAGGCTAAATGTACGTTATCGTCGTTGCAATCTTGGTAGGCGTAAAGCCTAAAATCGCCGAATTCGGTCGGATAGACGCATTCGCTGATACGCTCCAGGGTGTTTTCGTGTTTGATGCGGTAATGAATCAAATCGGCGATGGTGCCGATTTTTAGATTGTGCTGGTCGGCAAACACTTCCAGATCAGGCCGCCGCGCCATCGAACCGTCGTCGTTCAGGATTTCCACGATGACGGCCGCCGGCTCAACGCCCGCCAGCCGGGCCAGATCGCAACCAGCTTCAGTATGCCCGGCCCGATTTAACACGCCACCGGCTTGCGCCATCAATGGAAAAATATGTCCCGGTTGCACCAAGTCGCCCGGTTGCGCATTTTTTGCCACCGCCGCCTGCACGGTCAAGGCCCGGTCGGCAGCGGAAATACCGGTGGTCACGCCGGTAGCGGCTTCAATCGATACGGTGAAATTGGTGGTGTACGGTGTGTTGTTGTCAGTCACCATCAAGGGCAAACGCAACTGCTGGCAGCGTTCGCGGGTCAAGGTCAGACAAATCAGGCCACGGCCGTATTTGGCCATGAAATTAATGTCTTCCGGCCGGGCAAACGCCGCCGCCATCAACAAATCGCCTTCGTTTTCCCGGTCTTCATCGTCCATGATGATGACCATTTTGCCTTGGCGAAGGTCGGCTATGATTTCTTCTATGCTATTCATTTAATAAAGCCTGCGTTTTGTAATAAGGCCTCGGTAACGCCGCCTTGACTGTAAGCTGCGGTTTCGCCTTTCATCAGGCGTTCCAAGTAGCGGGCCAGCAAATCGACTTCCAGATTCACCTCGCTGCCCGCCTCGGTGCTACCCAGGGTGGTCTCTTGTAAGGTATGCGGCACGATATTCACGGAAAAATAAGCACCATCGACTGAGTTGACGGTTAGGCTGATGCCGTTGATGCAAATCGAGCCTTTTTCGGCGATATATTTAGCCAGCACATCCGGCGCCTTGAATTTGAAACGAATCGAGCGGCCATCGGCCTGTTTCTCGACCACTTTGCCGATCCCATCGACATGACCGCTGACGATATGTCCGCCCAGCCGGCTGGACGGCGTC
Organism: Methylomonas methanica; assembly: GCF_001644035.1. Lineage (GTDB taxonomy): Bacteria > Pseudomonadota > Gammaproteobacteria > Methylococcales > Methylomonadaceae > Methylomonas > Methylomonas methanica_A. The sequence continues at coordinate 9,839 of NZ_LUUG01000134.1, forward strand.
ATCGCCAGCTCCAGATTAACCGGCGTACCGGTAGTTGCCGTCTTTAAGGTAGTACGCGATAAAGTCTCGTTTGAGACGTCGGCGCAAAAATAATGTTCGCCCAGTTCCACGGCGGTCAGGCAAACGCCGTTCACCGCGATGCTGTCACCCAATGCGCATTCGCGTAACGACAGCTTGCCGGTATCGATAATTAACCGGCAATCACCACCTTTAGGCTGGATGGCCTTGATTTTGCCGATAGCTAAAATAATCCCGGTAAACATGGTTATCGCTCTATAAAGGGAAAAATGTCCGTAAGCATTAGCGCGGGGCTGGCTCGGAGGATTGCTTTGGAGTTGGGGTGTCCGGGTCTTTCTTTACCGGCTTGGCCGGCTTACGATAAACATCCACCGTTTGGTAGGTACCGCTATGATAATCGTAGATTTCGATTTCATGCTTTTCGCCGATCAATTCACCGCCTTGAATCTGCAAGGTACTGGTTTCCGGGGTGTCGTCCTCATCCGCCGTCGCCCAAGCAGGCAACAAGCCCATTACCACTGTAATTACAATAATGCTTTTCATCGTTTCAATCGGTTTTTGCTTGATAGCGTAATCTCAAATCCGGTCCAATTTGCCGGGCTTCTATCAAACGCAGATTTTTTTTATCCTGCATAGTCAGCATACCCGACAGACTAAACAGGCCGCGCGCCTGATCGCCCAACACGCACGGTGCCATGTAAATCAACCATTCATCGATCAGCCCGCTATCCAGCAGCGCGCCGTTCAGCGTGGCTCCGGCTTCGATCAATACTGTGTTGATTTGTAACTCGGCCAGCAACTTAAAAACCTGCGCTAAGTCAGCGCGCCCGTTCTGCGCACCGACCTGAAACACTTTGCAGCCCACGTCGCGTAATTTCTGCTGTTTTAGCGCGTCGTCGCTACAGGTAATAATCCAGACGTCTACCGCATTTTCCAACAGCCTTGTGGATAAGGGCATGCGTAATTGCGAATCCAGCACGACTTTAAGCGGCTGCACCGCATCGAAATCGACGCGCGCATTCAATTGCGGATCGTCGTATAACACCGTGTCGATGCCGGTGACAATCGCGCTGCTGGCCGCCCGCCAAAGCTGTACGTCTTGTCTGGCGCTGGCGGAAGTAATCCATTTACTCTCGCCGGAGACCAGCGCGGTCCGGCCGTCCAAGCTCATGGCCAGCTTGCTGCGCATCCACGGCAAACCATGCCTCATGCGTTTGAAAAAGCCTTGATTCAGTTTTTCGGCTTCTTGCTGTAATACGCCGACCAGCACCTCGATGCCTGCCCCCCGGAGCTTTTGCAAACCGCGCCCAGCGACAAGGGGATTGGGATCCTGCATCGCCACCACGACCCGGCTGATCCCGGCAGCGATCAGCGCGTCGCTGCAAGGGCCGGTTTTACCATGATGACTGCAAGGCTCCAGCGTCACATAAGCTGTCGCGCCTCGCGCGTTATCGGTCTTAGCCAGCGCATCGACTTCGGCATGGGCAAACCCGGCGCGTTGGGTCCAACCCTCGGCAATAACCTTGTCGTCCTTTACCAACACACAACCTACATGCGGGTTGGGGTCGGTCGTGTATCTGCCGTATTCCGCCAATTTGACGGCGCGCGCCATATAAGCCGCATCTTGACTAGACATCATGCTTTTGCAGATTTTCGATCATCGCGGTGAATTCGGAGACATCCTGGAAGCTGCGATACACCGAGGCGAAGCGCACGAAAGCGACATGATCCAGTGTTTGCAATTCTTGCATCACCAGTTCGCCTAGTTCGCGAGCCGGAATTTCGCGCTCGCCCTTTGCCGTCAGGGCTTTTTTGATGCGGCTAAGCGCCGCTTCGACGGCGTCCACTTGTACCGGGCGTTTTTCCAGGGCTCGCTGCATGCCGGCCCGCAGCTTAGCTTCGTCGAAACTTTGCCGGGCACCGTTGCGCTTGATAATGCGCGGCAAGGTTAATTCAACCACTTCGAAGGTGGTAAACCGCTCTTTGCAGGCCACGCATTCGCGGCGGCGTTTGACTTGATCGCCGTCGTCGGCCAAGCGGGTATCTATTACCCGAGTATCTTGTGCTGAGCAAAACGGACAACGCATAGTTAAAGAGCCAAATCGATGTTCAAAGGGCGGCCATTTTATTACAGAATGGCTTTATATTGAAATCGGCTAATAAACCGTGCGTCATTCGTTCAATATCCCCTTCGCTACCGAACGGATATGCACGTCGCGTTGCGGATAAGGTATCTCGATATGGTGGGCCAGCAAAGCTTCGTATATTTTTGTGTGCAGGCGATGGGTAACTACCGTCCTGTCGCTAAGCTCACGGACGAATACATTTATTTTGAACTGTAGGGCACTATCGCCAAAGCCGACAAAGATCACCAGTGGTTCAGGGTCGCTAAGCACTTGCTCTACGCTCTTTACCGCATCCGCCAGGATTTGCTCCACCATTGCCACACTGGTGCCATAGGCTACGCTGACCGGCACCACCACCCTGGTGACCGTATCGGACAAGGTCCAATTGATCAAGCGGTCGGTAATAAAGGTTTTATTCGGCACTACCAACTCTTTTCTATCCCAATCGACAATATGCGTCGCCCGCATTTGAATGCGGCTGACCCGGCCGGTCACATCGCCGACCGTGACCGTATCGCCCACGCGAATCGGCCGCTCGAACAACAGGATAATGCCCGACACCATATTCGCGAAAATCTCCTGCAAACCAAAGCCCAAACCCACCGATAGCGCGGCCACCAGCCATTGCACTTGCGACCAACTGCCGCCCAGCTCTTTGGCAACCGCCAGAAAGGCGATCGCTATCAAGGAATATCGCACTAACTGGATCAACGCATAACGACTGCCGGCGGTCATCGCGAACTTGCCGGCGGTTACCAAATCCACCAAAGCCGGAAAGTTACTGGCAAACACAAAGGCCAGGCCGCTATACACCAGGCATATCAGCAGGTTGATCAAGGTGATGGGCTCTAGGGTTTCCTTGCCATCCACCATCTCGCTATGCTGCCACAGCACTACCTGATCGAACACCGTCAAAGCCGGCAAAATATCGCTCCAGATCATCCAGAAACCCATCAACATGATCACCATCACCACCGTGGTCAACAATTTATGGCTTTGCTGATTGATTTTGGAAATATCCAGCAATTGCTCCTCAACAGGATAGCCCCCTTCCAAGTTGGCGCTACTCACGGCGGCTTGCTCGACCTGTTTACGTTTCTGCCGCGCGTTTTTTAAGGCCAATTGCCGTTCGGTGTTGCGCAACCAACGCAATACCAAGCCCTGGAACAATACAGTGATAAAAATCAACCGTAGCGTCAACAGCAGCTTTTCCTGCAATTCCAATGCGCTTTGGTAATAGCCCGCCACCGCAAAACCGATGATCACCAGCGGCGTCAATACTGCGATACCGTACCAGAGATAACGCAAACTGCTGAGCCAGCCATCGGATTGTTGATAGAAATTTTTCCCTAAGCCGGTCATGGGCTGCGTGAGGCGATGTAATACATAGCTCATCATCAACATCATCACGATCATTGCCGTTCTACCCAGCGCATGACTGTGTTCCGAGAACAAATCGCTGCCGGTCATCGCGGTGATAAACACGCAAGGTACCAGTACGAAGCGCGCCCATTTCATTTGGCCGTAGAGTAAACGGACTGCGTGTTGCGGCCATTGCAACAAGGTGTCCGCAACGCCGCCCGGTTTGAACAAACGAAACACAAATTGCACTATGCATAATGACACTGCGGTGGCAGTCAGGCCTTCGGCAAAAGCATGACTAAACAGATCGGCCCGAACGTTCAATATCAACACACCAGCCATCCAGGCCATAAGCAATGGGCCCGACAAGGAGAGTAGTAACAGATACAACAGGCTGGATAAAATTTCCGCAAACTCTTGATTGACAGCTTTTTTCCCCAGCAGCTCCGTCAAGCGCTGTTTGACGCCGGCGCGAAAGCGCCAGTGGAATATCACGACACTTAAACCGCCGAGTACCAGCAACGGAAAATGACTGATGCCGTCCCAAAAACCATTCACCACGCCCCACCAGTTACCGGGACTCATGAACCAGAGCAAGGATGAGAAAATGTCTTGTAGAAAATATTTATCGATAACCGGGGCACTGGGCACCCACAGCAAGCGTTGATCCAAATACGCGCTAAATTTGTCGGCTATACCCAGCATTTGCTGCAAACTAAAATCGACATCGCCCAGCACGCGGCCGTATTCGTTGTAACCGTTAGCCAGTCTTGCTACCAGATCTTTCTGATCGTTCAGCAACATCCGCAGTTCGGTACGCACCCTCAGCTTTTCCGAATCGGGCGTGTTTTCCGGCAACTGGGCGATACGCGTCAACAACAGTTGATTAATATCGACCAGGCCTTTTTTGGCTTCGTCCAGCTTAAACATTTCCAAACTCGCCAGCGCAATCTGATTTTGAATCTCATCGCCCAAGGTGCTGTATTGTTTGCGTTGCGGCAAATTACGGCGCTGTTCGCGCAGTAAATTACCCAAGGCCGGACTTAAACCCGCCAGGCTGATTTTTTGCTCGGCGCTTTGAAAGTCCTTTTCCAGTTGTTTGTAGCGTACGTCGATTTCACTTTTCTGGAGCGAGTACAGCTCCATATTTTTATTGATTTCCTGCAAACTGCGGTTGAACTGCATATTCTCTTTCGTCGCGACTCGAATCAACGGATGTTTGCCCTCCGCATCTTTTTCAGCCTGCAATAATGCGGCCTGTTCTTTGTCGGTTTCCTGCTGACGCCGCTCCAGCAGGAAATTATCGAGATCGGCAATCACTAAACTCTGTTGTTCGCGTTGCAAGGTCAATAGATGTACACGGTCTTTATTGGCCTGCAATTGCAGAGGATTGCTAAGATTTTCCAACTCCAGCGTTTTCAGCGTGCTGTTTAACAGGCGAATCCGGCTATCCAGTTGTATCTGTCTGGCTTCTTTTTGATAAAGATTATCGCCAGCCGCAGATGCCAAAGCTTGTTGTTCATGTTGACTGGATGCCTGCTTGCTCTTGATTTCGGAGACTTTTTCCCTGATCAGTTGCGGGCGGCCGCTCAGTTCGCCCAACGTGGCTTCAATACGGCTAATCTCAGCATCCAAGTCGCTAAGCCGGGTTTTTTCGATAAGCAGACGCTGCTCCAACTCATCCGTCGGAAAGATCGCCAGCTTCTCGGACTTGCGATTTTTCAAATTGCTTTCGGCCTCGGCTATTTGTCTTGCCAATTGCTTAACTTCTATCGGTAAGCTGTTTAATGCCTGCTTGAACGATTCGGCCTGCCTATCCTGTGCCTCCAGTTCGTTGAGGTTATCTTCGCTCTCATGATAAGCCGCCAGAATCCGGTTTTTTTGCTCTTCAGGCAGATTTTGCTTGTCTTTGACGGTCTGAATACGTTGTTGTATGTCGGCAAGTGATAGCGCTTTAATCGCAGGCTTTTGATTTGCGGCGTGAGCAAGGTTTAAACTGATCAGCAAAAACAGCAAACAAAAGGCAAAGCCGGATCTTAAAAAATTTGGTTTCATGCGTTGGCTGGATAACAAAATAAATCTAAAAAGCACATTATAAGAATGGAAAACGGGTTGAGCGAACTGGAAGGTGTCATTAAATATCGCCTTGATCATCAGCATGGCGAATTAGCGGCGGATATCGATATCAGCGAACTCAATGCCTGGCGTAGCCTGTTTTATCGCTTGCGGCTGATTGGGCAAATAACCGAAAAATACGCTGGGCTGGGCTTCGGCAACATCAGTCGGCGTCTGGTTCCCGGTGGCCAAGAATTTTTGATCTCCGGCACTCAAACCGGACATTTGCCTGTGCTTAACAAACAACACTATGCGCTGATCGAAAGCGCATCACCAGAACGAAATGCCATCAAGTCGCGCGGCTTATCGCAACCGTCCTCGGAAGCGCTCACCCACGCCAGCGTTTATCGTCAACACCCATCGATTACTGCGGTGATACACGTTCACTGTCCAGAGTTGTGGGTGCAGACTGACCGGCTTGATCTGGCTTGTACTGCGGCAGACGTACCCTACGGCACCCCGGAAATGGCCAGCGCCGTTGCCGGGCTATTTGCCTCAGGCAAACTGCAACAGGCTGGATTATTCAGCATGCTGGGCCACGAAGACGGAATTGTGGCGTTTGGCACGACATTACCCGAAGCGTCCTGCTTACTAGTCGAGCAACTGGCAAAGGCCATGGCTATTGAGCAAAACCAGCCGTGGCCGTAGAATACCCTCATTCATTAGCATTTATTAATTTTTCTCATGCCGGACATTATCATTTACACCGCAAAGCTCTGCCCATACTGCACCATGGCGAAAAAACTTTTTGATCGAAAAGGTGTCGGCTATACCGAAATCAATGTGGATGCCGAGCCTGGACTACGTCAGCAAATGATGGAAAAAACCAAACGGCGCACAGTACCGCAAATCTATATCGGCGAGCGGCACATCGGTGGTTTTGACGATTTACATGCTCTGGATATGAACCACGAGTTAGATCCGCTACTAAACGCTTAAGTGGGTCGACACTGGTATGGACATGCATTTCTGGACATCATTTCCGGCTGAATGACTCCAATCACGATAAGGCTGCTTGTATTATTTGTATAGGGTTGACTGACCTAAAAATACCCGGAGTGCATGAATCAACTGCGCAAGCAGCCCATCCTGGCCTGCCTTATTTGACGATCACCAATTGCAGACCAAGACGGGTGACCAGTTCGTTACTCTCTACCCAAACCACTTTGCCTAAAGCGCTCAATCCGAGCTCGGCAGCCAGCAGCTTAACCGGAGCGTTGATCTTAATACAGGGATGATCACCCGTTAGCTTCAGGCACATGCCCTCTACCGAACGATTCACACCTTCCACGCTGAAGCGCTCCTTGTCGATAAACAATTCGGCTTTAAACCCTTCCAGTTTGCGGTAGCCGCGCCGTTTGCGCCAGAGTTTATGAGCATTGTGCACGACATCGCGAAACTCCAAACCCATCATGATGCGGTTACGTTCACGTTTCACCCAAACAATGTCGACCTCACCGGCCAACATCAATTCCGCGACAAATATTTCCGCCTGCCGATCTTCGTTCAGCAACGCTTCAAAATCCTGGATAGTGGTGAGCAAATCGCCAGGACTGACTTCAACCATCGCGCCTTTCAGCGACACATCATAGCAATTCAGTTGTAAGGTCTCGCCACCCACAAATAGTTGGCCTTCCGCGTTAAAGTTTTTTCGGTACTCTTTTCTATCCTGAAACATGATCGCAATCTCTCTATAACGTCGGTCAAAGATAGCTTAATTTTTGATTTGCGTTGCGCGACGACAGGCTTTACCAGCCATCGCCATCAGCAATTCGTCAATCCGTTAAGCAAATCGGCCTTGATGTCGTCGATATTTTCCAAACCCACTGAAATTCTGACCAAGCTGTCTTTAATGCCGGCCTCGGCGCGCGCTTCCGGTGTCAAGCGGCCATGCGTAGTAGTCGCCGGATGAGTGATGGTGGTTTTTACATCGCCCAGATTCGCAGTAATCGACAACATCCGTGTCGAATCGATCAGCCGCCAGGCGTGATCTTTGCCGCCTTCCAATTCGAAACTGACCACAGCGCCGAAATGACTTTGTTGACGTTTAGCCAACTCATGCTGGGCATGCGATTCCAGGCCCGGATAATGGACTTTTGCAACCGCGGGTTGTTGCTCCAGCCATTTGGCCAGTTCGAACGCGTTGTCACAATGGGCTTTCATCCGTAACGCCAGCGTTTCCAGTCCGCCCAAAAACACCCAGGCATTGAACGGGCTCATCGTCGCGCCGCCGGTACGCAGATAGGGATACACGTATTTTTCGATCAACTCTTCGTTGGCTACCACCGCACCGCCCACGCAACGCCCTTGGCCGTCAATGTATTTGGTAGTGGAATGCAACACCAAATCCGCGCCCAAGGTCAATGGCTGCTGCAATATCGGCGTGCAGAACACATTGTCCACCACCAACAAAGTCCCATGTCTATGAGCGATATCCGCTAAGACTTGAATATCGGCAATTTCAATTAGAGGATTGGACGGCGTTTCCAGAAACAGAAACCGAGTATTGGGCTTAATCGCCGCTTCCCAGGCCGCCGGCTCGGTCAGGCTGACGAAATCGGTCTCGACGCCAAACTTGCCGAAATAATTCTGGAAGGTCAGCACCGTGTTACCGAACACACTACGCGAACAGACCACATGGTCACCGGCTTTTAGCAAAGCCATGCCCACCGCCATGATTGCCGCCATGCCAGACGAAAACGCCAGACAACGCTCGCCCTTTTCCAAATAAGCTAAACGTTCCTGAAACGCGCTGACGGTCGGATTGGTGAAGCGCGAGTAAATATTACCGGGCTGTTTGCCGGTAAAGCGTAATGCCGCTTCCTCAGCCGATTTGAACACATAGCTGGAGGTAGCGAAAATCGGAATACTATGTTCGTCTTCGTGAGTGCGTTTATGCCCGGTACGGATGGCCAGGGTTTCCGGGGCATAATCTTGCCAATCAAATTCACTCATCTCGTGTCCTGTTACTTTGCAACCTGCATCTCGATGATAAAGCTGCTGCTGTTGCGCAATTCCTGCGCATTGTCATTGCGCAAAGCTTCGATGCGCGCCAGATAAGCATCGTCGATATCGCCTGTGATGTAATCATGACTGAAACATGAGGTATCGAAATGTTTAATATCCGGGTTACCTCTACCGACCGCTTCAATCAAATCATCCAAATCTTGATAAATCAGCTTATCGGCACCCAAGGCTTGGCAAATCTCATCCTCGGAACGATCATGCGCGATCAGTTCATGCGCTGCCGGCATATCAATACCGTAGACATTGGGATAACGTACTGGCGGAGCCGCAGAGGCAAAATACACTTTATTGGCGCCGGCATCGCGGGCCATCTGGATAATCTGTTCAGAGGTCGTGCCGCGGACAATGGAATCATCCACGAGTAATACGTTCTTGCCGTCGAATTCCAATGAAATCGCATTCAGCTTTTGCTTGACCGATTTTTTGCGCATTTTTTGTCCGGGCATGATGAAGGTCCGACCAATATAGCGGTTTTTCATAAAACCTTCGCGAAACTTCACGCCTAAGTCGTGGGCAATCTGCGAGGCGGCAGTGCGACTGGTATCCGGAATCGGGATGACCACGTCGATGTCGTGATCCGGCCACTCCCGTTGAATTTTTTCGGCCAATTTTCTACCCATCCGCATTCTGGCTTTGTACACCGAAATATTGTCAATAATCGAATCCGGCCGAGCAAAGTAGACGTATTCAAATATACACGGACAGTGATCGACTACTTCCGTACATTGCTGGGTGTGTAACTGACCGTCCGCTTCGATAAATACGGCTTCACCCGGCTCGATGTCGCGAATCAATTGAAAATCCAACACATCCAGCGCCACGCTTTCCGAAGCGATCATGTAGTCGGTGCCATCTTCGGTTTTGCGTTTGCCGAACACAATGGGGCGAATGCCATGTGGGTCGCGGAAACCCAATACGCCGAAACCGGCAATCATCACCACCACGGCATAAGCGCCGCGAATACGCTTATGCACGGCACTGACGGCTTGAAACACATCATCCACGGTCAATTTGAGTTTGCCGAATTGCGCCAATTCATGCGCGAATACATTCAGCAATACTTCAGAATCCGAATCGGTGTTGATATGGCGCTGGTCGTCCATAAACACCTGATATTTCAATTCTTCGGTGTTGGTCAAATTGCCATTGTGCGCCAGCGTCAAGCCAAACGGCGAGTTCACGTAGAACGGCTGGGCCTCTGCCGAACTGGTGCAACCGGCGGTCGGATAGCGCACATGAGCAATGCCCATATTGCCTTTCAGCTTCATCATTTGCTTGCTGGAAAATACATCCCGCGCCAAACCGTTATCCTTGCGCAAATGCAAACGGCTACCATCGCAAGTCACGATACCGGCGGCATCTTGGCCGCGATGCTGAAGTACCGTCAGGGCGTCGTACAAATCCTGATTAACACTTTGATTGGAAACAATAGCGGCAATACCACACATAGCAGACCCGAGTTATCGATAATGGATATAATCCGCCAAGCCGGTCGGCATGTGGGTTTTCAACCACACTGCCAAGGCTTGGAACGGAGGAATAAGAAGGGATTGTTTCCACCAGGGATCTTCCGGTAACGGCGTTAAGCCGGCCAGCATCACCAAAATAGAAACCAGCACCGCCCCGCGGGCAATACCGAATAACATACCCAGCAAACGATCACTACCGGTCAAGCCGGTCTTTTCTATCAGCTGGCTCAGCAAAAAGCTGATTAAGCTACCCAAAATCAAGGTGGCGAAAAACAATAAGGCGAACGCGGCAGCGATTCTAGCGGAAGGATAGCTGATGGTCGATTGCAATAAAACCGAAACATCACGGCAGTACTGCGTCGCGACCCAAACCGCCACCACCCAAAGCGCTAGCGCAAACGCTTCTTTAATAAATCCGCGCAGTAAGCCCATTATCGCCGAAATCGCGATAATGGAGATGACGACGTAATCCACCCACAGCAACTTGGCCCAGGGTACAAAATCCAACATGGTCTAGCCGGCTAAATCAAACAATACGACGTTAGCAAATGGTTATTCGTCCGCTGAAACAAAGCTGTTGACGTTAATTTGCGCCAACTTTGCCTTCACGGCCTGGGCCTTGGCTTTATCGACGATAGGCCCTATCCGCACTTTAAACACGGTACCTTTATCGCTGGCAACCTCTCTGACCGATGCGGCAAAACCTTGTTGCTTCAAATTATCCTGCAAACTGACTGCGTTAGGTTTTTGACTGAAGGTACCCACTTGTAAATACCAGCGGTTGCTGTCCTCGGCAGCTGCCGGCGGCGCTTTGCTGGCCGGCGTTACGGCCGGTGCGGGAGCGGGAGTTGCGGCTACCTCTGCTTTGGGTTCAGGCAATTTATTAACCGGCTTAAGCACTTTCGGGCTAGGACTCACCGCTTGTAAAGGCTGGACGGCCGGCGCGGGCGATTTGCTGGGTTTGCCGAGCACTACCGGCGGCACATCTTCCGCTTCGGCAGGTTCCTCGTCGAGTTGCGCGACAGCCGCCGCCGGTGCAGGGGATTTGGCGGCCGGCAAACTACGCTGCACCGGCGCGGTGTCCTTGGCGGACAATTTAACTTGCGGCTTGGGCGCTTCCAACTCGGCTTCAGATTCGCCCTCTTCCAGCACTTTCACCGGTTGTTTGGGCGCATTCCCCGCCGGCAGAGTTTCCGCTACCTCTTCAACTTTTTCCGGTAGAGGCATGATTTCCACATCCTGAGCCTTGGCAGGCAGCTCGGGAATTTTCAATTCGTTGATGCTTTTGCCGGTTTCGTCGATCGGGTCGTCAAATAACATCGGCACGAAAATCGCCGCCAACGCGGTAATCACCGCCGCACCAATCAATCGCTGCTTTAACTCTTGATCCATTCTGATCACCTCTAAGAAAATTTCGATAAATATTCGGATACTAGAAAAAAAGAACCAAAAATCAAAAGCAATTCGTCTTGCCGGGCAGTTTGCCGAGCGGCTTGAAATGCCTCGGTAAAATCGGCAAAACCGCTACGGACATTGTCCAGGCCTTGTTGCTGAAAGATGGTTTCTAACATATCCGCACTAGCAGCGCGAGGATTAACCAGCGGCGCTAAATACCACGTTGTCACTTTGTCGCGCATCATATTCAATACGCCGGCAATATCTTTATCCCGCATCATCGCAAAAACTGCGTGTATTCTGACTTCGGGGAAGTATTCGTGCAAATAGTCGATTAATGTTTGCACAGCTTGCGGGTTATGACCCACGTCAAGCAAAATTCGCGGCGAGCCGGCAACCAACTGAAAACGCCCGGATAACTGGGCGCTTTGCAAGCCTTGCCGAATCGCATCGTCACTGACCGCTAATAAAGACTGTAGAGCTTTTATAGCCATTATCGCCGCCGAAGCGTTTCGATATTGGTGCTCGCCCTTGAACGCCGGCGGCGGCAAGCGACTGATTTGCGTATCCGCAGACCGCCATTCCCAGTCGTCCAACCGTTTTTGATACGTGAATGCGCTACCCATTTGCAACGCGATGGCCCCCACCTGCTCGGCCACCTCGACTACCGAGCGCGGCCCTTGCTGATCACCGATTATCGCCGCCACGCCCGGCCTAAAGATGCCGGCTTTTTCCCGGCCGATGGCTTCTTCGGTATGACCCAGCCAATCCACATGATCGAGTGCTATCGTCGTCACAATCGCCGCATCGGGATCAACAATATTCACCGCATCGAGTCTGCCGCCCAAACCGACTTCCAGCAACTGAATATCCAGATCCGCGTCGGCAAAGATACTCAACGCGGCGAGTGTACCAAATTCGAAATAGCTCAAACTGGTTTCGCCGCGCGCTGCATCTATACGGGCAAAAGCTTCGCAAATCAACGCATCGTCGACCGATTCACCATCAATACGAATACGTTCGTTATAACGCAAAATATGCGGCGATGTGTAAGCTCCAACTCTATAGCCCGCAGCGCGATATATCGCTTCCAGAAATGCTACGCACGAACCTTTGCCGTTGGTGCCGGCAACTGTGATGGTCAGCGGCTTTTTTTGCTCGGGATTAAGCTGCCGATATACGCCGGCAACCCGTCCCAATCCTAAATCAATAGGCCGAGGATGTAGTTTCTCCTGCCAGTCCAACCAGGCTTGCAGCGAATCAAAACGTGTCATTTCGACCGTGCTTATTCCTGATGCTGCGGATTATCGCTTTCACCCTGATTGATTAAAGACTGACTGTTAGAAATGACTTCCACCACGTCGGCATTGCTGCTGCGCCCGGCACACATAATAGCCAGAATGCTGGCAATTTTATCGCGCATCTCACGGCGATCAACGATCATATCTATTGCCCCGTGTTCCTGCAGAAATTCGCTGCGCTGAAAACCTTCCGGCAACTTTTCCCGCACGGTTTGCTCAATCACCCGCGGACCGGCAAAGCCGATTAAGGCATCGGGTTCCGCCACGTTAATATCGCCCAACATCGCCAGACTAGCGGAAACACCGCCCATGGTCGGGTCAGTCATGAAGGAAATATACGGAATTCCGGCTTCGGCCAGTTTGGTTAAGGCCGCGCTGGTTTTAGTCATTTGAAACAGCGAGAACAAAGACTCCTGCATTCTGGCGCCACCGCTGGCAGTAAAGACGATGAAGGGCACACCAAGGCGCAAGCTTTCGTTTACGCCACGCACAAAACGCTCGCCAACCACCGAGCCCATCGAGCCGCCCATGAAACCAAAATCAAACGCCGCAGCGACGATACCGGCACCTTTCAGCGTACCTTTCATCACCACCAATGCATCGTTCTCGTTGCTTTGTTTTTGCGCCTGACTGATCCGGTCTTTATAACGTTTGCTGTCCTTGAATTTCAAAGGATCGCTGGGTTTTAATCCGGCGCCGATTTCTTGACGGCCATCCTCATCCAAAAACATATTCAGGCGTTTGCGCGCCGAAATGCGCAAATGGTGATCGCATTTCGGACAAACGCTTAAGTTTTTCTCTAACTCGGCATTAAACAAAATCGCATCGCAGCGCGGACATTTATTCCACAAGCCTTCCGGCACGGTGGTTTTTTTCTGCGAGGATTCGGTTCTAATGGCAGAGGGAACCAGTTTTTCAAACCAACTCATTCGGTATATTCTCCGCTGGAAAGCTTAAACATCCATGGCTGCGCGCATGGATTTCAATAGGGTGATGATCTCATGCTTGGCTTGCTGAGGATCATCGAGATTTGCTTCTATTTTACTGATCAGCGCGCTACCCACCACGACACCGTCGGCAATAGCGGCGATAGTTTTCGCGGTGTCGGCGTCTTTCACGCCAAAACCAACACCAACTGGCAAAGCGGTATTTTCGCGAATCAATTGCAATTTTTGTTCAACATCGGCGGTATCCAAATGCCCGGCACCGGTGACGCCTTTCAAAGACACGTAATACAGGTAGCCGCTGCCCACCGCATCCATCTTCTGAATCCGTTCGGCAGTGGTGTTAGGCGCCAGTAAAAAAATTTGATCGATCCCGCGCTCGCGCAGCATGCGCACACAAGCCTCCGATTCTTCCGGCGGCAAATCCACGGTCAACACACCATCCACATCGGCGCGTTGCGCGGCATTGGCGAAGTCTTCGTAACCCATGATTTCTATGGGATTTAAATAACCCATCAACACCAACGGGGTGTCCTGATCGGTTTTCCGAAACTCCATGGCCATGCTCAATACTTTTCGCAAGCCGACATGGTGTGATAAAGCCCGCTCGCTGGCGCGTTGGATCACCGGGCCATCGGCCATCGGATCGGAAAAAGGCACGCCCAACTCGATGACGTCGGCACCAGCCGCCACCATTTCGTGCAACAAGGGTACGGTAAACTCCGGATACGGATCGCCGGCGGTAATAAACGGAATCAAGGCTTTACGGCCTGAGGCTTTTAATTCGGCAAATTTGTTGGCTAAGCGGCTCATAAACTGATGCCCTCGCGTTGCATTATGGTCTGCATGTCTTTATCGCCGCGTCCGGACAGATTAATAACAATGATTTGATCCTGGCGCATGGTGGGCGCCAGTTTCATCGCGTAAGCCATCGCATGACTGGATTCCAGTGCCGGGATAATACCTTCCATGCGGGTTAAGGCATGAAAACCCGCCATCGCTTCGTCGTCGGTAATGTTCACATACTGAGCGCGACCGGTATCTTTCAGCCAGGCATGCTCAGGGCCAACGCCGGGATAATCCAGGCCGGCGGAGATGGAGTGAGTTTCGATGATTTCACCATCGTCGTCAGCCATTAAATACGTGCGATTGCCGTGCAATACGCCAGGACGACCGGCGCATAGCGGTGCGGAATGGCGGCCGGTTTCTACGCCGTCACCGGCCGCTTCGACGCCGATCATTTTCACAGACTTGTCGTCGATAAACGGATAAAACAAGCCGATGGCGTTGGAACCGCCACCCACGCAGGCCAGCAGCACGTCGGGCAAGCGGCCGGTTTGATCTAGGCATTGTTGACGGGCTTCACGGCCAATCACTGCCTGAAAATCCCGAACCATGGCCGGGTAAGGATGCGGACCGGCCACGGTGCCGATAATATAAAAAGTATTATCGATATTGGTCACCCAATCGCGCAGAGCTTCGTTCAATGCGTCTTTCAGGGTTTTAGACCCTGATTGCACAGGCACCACGGTGGCGCCCAACAACTTCATCCGATAGACATTCAAGGATTGGCGGGCCACGTCCACAGCGCCCATGTACACCACACACTCCAAACCCAAGCGCGCGGCGACGGTTGCGGTGGCTACACCGTGCTGACCGGCGCCGGTTTCGGCGATGATGCGGGTCTTGCCCATGCGTTTGGCCAGCAGGGCTTGACCGACAGTATTATTAACTTTGTGCGCGCCAGTATGATTGAGATCTTCGCGCTTCAGATAAATCTGCGCACCGCCCAAATCCCGGCTCCAGCGCTCCGCGTGATATAGCGGCGATGGCCGGCCGACATAGTCTCGAAGATCGGCATCCAGTTCGGCAATAAACTCAGGATCCTGCATGTAGCGCTGGTAGGCTTCGTTCAATTCGGTAATGGCCGGCATCAGCGTTTCCGCCACAAAAATACCGCCGTAAGGCCCGAAATGGCCCCGGGCATCCGGCATATCGTATCTTTCTGTCATAGTTTTCAAGTCGCTTGATTAGTTTTTCTTATAAATGCAGCCATTTTCGCCGCATCCTTGATGCCTTTCCCGGCCTCAACACCGCTGCTCACATCCAGTGCGTACGGTTTTACAGCTTTAATCGCTTCCCCGGCATTTTCCGGCGTCAATCCGCCCGCGAGAATGATCGGCAAACTGCGGGTCGTCGGAATCAAATCCCAGTCAAAACCGCTACCGCTGCCGCCCTGCACGCCCGGATGATAAGCATCCAACAGTAATCCGGCCGCATCGTGGTATTGCTGTTGCAATCCGACGACGTCCGTATCCGCTTGCATGCGAATGGCTTTGATGTACGATTTATCGTAAATCCGGCAATCATCGGCAGGCTCATCGCCATGAAATTGCAGGCAATCCACCCTTACTTTATTCAATACTTCCCGGATCAACGCCGGCGCGGCATCGACGAACAAGGCTACCACGTTAACAAAGGCTGGCAATGCTCTACTGATGCTTGCGGCTTGTTCGATGCTTACGTTTCTTTGACTGGGCGGATAAAACACCAAACCAATCGCATCGGCACCCAAATTAGCTGCACAAAGTGCATCTTCCACTTGGGTAAAACCGCAAATTTTAACGCGGGTACGCATCTAAAGCCTCACAAAAAATGGCGGCGTAGGATAACACAGCTATCCGATATGTCATGTCCGGACCAATAAAAAAAGGCTGACCCTTGTCAGCCTTTGTCCGACGGCTCTTCAGGCGGACGTCAATGCGCATGATGATGGTCGTGACGATGACCGGCAACGCCATGCGCTGCTTCATCGTGATGACTATCTTCCGGTTTCAAATCGTCGACTTCTGCGTCTTCATGCGTTGCCGGCAAACTATCCTCAACAGCACCTTCGTGTTCATGGGCCCGCGCCGCCGCTTGATTAACCTGCTCCGCAGCGTGTACCGACACGCCATGTTTATAGACCATCAGGCCGCCCAGATCGGCAGTAAACGCCAGCAATCCGGATAAAATCGCCGCCAATAACAAGTACAGCGTGTTAGCCGGTCCGGCTATCAACCCTTTACTCAACAAGCGCCACGCTGATAGCAGCGCAGCCAGGCTCAATACCGAAATACCCAAGTGCTCATGATGCTCCATGATCTCGTGAACGTCACCACCATGCGCCACACTCCCTGCCGCGACCAAACCGGCCGCCACGGTCAACGCGGCAAATACGGTACCCAGATACAAAAACGCGCCGGCTATCTGCCGCCATTCCGGGCGGTTGGCCAAGCTGCCGATCAAGTCCAGGGTGAAGAACAAAGTCAACAACGCAATCGGAAAATGTACCAGCAAGGGATGGACATTTTGTAACGCGGCGATGCCCGGCAACAAACTATCCAGACTTTCCGACGGAGATTGCCGCACCAACACTTCCAGGAAGGACAACAAGCTCTCCACGCCGCCGGCAACTCCCCCACCGTTATCGCCGCCGCCATGTACGGCGAATGTTAAGTGATCGTTTAGACCCCACATAAAATCTCCCCCGATTCAGTTTTGCGCGGATACTACCACGATAGAACTAAGCCTAGTTAATCGTCACCAGGGTCGACATGGTCAAGGCTCTAGTTTTGCTTTCCAAAAACTCGGTGCCTTGCTGCTGAATAAACATCACCTGCAATTTCTCGGCATCGGCGAGCTTCATCCCCTCTTCCTGCCCCAGGCACAATAAAGCGGTGGACCAGGCGTCGGCGATAGTCGGGCTCTCATTAAACACGCTGACAGCCACTAAATCGTGCGTTACCGGCGTGCCGTTGCGAGCATCGAGAATGTGACTGTAACGTTTACCTTTAATGTCGAAATAATGCCGATACGTGCCGGAAGTCATCACCGACATCGGGCTGTCTTTCGGCAACGTGACTACCTTATGCATTTTTTGCTCGCCGGGCAGCGGTTTTTCCACCGCAATCCGCCAAGCCTTGCCGTCCGGCTTGCTACCCAGCGCTTTCAACTCGCCGCCAATTTCCACCAGATAGTTTTGGATACCCATAGCCTGTAGCGTATTACTGATTTTCTCTACACTGTAACCCTGAGCTATCGACGACACATCGACACGCAAATTCGGCAGTTTTTTCGACATATGGCTGTCGTCCACCAGTTGCAACTTGTCCATCCCGACATTCGCCAAAGCCACCTGAAGAGTTGCATCGTCGGGAATAGTCAAGTCGTCACCCATAAAGCCCCACAGCTCGAACAAGGGCCTTATGGTCAAATCGTAACACCCTTGACTCAGGGCACTAACGTTCTGAGCAATTTTAACCAAAGCCACGATTTCCTCGCCGACTTGCTGACCATCCGTCGAGGTGTTGGCATTGAACTGTTCGATTATCGAGTCGGGTCGGTAGTTGGACAAAGCTTTATCCAAATCCGCGAAAACCTTTTCAACTTCAGCGGTGATCTGCGCCTCATCCAGCGCTTGCGGAGCCCAATAGCTAATATGGTACGTAGTACCTTGTGCGAAACCACTAAAAGTCTTTACTGGCGGCAGCGGCTCGGTACATCCTTGCATCAGCAGTAATCCAAGTATTACCGCGTTCCATCCCTTCCGTAGCATTAAACCCCCGTGACATTAACGCAAAAGCGCTGAAATAGTTTTGAAATGGCTATGCCGAGCATCCCGCAACCATTCGAACAACACCGATTCGTGACAGCTCAACGTGACACCTTGCTGCTGCATGCGCTGCAAGGCATAGTTTTTATGATTCACCTGGCGCGAACACACCGCGTCGGTCAACACATGAACTTGATAATTTTCACTTAGCAGCTCAAGGGCGGTTTGCAGCACGCACACATGCGCTTCCTGGCCTATTACCACGACTTGCTTCCGTCCCGTATCAGCCAGGGCTTGCTTAAAGCCGTCCGCGGCGCAACACGAAAAACCGGTTTTACTGAAAATCCGAGCATTGCCGGGCAAACACTCGCTAATCTCTAGCTGAGTAGGTCCAAGCCCTTGCGGATACTGTTCGGTCAATAGCACCGGCACATTCAAAAGATCGGCGGCTTGCAACAGGCGTTGGCCATGCGTGAGCATCTGCTGCAAGTCTGTAGCCGGCATCGCCGAGGACAAACGGCCTTGGATGTCCACCACCAGCAAAACGCTGTTGTCTGCTTCCTGCAAGTTGGGATGCGTCGCCATCGAGATTAGCCGTGCTTCATGATGCGCGCTCGGTCGCGCTGCCAGTCCTTGTCTTTGGAAGCGGCGCGTTTATCGTGCAATTTTTTACCTTTCGCCAGACCGATTTTCAACTTGGCGCGGCCCTTGATCCAGTACATCGACAAGGGAATCAAGGTATAGCCCTTCCGCTCAACGGAACCGATCAATTTGTTCAATTCACGCCTGTGTAACAATAATTTTTTCTTGCGCACCGCATCGGGATTGACGTGCGTAGACGCCGATAGCAAAGCGGACACATGCGCCCCGCTCAACCACGCTTCGCCGCGTCTGATCTCTACATAGCTCTCTTTCAGCTGGATCCGGCCGTCACGCAAGCTTTTCACTTCCCAGCCCTCCAATACCAAACCGGCTTCGAAAGTCTCGTCTATGGTGTACTCGTGGGAAGCCTGACGATTAACCGCAATCGTGTTATCGGTGGCTTTGTTGTCCTTCTTGGATTTTTTGGCTGCCATTCTGTAGCGAAGATTTTTTAAACTGACTGAAAACGTGAATTTTGATATTTTACTCACACACCCGTTAAATAACGATATAAAAACACAAGGGCTCCCCAACATGACAGATAAAACCCCATCCATCCACGGCGAATGGTCCTCCCGCTTCGCCTTTATTCTGGCCGCCACCGGTTCGGCGGTCGGTTTGGGTAATATCTGGAAGTTTCCTTACATCACCGGCCAAAACGGCGGCGGCGCCTTTGTGATGGTTTATTTGCTCTGTGTAGCAGCCATCGGCATCCCGATCATGATCGCGGAAATTATGCTGGGCCGGCGCGGTCGGCAAAGCCCGATCAACACCATGCAAACCCTGGCGGCGGAAGCCAAAGTAGACCCGCGCTGGGGCTATTTGGGCTGGATGGGCATGATCGCCGGCTTTTTAATCCTGGCTTACTATAGCGTGATTGCCGGTTGGTCGATGGCTTATATCTTTAAAGCCTTTTTCGGCGGTTTCTTCGGTACCGACGGCGCAGAAGTGAAGGAAATTTTCGACAATTTGATGGCCAGCCCGATCCAGCAAATTTTCTGGCATACCGTGTTCATGGTCATTACTATGCAAGTGGTCATGCGCGGCATCAAAGGCGGCCTGGAAAAAGCCGTACGCTTTTTGATGCCGGCCTTGTTTGTGATCCTGATTATTTTGGTGGCTTATGCGATGGCATCCGGTTCTTACGCGCAAGGCATCCAGTTTTTATTCAGCCCGGATTTCAGCAAAATCAACGCCGATGCGGTGCTCACCGCGATGGGTCACGCCTTCTTTACTTTAAGCCTCGGCATGGGCGCCATCATGGTCTACGGTTCTTACCTGCCCGGCCATGTCTCCATCGCCAAAACCACGTTTTTCATTGCCGGCGCCGATACTGCCGTGGCCTTATTGGCCGGCATAGCCATCTTCCCCTTGGTATTTGCTAATAACCTAGAAGTGGCTGTCGGCCCCGGCCTAATTTTTCAAACCCTGCCATTAGCGTTTGGGCACATGAGCGGCGGCTGGTTATTCGGCGTTTTGTTTTTTGTGCTGCTGTTTTTCGCCGCCCTCACCTCTTCGATTTCCTTGATCGAACCGGCCGTAGCCTGGTTGGTGGAAAACAAAAATATCGATAGGCAAAAAGCCTGCGTTTGGTCAGGTACCGCTTGCTGGGGCTTGGGCGTCGCTGTCGTCTTTTCCTTCAACGTCTGGTCCGGTTTCAAAATCTTCGATAAAAACCTGTTCGAACTGCTGGATTACCTTACCGCCAATCTGATGCTGCCTTTGGGCGGTTTGTGCATCGCCGTGTTTGCCGGCTGGATGATGAAACAAGTCCATGCCGAGCAGGAACTGGAACTGCCGGCGCAAGGCTTTCAAGCTTGGCAATTTCTGATCAAATACGTGGCGCCGGCAGCGGTATTTCTTGTATTCCTGCATGTACTTGGGGTGCTGTAATGATCACGGTTGTGCAAAAAAGCGCCTTGGTCAAATTCTCCGCCAAACAAATGTTTGACCTGGTGGACGATATCGAGTCGTATCCCAAGTTTTTACCCTGGTGCTCCGGCAGTAAAATTTTGAAACGCGAAGGCAACATCGTCGAGGGCCAAATCGACATCGCCAAGGCCGGCTTTCATAAATCCTTCACCACCCGCAATAAAGTCGATCAGGGCGGCAAAATCCAGATCAGCTTGCTGGACGGGCCGTTTTCCTCGCTGGAGGGCTTTTGGAGCTTCATGCCGCTGCGCGAGGACGCCAGTAAAATCTCGCTGGACCTGGAATTCGAAATCTCCGGCATGCTGGCTAATCTGGCCTTCGGCCCGGTGTTTAACCAGATTTGCAACACCATGGTCAGCTCGTTTACGCAACGCGCCAAAGCCTTGTATGGTGGATGAGTTGATCGCGGTGGAAGTGGCTTACGCCACGCCGGAGCGGCAAGTGCTTATCCCTGTTAGTTTGGCTGCGAATTCCACCGTCGAACAAGCCATAGAAGTTTCCGGGATATTGCAGGAGTTTCCGGAAATACATTTGAGTCAGCAGAAGGTGGGGATTTTTGGGGTGGTTTGCAATTTGGACAAAATTGTTAGCTCTGAGGACCGTATTGAGATTTATCGACCTTTACGGCAGAATCCAATGGAGGCGCGGCGGGGGCGTTTGCAGAAATAGTCTAGGTAAACTTTTGACAGCTAACCAGTTTAATTTAGGCAGTGCCAAATGAAGACACACAGTTGAAATGAAAAGATATTTCTATTTTTTAAAATATTTAGACATCGTTTTGACGCAATGTTTTGCGTCATTTAGGATGGCTAATTGTAGTTAGAGCCCACGAAAATGATGCGCGTGTTCACGGTCGTTGCTACAACACTCTGCGTAGGTTGCGTTCCGTTCCCGCATACTGTGGTTCGGCTACCGGCCATGTCTGGGCACGTTGTTACGACAGGTACACCGGTAGTCGGCGCACAGATTTTCGCAGCGTATGGCCCAATGAGTGACCCCTGCCTTACCACAAATCAGCTCGCAATCACAGATGTTTCAGGTGCATTCATAATTGAAAAAGAGCGACAGCTCAGATTCTTGTATGCTCCGTTAGTTGCGCCGATCTCCATCGCCGGTATATCACTATGTATTTCCTCTGGCGCCCCCCCTGTATTTGCAGATCAAGTAATGTGGCAGCCATACGATGCAAAAAACATTATCCTGGAATGTGATTTGGCATCCCCGCACACCTTCATTGACATAAATGGCCGGTCGCGTACTCGCTTGTGCCAAGCCACCGAGGATGTGCATTAATGGACTCTAACCAAACGCTCAACCGGAGCGCGGCTATAATGCGATTTTATTTTTTCAGCTTTCCGGGCCGCGCCCGATTAGCTCTTCGTTAGGCGTCAGAACATGAACTTGCTTCAGAGCCGATTAGCAGCGCGTAATCGGACGAATGGAGTACACGGACATAACAATCACACTCCATGGATTACGCTCACGCGTTTTGATGCGCTATCAATCGCTGTTAAACTAGCACCAATATCACTGGAGACTGTTCCTATGGCCACCGTTACCTTCGACACGCATAAATTTGTTCGTAAACTTAAAGAAGCCGGGTTTGACGAGAAACAGGCAGAAGCTGTTTCCGAAGCTTTCCGCGATGCTCAAGCCGAAAACGAGCCTCTGACCAAAAAAGACTTACAGATTGAGCTTGCACCCGTCCGTTCGGATTTAGTGATTTTGAAATGGATGCTAGGCTTAGTATTCGCTACGGAAGTTATGCCTTTGCTCGCAAAACTCCTGGCCTAAATTCTCTGACCTGCTTAACATCACTGCCCGCTCAGGGCGTTCCTCTAGTGACCGCAATCCAACATTACTTCTAGCCAGCCTTACCCACGGTCGGCTTTTGTTTTTAATTCAACCGCAAATCAGCATGAGCAAAGACATCCGCATCCAGCGCCTCAGCGGCGAAGCCTTGATTCAATATATCCCAGAATTGGCGCGCCTGCGCATCGAAGTGTTCCGCGACTTTCCGTACTTGTACGACGGCGATTACGAGTACGAGAAGAAATACCTGCAAACCTATATCAACTGCCCGGAAAGCGTTATTGTATTGGCGTTCGATGGGGAGGCGATCATCGGCGCATCCACGGCGATTCCATTGAAATACGAAACCGACGAAGTGAAAAAGCCATTTGTCGAGCACTGTTACGATCCAGACCAAGTGTTTTATTGCGGGGAATCGGTGCTAAACAAGGCTTATCGCGGCTTGGGCATTGGTGTGCGTTTCTTTGAACAGCGCGAAGCGCATGCCGAAGAGTTGGGCGGCTTCAAACATATCACCTTTTGTTGCGTCGAACGCCCTGTTGACCATCCGCGCCGGCCCGCCGATTATGTGCCGCTGGATGCGTTCTGGAACAAGCGCGGCTACGTCAAACATCCCGAGCTGAAAACCACTTATACCTGGAAAGATCTCGACGACACCAGCGAGACCGCTAAACCCATGACTTTTTGGTTGAGAGAAGACCGTGCCTAAAATCGCCAGCGCCCAATACGACATCAGCTTCCTGGAAACCTGGGAAAATTTCGCAACCAAGGCCCGCCGCTGGGTCAAGGAAGCCGCCGAGAACAAAGCCGAGATTCTGCTGTTCCCGGAATATGCCTGCATGGAATTGGCATCCTTGTTTCCGAAGGAGGTTTATTCTTCGTTGAACGGCCAACTGGATGCCTTGCAAACCTTGCTGCCGGGCTATCTGGACCTATTCAAAACGCTAGCAACCGAATACCGGGTCTACATTCAGGCCGGGACTTACCCGGTCAAACACGACAGTGGCGAATTTCGCAATCACGCCTATTTCTTTACCCCGCAAGGCGACGTGGATTATCAAGAAAAGCTGACCATGACGCGCTTTGAGAACGAGCAATGGCATATTTCCCGCGGCTTGGACATCAAGTTATTCGATACCGTGTTCGGCAAGGTGGCAATCAACATTTGCTACGACAGTGAATTTCCACATTACGCCCGCCAACAGGCCGAACGC
Source organism: Methylomonas methanica (assembly GCF_001644035.1). GTDB lineage: Bacteria > Pseudomonadota > Gammaproteobacteria > Methylococcales > Methylomonadaceae > Methylomonas > Methylomonas methanica_A. The sequence goes on from NZ_LUUG01000134.1 coordinate 33,790, forward strand.
GGCGCAAGCTTGATTCTAGTGCCGAGTTGCACCGACACCGAAGCAGGCTATTATCGAGTGCGCATCGGTTGCCAAGCCCGCGCCTTGGAAAACCAATGCTACGTCGTTCAGGCGTCATTGGTGGGCAATGCCGATTGGTCGGAAGCGGTGGACGTCAACTGCGGCGCGGCGGCGATTTACACGCCGGTGGATAGGGGTTTTCCCAACAACGGTATTCTGACGATCGGCGAATATAATCAGGTGCAATGGGTTTACGCCGAACTGGATCTGGCTGCGGTTGATACCGTGCGTCAAGAAGGCCAAGTATTCAATTATCGGGACTGGCCAAAGCAGTTTGATTGCCATTGATCGCTTCTTGGCAGAGGACAAGTCAAACCCTTGGCTTACCCGTCATACAATTCTCTGTCTTGCGGTCCGTGCCCAGCGGAGAGAATCCGCTCGATAGCAGTCAGCGCCGCCAACGCCGACATCGCAAGCGAAATACTGCCTTTGGGGGCGTTCGATTCGCTCGGGTTGATACGAAGCAACGTACCGGGAAAACTTTCTCCGACCCAGCGAATTGGGCCTATCTCCGAGCCGACACCCAATTCAATGACCACGACTTGTTGATGCATGGCCCGTAAACTCCAATCCAGGTATCGATTTTGTTGTTGCCGGGCACGATGCTCTAACCAAAAGGCATCGTCAAACATCAAAATATTGGGACGGGCAAATCCGCCGCAATCGGGGCAAAAAGGCAAGGAGCCCTGGGCTATCATACTGTGGCTGTCCACCGTTAGCCGAAGTGTTTTAATAGGCCAAATCCTTTGGTTACAAGGCATGCAACATTGCAAGTAATGGATCGAACCGTGACATTCGTAAATGCTATCTTCGGCAAACCCCGCCTTTTGAAAATGTCCGTCCACATTGCTGGTATACACAAAACCCGGATTGGGCTTGCTGTCTAACCAGCTTTTCAACAGTGTAAAACCGGCATGCGGCGGCGTATTTCCATATGAATGGTAGCGAGAGCCGTAAAAGCCCCAGGCGCGTCTCGGTTCGTTAAAAAACCATTGCGGATTCGCTAGATCCTGGAACGTCAAGCCTTCGGCGGCATAGCTTGGATGTGTGCGCCAGAAGCCTTGCTTGCCGCGGAAATCCGGCAAGCCGGAATCGACACCCATGCCGGCACCGGCGGTAATCAACAGAGTGTCCGCATCGGCGATGGCTTGGGCGGCACGCAAAACGGCGTTCTGTTGGTTCACGCTGCATTTCCCGCTTGCTGTGGCCTATTGCGGCGTAAGTAACGATTATCTGACATCTTATTGCTTCCGGTGATTGCTAACAGACAATCTACCGTAAGCATGCGACAACACCTGTCGTTTAATCTCGGCGTTTTCGCATTACGATCTTAGTTTAAAAACAACAAAGTTTCCGCTTGCGCAAGAGTAACTTTTTCGTCGAACAATTTGGTGTAAGCTTGCAACTTATGCAATGCACCTTCCAACTCTCTGACGTCCGAGCAAATCCGTCAGGCGAGAAGGCTCGCTATGTCCACATCCAACTCGAAATCGGCACTCATAGCCTTACCGCGCAGTATTTCAATTCGAGTGTCCTGGTCTGGCTGAGAAATTTCCACGGATAAACTATTGATAAAACGCGATTTCAGCCACTCATCCAATTCTTGGAGTTCATCAATGGATATTGCTCCAGCCAGCACTATTTGTAGCTTGTCCTGGGAAATATATTCAAGAATATTAAGAAACCCTTCCCAAACCGGCTTTTTATGGGTCAATAGTTCAATATTATCAACCAGCCATAAATCAACGCTTTCAAAATATTCGATTAATTTATCTTCCGAGTCAGAACGAATTGCATCCACCCAATTGTGCACAAATTGTTCCGCCGATTGATAAACAATGGAAACATCCTGTCGCTGTAGCGAAGCGGCCTTGGCAATCCCTTTTAGCAAATGCGTCTTACCCAACCCAATGCCGCCATAGATGAGTAATGGGTTATAACTCCGCACACCATTTTTCGAAACATCAATACACGCTGCTTTGGCGAACCGATTGGCTTGAGCCTCGACAAAGCTACCGAAGTCATAGTCGCTGGAAAGAAAATCCGAATAATTGCTTATTGGACAGATCGAGAGCTTGTTCATATCGGAAGCTTACTCGAAGCCTAAATGCCGTATATTTTGTTCAGTACTCGAACCGTTGCGGCAAAGGTTTGCCTTAGAGAACCCGGCTCCAACACCTCAATATCCTCACCGAATCCTCGCAACCACCACCGCAGTTGCAAGGTGTCTTTCACCGAAGCCTGCAACCGAAAATAACCATCCTCGAGCGGGGTAATCCGCTGGTCGGCGCTCAGTGGCGTTTCCGACAAGTGCTTACGCACCCAGGGACAAACTTTCAATGTCAGTTGAATGTCGGCGTCAGGCGCGGTTGGGTATTCGAACTCGCCGGAGGCTATGTACATATCCGGATCGTAATCTGCGGGCACGTTAACCGCCTTATCCAACAATATCGCCTGTTCGAAACGATGCAACGCCAATTGTTTTACATCCTGATAATCCCACAACGTCGCCAGCAGGTAAGCCACATTGCCCCGGAACATCAAGCCCAAGGGATTGACTTCGTACTGTTTGGCGGCTTCGTCCCGCCGCAGGTAGCCGGCTGAAAAACGCCGATTTTTCAACAGTGCTTCATACACCACCTTCAATACCTCGACGTCGATTTGCGGTGGCAGCAAGGTTTGATTGGCGGGAATCGTTCTGACTTTATCCGGCCAATGGGCCAATGGCGAATGTTTCAGCGTACCGTCGGCCAACGCGAAATAATCGGCCAAATGTGCTCTGACGGATAACGGCAACAACGGAATTAAAAACTGCTCAACTAGCTTGAATGTCAGCGCCTCATCCGCCGACATCAACGGAAATTGCATACGCGCGGATTGCTTCGGCCAGAACCAGCATAAGGGCTTGGTTTCATCCGAACTGGTGAAGGGAAACAAGCCTGATGAAGACAGTTTATTTAAATCCCGCTGCACCGTCCTGATGTCCACCTCGTATCCTAAGTCCTGTAGTTTTTTCAGCAAATCCGGGGTGGAAATGGACTCCGGTTCTTTGGGGATGAAGCGGAGCATTTGGAAGTAGCGGAGGATGGTGTCCATTTTAAAACATCAATAATAACCTGAAGCATATTTCACGAAAATTTGATCAATTTCAATAACTTTAAATCCAGTAATGTGTGCTATTTCTTCTACGGCAAGAATTGCTTTTTCACTTGAAAGTTTCAGGTTAAATTCTTTTTCCAATATTTCTTTGACTCTTTGGTCAGGCTTTACAGTATCAATTCCGAAGTTGATTCGAAGATGTTGAAAGGTTGCCACACCGACATTTTTAATAGATCCGAGAATATCATTCTTCCGCTTATCAAGTTTTGCATTTTCAGCCCAATTTTTCATTATTTCATACCTGAATCCGTGACT
>NZ_LUUG01000135.1 GCF_001644035.1 Methylomonas methanica
AGATTTAGTTATAACTCTTTATCTACACCGCCGAAGCGTAAGGTCCCGCCGTCTGTTTGGGTAAAAAGCAAGGTGTCCCAAAACCAGCCGGACTCGATGCCAATGCCGGGCTGAATGCTCAATAGCTGGAGATTATGTTTCCTTTGGCGCTCATCGAATAACACCAATGTTTCTTGCTCGAGGGCAAACGCGTGAAAGCGGTGGTCTTTGGCAAACCACTTGGCCCAACGGTTAAGTTGATAGCTTGGCAAGTGGTTAGGCGTGGGATTGGGCATATGTCCTTATTTATTTCCATGTCCGCTAGCCGATAATTGGTAGACCAAGTGCCTTGCGTGGCAATCAGCCGGCGAAAGTAAATCTCGCCCGGCTTGGCAGGAGGATATTTACTGACGAGGAATCAGCTCAACATATAAAACCGGGGCTGGCCTGATTACTGTCCCTTATTGAAATGCTTGGGGTGATCCAATTGATATTTGGAAAAATAGGATAGCTCGGTTTCCTCTGGTGATGCAGAGGGCAGATGAGAATAGAGCTTGTTGACCACATTTCTGAACCACAGTGGTCTGTAGATTAATACAAATATCAGGATTGAGTCGGTGACCGGGACCGGGAGTATTTCCAAGCAGCCGATGGTGATTAAAACCATAAACCACTTGAGACGCCATAGCAGCGGCGGATTTCTGCGTTTAAAGTGAAATATTTTCTTCATGTTCAACCAGTTTTACCGAGGCGTTATTCAAAGGGAACGTGGCAATCATTAGGCATAAAAAAAGGACCCGGTGTAAACCAAAGTCCTTAATTTTTATGGTGCCTCAGACCGGAATCGAACCGGTACGACCTTTCGGTCGCGAGATTTTAAGTCTCGTGCGTCTACCTATTTCGCCACCGAGGCCTTCTTACTGATGAAGTGCGAAGGCCGCGAATTCTATAGTATTGATTAAATTTGTCAATTGAAAAATGGCAAATTAATCTCGGTTTATCCGTTCGCGATGGCAAACCCTAATAGGCCTTAAACCGCTTGTTTGATTCTGAGCAGGGCATTTTCCAGATTGGCCATGCTGGTGGCAATGGAGATTCTGATGTGGCCCGGGCAACCGAAAGCGGAGCCTGGCACTAGGGCCACGCCGGCTTTTTCGATTAAGAATTCGGCAAATTCCAGATCGTCGTTAATACCGTCCAGTCTGCTCAGCAGTTTTTCCACGTTGGGGAACACGTAGAAAGTGCCGTCGGTGGGCAAGCATTCAATGCCATCAATGCTGTTCAGTTCGGCGACCACGTAATCGTGACGCTTTTTAAATTCCACCATCATCGTGTCTATGCAACTTTGGTCGCCATTCAGGGCTTCTTCGGCAGCCATTTGCGATATCGATGTAGGGTTGGAGGTGCTTTGCGATTGAATGATGCACATCGCTTCGATCAAGGGCGCAGGCCCCGCTGCATAGCCGATCCGCCAGCCTGTCATGGAATAAGCTTTGGATACACCGTTTAAGACGATGGTGCGATCATAAAAGCCGGGGTGGGCGTTGAGAATGTTGACGAATTCGCCTTTGTTCCAGAGGATCAATTCGTACATGTCGTCGGTAGCGATCAATACCTCGGGAAAATCCAATAACACGTCGCCCAGCGCTTTTAATTCTTCCAGACTATAAGCGGCTCCGGTGGGGTTGGACGGACTGTTAATGACTAATAAGCGGGTTTTGGGGGTGATGGCCGCGCGTAATTGTGCCGGGGTGATTTTGAAGTTTTGCGCTTGACCGGCTTCTATAATCACCGGGACGCCATCCGCCAGCAGTACCATATCCGGGTAGGATACCCAGTATGGGGCGGGGATGATGACTTCGTCGCCTGGATTTAGTAGTGCCTGGGCCAGATTGAAAAAACTTTGTTTGCCGCCGCAGGACACCAGGATTTGGTTGGCTTGGTAATCCAGGCCATTGTCGCGTTTGAACTTGGCAATAACGGCTTTTTTTAAGCCGGCGGTACCGTCTACTGCGGTGTATTTGGTAAAACCTGAGTTAATAGCTTTAATAGCGGCGGCTTTAATATGATCCGGCGTATCAAAATCCGGTTCGCCGGCACCCAGACCGATAATATCTTTGCCGGCAGCACGCATCGCGGCGGCGCGGGCGGTAATAGCCAGGGTAGGGGAGGGTTTGACCGCTTTTACGCGGTTAGACAGGGTTATGCTCATGATGCCTCGGTCGAAATTTACTCAAATGGTTTGCATTATACGGCATAACGCTAAAAGCGCCTTATTCCTGTAGTGAACTGTTGGCTTTTAAATCGTCAATTCGAACACTTTAAGCGTCGATCTTCAGCATAAGCCGCCAGCTCGTTCAGTATCCCTTGATTTGCATTGGGTTCCTCCCGCATCAGCGCAATTTTGGCCGTAAACTGTTGCAGCGTCAGCCCGCCATTCGCTAGTACACCGTTTAGCTTGCCTCGACAATATTGCTGCCAGAGCAGGGCGTCTTCCCTGGATAGGGTATGCGGATAATTCCGGGCGCGATAACGAAACAGCATTTCCGGCAAACGGACGTCATCAAAATCGGCGGCAAAGTCCGATAGTTTCTCGGGCTTTGCTTGCCTGATCCGCGTCATCGTGGTTTTATCGCTGTTACTGAAAAATCCGCCGCTGTATATCATCAAATCAGGATCGTTAGGAGAATCTTGATATTGACGGGTAAACACTTCCGACAGTTTTCCAGCTAAAGGTGGGGCGGCTTGAATCCGCTGCAAATTTGCTCGGCATAAGCCTAAATCCAATTGCAAGCGTTCGGCATCGGCCGGCCGTACTACCGATAAAGGCGCCAACACCGGGGCTTTGTTGATATGTACGGTTTTTAACGGGATTCTGGCAATGCCTTCCGGCAGCGCGTCACTGGCAACAAACAGCCGCTGCTGAATTTCTTCCGCACTTAAATCAAGCAAGGGTGCCGGATCGACCGAAAGGTCGTAAACGATAATTTCGTTGCTATTGCTTGGATGCTGCGCTAAGGGCAGGATGACGGCCAAGCTGTTATTCCGGGCCGAAAAACGACCGGAGACATGAATTAAAGGGTTAAAGCTGCCGAGTTGTAACAGGTTTAACGCGGCGTTTTTATATCGATTGTTCAGTAAGTAGTTGAATAGTTTAGGTTGCTGCTGCTTGATTAATTTGGCTATTGCGATGGTTGCATGGACGTCCGATAACGCATCGTGCGCCGCTTCATGGGCGATGCCGTTAGCTTTGGTGAGTTCTTCCAATTTAAAACTGGCGACGCCGTCGGCATTGACCGGCCATTCGATACCTTCCGGTCTTAAAGCCTTGGCGGCCCGGACCACGTCGATAATGTCCCAGCGCGAGTTACCGTTTTGCCATTCGCGCGCATAGGGATCGTAAAAATTACGGTAGAGTAGGTTGCGGGTGACTTCGTCGTCGAAGCGGATGCTGTTGTAACCCACGCCGCAGGTGCCGGGTTCTGCGAGCTGCTGGTTAATCAAGGCGGCAAATTCCGCTTCGCAAACGCCTCTAGCGGCGGCCAATTGCGGGGTGATACCGGTAATCAGGCAAGCCTCGGGGTGTGGCAAGTAATCGTCGGCAGGCTGGCAGTACGCCATGACGGGCTGGCCGACGATATTGAAGTCACCATCGGTGCGGATGCCGGCAAATTGACAAGGCCGGTCGCGTTGCGGATCGATGCCGAAGGTTTCGTAATCGTGCCAGAAAAAAGTCGCTGTAGTCATTAAACACTCGAAGGCGGGCAGGGAGAGTCGGGAAAATTTCCGCAAACATGCTTTTGCGAATACTTGCGGACAGATTTTATTTTATAATCGCCCGCTCCATTTTATGTGTCCATCATAGGAAAGTGTTATGAAAAAAACCTCGCTACTCGTTTCAACCGTTTTATTTTTGTTCGCCGGTTTAGCCAATGCTCATGGTCCGGTCAGAGCAAAAATGACTGCCACCATCACTGTCGATGCGCCAGCGGCAAAAGTGTGGGATTTGATCAAGAACTACGACGATATGTCTTGGCACCCAGGCATTAAAAGCGTGAAAGGCGACGGTACCAATAACAAAGGCGCTATCCGCGTTTTGACTTTGGCGAACGGCACTATCACCGAAGAATTAAAAGCCTATGACGCCGCGAAATTTTCATACAAATATAAAATCACCGACATGAGTTCCACCGGCACCATCAAACACGCCGGCCAAGATGAACCGCTGCCTGTATTACCAGTCGGCAACTACGCAGCGGAGTTGTCCGTGAACGATAAAGGCGGTAAAGCCGAAATCGAATGGGTAGCAACTTACTACCGCGCTTATGTAAACAACAATCCACCAGCGGAATTGAACGAAGAAGCGGCCGACAAAGCAGTTACCAACGTTCTGAAATCCGGCCTGGAAGCAATCGCCAAAAAAGTGGGTTCAGGTTCTGCTGCGGTTGAGATCGACATTAAACGCTAGGCTGTTGTTATCCGGTTCTCGGCAGTTCGCGCCGAGAACCCTCGCTCCCCATTCCTGTCATTCTCATCATGCGCATCAGATATTGGTTTTTGGTTTTTTCACTGCTGGGTGCGTTCGCATCTGGCGTTAGCGCCGATTCGCGGGCCTTTATTACTAATCAGCTGGATAATTCGGTATCGGTAATCGATACAAAAAGTCAGCAAGTAATTGAAACGATCAAAGTAGAGGGTAAGCCTGCCGGCGTTGCGCTGAATCAAGCGAAGAAACAGGTGTATATCAGCACCCCGGAAGGTGGCGGTTTTGCGGTTTTGGATGGCGAGAAACTAACTAAATTAACCAAAGTAAAGGTCGGCGGTGCGTCGTTGGGTATCACTGCGGACAGAAAGGGCGATCAGGTATTTGTCGCCGATTGGTATGAAAATTCGGTGACGGTTTTCGATACCAAAACCTTTGCGAAGATCAAAACCATTACCGTCGGCAAATCGCCCTCCGGCATGACGGTCAGCCCGGATAATCGTTGGCTATATGTCGCCAATCGCATCGACGATTCTATTTCGCAAATCGATTTGAGCAAGCTGAGTATCCGCAATACCACCAAAGTAGGCGCGCACCCGTTTGGCATCGCGGTGGACAGTCAGGGTAAGCGTCTGTATTCCGCTAACGTCGAAAGCGACAATGTCACTGTTTTGGACGCCCGTAGCCTAAAACGTTTAGCTACCATCAAGGTTGGCGCCAGACCTTATGCAGTTTCACTAGCCTTAAACGACAGCCTTTTGTTCGTTACTAATCAGGACGATAGCACCGTATCGGTAGTTGATACCGCCACATTGAAACAGATTGAAGTCATCGCCGTGGGCGATAAGCCGGAAGGTATCAGTACACATCCGGACGATCAAAACGTCTATGTTGCTAACTGGTTTGACAACAATGTGTCCGTCATCGACGCCAAAACCCTGAAAGTGGTGAACACCATCAAAACGGGGGAGGGCAGCCGCGCTTTTGGTGAGTTCATCGCGCGTTAGACGATTCGGCATTTTGATGGCCGCGCTAGTATGGTAGACTGCGCGCCGTTGCTAACCTCATTGAGAAATATATGGCTGAAACCGTTGAAGATTTAACCATTAGTTACGAAGACGGCGGCGTTGAAACTGTCAAGGAACTAGACAAAAAAGTCCTGAGCAAGGGTGCTTGGGCCACGGTCATTTACCGTTATCAGGATTGGGAACCGGCTAAGAATCAATATAGCCAGGATAGATTTAGTATTCGCCGCTATCAAAAGCGCAACGGCGAATATCAGCAAAAATCTAAATTCAATATTTCCAGCGAAAAACAAGCGCAAGAGTTAATCGACGCGCTACAAGGTTGGTTGGCTGAAGGCCAATAAACAACCTTAGTTTAGCGAGGCGTTACGGCTTCGCTAAACTAATCCACCCATTCGTAGATCTCAGTCAGGGTCGGATCGCATTTACAGCAGCTGGTACCACAGGAGGCACCGACAGGGCTTAGTCGCACCTTGCCTTTATTGATCCACTTGCCCAGCATGCCGCGTAAGGCATCAGCATCCATATGAAAATGCAAGACAAGATCACTCAAGGTTACCCGGCGTTTTTCCTGCAAATAGCTGCGTAAGTCGGACAATATCATTGCGTGACTCCACTAGTTTGGCGCACGCCGTAAAATCGCAGCAGGAACAGTACCCCGGCAAAGATAAGCGTTAGCGCCAGTATCCAGCCGATAGCCGAATTTGGATGCTGGGCATAGGTCATGCCTTGGTAGAAGAGGGTGGAGGTCAAGTAAGCCACGAAGGTGGTCCAACACACCACGAATAAAGCCCAGCTGCCGTTGGTTTCTTTATATATTGCCGCAGTAGCTGCTACGCAGGGCGCATACAATAAAATGAACAGCAAATAGGCAAATGCGCCGACTTTGCCATCGAAATGCGCTTGCATGACGCCGAAAGTACCGAGTTTGACTTGCTGCTGTTCCGCTGCCGCAGCCTGATCGGAAATATTGGCTATGCCTAATCCCAATGGGTCCAGGAGCTTCTCGGCAATTGCCGTCAGGTTGTCCGGTATCGTTTGACAAGCGTCTAGCAAGGCTTGCTGTAAATCAAAGCTCTTCTCGTCTTCTGAATGATCGGATACGGCCATTTGACTGTATAACGCGTCCAGTGTACCCACTACCGCTTCCTTGGCCAGTACACCGGTAAAGATACCGACAGTCGCAGGCCAGTTATCGTGAGCAATACCCATGGGCTGAAATACCGGCGTCAAAGCGCGGCCGATTTCGCTTAGTACTGATTTATCGCTATTTTCCTGACCGAAACTGCCGTCGGTACCCAAAGAGTTCAATACATTCAATACCAGTACCATAGGCACAATGACTTTGCCGGCGTTGAAGATAAAGGTTTTTAAGCGCTCCCAGGTTTTGGTGTACACGCCTTGCAAGGTGGGCAAATGATAAGCGGGCAGCTCCATCAAAAAAGGGGTAGGGTTGCCGCGCAACAAGGTGTGGCGCATGATTAAACCGGTCAACACCGCCACTACAATGCCGAATAAGTACAAACCAAACACCAGATTTTGGCCACCGACAGGGAAGAAGGCTGCGGCAAACAAGGCGTAAACGGGCAGGCGGGCGCCGCAAGACATGAAGGGATTCATCAGATTGGTCAATACCCGGTCACGCTGATTATCCAACGTACGGGTTGCGATAATGGCGGGCACATTGCAGCCAAAACCGACGATCATCGGCACAAACGACTTGCCGGGCAGGCCGATGATGCACATGAATCGGTCCATTACAAATGCGGCTCTGGACATATAACCGGAGTCTTCCAGCATCGATAAAAATATGAACAAAAAGCCGACGATGGGAATAAAGGTAGACACTACTTGAATGCCGCCGCCGATACCGCTACTGATTAACACCACCAGCCAAGCAGGCCAATTCATGCCAGTTAATAATTCGCTTAAACCATCCACCAGCAAAGCGCCAATCGCTTTGTCGAAAAAGTCGACGAAAGCGCTGCCAATGTTGATGGTGAACATGAACATGGCGTACATAACCAATAAGAAAATCGGAATTCCCAAAAATCGATTTAATACTACGCTGTCGATTTTGTCGGTGGTGCTGCGGGAAATCTCGTTAAGCTTGCAGACGCTGGCTTGCACCAGTTGGTTTACCAAGCCGTAACGAGCGTCGGCGGCGAGTATATCGATTTCGTCTTGGGTTTGCGCTTCGATATCTGCACGCAATTTTTCCGCAACTTTTTGCAATTCAGGACCGGCAAGCTGTTTTGCCAAGGTATCGTTTTCAAGCAAACGTAGCGCAAGCCAGCGACTATCGCACACTAAATCTACGGATGGTTGCGAGAATTGCGGTTGCAACTGGCTGACCGCAGCTTCTATGGCCGGATCGTAATCGACTTGTAGTGCGGGAATTGGTTTGCTGATGCAGGCTTTGTTGATAACGTCGCGTAATTCCTTAATACCGAAACCCGTAGCGGCGGTAACCGGGACTACCGGGCAAGCCATTTGTTTGGCGAGCAGTTCGATGTCGATCTTGATGCCGCGTTTTTTGACCGCATCCATCATGTTCAGGACCAATATCATCGGTACCCGCATTTCTATCAACTGCGAGGTCAGGTAAAGATTTCGCTCTATATTGGAAGCATCGACAATGTTGATAATTAAATCGGCTTGGCGGGAAGCGACGTAATCGCGGGCGACTTTTTCGTCCAGGGAGATACTGTCGTCATCGGCTTCTAAAGAATAGGTGCCGGGTAGATCTACCAGACATATCTGTTTGCCTTGGTGCGTGTATTCGCCGGTTTTTTGTTCAACAGTCACGCCTGGCCAATTGCCGACGTGTTGCTTGGAGCCGGTCAATGCATTGAACAGCGTGGTTTTTCCGCAATTTGGGTTACCAACCACGCCAACAGTAAACTCCATACTCATACTTTTTCTATAAGTAAGACCGACGCCTCGTTTTTACGCAGCGACAATGAAAAACCGCGGATTTTGATTTCAACCGGATCGCCCATCGGTGCAAAACGAGTAATGGTGAATTCGGTGCCGGGTGTTAAACCCATAGCCAGCAACTTCTTACGATAGACGCCACCCGATTGATCGAACCCAACTATACGGCCTGTATCGCCAGTCGCCAGCGTTTTAAGATATGTCGACATGCAAGCTAATTAATAATTGTTCTCATTAAGCTGCAATATAGCACATCAACGCAGAGGTATGACAGTATTAGTTTTCGGTTGGCTAACGGGTAGTCAATGAATACGCATAATGTATATTATGTTAAATAATCACGATCAATATTTTAGCTTCGTTACCTCGTCAACCACACAGTATTTCTGCCTCCTTACTGAATGAGTCATTTGTGTAGTTTGATTCAAAACCGAAGTGCTGCAACGTCCCAAATGCCAGTAAGATACGCACCAGGAAATCACCTCAAGAACACTATCAACAGCTTCAACCAAGTCATGATGTATTGACGAAAAAAAGCCCGATTCAAACCGGGCCTTTTAATTTTATGGGGAACTCTTTTCCGCGCATTCTGAAGTTATCAGGTCGCAAGGGAATCTAGTGCATTGATTTCCCAAGCCGGGAACAGCCTGTATCAGTGATTAGTGGATAAATCACCGATGTCGCTAAAATCAAGCCCAAAACAAAATCACTCTTCAATCCAAATCAACTCGACCCGACGATTTTCCGATTTACCGGCTTCTGTGGCGTTATCGGCGATGGGCTGAGTTTCGCCATAGCCTTTTGCGGACAATTTATTGCCGACGCCTTTCATCTTTAGATACTCGACTACCGAATGTGCGCGGCGTTGCGAGAGCTTCATATTATAGGAGTCGCTACCTTCGCTGCTGGCGTGACCTTGCACTTGAATTTCATTTTTCTGCGGGAATGCGATCAAGTCCTTGGCGACGCCATCGAGCAGTTCCTTGGCGTTTAAACCCAATTCGGCGGAATCGTATTTAAAATGCTGACCTTTCAATATTAATCGGACCGCACATCCTTTCAGATCAACCGTCGCGCCTTTGATGGTGCCTGGGCATTTATCCAAGCAATCGTTGACGCCGTCTGCATCCGCATCGAGGGTGCTGCAATCCGGTTTGGATGCCGCCACAATCGGCGGCGGAGCCATGCGCGTATCGGATTTTGCCGCGTATTTAGGTTTGTCGCCAAACGGAATCACCACACCGAGATTGACGGTCATATCGTGAAATTCGTCGGTGCCGGCTTGGACGTGGGCGTTTAGATTATTGTTGTAGCGGTAACGCACGTCACTACGAATCAATAAATTGTCGTTCACTTCATACGTGGCGCCGACGCCGGCTTCGCCAATAAAACCAATACCGCAATTCGCGGATGCGCAGGTGTTCATACCGCCTAAACCTAATACTGCATAAGGCGAGAACTTATCCCGGAACAAATAATACTGCACATCGGCACTGCCGCCGGCCAGATCCCAAGGGCCGTTGTCGCCGCCAAAGCCTTGATAAAAGCCTTTTAACTCAACGTTAAAATGTTGATCGATGATTTTACCCACACCAACACCACCGCCCCAACCGTCGCTCGCCCGTCTGTCGCCGCCGCTATTGATAAACGTCGCGAACGGCGCGACATACCAGCGATTATCTTGAGATTGATCGGCAGCTTGTATTTGCGGTGCCATAGCCAGACCAGCTAAGGCCGCTATCGGCAGTATTTTTTTAGTAAGCATATTGATTCCTTGAACATGAAAATCGGGATTGATAATTGACGCCTATTTAATTGAATCGTTTGGCGTTGTTGTAAATAAGCTGTTAAGTAGCTTATTCGCAACAGCAATACCCTGTCGGTGCGGTAACACACATATAGCCACCAACTTTCCAGTACCTGCCTACTCGAGGTCTCCATACTTCACCCCACCTGGTGTATGTACGCTAACGTACCGACTAAGACCGGCTTTGCGCTTACATTACATTCAAGGTTTTACCACCCCTGCCCCACCCGAATCTTTAACGAAAATGCACGACTATCCGTTAGTCGCCCAAACACCGCGCTAAGGCGTCTTCGCCTAATAGAGGCCAAGAATTAGCTGCCCTAGCGTCATCTCTATTTTTTGTCCAGGAGAATTACCCATGAAAAACATCAATCGATTTATCTCCGCATTTATTGTGGCCTTAACCTTACTCGTTGCCTCAGGTTGCGCATCGACGCATAAACAAGAAGGCACCGGCGAATATGTCGATGACAGTGTCATCACTACCAAGGTGAAAGCGATGTTATTCGACGAGCCCAACCTGAGATCCGGCCAGATCAACGTGGAAACCTTCAAAGGTGTCGTGCAATTGAGCGGCTTCGTCGGCACCCAAGCCGATATTAATAAAGCAGTCGAAATTGCCCGTACCGTCAAAGGCGTAGAGTCTGTCAAAAACGATATGCGTCTTAAATAACCCAGGAAACCATTATGGAAACTATTGATAAAGCCTCCAACTTCGCGCACGAAGCGGTCGATAAGATCGCCAGTGCCTCTCACCAAGCTGCGGAAACGCTGGACCAAAAAAGCGAACAGCTAAAAACCGCCGAGCAGCGCATTGTGAAAAACTGTCAGGTCTATATCCGTGACAATCCGGTAACGGCATTGGGTATTGCGGTAGCCAGCGGTTTTCTGCTGAGCCGCCTGTTAAGCAGCCGCTAAACCGCTACCACCTATGGACCACAATGCTTCCACAAGGACCGAGGAATACACCGGAACGTCCGCCATGCATGCCCAGCCTGCCAAGGATGTGAGCATGCTGGGGGATATTCAGGCGCTGTGGGAAGAATTACAAGGTCTAAGCCATGATCGCTTCCGGCTCGCCGCGCTGGAAACGCGGCGAGCCGGGCAAAGCTTGACTACGATGCTTACCGCCGCCGTGATGCTTGGCTTGATTCTTAGCACCGCCTGGCTAGGGTTGCTGGCCGCTGGCATACAATGGCTGATCGAGCACGATCTACAGGCCAGCCATGCCATATTACTGGCAGTCGCAGGTAATCTAATGCTGGCACTAGTCTTGTTTGCTATCATCCGCGCCCGCAGCAACTATCTAAAATTCCCCGCTACCCAGCGTAGCCTTAAGGCCGTGCCTAAAGCCCCCCTCAACAAGGACCTCAGATAATGCCGGCATGGATTCAACGAAAAAAGTCTGTCGGATCTTTGAACGCGCAAATCAGATATGCGGAACGACAACTCTCGACGCGTCGTCAGATGGTCGGAAATCGCACCAAGTCATTACTGGGAAATATTTATAAACAGATGACCGCGCCGGCCACCCTGGTGCTTGCGAGCGGCATCGGCTTTATAGCAGGCGAACTCAGTCACTGCCCGCCGCCCCGCCCCGCCCCATTACCTGGCCCAGCTGAACATACCCAAGCGGCAACCAGCACCCATTTACGCACTGCGCTGAGCCTGCTGCTATCTGCTCATACGCTATACAATGCCTTACCGATAGCCTGGCTGATGAAACGCTTTCAGCAATCGCGAACTAAACCAAGCAATGCAAGGCAATACAATCGGGCGACAAGGGTTGCCACCCAACCTGAAGAAAACGGCGCAAGTATTTAGCTGTTTGCCAGCCTAACTTTTCCTACTTGCCGCAAACAGTAACGCGCTGCCCGCCACCAAGGCCACTACCCCGGCCCAAACCGGTACATTGACAGTTTGCGTGTCTTTTACCGATAGCTCGAACGGGCCGAAAGTGGCCTGCTGCGTTTCCTTGGTATAGCTGAAACCGCCGTATACCAAACCCAGTACACCGGCAATAATCAACAGCAAGGCCATGATTTTGACTGCACTCATGTGGTTCCCTCGTAAATGGTTTTGGTTAAACTCGGCATGGCCAGCCGTATGCAGATGCCACGACCAGCCATTGCAAAATCAGCCCCGGCGGCAGCGCCAAACCAGGCTACCGATAAACGCAAACGCTTGCTAAACAAGGCTTACAACGCCCGTCGGCCTTGGATTACGCGTAACACAATGGCGATAAGCGCAATCACCAATAACAGGTGAATGAATCCGCCAAGCGTGTACGCAGACACCAAGCCCAGCGCCCAAAGAATGATAAATAGTACGGCTACAGTTTCAAGCATGATTGTTCTCCCCTAACTGCCAAAATAAACTCAGGATGGTGCGCAAACGCCGCGGCTTATAGCTCGTCTTTAATGTCTTGCTTCAGATCGCCGAAACCGGACTGGGCCTTACCCAAATTTTTCTGGACATTGCCTTTTAGCTCCAACTCTTTGTCGTCCAATATCACCCCGGCAGCTTCTTTGGCTTTTCCTTTAACTTCTTCAACGCGGCCTTTCACTTGATCTTTATTCATGATGATCTCCAACAGAATTAGCCATGAGCAAAACGTCATGACCAAGCGCGGAGTTTTCTCCCGCTGCTCAAACAAAACAGTATCAATTAGGCCAAGCAAAGTCGGTGCGACAGCGTACATAGATTAGGGAAGAAATACCCACTGACTTAGAGACAATTGGTATTTACGCGTGGTCACTAGTGTCCGGTTAAGAATCGAATAGATTCAATTGTTTAGCACGGGCATTTTGATCGGATATGTATTCGATGCCCTGTAAAGCCTGTTGAATGGGGATTTTCTCGAACAAAGTGATCGATAAAATCTGTAACAAAGTGTAGAGAGAAGCATCCAGATTGAGTTGTTTTTTGATGATGGCGATCAGGACATAAACCGAGACGGCGATCCAGATTTGGGATTTGACGGCATTTTCCGAGGTGCCATAGAAACACTTGATACGAGAAGATGTTGTTTGATCCATTTGAAGAATAATTCGACCTGCCATCGGCTTTTATAGAGCGTGCAAATCGTTAGCGATGGTAAGGTAAAGTTGTTGGTTAGAAAGACCAGCGTCTTGCCGGTTTCCGGGTCTTTAAATCGAATACGGCGCAAGTGTTGTGGATAGTCTTTTTGGGTATAGAAGCCATCGAGTGCGATAGTTTGGTCGCAGATGATACCGAGGTGACGGTCGGTTGGGGTTGAATAAATGCGATGGGCATCCAGATTGGATTTGGCTCGCGTCACGAAGAACGCACCGGCCAAATGCAAGACATACAATCTTGCGAAATCGACATAGCCGCGATCCATCACATAAATAGCTCCCGGTTCGGGTATCAGCAAGTCGAGCGCCTTGACGTCATGCATTTTGCCGTCCGAGATATGGATAAAGCTTGGAATACTGCCGCGCAAATCCAGCAAGGTATGCAATTTGACCGCCGCCTTGGTGGTGCGAAACTGGGCCCAGGGAAACACGGACAGACACAGATCAATCGTGGTCGAATCCAGTGCATAAACGGTATTGCTCAAGTCTAACCCTAAGTCCTCGCTGGCGTAGAGTTTCCGCGCTTGCGCGATCAAACGCTGAGCAAATTCGGCATAGATGCGCCAATCACGGTTGGCATTGGCGTCGGCCAGTGTCGAGCGAGAAACCGTGGTGCGGATGCCCATGTGATAAAGCTTATTGGATTGAGCTGACAAACAGGTTTCGATGTCACGCAGACTTTCCCGATAGGTCAGTTGCGCGAAAGCCAGAATCCGAAACTGCTCGGCGCAACTGAGTGTTCGGATTCGGTAATCGCCATCGTAACGGGTCACAATGCGATGAAAGGTTTTCCATGGCAAAACGTCCATGATTTGGGCGAACAAAGTTTTGCCAATGTACATCGCGCTCTCCACCGGTTAAAAAACCAGCAGACTGCATGAAGATTGGTTTTCCATTCAAGTCGGAGACAGCTTTTAGTCCTTTGAAACCCTTGCTCCACAAGGCCTACCGAATTTTAGGGACTCTTTTAACCGGACACTAGTGACGCGTGGTATTTACGCGCCAGGTTAATACGCCTGTTTTTAATGTTCGATAACGTACCGACACCGGCAGCGTATTTGCTTAAACTCAGTTCATAGGTTTATCAAACCGGAACCATGTGCCGATAGGACCCAGATACTTACCGAGACCGACAGCTACTCCATTCAAGTCGCAACCCGAAGCACAGTAATCGTCACCGCTCCACCGCCGTTCCGTTCCAGCCGCAGCCATTGTGTTGACCTTATCGCCAGCACGATCCCAATCAAACATTAGCACCACAATTTTTTAACTACCGAGCCATTAGCGGCAGGTAGCTACCCCCTTGGCGGTCTATTGGATAGCCAAGGAATAGAGACTGTTCGGGCGCAAACCGCTCCGAAACAAACGGTCGAATTAACTCTGTCAAAGCCGGCATTGCCTGGCAAAGGCCGGTTGCGGGGTAAGAGCCATTGGATGGCTATTTGTTAACTTAAACCTATTGAGAAATACCCATGAAAAAGATCCCCTATTTAAAGACCTCGCTTGCCGTTTGTCTGTTGGCCGTCTCCAGCGCTAGTTCCGCTAGCGTTTGGGCGCCAAATGACGGCGACGTCAATTTTCTATCGTTTAGCGCTTCATCGTTTCCGTTCCCTTCGCTGTCCGATACGTTCGGTATTTTCGAAGACACAGCGGTTATTGGTGCGGCTGAACCTGTTGTTGCCTTTACCGGTGTCGGCGCGGTGTCGTTTGTCGCTAACGGTGGCAATTACACTATCGGCACAAGTACCTCATCCGGCACCTTGTTGGGTTCCAGTAACTTCCAGGTTGGTATGCTGTCGGACGGGGTTTGGAGTGCGGCATTCGGCAATACTGATTTAGGCTCGGACGCTAACCTATTGGCATTCGCGGATGCGTCGGATTTTAACAATCTGCACTTTTTGTACGCGTTTGACGTTAGCCCGTCGCAAGCTACTGATGACGGACCAGCCGCAGTACCGCTACCGGCTTCGATATGGATGATGACCAGCGCTTTGCTGGGTGTCTTATATGCCGGACGCCGTAAA
>NZ_LUUG01000136.1 GCF_001644035.1 Methylomonas methanica
CCAGATTTGACTATTTCTCTCACCTGCGGGCCGCGATCTTGGACATTCTCGTTAATTTCCCTGCTAACGCAACCGGGTAAAACCGCAGTCGAAACTATCAAAACCCACGCCAACGCAACTCTCATGTTTAGTATCCTTATGTTCATCCAAAATATTTAGCCAAGAGCTCAAATCGGCTTAGGGCACAAAGCTTAACCGGTCTAACACGACTTGTCAGCAGTAGCTAGCAACCCACTACCTCACCTCACGCTTCACAGCAAAGCGCATGACGCCATCCACACGGTGCACCAGTTTCCTCAAACCCAATGCCTTGAATCGCGGTTCTCGGTCCAAGCCTTTTTTGTAAGCATCCTCGACTTTAACGGCCAATTCGTTGTCGGCGGTAAATTGCCGCTCCGCTAAGTCGATTAACTTATTCACTAGTTCCAACGGCAATTTGAACGACTCCACCTGACTCTCTACCGTGCCCAAGGCGGTGACAAATGCTCGTCTGCTGATGTTGACCGAGATTTTGGTGCGAACGCTGCGCAAGTCCTCGCGATCGACGGTAAACGCATACAAATCGTCATCGAAGTAAACCAAGTCCGGTCGGACCGACAGCCGGAAGTAACGCTCCCGTCGCACCTCCACAATTATTTCACCGTCTTTGAGTGCCGCCGCTAAATCACACAATTCCCGCTGTAACGCAGAATCGTCAACCACCTCGATCCAGCCAAATGGGTGCAGCAGTAGACTCGGCTTGTCTGCGACCAAGACAAAGCCGCGTAAATGCGCCGCCAAGCCCAGCAATAATTGACCTTGATATGCCGACAGTGCTAAAGCCAAGGGCTTTTCTTTACCCAACACCCCCGCCGTTATTGGGACACTGGCATTCAAAGATAAAATAATGCCGTAGTTATCCCTATCCAAACGATAACCGGGGGCAAAACTATCAGGTAGCTCACGCAAGGCTGCAACCAGCGCCGCCCGGTCCCCCTCAAAGTCGTCGTAAAGGGCTTTGATATAGGGAATCTTGCCGTCATTGCTTTCGCCGCGGGCGATGTCTTCCAAGGTCAACCACGCCAAACGTTCATCACCGGCAATGCGTTGCTGCAAAAACAAAAAGCCTTCCAAGGTCAATTCGATCCGGAAAATATCCAGATAATATTCAGTTAACGCGTGATTCGGTGCTACGCCTTGCACTTGCCGATACGGTTTAAGTCGTCGCCACAAGCTAAATTGATAATGTTCTCCACGCAAACCGGCTTCTTCGCGCAGTTCGCGTTGCAAAGTCGCCGGCAGCGCGTTCAACACCCGTTCAGAATTCGGCGCTTGCAAGGCGGCCAACACCTGCGCGGCATCGCTGACGCCGACGATATCGTGTTGATTGGCGCGCCCGCCCAGCAGGCCGTAATCGCCGGCGGTTTTGTCAAAGCGCTTTTGGCTATCCTCACGCTGGTAGAACAATGTCCGACCGTCCAGTTTAACAATGCTCCAGGCCACATAGATAAACCGAATCGGCGGCGCTTGCCGTGTTGCGTGCTGCTCAAATCTACTTTGTTCGATCCAACGCAACACATCGCGTTGTTGATCCTTTTTGTCGTTGGCGATGTCTCGGGTGTTCCAAAAACTGGCTGGAAACAGGCGCGAATCGTTATCGCTCATCGCCGTCAATACCGACGTTGCCAGCAATTGCGCCGGAAACGAAACAAAACACCATTCGCCGTTTTGCAGACGGGTTCTATCCAAGACCGCCAGCGTATCCAGCAAGGTTTCCAATAAACTGACGCAGGTTGCTGCTGCCGAGCGGTCGATTTGTTCTTGAACCAACACGTCGATTAAATCTTGACGCGGCACGCTGTAAAAATCGCCGTCTTCTTCGGCGAAACGCGGCAGGCGGGGAATCAGGGATTGGATTAATTCGGCAGGCGGCATGCGATTTTCCTTAATCGAAAAACGGGCTCTAAATTAGTCAAATGGCTAACAAGTTGGAAAATGGTTAATGGGTCTTCCTGCGACAGCCAGCCAATGTTTTGATTTATGAATGCCCACCAATTTTGCTACGCAATGATTTGTTTCGCTAACTTATTTAATCCTAAAACTACCATGCCGTGGCAACAGGGTATTGCATAATCAATTCATCCGAAGTCAAAACGGTCAAATCATTCGCGATTGCCTGACAAACAAGCATTCTATCGAAGGGGTCGCGGTGATAATTGGGCAACCGGGTCAGATTAAATACCGCTTTTTCATCAAGCGATAAATATTCAATGAAGTGCCTTTCACACTGTTGTTTAATAAAATCGTCTGCCGCACTGGGTAAAGACAATTTGCCTAGCTGGTGTTTAACGATAATTTCCCATACTGAAACGCTGCTCAAATAAACCGCATTATCGGTATTCTGAAACAAAATCCTGGCGTTATCGCTGAGTTCCGGGGCGTCTGTTGTCATCCATAAAAAAGCGCAGGTATCCAACAGAATTTTCATTTTATGCCCTCAAACGTATTGAGTATGTCGTTAGGCAAGGGCTCAAAAAAACTGGCCGGAATTTCAAGCTGTCCTTTTGCCAAGCCAATCGGGCGCTGGCGAATAGTATCTGTTGATTGCTCCTGAACTAAACCGAGCCGAAAATAATGAATTAAGTCATAAACTTCTGCCAGTTTTTCGTTCGGAATTTGTTTTATTTCTTCGATCAGTTGTTCTTGCAACATGGGGAATCTCCACTGATGTTATAAATAATTTTTAAAAATGGCTTTTTATTTATGGTTCCCATGCTCCGCGTGGGAACTTAATTAAGGGGCGCTCCAGCGACCCGAATCGCAGAGCGGTTCAGACTGCTTTCCCACGCGGAACGTGGGAACCACAAACCATTCACCCTCTATAGCATTAAATTCGTTATCTATGATTGTCGCCATCTGCCGTGCCGATTCGTCATCGAGACAACCGGCAAATTCCGAAATCAAAACATTGTTCGGCTGTTGCGGCGTATGTGTTAATAATTGCATGATCTCGAAAATCTGTACCAGAGTAACCGGGTTATCGATGCGTTCAATTTCAGTGATGAGTTGTTGTTTCACGGTCATTTGATGTCTCACAAGTAATTCAACAAAAACGAACAGGACTGTCTTGATACCCCAAACCCCACTCGACATCTTCGCGCACGAACTGTTCGGACATGGCTTCTCGGTGCGACCCCAGATAGCTGCGCATCGATTCAGCGATCAACTCATCCATATTGGCCATCCAGCCTTGTTGTATCTGATATTGGGCCTACTGCCAGATTTGGTCGGGGATTTGGGTTTGTAGGGTGGTCATGGGTTAAGCCTGTAGGAAACTGGTGTTATAAATATGGCGTCCAAACTCTAACGAATATTCATCGGCAGCATAATTAAAATAGGCAAAATTATAATTTAAATACTTTTGGTCTTGAATTTTATGTGTATCTATATAAACAAAGCCATTCGAAGTTAAAAACCAAAAAACCTGATAAAGCCCTTGCATCAAAAAATCTTCATTGCCTGATTGTTTCTTTTGGAACTCATTCAGCAAGTCGTGAAAATTACTTGCTTCATAATTTTTTCCATATTTATCAATTAATAAAGCATACTTTTGTGTGAGTGGGATCTTCCTGTCTTTATGACTAGTTCCAAAGATTTTCCTAAATTCATCTACGCTCAATGTTTGATCAAATAAGCTTAACAAATGTTTTTCGTAAGGAGTTGAGTCCCCACCAAGATCAAACATGGCGCGCATGTTGACAATAAATAAAAAGGCAACATCTTTAGCTTTAAGCCGATCAAATACACGAGTATGTGCCGACCAGTTTCGAGTCATTTTCATGATCCAGGAAAAAGCTAATGCTGTTTTATCCAATTTTCTCGGCTTTACAGCTTCGTCCCATTCGTGCGCTAGGGTGCGAACGAATAATTTATACATAGACTGGATATCGGCGGGTTCGCGCAATGGCAAAAATAGCTTAAGTATTTCTAGGTAATTTTCTATGTCTAAATCTACGGGCTTTTTGTCGTCAGCGCCATATTGATTGAATCTAAGCTTTTTATCTTTCAAAAATGTGCAAGCTTCGATAATCCCTCGCCGCAATCTGGAATAAGGGTTGTTATAACAAGACCTGATCCAGGTTTGAACATAAGGATCAGATTTTCCGTAAATTTCAGGCAAAGCTATTTTTGCCGCATTAAAAGCTTCTTTTATGCCTTCCGTTTTATCGCCGTGGTTCGAACAAAACAAAATATGCTGTTTAGGAAATCCAATTTCATCAACCAGCTTTGTATATAGGTAAAACCCCGCAATACTTTTCAATTTGAGACATGCTTGTTTGCGTAATTCATCATCCTCGGCTTCATCCTCATGCGGCTGGTAGTTTTCGAAATCAGCCAACAACTTTAAAAAATCGCTGTTAATTTCACCGTCATGAGCTTTAAGATCAATATCAAGAATGGCGTAATCAATCTTGATTGAAAGCTCTTTGGTAATGAAATCCAAACCAGCCTGAAGGTCTAATTCTAAAAACACACCTTGATTTCGGAGTTGTTGTTTTAATGCCACGGGCTTTTCATCGAATGAACTCTTATTGAGAACGCCGCCAAACACTTGCTCCGCTGTTACAAAGGCGTCGTTTTCAAAATCCTCCACCCATAAAAAATAACTCATTGTTCACCTTCCTAGCTTGAGATTAACAGTTGATCGGCAATGGCAAATTCCACGACAAAATCGTCTTGGGGCTTGGGTTTGCTGAATTGGCTGCCGATTTTACGGGCCAACGCCGACAAGAAAAAATGGCCTTTGCCACTACCTTTGAGTTTCGACCGCTCACTACGCATGCTGGGGTTGCGGCAAATCAACACCTGAAATCCGTCTCGCACCTGCCATTCCAATACCACCGGCAGAGCTTCCGCCGAGCCATAGTATTTGAAGGCATTGACCAAAACCTCGTTGAGCACGATGGTCAAAAACGATTCGGTGATGCCGTATTCCTTGAATTGTATAACGGCGCGATCGAATCCCTTCAATTCCAACTTGAAAAAGTGCTGTTCCAGCCAGTCCAGCCGTTGTTCCAGCTTAGCTGATTCAGTCAATAGCTTGGCATAGCTTTGTTCCCATTCGCTTTGCAATTGCCGCTCCAGTTCGAAATGCTCTTCGTTCCAGGCCTTGTAAGTCAAATCGGCAGCGCACAGACCTTGCGCTTTCGCGTAGCGCAGATAGTGCTGTTGAATTTTTTCCGTCGCGGACACCGACAGCAAATGCAGCAAAATCATGTCCAGGGTTTTGCTGAACAGCAGCAGCAAAGTGCCATTACCTCGGCAATCTTGCTTTAGTTTTGGTTGGAGCGTGTCGGCATCGGTGGAAATGATGCTGAAAATTTCTAGCAAGCCGCGCATGGTTTGTGCCGCCTGCTTGTATAGTTTTACCTGATGTTCGTGCTCCGTGTTGTAAATAATCGCATCCAGCGGACTGCGGAATTTATGGGCGAACATGGCCATGGTTTCCTCGAGCTCATGAGCCCTTTGAGTTTCTAACTCGGCAAATCGCTGTTTCCACTCTAATTCCCTTTGAATCGAATTTTGATAAAAAATATACTTGGCCTTCTCGAGGCGTTCACTGAAACCCCTAGCCAAATTTATATCATCATAAAAATCAAACACCAGCGACGGTAAAATAAAATAATCTCCATCTTTCCGATTGTTTTTTATGTATTCTGATGAGAAATATTTCCCAGCATCATCAGTAATTTCAGGTTTTTTGTTTTTCGCTCCAAATATCTTCACGTAAATATCTGCAAAGCATTCGAGAGCATTAGGTCCGTCGATTGCATCTAATGAATCTTCAAGATAAATTCCATCAAAACATTCAAGTGCTCGTTTCTGATCTTGTTCCGTGTCTTTGCCAAATGCAAGTAACACTCCCAAAACAAATTTTAGCTCAATAGTGTGTATATCGTTTTTCAGTTTTTCCGATACCCATTTATATGCAAATCGATAGCATTCCTCCGAATCAGAGCGGTTGCAAAACTCTGGGAATGTAAATTTCAGATATGCATTCTCTAGCCATTGTTCAGCACTAGTAATATTTAGTTTTATTGCCTCGCTTAAATAAACGATACCATGCACATAATTCGTATCAGTGCCACGACCATCAAAACACATTAACGCTGCCCGAAAGTAGGCTTCACCAGTAACTGAATTATCCTCATCAGAGTCAATTATTTTTTCTAACCAACTAAAGCAAAGACTATCGTCCTTTTCGATTTCTTCGCCATTTTCGTAGGCGTCGGCCACACGTAACATAATTTCGTTTTCTATGATCGATACGTCATTTTGTGCGGCCTTATCTAACCAAAGTATGGCGTTTTTGAAGTTTTTCTCCTTGCCGACACCATCTAAATAACAACATGCCAATAAATATTGCGCCTTAGCAAAACTACTTTCGGCGGATTTTTCGCAAAGTGTTATTCCGATAGCCAAGTTCTCCTTCGTACCTTTACCATCTATATAACAACGAGCCAATTCGTATTGGTTTTCAGGGGAAGGGTAATGCTCTGTAGCAAACCGAATGCACAAATAAGCTTTCTCATCATTTTGTGGAACACCTAAACCTTCTCGGTAAAGTAATGCCAACCACGTATTCGCAAGTACGTGATTTTGAACTGCGGCTTGCTCTAGCCATAGAGCAGCAGAATTTATATTGCTATCGATAAAATTTTTACCGAGTGAAATCTTTAATGCGGTATCAATAGAAGGAACAGCTTCACTTTTTGCTAACCTAAAACCCCATTCATTAATCAACCTATTTGTATAGTCGTTTTGTAGCGGATTTGAACTCCCAATAAAATAGTAGATACCTGCACAAAATTGCGCATCAGCATTACCATAGTCGGCTGCTTGCAATAACCAGCTCAACCCCAACTCGATATTTTGCTCAATGTTCTTTCCAGTAGCCAGGCAATATGCCAACTCAAACTGCGCTTGCACATCTCCCGCTTCGGCTTTTTGTGTCAGTTCGGCAATTGAGGTTGTTTGGTTTTCGGTCATGGTCTGGGCCTGTTTTTTTCGGGTATTTCTTTTCTGATTGCCGTGCGCGGTTTGGCGCCGCACATGGCACTGTCGGATGTTGTTGTGCGGTCTGCTAGCGTTCGATGAACTCTATTTGGATCGGCATTTTCAACTCCCCGGCAATCTCCTTTAGCACCGTGGGCGCGGTGTAAGCATTGACGTGGGTGGTAATGTACCAACCATTGCAGGTTTTTTGGGTTTGGTAACCCGTCGCCTGTCTTCTGGATACCAGTGGAATCGACGTTACCACCTTGTTCAAGGCTGCGACCTTATCCAATCCAAAACCCTTTAAGGCTTCGAAAAAAGTTTCGGCGATGGTTGGCTTTTCGATGACGCGTCCTGCCAACGTGACACGCATACTGCCGCGTGGTTGACGGGTGCGGTGTTTATTGCGCTTGTGAAATGCCTTCTCCATGGGTTGGGCTTGCGATTTGTTCACGAAATTACCCAGGCAGGTTTTGATTTCCATTTCCAAAGCCTGCAAGCGTTGGCAGTTTTCGATGTTGGCAGTAACCAAGGAAAAGTTGCCGGCCATGCTGGCTTCGGCAATCGTCAGTTTCAAATCGTCTCCGGCTTGGCCGATGACGGCAAACAATTGGTTGAATTGTTGGTTCACGGTTTCTGGCAGTCTGTTCATGGTGATGTTCTCCGGCTGTTTGGATAAACGGCGCTATCTGCATCGCCGCTTCGTTAAGTTTTTTATCGATACCCATTTATTGTTTCGGGACGGTTCGGTTGCTACCAGCAACCCGCCGTCTCAACATGGTGTGTAGTATCTTGAAAACTTGCGCCCTTGTAATGGGAGAACTGTGGGAAATTTTATAGGCAGTATTTACCAAAGCGAATTTTGCCGTCGCCCAGACGTAAATTCCTATAATCGTAACCTGGCCTTGGACCGGTAGGTTGAGAATGCGGTTTATTTAGGAATGTGAGAAACAAGTTCGGCAACGGTAGGTGCGAATTCATTCGCACTGTGCGGATAAATCCGCACCTACACCGAACCCTTAAATAGGTTATTTCATGATCATTCCTTAGCAGTTGCTAAGCCGGAGTAAAATTTCATGGGGAGTCATCGCAACCGAAGTACCATGCTTCTTTTATACAAGTGCCGTCATGCCCACAGGGCCCGAGCATCCAGTGCCATGGATGGTAGCTTCAAGCTAATCTTGCAGTCTGGATTCGCTTCGCGGTCTACGGCTCGGACAATCTGGAATGACGGTTATCAAACATAAATGTATATATAGTCATCGCACTTCAAATTTCGGTTTTCTGATTCCCTCACCCCGCCCCTCTCCTTTATGCCCTGTGGGTGCGGAGGGCGAGGGAGCGGATGTAAGTGAGAAAGGTATAACAATGAAGCGTCGCTTGGCAGCAAGCTATTTGAGGATTAAAGCATGCTAAAACTTCTGTTACGTCCGGTCATCTTCGTCACGATAGTGATGAGCATTTTGGTGATTGGCGAGCTGCTGGCCATCGGTCGCCTGACTTGGCGCAACCACGAGCGGATACAAACCATAGAAACCGATATCGGCAAAGGCCGCTATTTGGAGGAAACAATTTTTGAATTGTTGGAACTGCAATCGCAGCTGGCTTTGCACCGCAGCAATCCGGACGTAGCCGCCGAACAGATCAACGACATTCAAGACCGGTTGCTGGATTTATTACAAACGCATAATAAAAGTTCGGAATTCGCGTCCGCAGTCGATCTAAACACCTTACAAACCAAATTTGCCGCCGCCAGCAACGGCGACGCGAAAGCCTTAATCGATTCGGTCAATATGATCCGGCAAGTCCTGGACCGGCAGACTAACGAAGAAGAAAAAATGTTGATTGGCGTTGAATACGACAGTCAATTGGAGCTGCAATTGGCCATTATTCTGCCCTTGCTGTTGTTTTGGATAGGCCATTATTTTTTCCGGAATAACGTGCTGGAGCCGCTGGATGCGCTGCGCGATTTATTGTCCGGCCTGGCGGAAGGCGTTAAGCAACCGATCACGCGCGAGACCGCCGACCCGATATTGCGCGATCTATTTGATCGTTATAATCACTTGGTCGATCATTTGATCGAACTGGAGCAGGAACATCTGCATTACACCAACCGCCTGGAACAACAGGTGCGGCAAACCAGTCATGCGTTATTGGAACAAAGCCAGCGTCTGGCCAAAGCCGAACGTCTGGCGGCCTTAACGGAAATGGCGGCCAGTACGGCGCACGAGTTGCGTAATCCGCTGGCAATCATTCAAGTGGCATTAGAAAATATGTTGTCGGA
This sequence comes from Methylomonas methanica, assembly GCF_001644035.1. Taxonomy (GTDB): domain Bacteria; phylum Pseudomonadota; class Gammaproteobacteria; order Methylococcales; family Methylomonadaceae; genus Methylomonas; species Methylomonas methanica_A. The sequence goes on from NZ_LUUG01000136.1 coordinate 9,320, forward strand.
AGCCAGCGACCCGGACTTGCGCCAACGCATCGGTTTGTTGCACAGCGAAGTACAAAGACTGACTAGTCATCTTAACGATCTGCTCAGTTCTGCCCGTCACAGCAGCAAAATTTCCCAACCTACCGATGTCAATCTGGTGGTAAATGATTTGATCACGCTATTTAAATACCAAGCCACCGACAATATTTGTTTTGCCGTGCACGGCAAAGCCAATCTGCCGATGATGCTGCCCGAGATCGAATTTCGACAAGCCCTGCTCAATCTGTTGCAAAATGCGGTGCAAGCTATCGGCGCCCGCACCGGTAAAGTGGAGGTGGCTATCGCGCAAAGTAATCGCCAGCTGATGATCAGCGTCACCGACAGCGGCGACGGTTTCAGTGCAGCCTTGTTACAGCAAGGCATTCGGCCATTCGTTAGTCTGAAGGAAAAAGGCAGTGGTCTAGGTCTGGTGATGGTACAACGCTTTGCAAAGGACTTGAGCGGTCAGCTGAAATTGGATAACACCGCCGCCGGCAATGGCATGGTCACTTTAATATTACCTGTAGTTTGAAACTATTCGGTTGACACAAGACACCAGGCCGGCACTGTGCTACCAGTCGGCAACCCCCTATAAAACAACAAAAAAATCCACGCCATGATGACCAACACCCTTTTAATTATCGAAGACGAAACCTTGCTGGCCTCAGAGTTGGCGCGCTATTTCGGCAAGGGTGGCTGGGAAGTCAGCATTGCGCATTCCCTGCAACAAGCCGAACAGTTTCTCGGCGGGCAATCCTTGGACCCTCTGGTAGTGTTGTCCGATATGAATTTGCCAGACGGCAACGCGCTGGATTTGCTGGAAAAACTTAAGCCCGAAATTAGCAGCAGCGAATGGGTGTTTCTGACCGGTTACGGCAGCGTCGCCGATTCAGTGCGGGCGGTGCGCTTGGGCGCTTACGACTTTATCGAGAAACCCTGTTCGTTGGATCGTTTGAATCTATTGGTAGAAGGCGCCGCCCGTAGCGCCCGCGCCCAACGGCGGCTGGAACAGCAGACCGCCTCGCAAAACCATCAATACAGCATCGACAGTTTGATCGGCTCCAGCCCCGCCATGAGCCAGCTGCGAGCCATGTTGAAACAAATCGCCAACGTGCCCTTTTCCAGTCTGATCGTCAGCGGCGAAACCGGCACCGGCAAAGGCATGATCGCCCGCATCCTGCACTATTCCGGCAGCCGCGCGGCGGCTCCGTTGGTTGAAATCAATTGCGCTGCTTTGCCACGTGAGTTGCTGGAAGCCGAGTTATTTGGTTACGAAGCCGGTGCCTTTACCGGCGCGAAAAAACGCCATCGCGGCCTGTTCGAACAGGCGCATACCGGCACGCTGTTTCTGGACGAAATCGGCGAAATGGATCTAGATTTGCAGAGCAAGCTATTAAAAGCCGTGGAAGATTTGCGCATCCGCCGGGTGGGCGGCGAGGCCGAGATTAGCATCGACGTGCAAATCATCGCTGCGACCAATCTGGACCTGGTGGAAAAAGTCGCCGAAGGTCTATTTCGCCGGGATTTGTATCATCGCTTGAACGTGATCAACATCCGCATGCCGGCCTTGCGCGAACACAAGCAAGACCTAGAACAACTGGTGCCGCAATTCATAGCCGAATGTAATCGCAAATCGGCTAAAGCGGTCAGCCATATTTCGGAGCCAGCCTGGCAGGCGCTGAAAAGTTACGATTGGCCCGGCAATATCCGTGAATTGCACAATGTGTTGGAACGTTGCGTGCTGCTGTCCAACGATCACAATCTGCCTGTGGAATGGTTGCAGTTACAAGCCCCGCAAACCGCAGCCACCCACAACGCCAAGGTCAATCAGGAAGGCGTATTCATTCCGCTGGACGGCAGCATCAGCCTGCACGAAATGGAAAAATTCATCATCCAAGAAGCCCTGAACCGCAACGACGACAACGTCACCGGCGCGGCGCGAATGCTGGGCACCACCAGGGAAACCCTACGCTACCGCGTGCAGAAATATCATTTGAAATGTAAATTTTAAGAAGCGTTGGCTGGTAACCGGGTGCTTTACCGCGGCCAAAAAAATGCGCCCTGCCCGCCCGAAGAACTTCGACCAACCAGAGCGCCACGTCCACACATGAGAACAGATAGGAGTAACAACACAACTTGAACAAAGCAAAGTTGATGCCAAACGGCGGAAACATTGATTTTGCTGGATTTGTTATGTTTATACCCGATGAAAGATCGGGCGATTTGCACCAGATACAACCGGAATTTGTCTGAAATGCACCAGGATGGCTCAGATAAAGAACGCATTTGAACAGCCGCCATGACCAGAACGGCGAAAACCGTGGATGATTGCGCCTGAGAACCTTAGAGTTCTACAAAATTTGCCGGCCGTTCTCGTTCGGAACTCGGCGATTGCACAAAATTACTCCAATGTTCGGGCTCGCCGCGAGAATGCCCGAGCTATTTTGGAGAATGGTCGAGAAAAAAGCTTGGCCGTTCTGCCAGCGAACCGCAGCGTTCGACAAAATTTGTCGGCCGTTCTCACTCAGAACTCGGCCATTGGACAAAATAACTCCAATGTTGGAGCTCGCCATGAGAATGTCCGAGTTATTTTGGAGAATAGTCGAGAAAAAAGCTCGGCCGTTCCAGACCCACGTGCGACTGGGATGGTTTTCTCCCCGTATGCCGCGCCGAGCACCGGAGCTTTTGAACGGAATAGCCCGTAGGGGCGATGCAGGGATGCATCGCGTTGCCGAAGGGGCAGGAGGCCCCTTTCGGCAACCCCGTTCAAAAGCGAGGAGCGCAGGAAATAAGCGGCATCCGGGTGTCTTTTCTTTTGGATACTTTTCTTT
>NZ_LUUG01000137.1 GCF_001644035.1 Methylomonas methanica
GAGTCACGGATTCAGGTTATAAGCAATTTGATTTAAGCGACGTATTGCTTGGATACCCTAGTTGATCAACAATTTAAGCCGTTCGTGGTGAGCCCTCCGACAAGCTCAGTGCAAACGGTTTAGCCTTAAGACAGGCATAGCACTGAAAGCTGATATGAAATGCCCGTCGAAGAATTGCTATTGTTGGCATTAGCATCCAAGCGTCATGAGTTATTGCGTCCAGGTTGTTGCGGGTTTAGTTGAGTTTATCGTTTGAATTACGCTAATTTGTTCAGCATAAAACACAGCCAAGCTACCTGATACCCAGTCAGTTTTTCTCCAACCGGGCTTTTAGTGCGTATTTTTCACGATCAATTTCTCCTCGGGTTCGCACGCCCAAGCGGCGTAATAAAGGTAAAGGGGGACACCAGCCTTGCAATCCATGCTGCAACAGAAACGGCAAAACAATCCCAGGCAAAAGCAACCATTTTCGATTGGCCGTTAGCCCCAGAATCAGGCCGGTTAAGGCTAAAGTTGATGCATTGACCTCAAGCAACCTCTCGATGTCCCATTCTTTATCCAACGCTTGAATACGCTCTAAGGTTTCCGCCTGACTTTTGTCCTTGTATAGTTGAATACTGAGATCCGTTTGGTGGTCTATTGCAGCGTTTACATGGACCGCAGTCGATTTTCGAACGCGATCCGGGCTTGATTTTGTTGAATCTTCCGCTTTGAATACTGACATGATGTCTCTCCGATTAGCGTTTGAATCCGTAATTAATTTAATGGTTAAGTTTTTTTGCGCAACGCCAATGGGCCGCATTAAAGTCGACTTCCGCTATGGCTTCCTTTTCCATGCAAACCCAATATTTGGCGGGCTTCAATTCCGTTTTACATGAAGCGGAGAGCGACGCGATTGCAGCTTTTCCGGTTCCTTTATCTTTTTCCTGTTGTTCGAAGCGCTGAGTGGCGCGTAAGCAGATATCGTAGGCCCCGCTTTGCGTGTCTACAGAATCGCCATTGGCTTTTTCCGAGGCCGTTCGTGATTCGGTGCCAGAAAGCTGAACTGGCGAACTTTGAGCACCGTTAGGCGTTTCGGCCTGACAAAGAGTCGGCAAAGCGATGAGCAGAATAAATCCGGCAATTAAATTACGCATGTTAGAACTCCCTACAAGAATGGTTTTCAAGGAAAAACGATTTCACCGTATGTATAGCCATGCCGCTTCAAGTAGTCTGTACGCTTAATCACATAGCGTTCTGTCGTGTGCAGTTTTTGTCTTAACCGGCCAAGTTTGAAATGAGGTTTTTGCGAGTGATCGCTTTGGGGTGATTGGTTAGAATTCAGCTATCACAGCGGGGATAAGACCCATCGGCAGTGAAAATATAGGTTACAAATTCCCGTCCTATGTGCAATACCGCACTGATCCGGTTTATTTTTATCGGTAATGTTTTTATCGCGTGATAGAGCTGGTATTACGCCTTTGGGTAAGAACTATGAAATTGTCAGGAAACCGTGATGAAACATAAACAGACGACACGCCAAACCGAAGAAACCCGATCTATGACCGAGGATGTCATCAATATTCAATTGGACCCAGAAGATATTGAGGGAGATGGTTACCTACCGCCGAACGTCCGCAAGATGCAAACTGGATTCGGTGATTTCAGAGAAAATATTAAGAAAGGCCACAAAAAATGATTGGCATTGATCGGCTCAAGCCATCTCAGAGGTCTGGTTGTTTCAAGAGGCGTTGCGATAAAAGCGTTAAGTCGCAAGCATGTTTCGTCGTCTACGGTAATTCTGAATAATTCAACTACCAATGTTGGGATGCCGAACGGATCGGAACCACCAACCTCTAGTAAGCTATGCTGTCGAACAGACTAAGTTTTTAGACTTGATTTTTGCAAATATCAGGTCTGAACTTATGTCTTCGTAACGCTGGACTTCATATCCCGATTCCAACAGTATCGGGAACTCATTAATGCAATGATAGGATGCCGAAACTATTCATTTGCTTCAAGTTGGTTTCCATGCAAAAAAATACGCCTTATATTCTTTTTCTAACCTTCGTTTTGTTAGTGACGGTATCTTTTTTCCTATTGATTAAAGATTTTTTATTAGCCTGTTTTTGGGCCATCATTCTCGCGGTAGTTTTTTATCCTGTTTATCAGTGGATTAACCGCTACTTTAAAAACTCGGAAATACTGCCGTTGTTTTTGACGATGTTAACGATTATTCTGGTGTTCGTTATTCCTTTATTGATTATTACATTGATGATAACGGAGGAAAGCACAGCCTATTATCAAAAAATCCAAAGTGGGGAAATCAATCCTCAAGTTTATTTTCAAGATACTCTCGCGCTTCTTTTGCCAAAATTCAATAAGCTGTCTCATATACAGGAAATAAGCGTTGAGCAGATAAGTGCCTCGGCCGGGAATGCGTTTACTCAAGCAGTACAATATATAGCGCAACAACTCCCCGCATTGACCCAGAATATTTTAAATCTAATCGTTCAAGTTGCGTTGTCTTTCTACATTCTGTTCTTTCTATTGCGGGACGGCCAACAATTGATAAGAAAATTAATAGCGTTAATCCCGATAGGTGACAAAATTGAAATAGAATTATTTGAGCGTTTCACCAGCGTAGCACGAGCGACTGTCAAAGGCGGGTTACTAGTCGCTGTCATTCAGGGTAGCATAGGGGGGTTATTATTTTGGTTTGTAGGCATTCCAGCGGCTTTTCTATGGGGTATGTTAATGATAGTTTTATCGTTATTGCCTATAGGCAGTGCGTTAATTTGGGCTCCTGCTGCGGTCATTTTATTTTTACAGGGATACACGTTAAAAGCAGTCATACTGCTCTCCGTCGGTATTTTTGTGATTGCTATGATCGACAATTTTTTGCGGCCAAGGCTGATAGGTAAAGACAGTAAAATGTCAGATTATCTGGTGCTGGTGTCAACTCTGGGTGGGATAAGCTGGTTTTCATTAACAGGATTTGTATTAGGCCCCATTATTGCCGCTTTATTTATAACCTTTTGGGACATACTGGGAAAATATAATCAGGCAAGTAATTCGTAAATGGAGATATTGTTAAACTTGGGGAAGCAGTAAATCTTCGCGTTAATACCGCCGCTAGTCTTCATTACTTGCAGTAGAGATAATACTTGTCCCGATCAGCCGCGCTGAAAATTCTTGTTAATCAGGTTTATTTATAGGCCGGAACAGAAACAATTAAGCCAGCGCGAATCAATTTGAGCTCGCGCTGACTTCATTTAAAAGCTGCGTGCTAAGGACGAAAAACTATTCAGTTTCAGCGGCCAACAGCCTATCCAAAGTGCGAATATGCGCTTGTTGAGCCGGCAGAAGCTTCGTTTCAATCAACGAGCGAATCTCTTCAGGCAGTTCATTCTTCTGCAAAGCTTCCACATACGCGTCTGCACCACTTTTTTCGCCGCTATGTAACGACTGTAGTGCCGCTTCTTTGCCCAGCAGATTTGCGCCTCCTTGAACTATTTGCGCCCAAGTGCCCCAAACTCCTGAATCTTCGCTGGGAGTTCCTCCCAGTTCACTGACGAGCGTCTGTAAACTGGAAACAGCCGCTTTGTGATCCTCGTAGATGGGTGCAAGGTCCTTCGATTCGCCTAGTTCGGCATCTTCAGACAGTTTAGCCTGTACCTGTTGATAGGTTTCCATTGCAGATAATTCGTCTTTTAGAAAGTTGTTGAGTGTGTCTATGTTATGCATAATAAAACTCCTGGTTGCTTATTTTTTGATGTCATGCAATCGCAGCATCAAGCTTAAACTGACGATTCGCCCGTCGAGGAAATGTCCTCGGCGTGAGCCTCCTCAAAGACTTTTTTTGCCAGATCGACCGCTTCGCTGTTTGTGGTATGGACAGAAATCAAAGCGTTACCGCCGGTGATTTTTCCTTCGTAGCGTTTGGCTTCATATTCGGGGATGCCCAGCCCGATCAAAACGCCAGCCAAACCGCCGGTGGCGGCACCTACAGCCGCTCCGCTCAAAGCGCCCATAATAGGTCCGGCCGCGATGAACGGACCGACGCCCGGAATAGCCAGAGCGCCGATCCCGGCTAACAAGCCAACTACAGCGCCAGTACCTAAACCAACTGACCCGCCGATGGCAGCCCCTTCCGGCGCTTTGGTATGCTTTTCATGTGCAAAATCCTGGGAGTTGGATTTGTCGGAAAACAGCACCGATATATCATTATTTGAAAAGCCGGCGGTAACCAGGTCATTAACAATACTCTCTGCCTGAACGGTATTTTGAGCGATACAAAAAACTGCTTTAGTCATGTGATTCTCCTACGCTTTATGGCGCTTTAAATTCAAGGTTATTATTTACCTGAAGAACACCAGGCGTTTGCTTGGCGATATCTTGCAGTTTAATTTTCTCGGCTTCATTTTTAACCGGCCCGCGTAAAGTCACTACGCCATTACGGGTGATGATTTTTACATTCTGCGCATTGACTGATAAGGACTCATTTTTAACCACAGCTTGGCGGATGGCCGCTGTAATTTTAATATCGCCTTCGGTTTCCTTTTGATCTTCCGGGGTTAACGTCGAGTTATCCTTATCGCGAGCATTGATCTCGGTATTTTCCAATGTTGAGTCGGCCGCTAGATAAACGGCGCTATTCTGTTCGGCGCGAACAGTACCCGTCATCATTATCAAACTGCTCGTCAAAGTGAATATAACTGACAATAGTTTTGTAGACATATTAATCTCCTAAATAGTGGTTGTTTTTTCGAAATAATTGCGCGGCATCGGTTTTTTCCTGCTGATTTAACGACCACTCATCAGCCGACTTAATAGAAAACCGGCTCCGACAGCGATACCCAATGAAGTTGCAGGGTTTTTATCAATGTAACTGCGGCAATCTTCAAAAAACTGCTGCTCTACATTTTTCAATTGTTCGCCTTTTTGACCCAACGCTTCAGCCGCCTGAGTGGTTGCGTTGGCTACTTTGTCAACGGTTGAGTGAACGCCCGATCTAAGCCGGTCAACGGTGGCATCGACAGTATTGGTATTGTCTGTTGCTTGCATAATGGATTCCTTATACAAATGAAAATGGTCAATTAGGTTTTAAACTCTGGTGATTTCAAAAACCTACTGATTAAATTTGGCACACCGACTTTAATAGTGTTGCCGGTGGAGAGAATGGCTAATGATTGAATACTAAATAAATAATGATCAAAACAATCGTCGGCACGCCCAGTACCCAGCCTATAAAATATTTACCCATGACTCATCTCCTAAAATATTTGTGTCTATAAGTCTACTTATTGGTTTTGGCTTACATTCAAACAGGCTGTTTAATGACGCGAAGAAGAAAGCTAGGTAAAGTTTCTATTAAAATCGTCTTAAAGTCGGTGTGCTATCGCACATTGAAGAGGAATTTTTTTATCTGCCAAGACTAGGGTTTTTTGAAAATTGATTTGATCGCCTAAATTTCCTTTTTAGGTCAATTTTATCCGCTAAACCCCCAATATTTGCATAGAGAACGACCGTATTTGTCTTGGAATCCTTTGGTATAACTCGACTTAGAATACTCGCCGTTCTCATCTTCGTCTTGCCAAAATAATACTGAAACAGGGCTATTCAGACGATCTGCGTGATGATCAATGCATAAGCTGCCTTTCACCGATCTGCAGGTGTTATGAGCGCGCAGAAAATCCGACGCTGTATGTTTGATAGCGCACTGACTGAGTGGATAAACGATCCTACTATAGCCATGAGCGCACAGATTTATTGTCAGTGGACATGGAATTTTTCCTGCCAATAAGATTGGGGATTTAAAAAAGAAAATATCAAATAACGCAGGCTAAGCCGATAAGACAGAATGGAAATAGAAGTAAAGGAATACGCTTATGAATAAAGGAAATAGTGCTGTTGCATATTGCCTAGTTTGCTAGGTATTAATAATCACAGCAATAGCTATTTGAAGAGTTAGTCTAATTATTAGTTATGGATGACGTTAATTATTTAATCCGGAAATACTATTCAGGATTTTTGATAGTAGTCTTCCTGTGCAGGCAACATAATTGAGTTACCTGGGAGTTTTTATGTATAACATTGAAAAAATAGATAGTTTGCTAAAAAATGAAATATCCGCCACGGAAACTTACCGACAGGCTTTGGAATCGTTTTGGAAAGATACCAGACGTTGTGAAGTCGATTCTCTGTTGCAAATTTGTCAAGATCATAATGAAGCCGCTGCACTACTAAAAGCGCAAATTCGTCAGTTGGGAGGAGCGCCTTCAGATAAGTCAAGCAATTGGGGCACTTGGGAGAAAATCTTTCAGATAGGCGTAAATATGTTGGGTAAATACTCAGCAATAAAAGCCTTACGAGACGTTGAATTCTCCTGCTCGAAAGCGTATGGGCAAGCTCTGCTCGATTACCAACTACCTCTAGCTCTTCGCTCATTGATCGAAACAAAGTTGTTGCCTAACCTGCAATCTAATATGCGTACCTTGGATCAGTTATTAGACGCGGTAATGGCATGAACTTGAATATTCTTAAGGCGTGCAGCGCTAAATACTAAATCGCTGCGGTTTTTTCGGACACCTCGAACATATGAGACGTTTTATACCTATAGCTCAGCTGGACGAAGAGGGTATTAAGACAGATAGATATCCATGGCTCACCGTCGGCAAGATACAAACAGGGTTTCGATTTCACAAAAACATCAAGAAAAGCCATAAATATGCTTGGCATTGATCCACTCAAGCCACCGCTAAAGATTGGCCCGGTTTGTTTCAAGAAAAACGCTAGGCCGCGATCATGCCTGCTGGTTTTCGCCAGTTCTGAATAATTCAGCTACCAATGTGGTATGCCGAACGGATCAGAACCGCTAATTTCTCTATAGTCGATAACTGTCAACGGGATCTAACAAAGCTTTGAATTTGTTTAATGAGTGCCCGGCGACATGCAACTCAAAATATCGAGCCAGACATTTCAACATGACTGGCTCAAATCAAGCCAAAAGGAGAACCACAATGATTCATCCCGACCAGATCAAACCCGATATGCCCGTTGTCTGCTCAGAAGACGGCCAATTTGCCATTGTCGATCATATGGAAGGCACTAACTCAATCAAACTGAAAAAAGATGAAGCCGGTCAGCATCATTTCTTTCCACTATCCTGGGTAACCTCGACCGAGCATGGCAAGGTAAAGGTGGACCGTCCAGGTGATAAGGCCATGCAAGACTGGTCAACTGTTTCACCAATACTTTGAACGAATAATTTCAGACCGAAGCCTAAGTGTTTCTTGTTTAGGTGAAAAACGTTATCGCCAGGATATTAATGATGAATAGGCTGTATGCATAGTCGAAACAAACCATAGTCTCGAGACTGTTGCCAGACTAAGGTTGACGTCCGGGACTGAGGCGAATATCGCGACGTAATTGAGAACAACCCATCTATGTGTTTTGCCTTACCGGCCAAATCATAGTTTGCAGGTATCCCACGCCATTCAGCCATTTAATCATTCGCGGGATTAAAAACCGCAAATTTATCTCTCACGCATCGACCATTTGACCTTGTTTCCGCAGCAAGATCAGGAGCCGGCACTATGAGCAATTCAGACATTACCGTTGCAGATTACCTGATAATTCGACTGAAAGAGATAGGCGTGGATCACCTGTTTGGTGTGCCTGGCGACTTTGTATTGGGGTTTTTCAATCAGGTTTTGAAAAGCGACCTGACCTATATCGGTACCTGCAATGAACTCAACGCCGCCTATGCTGCTGACGGCTACGCACGTATTCGGGGTGTAGGCGCATTTTCTTCAACCTATGCTGTGGGAGAATTAAGTGCCATCAACGGCGTGGCGGGCGCATTCGCGGAGAGAGTGCCTATCGTGGTGATCACCGGCTCACCGGCGACGATTAATTTCCGCAACCGGCCTTTGTTGCATCACACCTTAGGCGATTATCAGATTCCACTGCGAATATACGAGAAAATTACGGCCGCCTCGACCGAACTGGTTTCTGCTGAGATGGCACCCGCCGAGATCGACAGGGTGTTATCGGCGTGTCTTTCCCATCAACTACCGGTGTATATTAGCCTTCCAGCTGATGTGGTAATGATGAAATGCCGTTATCCTGAGGCTTTCCGGTTCCCACCGGACCTCGGTAGTGACCCTGACGTGCTGAATGAGGCGATCAACGAAGCCGCAGAGATGCTGAATAATGCAGATAAACCAGTGGTGATCGGTGATGTGGAATTGATACGTTTTAAGCTGCAGAAACCATTTGCAGATTTTCTGGAAAAAACCGGCTTTCCCTATGCCACCATGATGTTGGGCAAAAGCGTGCTGTCAGAGCAGCACCCACAATTCATCGGTTTATATCAGGGGGAACGGAGCCGCGACTACGTAAAAAATCGAGTCGAGTCTGCCGACTGCATACTCCAGCTCGGGGCATTGCTCACTGACTTTAATACCGGTGGTTTTACCGCCGAGCTTGATGAGGTGAAAACAATCAGCGTCAATATTCGTTCCGTCAGGATCAAACATCATATTTACGAGAACGTGTCGCTCCATGACTTTATCCTTGGGTTAACCGAAAAGCTTACATGTCGCGATTCGACAACCCTGGATATCCATTCGGCAACCGCAGGCTGTGTCCATCGCCGTTCGGAACAATACTTTGCTGATGAGCAAAAACCGCTTACCATCAAACGATTCTTCGATCGCATGAGTCATTTTATTGAAGACGATGCGATTGTCGTAGCAGAAACGGGCGTATCGCTATTTAGTGCAGCCGAATTACTAATGCCAAAAGGCGTCACTTTCATAGGACAAACCTTTTATGGCTCTATCGGCTACAGCATCGGTGCCACCCTAGGTGCCGCTATGGAGGCAAAAGCCAGGCAGGTCGTGCTATTTGTGGGTGATGGTTCTTTTCAAGTAACCGGCCAGGATCTGTCAACGATGATCCGCAACCATCTCAAGCCGGTTATCTTTCTGATCAATAATGACGGCTACACGATAGAGCGAGTCATTAGTGATCATCCCTATAACGATCTCCAGCCCTGGCAGTATCATAAACTGGTAGAAGTGTTTGGCGGCGGCCTGGGTTTTGATGTGCACACCGAAGCGGAGCTTGAAGAGGCATTGGCTATGGCAGCTACGTCTGATCAACTGATGTTCATCGAAATTCACACCGGGCGACTGGACTGCCCTGAGTCGCTGCTTAGCGCGGGGCAGGCTATGGCAATGACTAATCAGTTAACGTAATTAGCCTCACGCTTTGCCTGGTGTTCAGGAACGCGTTGACACATTGCTTGCCGGTCAGTATCCAAACCGGAGAGAAATCCATGCTGATTAAAATTTGGCGTTTCCTGACAATCTTTTTGGTGGCGCTACTTCTCGGTCTGGCGTTCGCGCACGTCCTGGAGCGCCCGGCGAAAATGCTCTACGACGCCGCGCTCTATCTCACCATTCAAAAGACCCTCTATGTTGCATGGGGTCCGCCGCACATTGGCGGTATTCTCGAACCGGCGGCAATTATTGCCACGCTTATGCTCGCGTTTCTCCTGCGCAAAACAAAACGCTCGTTTTGGCTCACCCTCGGCGCAGGCTGCACATTGCTGCTTGCGTTTCCGGTCGTATTTTTCGTTTTTGTGGCGCCAGCAAATGCAGTCTTTTTCATAGCGACGCCAACATCAATTCCCTCCGATTGGACTGAGTATCGGACAAACTGGGAAACGGGGCACGCAATTCGCTTCGTGCTACAGTTGATCGCGCTGAGTTTGCTGCACCTTTCAGTATTTCTTGAGATCAATCAGTGAGCTGCCAGCCAAGACTGAATTCAGCGGGTTGTCCTGTCCTAACTCTTCTCCACATCGCTGAGCCGTCTAGTGGGATCATACCGTGCCTCCCGTTGGGGTTTGATCCGCTTCACCCGAATGCGCGATTTCCTTTTTGGAAAACAAGTAGACCTGGAGTTTGTTGGAAAAGCGAGAGTCCTGGCGTTGAATCCACTCCAGCAACATCGCTGCGTGTTCCTTTTCTTCGTCCCGATTGTGTTCCAGAATGGCCTTGAGTGCTTGATCTGCACAGACGTCGGCACGTTGATTGTAACTATCAATAGCCTCCAATTCCTCCATTAGTGACACCAGAGCTAGGTGCATGTCGCGTGTTTCGGTGGATAGTTGTTCTATGGGTTCCTGATAACCGGCACTAGACATGATCGTCTCCTGTTTGCGGTGAAGTTGAATGCCAAAATGGCTTGATTTGGGCGTCGTAATCGGTTGTTGTACTACTGGTGAGGCAAAGCAGCTGTGACCCGCCAAATGGTATTGCCAACGTCATCAGCCACCAATAATGCGGCCCGTTTATCGAGTGCCACACCCACCGGCCTGCCGTAGGCTTCATCGTCTTGGCTAATGAAACCGCTCAAGACATCAATGGGTGCTCCTCTGGGTTTGCCGGCCTGAAAAGGCACAAAGATCACCCGGTAACCGCTGCGTGGCTCGCGGTTCCATGAGCCGTGTTGACCGATAAAAACGCCATTATTGAATGGCGCCGGCCAACTGGCGCTGTGAGAATACGCCAGACCGAGCGATGCCGTATGCGGCCCAAGGGCATAGTCCGGCGCTTTAGCTGTAGCTACCAGCTCCGGACGTTGCGGCTGTACACGTTGATCTAAATGTTGACCGTAATAACTGTAAGGCCAGCCAAAGAAACTGCCAGCGGGGACTGAAGTTAGATAATCCGGTACCAAATCGCTGCCGATTTCATCGCGTTCGTTAACCACCGTCCAAAGTGCGCCGCCGTCGGGTTCCCAGGCCAGTCCGTTGGGATTGCGCAGGCCGGACGCGTAAACCCGGTAACTGCTGTGCTGCAGATCGACTTGCCAAATGGCGGCACGTTCGGACTCTTGCTGCATACCATTTTCGCCGACATTACTGTTAGATCCCACAGTCACATACAGCCGTGTCCCATCTCGACTGGCCAGCAGATTTTTCGTCCAATGATGATTAATGGGGCCAGCCGGCAGATCCAGCACTTTGATGCCCGCTTCAGCGATATGTGTTTCGCCGTCCGTATAGCGAAACTTCATCAGCGCATCGGTGTTGGCGACGTAGAAATCGTTGCCGATCAGCGCCATGCCGAAGGGCGAGTTAAGCCCTTCGAGAAATACTGATCGCGTCTCGGCCACGCCGTCGCCATCTTTATCACGCAACAGAGTGATGCGATTGGCACTGGGTGTTCCTGCTCCGGCCATGCTCAACACCTGTTTTATGAACCAGCTTTTGATGCCCCAGCCATCGTCGGGCCGTTGCGGGGCATTGGTCTCGGCGACCAGCACATCGCTATTCGGTAGCACGTAGAGCCAACGCGGGTGATCGAGATTACCGGCAAAGGCATTAACCGTCAGGCCTGATGCCGGTATGGGTTTAGTATTAGCCGGCCAGCCCACCGCCTTGGCAATGTTGACTGTGGGAATCCAGGTTGGATGCGGTGGTGGCAGTTGCGGATTTAGACCTGTGCCCGCCGAAATCGGCAACTGTGCCGATTCGCCGCACGCCGACAGCACAATCACCAAGGTCGTGAATGATAAGGCCTGTCTAGCGCGAGGCAGGTGATACATGTTTAAGGTGTTACGCGGTAAAACTGACCGAGTGCCTGGCGTTGCTCTTCCCATTTTTCAGAATTTGCCGGCCAATGCTTTTTGTCAAAACCCGGTGCCTTTTTTAAAGTGTCTTTATCCAGATCAAGCACGTAATAGTCTTTGGGGCTGGTCCAATGCAGCGCTCTCCAGGGGATGGCAAACAGCTTGTCGCCCATACCCATGACACCGCCGAAGGAAACGACTGCATAGACCACTTGTCCCGTCGTCGGATCGATCACCAAATCCTTAATGTCGCCGAGACCGTCTCCCGTGGTGTTTTTCACTTTGGCACCGGTGATTTTGCTGGCTCGGCTGACCTGCTGCATCGACTTATTGGCTTCCTGCGCGCGTTCTACGGCGACTTCCTTGTTGGCTTGATTAAGTTCGGCCTGTTTTTCTTTGACTTCTTCTTGTTTTTTGCCGAGTTCCTCTTGTTTTTCATGAAGGTCTTTTTGTTTGTCTTTTACGTCATCGGCATAGAGTGGGCCTGCCAATGTCGCACTCAGAACAGACACGGCTACTATAGGAATTAATTTTTTCATCTTGTTCTCCAGCGTTTTATAAGAAAAGTGTTTCGCTAGTTTGAATCGGCACCTTCACAGTGCTGCAAACTCACTTCAACTTTATCTAACAGGGAGAACATTGTCGGTGCGCTGTCGAACAGACTTATTCTTAGCTTGTGTACGCTGGCGTACCGACCCTATCCCAACAACTCTGCGCCGATATACGTGCGCTACCGTACAGAGTTTGCATGTTCTAAAGGCTAATCTGACCCCGGCAATTTATTGCGCAGCTTTAAATCGTGGCACTCCATACGTCGAATACAGCGAGCCCTAAATCACTGTGTACGTCCATTCACAACCGGAGAACTCACATGAGCTACAAGCCTAAAATTTTAAATTTACCCATGAAAGCCTCATATACCGTTGGCAGGCAAATCGCCAAGCCCAGAGGCGATAGCTGGGGGAATGCTGCGGTGTCTATGGCTACTACGACTGTTCGCCTTACTGTGAATAGCTGTCTATAGGGTTTTAATTAGGAGTGATCATGACAACATTAGAGCAAACTGTTTTGGATGCAAGACCGGACACCACAGCTTCCGGGGTGTCCTGGGGTTCGATTTTTGCCGGTGCGACCGCTGCTGCGGCGCTGTCCTTAATCCTGCTTATTTTAGGTGTGGGCTTGGGATTTCCGGCGCTTTCGCCTTGGTCCCATCAGGGAATCAGCGCCACAGCACTGGGTATATCCTCCATTCTCTGGCTGAGTTTCGCGCAGATCGCTGCATCGGGTGTGGGCGGTTATCTGGCCGGCCGCTTGCGTGTCAGGTGGGCCAGCGTGCACAGCGACGAAGTGTACTTCCGGGATACCGCTCACGGCCTATTGGCTTGGGCGATTGCTTCGTTGGTAACGGCGGTGCTATTGGGTACCGTGGCCGGCAATCTCCTGGCAATCGGCGCTTCGGCCAATGCTACAGCGATATCGACCGGCGCCGAACTAGCCGGTGTTCATGCGCCTGTCGGTCATCCTAATCCGCCGTCAAAGGGAGTAGACGAGCGTAAGCATAATGGCGATAGCGACTTAAGTTATTGGGTCGATAGCTTATTCCGGTCGGTGCAATCACCAACCGACATGCTGGAAAAAGACTATGGCTTGGTATGGCGGGAGGCCTCGCGAATTTTCGCTAACGGTCTGCGCTTGAATGGTTTGCCGCCAGAGGATCAAAAATATCTGGGCCAAGTCGTCGCCAAACAAACCGGATTGTCCGGAGCGGATGCCGAAAAGCGTGTGTTCAATGTCTTTGCCAAGGTACAGGCCGAGCTGGCCAAAACCGAGCAAAGCCTTAAACAGACTGCTGACGACGCGCGCAAATTGGCGGCTTACTCTTCCTTATGGATGGTGGTAGCGCTGTTGTCGGGTGCCTTTGTGGCCAGTCTGGCTGCAACGTTTGGCGGTAAGCAACGTGATAGCGAAACCTATGTAGACAGAGGTCTCTAGCTGATGCTTGGCAAGCTATTCATAACATCGTTTAACTCAAAATTAGGAGATTAGCCATGCGCTCACTTTTGCTGTTATTGCTGGGTGTACCC
The DNA here is from genome assembly GCF_001644035.1 of Methylomonas methanica. Lineage (GTDB taxonomy): Bacteria > Pseudomonadota > Gammaproteobacteria > Methylococcales > Methylomonadaceae > Methylomonas > Methylomonas methanica_A. The sequence goes on from NZ_LUUG01000137.1 coordinate 13,713, forward strand.
ATTCCAATCATTATTGTGATTGCTTTATTGACCCATTTTTGACCGAAAAGAAACCGCGTTTGCTCGAAACGCGGCCTTCTTGGTATCTATTTGCGCAAAGCGACGATGCAACGATAGTGCTGCGTAGTCAATTAACGGGTGCGCAACAAGCTGCCCAGCAGAAAACCCACTGATGCCGCAATGCCCATCGCTGTCATCGGGTTATCCCGGACATAGCGGCGGCTGTTTTTCATCAGTTTTTTTTCTGCATCCATCAACTCGTCGCGTGTCTCCGCAAGTGTCTCCGCAGTATTGGCGGCAACATCGGCGAGCTTATCGTAAGTTTCATGCGCGTAATTTGAGGCTTTGTCCAGAGTATCCATTAGAGTTTCCTATTTTAAAAGAGCCATATGTGGATCAGGCTTGAGCCTAGAATATACCGCTATGCGCAACTGTGGTCTGTTCGACTGCGTACATATCGCCGGTAGTAACAAAGCTAAGCGCGAGTAACATAAATGCGGACATCAACTATGAGTAATACCTTAAAAAAATTCCCCATCGTTTGTGTCGGCGGCTCGGCTGGCGGGCTGGATGCCTATATTCGGCTATTGCAAAATCTGCCGCCCGACATGGGGGTGGCGATAGTCATTGTCAATCACATCACCATAATGCCGACCCAGCTCCACGAAGTGCTGCCGAGTTACACCTCGATGCCGGTCGAACTGATTACGGAAAGATTGCAAATAAGCGCTAATCGAGTGTTCATCATTCCGGCAAATCGGGACTTACACGTCGTCGATGGCCAGTTTCATTTACAGCCGATCTCAAAGCCGCGCGGCTGGCCGGATGTGATTACGGTTTTTCTGCGGTCGTTGACACTACATTGGAACGGCAAACTGATTGCGGTGATAGTCTCCGGTTTCGACGGCGATGGCGCGGCCGCGCTGTGCGGCATTAAAGAAGTAGGCGGCATCACCATTGCGCAGAAGCTTGATACGGCGATTCAGCCGGACATGCCGGCGAGTGCCATTGCCAGCGGCTGCATCGATTTTGTGTTGTCGCCGGAAAATATTGCTGAAGTAATTGTAGACATCGCCGGCGCCGCCATGTCGTGACAGCGTAGTTTAGGGTTCAACAGATCACTTGCTTAGCGCTACCTCATGTATACCTTTCGTACTTCAAATTTCGGCACATCTGCTCCCTCGCCCTCCTGGAGAGGGCCAGGGTGAGGGTGGTAAGCGAAATTTGAAGTGCGATGACTTTATCCACGTCGCCGACCTTAGTCGGTTGGATTCATATCGAGCGATGACCAACGCGTTGGGGTTTGCCGTGTTTTTTATGCCAGCTGTAAAAACCTCTTTTGGCCAATTCCACCACGAATAGATACGACACGGCCATCGCGCCAAGGATTAAATAAAACTGAGCGGGCGGCTGCACAAAGCCGAAATACTGGCCTAGCGGGGTGAACGGCAAGATGGCGCCGATCAACGCAATCGACAGCGAGGTGGCGACCAGCGCCGGATGCGCGCGGCTTTTAAAAGGGTTACCGCGGGTGCGGATGATGAAAATCACCAGGACTTGGGTACACAGCGACTCCACGAACCAGCCGGTTTGGAATAGCGCTTCATCGGCTTTCAACAACGATAGCAGAATGTAAAAAGTCAGAAAGTCGAACGCGGAACTGATCGGGCCGATCACCAGCATGAAATTGCGGATGAAGTTCATATCCAATGTACGCGGTTTGCGCAGTTCTTCCGGATCGACCTGATCCAGTGGAATCGGCACTTCGGAGATGTCATACAGAATATTGTTGAGCAGAATCTGCGTCGGCAGCATCGGCAAAAAGGGTAGGAACAAAGCCGCGCCGGCCATGCTGAACATATTGCCGAAGTTGGAACTGGTGCCCATCATGATGTATTTCAGAATATTGCCGAAGGTGCGCCGGCCTTCCAGCACACCGTCGTGTAGCACTTGTAAATCCTGATCCAGCAAAATCATATCGGCCGCTTCCTTGGCCACGTCCACCGCCGAATCCACCGATAAGCCTACATCCGCCGAATGCAGTGACGGTGCATCATTGATACCGTCGCCCAGATAACCGACCACATGGCCGCGCGCTTTCAGCGCCAGAATGACCCGGTTTTTCTGAGCGGGGTTAACCCGGCAGAACAGATTGGCCTTTTCGGCGCGGATGCGCAGGGCGTGGTCATCCATCGCCTCAATGTCTTTGCCGGTCAAAAGGCCGGTGATCGGTATGTTCAATTGTGTACAGACGTGCTGTGTCACCAAATCGCTATCGCCGGTGACGATCTTAACCGTCACGCCGCTCTCTTTTAATGCAGCCAGTGCCGCGCCGGCGCTTTGTTTGGGGGGATCGAGAAAGCCAGCAAAACCGGCAAAGATCAGCTCGCTTTCATCGCCTACCACCGCGTGCGGTTGATCCTGCGGCACTTCTCGCCACGCGATGCCCAACACGCGAAAGCCTTCCCGTTCCAACGCATTATGTTGCTCGTGGATACGGGCTCGACTGACCGGATCGAGCGGTACTTGCGCGTCGCTGCCTTGTTGTTCGTAGCGGGTGCAGAGGGTGATGATTTCTTCGGAGGCGCCTTTCACCACCAACAAGCGGCCGTTGCCTTTGTCCAGCAGTACAGACACCCGCCGCCTTTCAAAATCAAACGGCACTTCGTCTATCTTTTGCCAGGCGCTGACGTCGATATTTTCGTGCGCCAGAATCGCTTCGTCCAGTGGGCTTTTCAGGCCGGTCTCAAAGAAACTGTTCAGATAAGCCAGCTCCAGCACGCGCTCGCTGGGCTGGCCTTGCGGATCGACATGTTGTTCCAGTTTGATCTTGGCCTCGGTCAAGGTGCCGGTTTTGTCGGTACAGAGTACGTCCATCGAACCCAGATTCTGAATTGCCGCCAGGCGTTTGACGATCACGCGCTTTTTAGCCATGTGCATCGCGCCGCGCGACAGCGTCACCGACACCACCATCGGCAGCAGTTCCGGCGTTAAACCCACGGCCAAGGCTACGGCAAACAGGAATGATTCCAGCCACGGCTTGCCCAAATAGGCGTTAACCAATAACACGAACAACACCAGCAACACGGTCAGGCGCATGATCAGCAAGCCAAAGCGATGCGTACCGACTTCAAACGCAGTCGCCGGCGGTTTGCTGGTCAGACTATCCGCGATGGCACCAATGGCGGTACCGGTGCCGGTTTTGATGACGCGCATGGTGGCGCTACCGCTGATAACCGTGGTGCCCATGAAAACCGCATTGCTGGCATCTTGTAAATCAGTGGCATCGGCAGGTAATTCACCCGGGTGCTTTTCGATGGGGTAGGCTTCACCGGTCAACAAGGCTTGCTTGACGAACAGGTCGCAGGCGTCCATTAATAAGCCGTCCGCCGGCACCATATCGCCCGCAGAGAGTAAGGCAACGTCGCCGGGTACTACGTCGGCGACCGGTACATCGATAGCTTTACCGTCACGTATCACGCGGGCTTTCACAGACACTGAATGGCGCAAACTTTCCGCTGCCTTTCCAGCGCGATGTTCCTGGACAAAATCCAAGGTCACGCTGAGCAGCACCATCACAGTGATAATCACAAAGTTGGTGATTTCACCGGTGAATGCGGAAATCGCGCTGGCTACCAATAACAGAATCACCAGCGGGTTTTTGAAACGCGACAGAAATTGCAGCAGCAAAGCCTGCTGTTGATGATCGCGAAACAGATTGGGGCCAAACTCAGCTAGTTTGGCTCTGGCTTCCGTGCCAGATAAGCCACCGGTATCGTTAGCACGAGCGTTACGCAGTTGCGAGGGCGGCTGTAGCCACCAACTCGCGGTATCGGCTTTAGCTTTGTCGTTAGATTTTTTCATAGGCTGCTCGATAGTTGGCGGCGGTTAAAAGGTTCGATAAAAATCAAAGACAATTCTTTCTCCCCCTGCGGGGCAAAGCTTTAAGTTAGGCTTTGGTATTATGAATTCCCCTCTTTGAAAAAGAGGGGTTAGGGGAGATTTTCTGAATAAATCCCCCTCGATCCCCCTTTTACAAAGGGGGAAGGTGCCTTAATTTAAAGCCATTGATCGTCCGGGAATCTTTACTGGTTCTTTCGGTGTAAATAAGCAATTGGCGGTGACGGCAAATCAAGTCCCGGCCCGCTGGCGCAAATGCTCAGGCAAATGATTCCGGTCGCCCAGTACTTCCAGCATCGGTCCATAATCCGTGAACTTGATAATGCTTACTGAGGCTGCCAGTGCGTTGATCCGATCCCTATAACGGCCCAAGTCAATACCCAGCAGGCTGCACAACAAAATGCGGATCGTCGCTTTGTGCGATACCAGTAGCACGTTACCGGTTTTGTATTGGGTTTGGATTTCCGTGATGACCGGCAAGGCGCGTGCGGCGATTTGCATAGCAGTCTCGCCGCCCGAAGGCGGATTCCAGGCTGGATCGGTTTGCCAGCGTAGGTAGTCCTCGGCATAGCGCTGGTTCACGTAGTCCTGCTCCTGGTCTTCCCAGGCACCGTAGCTGATTTCCCTTAAGCCGTTACGGAACTGCATGGTCAGACCCGCTACATCGCACAAAGGCTGCGCGGTAGCAATAGCGCGTTGCATCGGGCTGACGTAGACATCGCTCCAGGTCGTTGTCCGGTAAACATCGGCAAACGCTTGTGCCATAGCCTTACCCTCAGCCGTCAAATCAGGATCCAGCGATCCGCAAAACGCACCGCGCTGGCTGTATGCGGTCTCGCCGTGACGTAGTAAGTAGATCTTCAAGCTCATAGTCGCGCCTTAATAAGGCCAAAGCCATTGATCGTCTTCCGGACGGTCGATGCCATGTTCGTAAGCATAATTGCGGCAATCGATTTGCCGGTCGCGTAGTTTTTCCTTGACGTGTGCGCCCGACACTTGCAAAGCCGGAATGCGATCTATCGCATCAATCGCCAGACTAAAGCGGTCGATTTCGTTTTGAATCGCCAATTCCAGCGGGGTATTGATGCTGCCTTTTTCTTTGTAGCCGCGCACATGCATGTTCTGGTGATTGTGGCGTCGATAGGCCAGTCGGTGAATCAACCACGGATAGCCGTGGAAGTTAAATATCACCGGTTTATTGACGGTAAACAGGCTATCGAAATCCCGGTCCGACAGACCGTGCGGATGCTCGCCGGCGGGAACCAGTTTGTACAAATCTACCACGTTGATGAAGCGAATTTTCAGCAGCGGAAAATGCTCGCGCAGCAGTACCACCGCCGCTAAGGCTTCCTTGGTGGGAATGTCGCCGGCACTGGCCATCACCAGATCCGGCTCGACACCATCGTCGTTGCTTGCCCACTCCCAAATACCGATGCCTTTGGTGCAATGTTTAATTGCCGCGTCCATATCCAGATACTGCAAATGTTTTTGCTTGTCACAGACAATGACGTTGATGTAGTCGGTGCTTTCCAGGCAATGGTTGGCCACAGATAGCAAGCAATTAACGTCGGGCGGCAAATAGATCCGGGTAACCGACGGACTTTTGTTGACGACCAAGTCCAGGAAACCGGGGTCTTGATGGGTAAAGCCGTTGTGATCCTGGCGCCAGACCGTGGAGGTAATCAGCAGGTTTAGCGAGGATACGGGCGCCCGCCAGGACACGGCCTTGGACATGGCCAACCATTTGGCGTGTTGATTGAACATGGAATCGATGACATGCACAAAGGCTTCGTAGGATGAGAAAAAGCCGTGGCGACCGGTTAATAAATAGCCTTCCAACCAACCCTCCAGGGTGTGTTCGGAGAGCATTTCCATCACCCGGCCATCCGTCGCCAGTTCGCCGCCGTCGGCATCTTCCGGCAGATAATCCGCCAGCCAGGTTTTCTTACTGGCTTTATAAACATCATCCAGTTTGTTGGAACTGTTTTCGTCGGGACCAAATACCCGGAAATTGTGCATATTGGCACTCATGATGTCGCGCAGAAACTTGCCGAGCGGTCGGGTGTTTTCCGCCGCCACTTTGCCGTGGCCGCCCAACGCCAAGGCGTAATCGCGAAAATCCGGCATCCGTAATGCCTTGCGCAACAGGCCGCCGTTGGCGTGCGGATTGGCGCTCATCCGCCGATTGCCTTTAGGTGCCAGTGCTTTTAACTCAGGGATCAGTTTGCCCGCGCTATCGAACAATTCTTCCGGTTTATAGCTGTGTAGCCACTCAGACAACATTTGCATATGCGCCGGTTTGTCTTTTACGCCGGCCAGCGGCACTTGATGGGAACGCCAAAACGCTTCCACTTTATGCCCATCCACTTCTTTCGGCCCGGTCCAGCCTTTCGGGCTGCGCAGGATAATCATCGGCCAGTGCGGGCGAGTAGGGATGCCGCTAGCGCGGGCTTCCTGTTGTATCCGCCGAATCTCCAGCACGCAAGTTTCCGTCACACCAGCCATTAGTTGATGCATGGTCTCGGGATCGCTGCCTTCCACGAAATAGGGTGTGTAGCCGTAGCCGCGAAACAATTGTTCCAACTCTTCGTGGGATATCCGCGCCAGCAGGGTTGGGTTGTTGATTTTGTAACCGTTCAGATGCAGGATCGGTAATACCGCGCCATCGCGGATCGGGTTCAGGAATTTATTCGAATGCCAGGAAGTCGCCAACGGACCAGTTTCGGCCTCACCGTCACCCACCACCACCGCTACCAACAAATCCGGATTGTCGTAAGCGGCGCCATAAGCATGGGAAATGCTGTAACCCAACTCGCCGCCTTCGTGTATCGACCCCGGTGTCTCCGGTGTGCAATGACTACCGATGCCGCCGGGGAAGGAAAATTCCTTGAAAAACTGCAACAAGCCTTCTTCGTCTTCGCCCTTATTCGGATAGATTTCTGCGTAAGTACCTTCCAAATACACCGGTGCCAACACCCCCGGTGCGCCGTGACCTGGGCCGGCGAGGAAAATCGTATTCAGATCGTATTTTTTGATCAGTCGGTTGACATGGATGTAGATAAAACTCAAGCCGGGACTGGAACCCCAGTGGCCCAGTAGTCGGTTTTTGATGTGATCCGGTTTAAGAGGTTCTTTAAGTAAAGGGTTATCGCGGAGGTAAATCATCCCGGCGGCCAAATAATTACAGGCTCGCCAATAAGCATTTAGGTTGTCAATCTCTTCTTTGCCAAGTGGCGAAGGAATGGCAGTTGTGGATGTTTCCGGTGTGGTCATGAGCTAACTCCAGTAAAAAATTAAATAAACTAACGAACTTTTAAGTCGCGAGGGTGTTACTCCCGTTATTTCGCCCCGAGCATCGCAGCTTTTGGCGAGAATGGCCCGCAGGGGAGCGGCAGGGATGCCGCTCGTTTTCGGAGGGGCTGGGAAGCCCCTTCCGAAAACCCTCGCCAAAAGCGAGACGCGCAGGATTCAGGCGGAATGTCGGGTGGCCTTTTCTTTGGATACTTTCTTTTGGCCAAACAAAAGAAAGTATCTCGGCTGTCGGGCCGA
>NZ_LUUG01000138.1 GCF_001644035.1 Methylomonas methanica
CCAGATTTAGTTATAACTCGCCTTGCCCAGGCTTTTAATGTAACGCAGCACTTGCAAAGAGTCCGGCCCCTGATTGACGAGATTGCCGGCAAACCACAGCCGGTCTGCCAACGGATCGAAGCCGATGGTTGTCAGCAGTTGCATCAGTGTCCGGTAATCGCCGTTTACGCTGCCGATGGCATAAGTAGTCATAGGTATTTAAATTCTAAAGCCCTGTCTGAATAAACGGTCGGCAATGACCTATGAGTCAGAGCACGCCGGATATTTCCAAATTACCGTTAAACCCTATCAATTTTAATGCCACCAGCCTTGGCGCCGGATTTCTGGAGAAGATTATCCCGCCAACTAACTGATTATTCTTTGAAAACGGATCTCAAGACGGCGATATAGTCGCCGGTCTTAACGCGGTGATCTTGTGCGTTTCCCACAAATTAGTTGTTTTGCGGGGTAAATGTAAAGTAATCGACAGGTTTTGGCGCGGTGACTAACGAAACCAATCACGGCTGTTTGCCATGCTTGAAACGTCGTCACATTCGACAGGGCAGAAAGGAGTTTTCTATATGTAAAATCTATTGGAGCTATAAAAACAATCAATTTTATTTGTTATAAAGGTTTGTTCAGAATAGTCCCCAAGCTGGATCGGTTGAGTTTTCAATCAGATTTCCGGCGATTTATTAACCCGGTCCGTCAATACCGTTCAGCCGAAACGGAATGCCCGTAACAAATGGGGCTGGGTTCATAACAATTATTACCAGGAGACTTTTCATGAAAACCTTAAACACCATCCAAGTTGCTGTTGTCCTTACTGCCGTTCTTGCCTCGACAAGTGTCCAAGCGCATGGTGATCGCATCAATTCCGGCAGTTTTTTAAATAATTGGGTTGCTGAAGTGGTTTACGACAATCCAGCGTATAACCGGGGCATGCATAGTTATCCCAATCCGCTTGCGCCGGTTGTGGTGGCTGAAAAAGATATGATTTATATCGACAAGGCTTATGGCCAAGCTATTTATAGCTATCCCAGAAATACCAAATAAGCTCAACCGCTGGCGGACGCCATCCGGCGTCCCGTCGACAACTTACGAATACTGTTATTAGCCCCATAGGTCCCGCTCGTGCGGGAATCCAGGGTTATTATTGGGCTCCCGTCTGCGCGGGAGCGACGATAATTTAGGGAGATTCTTGCCTTCGCGGGAATCAAGGCTCTAGGGCGTTTAAGGGCCTGGTAAATAACTTTGAAAAATTGCCAAACTGCCGGCTTGAATAAGCGCTTACAAAGCCCTTACCAATAGCACCGGCATCCAGGGGCTCACCAACAACAGAAAGCCGGTAAACCAGATATCGAAGGTAGGGCGCAAGGCCGGGGCTTCGAGTTGGTCGGCGGACGGATTGCTGGGGGCAAATATTAATACCAAAGCGACCAATAGCATCAGCGGCGGTGCGAATAAAAACCCCAGTAATATTCCCCAGGCCGAAGAACCAATGTCGCGGCTGCGTTTGATCATCGCCGATACCCCAAACAGGCCGCAGGCAAGGGCGATGACCAGGTAAAACGGCACGGCATACTCGTCGGACGACCCGCTGGTCGTGATCTGAAGCGCATACAAGGGCAGCGCCAAAGCATTCAACAAAGCAGGCAGCCCTAAAGCTATATATCGAGAGCGGTCGTAACGCAGCATGGTTCTGTGTATTCCCTAAATTTGCAGTTAACGGGATCGTCTAGGTTAGCTCAGCGGCTGGCGATTGCCAATTTTTGTGTAGTTTTTGATGATCCCGGCACGATCTGGATAAGAGTTCAGGCCGGCCTGATAACTGTACCGAGTCGCAAGTTTAGGGATTGTTTTGGTGGCTTTGTCGGATATTGCGATGACCTTGATCACTGCTGATACACTTACCACTAACCCGATAAGTGGGTTAACGTACCGCAAGTCAGTCGCAATCCGGCAAGCAAAATGAACGATGATCAAAAAAATCGATGTAGCCGACCTGAAGCCCAAAATGTTTATCCACGACATCAACTGCCCCTGGATAGATCACCCGTTCTTGCGTAACAGTTTTTTCATCGAATCCGCGCAAGACATCGAAAGAATCGCCGCCTACGGCATTCGCCAAGTCTACATCGACACCGCACTCGGGCCGGACATTCCGGAGGCGCCAACCGTTCATGACATAAACCGGCAGCTTGACGCGCATATGCAGCACTTGGGGCGAACGCTCAAGCGTGTGCAGCCACCGCTGGTTAGCGTCGAAAAGGAACGGGTTAAAGCCAAGCAAGTCTGCCGCGAAGCCAATCGCATCGTACATAACGTCCTGCAGGATTGCCGGCTGGGCAAGCAGGTTGAATTGGAGCAGGTTGAACCGGTGGTTTCCGGCATCATCGATTCGATTTTCCGTAACCCCGATGCCATTGTCAGTCTGCTCAGAATCAAGCAGGCCGATAAATATACTTTTCAGCATTCCGTGGCGGTCGGCACCTTGCTGATCAGTTTTTGCAGAGCCTTGGATATCGACCGCAAACTGATCGAACAGGTCGGGCTGGGCGGTTTGTTGCACGACATCGGCAAAATGCAGGTGCCGAATAACATTCTCAACAAGCCTGGGAAACTGACGGAAAGCGAATTCGAGATCATGAAAAATCATGTGCGCTACGGCTGTCAGTTATTGGAAAAAACGCCGGATATTTCACCCGTCACGCTCAACGTTGCGGCCGAGCATCACGAGTGTTTTGACGGCAGCGGTTATCCATTGGGTTTGAAAGGCGATGAAATCAGCCTGTATGGGCAGATGGCGTCAGTGGTGGATGTCTACGATGCGCTGACTTCCACGCGTATTTATCACACCGGCATCGAACCCACGGAAGTGTTAAGAAAATTGTTGGAATGGAGCGATCACCATTTTAATCTGACACTGGTGCATCAATTTATCCGCAGCATCGGCATTTACCCGGTGGGAACCCTGGTGCGGCTGGAGAGCGGCTATCTGGCTGTGGTGGTTGAACAGCATCATGAAAATTTGCTGCACCCCAGGGTGAGGGTGGTATTCAATAGCCGGACTCGCCGTTACACGCCTCCCGCGGATTTTGATCTGTCCAACCCCGGTTGTAATGACCGCATCGCCTCATTTGAAGTGCCCGCGAAGTGTGGGATTGATCCTCAGCGGTATATATAGCGACGGATCAGAACAGCCAAAAATTTAAGCCAGGTCCCCACTGATTTGTAGATGCAGTCTGATTTGTGACGCTGTATCGGGCTACTTCCGTCAGCCCAATACAGGTTTGATGATCGGTGTGGCCGGCAAACTCAGTTTATTCGGCTTCTATGGCTATAGGTTCGCCGGATTCATCGACTGGCTGCACAAATTCAAACAATTTGGAACCGGCGTTGATGACTTCTACGTTACCGGTAAATCCGCTACGCGCAGCGACATTTTTGCAGAAAGTTCTTTTGATAAAGCCGGTTGTACATTTATTGGTGCCGTTGCTCAGGTCGTCGGCTATGGTCCAGCCGTCTGGACAAATAATCGTGGGAATATCAAAAGTTTTGCATACTGGTTTGGGTGATGTGCCTCCACCTGTCGGCTTGGCATAGGCAGTGGCGCTGGCGCTGAGCAAAACGGCGGTCAGGAAAAATAATTCTGGCGTTTTCATGTTAGACCTCTTCGATGATTTAATGGATCAAGCTCCCTGAAATTTGGGGTGGCATGAAGAATCCCTTTCGAAGAGGAGATTAGGATTTAAGCTCGGTTTTTTATATGAACTATTCCATCTGATTCTGCGTGATTAATTAACAGCTATTGTCTGCGTTATTGAACGGGTTAGAGTACCTGTTAGGCTAAGAAAAATCTCGCTGCCAATCATCGATGATCCGGCACAACTGGGTCAAACCGTCGCTGAGCGAGGCAGGGCCGGGTTGTAAAATATCGCAAGATTTAATTTCGTAAACCCGCTGCTTTTGCACGGCGGGAATACTATTCCAGCCGGGGCGCACAGCCAGATGATCGGGGCGGAATTTTTTACCGCACCAGGAGCCGATGATGATGTCCGGTGCCCGACGCACCACTTCTTGCGGATCTGCGATAATCCGCTGTTTGGCGGAATGTTCCGTGGACAGTTCTGCAAAGCAGTCGTCGCCACCGGCGATGCTGATCAACTCTGACACCCAGCGGATGCCGGAAATCATTGGCTCGTCCCACTCTTCAAAATACACTGTAGGGCGCTTGGCAAACTTAAGACTGTTTTGGCGAACGGCTTCCAGTTGTTGCCGGTATTGCGCCACCAGCGCAGCGGCTTTTTCCGGGACGCCGACCATCGCCCCCAGCAAGCCTATCATTTGCAAAATACCTTCCACCGAGCGTTGGTTGAACACATGCACCTCCACGCCAGCCCGAATCAGGTCCGCAGCGATGTCAGCTTGCAAATTGGAAAAGCCCAGCACCAAATCCGGCTCTAGGGCCAGGATTTTATCGATTTTGGCGCTGGTAAACGCCGAGACCTTTGGCTTTTCTTTGCGAGCCCGCGCCGGCCTGACCGTATAGCCGGAGATGCCGACGATGCGCGCTTGTTCGCCCAACAAATACAAGGTTTCGGTGGTTTCGTCAGTTAGACAGACGATGCGTTCGGGGTAAGCCATTGGGTAGTCCATGTGTAGTCAGCGGAGTAAACTCGGTTTGCTCTGAGCAATAAAAACCGCCTAGCGGCCAAGCCGGTAGGCGGTTTAGGAAGCCAGTAGCAGCTTACGCTTAGTTGGCTTCGATCAAGCTAGGATCGTAATCTTCCGGCGCATCAAAACCCAGCAGATTTAATACGGTGGCCGCCACATTCGATAAACCAGCTTTCGGTAAATCTTGGCGCAATGTGTAGCCTGGGTTTTCCCCGGAGATCAACACAAACGGCACTGGATTTAATGTATGCGAGGTCTTGGCCTTGGCCCGGCCCTCGGCATTGCGCGTTACATTGCCTTTTTTATCCAACTCGTACATTTCGTCGGCGTTGCCGTGGTCGGCGGTGATGATGGCGGTGCCGTTCATTTCCAGAATCACCGGAATCAAACGCGCCAGTTGCAGATCCAGACCTTGCATCGCGGTTACCGCCGCTTCGAAGTTGCCGGTATGGCCGACCATGTCGCCGTTGGCGTAATTGACCCGCAGGTACTTGTATTTGCCGCTGCGCACCGCGTCGATCAGCGCGTCGGTTATTTCGGCGCACTTCATCCATGGTCGCTGTTCAAACGGCACCACGTCGCTGGGGATTTCGACGTAAGTTTCGGAAGCCTCGTCGAATTTACCGGAGCGGTTGCCGTTCCAGAAATAGGTCACATGACCGAATTTTTGGGTTTCGCTGATCGCGTATTGCGAAATACCGTTTTTGGCCAGGTATTCGCCCAGAGTGCGGTCGATGGTCGGTGGCTCAACCAAAAAACGCGGTGGCAATTTGGTGTCACCGTCGTATTGCATCATGCCGGCGTAAGTCACTTTCGGCAGTGAGCCGCGCTCGAATGGGCTGAATTGTTCTTCGATAAAAGCCCGGGATATTTCGATAGAGCGGTCGCCACGGAAGTTAAAAAACACCACTGCATCGCCGTCAACAATCGTGCCCAGCGGTTTGCCGTCTTTGGCAATCACGAAGCCGGGTAAATCCTGGTCGATGACGTTGGCTTCGTTGCGGAAGGTTTCAATCGCTTCGTGGGCGTTGGCGAATTGCCTGCCCAAACCCAGTACATGAATGTCCCAGCCGCGTTTGACCATGCTCCAGTCCGCTTCGTAACGGTCCATAGTGATCTGCATCCGACCGCCGCCGGAAGCAATTGCCACGTCGAATTCCGCGCTACGCAAGCCGTCCAGATAGGCTTCGAACGGATCGACATAATCCAATGCAGAAGTTTCACCGACATCGCGGCCATCCAGCAAGATGTGAATCCGTACTTTAGCTACGCCTTCTTGCTTGGCCCGTTCGATCATCGCTTTCAAATGGTCGATGTGTGAATGCACGTTGCCGTCGGAGAACAGACCTAAGAAATGTAAAGTGCCGCCTTGCTTGCCGGTGGCGACCACGTCGTGCCAAGCTTGGCCTTGCCAGAGGTGGCCGCTGCTGATGGATTCGGCGACCAGTTTGGCGCCTTGAGCAAACACGCGGCCGGCGCCGAAGGCATTGTGGCCGACTTCGCTATTGCCCATGTCTTCGTCGCTGGGCATGCCCACTGCGGTGCCGTGCGCGAGCAGTTTGGTCATTGGATAGCTGGCCATGTAGCGGTCCAGGTTAGGTGTGCGCGCGGCTTTGACCGCATCACCGTCTTCGCGCGGCGAAATGCCCACGCCGTCCAGGACGATGGTGACGACAGGGCCAGGACAGGCGGGAAAACGGGAGGATTTTGCTAATTTCATGGTGTTATTCAATGGGTGGTACTTCGGAAGTTAAAGGAAATAGGGTTAAGGCAAAAGCGGCAATTTAGTCTGGGCGGGTGCTTGCACAGCCAAGAAATTCAACATCATACCTGATCGGCAAGGTCCAATAGCACGTCCACATAAATCGCGCTTAGATCCAGCTGGATGTCCAAGTTAGGTAGCGGCAAACGGTCTGAGGCCTGGGTAAAACTATGCAGCAGCCAGCCTTGCGCGGTACGCTCGAAGCAATCGATGGCTTGGCTTTGGCTGTCGATCAGCCAATAATGTTGCAGACTGTCGAGTTGGCGGTAAGCGGCGAATTTGGCGCCGCGATCAAAACCTTCAGTAGAAGGCGACAGCACTTCGGCGATGAACAGGGGATGCTGCTTGAACAGTCGGTTGTCACGGTCTTTGGCTTCGCAGGTCACCAGCACATCGGGGTAAAAAAACGCGTTGGCTTTAGCAACATTGACTTTCATGTCGGAAATATAGGCGCGGCAGGGTGTGTCCTTCAAGGCTTGTTTCAGAAGAAACGCCAGATTCATCGCAATCGAAACATGCGCATCGCTGGCGCCGACCATCGCCCATACTTCGCCGTCGAGGTATTCGTGTTTGATCTGAGCGGACTCCTCGCCTTGCAGGTAGTCTTCCGCGCTTAGTTTTAATTTCTCTGCCAGAGCCATCGCTGATTTGCCTTGGATATTTAAAACGATTCTAACGTTTGCCGGCTAAATGTGGAACCCTTATTAAGCTAATTACACCTGGCGTTACTGGGTAACAGCTGCCGTTCGTCGAATGCCGGGTAAACTGGTTCTGCCATACGGACTTGTGGTGGAGCAAATGAGGGCAACGCCTAACAATTCGTTATAATCCAACAATGAACGAATTAGCTACAACAGATTATTTTCGCAATGATGTATTGATAAAACGACCCTACATCAAACTGGAGTGGTGTGAAGTGGCATTATCAGATCCATTTCGACGCGAAATTCAAGATGACGGACGAATTCGGCATTGGATCTTTGTGGCCGAGCTAAACAAGTATTTGCGAGTAGTCACGTTGGAAGATGGGCTAACTGTCCATAATGCCTTTCCTGACCGGAGATTTAAACCATGAAATTACGTTACGACCAAGCGACTGATTCCCTTTACATCCATTTAGCTGACAGGCCTTCGGTCGACTCCGACGAAGTCAGCGATGGTGTGGTTTTGGACTACGATGAAAATGGCACCCTGGTTGGCATCGACCTGCAACACGCCAGCCAAAAAGCGGATATTGAGTCGTTGGCCTTAGTGCATTTGCCGTTAAGGAATTTGCAGGCGGCTTGATTTATTTGTTGTTATCGAAGATGTATCTTTTGCGGATGCGTTCTCGTGTGGACGATGAAAACACGCCGCCTTTGGGAACGAGATAAAAGTCTTTACGAGGTGCCGCCATGACTATATCGCAACCGCAAAACCCGCTTGAACAGTTGCAGGAAAATTGCCGCTATTTTGAATACACCCAAGCCGCCGATCCAATCGGTTCAGGAACGATTTCCAAGCTGCCGTTCGCCAATTTCGGTAGCGAGTTGCATCAAACCGGCGGCACCCGGATTATCCCGCTTGATGTCAGCGCGCAGTTAAATTGCCCCAGCCCGGCCACCAGCCCGGCATTGTGCGCGAACTTTGTCAGAATTCTGGCCGGCGAGTCGCTGGCGACCAATTTCAATGCCACCTCCCTGTTGTTTTACGTGATGTACGGCAGTGGTCGCACCGCATTCGATGATCTGACTATCCCCTGGCAAACCGGCGATTTTGTGGTGCTACCGATAGGCAAGGACACCCGGCATTTCGCCGACAGCGATGCGGCCTTTTATCTGGTGCACGACCAGCCGTTGTTGACTTACCTGGGCGTCAAAGCTGAAAGGCAATGCTTTAAACCAACGCTGTATGCCGCAGCCGATTCGCTGCGCGAGTTGGCGGCGGTGCAAAAAGCGGCGGAGACGGTGAATCGCAACCGCATCAGCGTCTTGCTGGCCAACAAAGCCATGGACCAAACCCTGACCGTGACTCACACGCTGTGGGCGATGCTGGGTGTGTTGCCCAAGGGCGCGGTGCAATTGCCGCATCGGCACCAATCGGTGGCGCTGGATTTGATTCTGGATTGCGCGCCGGGGTGTTACACCTTGGTCGGACCGCAGATTTCGGCAAACGGCCAGATCGTCAATCCCACCCGCGTCGATTGGCAACCCTATTCAGCTTTCATCACCCCGCCGGGTTACTGGCATGCGCATTACAACGAGTCGGACCAAGAAGCCCATTTGCTTCCGCTGCAGGACGCCGGCTTGCAGACTTATTTGCGCAGTTTGGATATTAAATTTGTGTTGCCGGATGGGAGTGTTTCGCGGTGATGTGGCGGGGTATCGTGAAGTACCTCAACTGTAGGGCGGATGCCGTTAGGCTATCCGCCAAAATGCCGCCCATAAAAAGCAACAACCATCGATCAGGCCAAATGACACCGGCATGACGACGGAATGGCTCTCATTCGGCGGAACGCCTGTCGGCACGGACTTAAAGACTGGGAAGAATACGACCAAAGTACAGAGTGACTAATACACGGCTTTTCCGTTAGAATCGATAGTGCCACACCGGTCGCGAGGCCGGGCCGGAAAGTCACGGGGCTTGTCTTAAAGCCGGCCGGATTGCGTAACAGGCGCATCCGGTTTCAGTCAAAACGCGCATGCGCCATTTTTTATTGCCTTACGATCCGTTGGATCAAGGAAAAAACATGGCACAATCGTTATCAATCAATCAATCAATCA
>NZ_LUUG01000139.1 GCF_001644035.1 Methylomonas methanica
AGATTTGACTATTTCTCGTATTTTTCTTGGAAAGAGCTTTGCAAGATCTATTTAATGCTGGATTTGTCAAGTAATCAGCTGAGGTCAATAGCTACTGTGAAGTCGTTAAGTTGATGATTTGACTTAGATGTTCGTCATTTACGTTGAGACGAGCTATTAATTGATATGTAGTCAATGTAATCAAATGCTGACGTAAAAATTTACAGTTAACGTTGTTTCAGACTGTTTAGAAATGATGTATTTTTTTTAAATGCTTGTTTTTAATTTGAATTATTTTTTTTGGCTCATTGTTTGCTTTAGTTATTCCATGATCTAGTGGCGTTTTTACCAAGACGGAGCCAATGGGACCATTCAAAGTTGTTACAAGTTTATATAGGGGGGATTATGGAAACTAAAATTATTAAACACATGCTTTTGGCGGGGTTTTTATCGTCAACTGCAATTTTCGGGGGAGGCGTTCAAGCGGCTTCCTTCAGCGTGACGGGCAGCTTAACTGGCGATCCCAGAACTGCAAACCCGGATAATTTATTCATCAACGTTGGAATCAGTGTAGTTGATACAGTAGCCAGCTGGACAGTAGATGTCGCATCGCCTCTGCATCCAAATGCAAAGCTTGATGAGTTTTATTTCAACTTGGCATCCTCAGTCAACCCTAGCAATGTGACATTTGGTGGATTCTCACCGACAGGGTGGGTTATCAACAACCCAGCGTCAACGGTCGGAGGGGGGAACTTCAATCCTACATTTATATTCGAAGCTGTTGATCCACCAGGCAATACAAACAATGTAACTAATGCTGTGGATTTGTTGTTTACCGCAACGTTGAACCGCAATTGGACTTTAGACGACTTTTATTCGGCTGCAGCATTGCAAAGCACAGAAGCTACTTTGCCTGCCGGCCAATTAGGTGCCCACTTGCAGTCACTAAATACTGCTGGTTGTAGTGGTTGTTCTGATAGTGGCTTCCTGGTCGGTAACTACACTCGCGATGGCGGCGGCGGCGGTCAAGGTAGCGTACCGGAGCCAAGCGTTGTGGCTTTGTTAGGGATGGGTTTGTTGGGCATGGGCTTAACACGTAAATCCAAAGTCTGACGGTCTGATTTTTTTAGACGCATAAAAAACGCCGGTTTAACCGGCGTTTTTTTTATCCAGTAATTGTCTAGTAGTTTGAACAATGTGTGTTATCCCGTTGTTGCCATTGTGATTCTGAAAGCAAAATCACAGTAATGGCAGCCCAGTTTTTTTAGACTTTCTTCCAAGCAAACAGCTGATTTAGCAATTCAATTCAAAATAAAAATCAGCTGACGTCTTGAAAGACTTAATCCAAGGAAGAGCTTTTTAAGAATTGGATATTTAAAATAAAATCAGGGAAACAGTCATGAACAAAAAAAATTTATACATAACCTTGGGCGTTGCACTTCTAGCAGTGCCCGCCATCATCTATCTTGACAAATACTTGCTTGAGCAAGAAGTCCAGCAGATAAACCAAGATATGCAGCAGATGCCCGCATCGGCTGGTAACGTCGCAAAAACCTGGAAACCAGGGCAAATTTTAGTTAAGCCCAATGCCGGTTTGACTGATGCGGAATTTGAAAAAATTCTGCGCGGTAATCAAGGTAAAAGTAACGAAAAAATAGGTAATTTGCCGGTTCATGTTGTTAGCGTTCCTGAGCAAGCGGAAGAAGCGGTGGTGCGGGCGCTATCAAAAAATCCCCATATTGAGTTTGCTGAGTTGGATATGGCACAGCCAATGAGCGCGACTACTCCAAATGATCCAAACTTTGCTGGTGCTTGGCATCTAGCAAAAATACAAACGCCTGGCGCATGGGATGTTTCCAAAGCTGATGGCATTACGATTGCCATTCTGGACAGTGGCGTTGATGGTTCGCATCCGGATTTGGCTAATCATATGATTCCGGGGTGGAATGCCGTGGATGGAGGCTCCGACACTACCGACATCAATGGTCATGGTACTGCGGTTGCGGGTACGGCAGCGGCTGTCACCGATAACTCTGTTGGCGTTGCTGGAGTGGCCTGGAACGCTAAAATAATGCCCGTCAGAATTACCAACGATTCAACGGGATACGCTTACTGGAGTGACGTTGCGCGTGGTCTGAGTTGGGCGGCTGACAATGGAGCCGATGTCGCAAATATCAGTTATGGGGTGAGTGGTAGCTCGGCGGTGTCATCGGCGGCCCAGTATATGAATTCCAAAGGCGGATTAGTGGTCGTCGCGGGCGCTAATGACGGCGTAGATCCGGGCTATACCAATAACCCCTACATGATTTCTGTTTCAGCAACCGACGGGAATGATGCTAAAGCCAGTTGGTCCAACTATGGCGCTTTTATAGATGTCGCCGCGCCTGGCACCTATATAGCAACGCTTCTTAGAGGTGGTGGGTATGCCAATTGGAACGGGACCTCGTTTTCTAGTCCTGTGACAGCCGGTGTAGTCGCGTTGATTCAAGCCGCAAATCCCAATTTGGTTCCTGCGGATGTCGAAAAAGTGCTAAAGGATTCTGCCGATAAAGTATCAGGCCTTAATTTTGATCCAAACTTTGGCTATGGACGTATCAATGCTAGTGCAGCCGTGCAATTGGCGCTTAATACAGTGGCTAAAGATACTCTGGCACCTGCGGCTATCATTGCATCTCCTGGCGCCGGATCTGTGGTCAGTGGCTTGACCTCTGTAGCTGTAAACGCCAGCGATAATGTTGCAGTCAGTCAGGTTTCGTTTTATGCGGGCGGTAAACTGGTCGGCACAGACGGCACTGCGCCTTACACCTTCAGCTGGGATTCAACCACTGCGGCAAACGGTAATATAAATTTAACCGCAGTAGCTACCGATTCTGCCGGAAACCAAGGCTCATCAAGTGCCGTGACCGTGAACGTACAAAATCAAACCACCGTAACCAACACGGATCAAGCCGCTCCAACCGTGACCATTTCCAACCCGGTTAATGGCGCGAAAGTGAGTGGAAGCGTAGTGAATATTTCTGTTGCTGCTAATGACGACATTGCCGTCGCTAAAGTACAACTTTATATTGACAGCAAGCTGGTGTCGTCTACAACCAGCAAAACCTTGAGTTACAGCTGGAACGTCAAGAAAGTGGCTGCTGGCAGTCATTCGATCAAAGCGGTTGCTACCGATACATCTAATAAAACGGCTACCGTGAGCATCCTAGTAAGTAAGTAGCGTTTGTCTCCAGAATGCTGCCAACAATTTTGTTGGCAGCATTCTGCAAGCCAATCTGTACAAGGGGCGTATTCCGCCCCTTTTTTATCGCGACAAGTCGCCATAAACAGATCGCTTGATCAACTCTGGCGAGGCTATTCGCGAAAGATGGGCAGGAGTTTTAATCTGTTCTTAATAAAGTTTTTAGTCCGAGCCTCTTACAATAATCGATTTGCTTGATTTTATTCAATAGACGGGATTGTGATGCTTAGAGTTAAGGATATTGTGGTTGTAAGTTTGTTCAGTTTGCCTATCGGATTCGCTTATGGGCAAGCACTTCCGAATACTGTAGCGAATTTACCGGCCGGCAAAGCTTGGAAGTCCGGACAGATATTAGTCCAGCCCAAAGCTGGACTGCCTGACGCCGAGTTTAAAAAAATTCTGCGTTTCAATGGCAGTGGTATTGCTGAAAAAATCGGTAGTTCGGCTATCCATATTATCAGTGTTCCTGAACATGCTGAGACTGCCGTGGTGCGGGCCTTATCAAAAAATCCCCATATCGAGTTTGCCGAATTGGATATGGCTATGCCACTGAGCGCCGTTCCCAACGATCCACAATTTGCCAATGCCTGGCATTTATCCAAAATCCAGAGCCCTAGTGCATGGGATGTCTCAAAAGCAGACGGTATTACTATTGCGATACTTGATAGCGGTGTGGATGGTTCACATCCAGATTTAGCGGCGCATATGGTGCCGGGATGGAACGCGGTAGACAGTGGTTCGATCACTACTGACATTAATGGACATGGTACTGCCGTGGCGGGTGCCGCCGCTGCCGTCACCAATAATGCCAGCGGTGTCGCAGGTGTGGCATGGAACGCCAAAATCATGCCTATCAGGATTACCAATGATGCCGGTGGTTATGCGTATTGGAGTGACGTTGCCCGCGGTTTGAACTGGGCCGCCGATAACGGTGCCGACGTCGCGAATCTCAGCTATGCCGCAAGCGACAGTGCCACGGTAATCTCAGCTGCTCAATACATGCGAAGTAAAGGCGGTTTGGTATTGGTGGCTGCCGGCAATGCTGGCACGGATCCGGGGCTTGCGGATAGCGTGAACTTGATTGCCGTTTCCGCTACGGATGCTAATGACGTAAAAGCCAGCTTCTCGAATTACGGCAAATATATCGATATTGCGGCGCCGGGCGTATCCATTCCGACGACCAACAATGGCGGCACCTATGCTGCTTGGTACGGTACCTCGCTTGCCACGCCGGTCGCTGCTGGTGTGGTGGCACTGATTCAGGCTGCCAATCCGAAACTTACGCCTGATAATGTCGAAAAAATATTGAAAAGTTCTGCGGATAAGGTAACTGGTGTTAGTTTTGACCCGAACTACGGCTACGGGCGCGTTAACGCGGCCAACGCAATCAAGGCTGCCATCAATACCGTCTCGTTGGATACCCAAGCTCCGGCGACTGCTGTTCTATCCCCAATTGCTGGCGCTGTGGTTAGTGGTCTGGTTTCAGTGGCGGTGGCAGCCAGCGATAATGTTGCAGTCAACCAAGTCTCACTGTTTGCCAATGGTAAGTTGGTCGGAACCGACGGCGTCGCACCCTATCAATTTAGCTGGGATACCAGTAGCCTAGCCAATGGCAACGTCACTTTAACGGCTGGCGCAATCGATTCGGCTGGAAATACTGGTTCATCTGCTGTCGTGACTGTTAGCGTACAGAATCAAAACGCTACCGGCGGGTCTACTGGCAATACGACATCTGCTGATTTGATCGCGCCCACGGTTAATATTTCTAACCCATTGAACGGTACTAAAGTTAGTGGCTTGGTAGCGGTTTCTGTTTCGGCAAAAGATAATGTGGCGGTTGCCAAGGTGCAGATTTATATCGATACGAAGTTGGTTGCTTCAACGACCGGCAGCAGTTTGAGTTATAGCTGGAACGCCAAAAAAACCTCGGCGGGTAACCATAGTATTAAAGTGATTGCGACGGATACGTCTGGTAATTCAGGCACTGCCAGTATACAAGTGACCAAATAAGCTCACACCTCAGGGGATTTGTATCGCCTGCCGCCAGCAATATTTCGCTCAAACTGGTGGCAGACGGCAAATCCACGCCGCCCAGGATTGGACCAGTGAAAGGCAAGTGCTGGTAGTTACGCGACTGAATCACACTCGGCATCGACTCTAGTTTTGATGATTGCGAGTGGCGTGATTCCCGGCGGGTTTTGCGACGCAATCAAGATTATCCGCAGCGCCATCCGTTACAATAGCCGCCATCTTCCGTGAACCTAAGCTTCCCTTTCAAATGAACCATTCGATTATTTATGCGCTGGATTTTGATGGCGTTGTCTGCGACAGCGCGATTGAAACCGCGATCACCGGCTGGAAAGCCGGCACAACTATTTGGAAAGACATGCCTGACGCAGTACCTCAGGCTATCGTCGAGCAGTTTCGCGAAGTGCGGCCGATTATAGAGACGGGTTACGAAGCGATTCTGATCATTCGCCTCATGTATCTGGGCAAAAGTACTGCCGCTATTTACGCCAATTACGCCGCTAAAGTGCAAAGGATGTTGGACGAAATCCATTTAAGCATCGACGATTTGAAAAAGCTGTTCGGCGAAACCCGTGATAACTGGATTGCCAGTGATCGTGCCGATTGGATAGCCAAGAATCCCTTGTATCCCGGTGTTGCGGAAAAACTGCGTGACTTGGGACAACGGCATTTTTGGTGCGTGATTACCACCAAACAAGAGCGCTTCGTGAAGGAAATTCTTAGCGCCAACCAGATTGAGTTGGCCGACGAACGAATTTTCGGGATGGACCGCAAGCTTAGCAAACCTGACATCCTGAAAGGTTTAAAAGCCCAGCATCCGGGCCAGCCGATTTATTTTACCGAGGATCGCCTACCGGCTCTGGAGGGTGTAAAAAAACACCCGGAGCTGGCCGATGTGAAGTTATTTTTCGCGCTATGGGGTTATAACCTTGCCGCAGACCACTCTGTTGCAGCGGAGCAAGCAATCGTGCTACAGCAGTTAGAGACTTTTCTCAGCGACAGTTTGGGTGCCGTATAGGCGGTACCGAGTTCAGTAACGGTATTCCAAAACACGGCTGGTTTCGGCGTCGGCATCGTTCAAATAGTAGTAACCGTCGCCGTGGCTGACAATACGTTGATAGGGTAGGGCGTCCAGTTCGGACAGATAGACGATGGCGTGGGTTTTAATCAGGCAATACACCACGTCGCCTTCCCGCAAAGCCATGCACTGACAGGCACCCGGCGTAATTTCCACCAACAAGGTACCACCGCAATCAACCTGCACGATTAAACTTTCGCCGCTGGGGATGATAGCGCATATTCGACCTTTTAACTGATTCTGAATGGAGATGCCATCGATATAAGCTCGCGACAGCGCAATGTCGTTGGCGCGTATCGATACCTGGCTCTGGCTGCCGATTGCAAATTGCGGACGCAGCGGCAATGCCAGCGGCAGACCGAAACTATCCGCCATACTGCAACCCGCCTGGTAATCGTGATTGCGAATACTGATCGGTAGGATGTTGTCGATTTGGCGGATACCCAGATAGCGCAAGATGCCTTGATGTTTAGCCACTTCGCGCAAGGAGCCGCTACGCAGCACCTGGCCGTGCTCCAGCACGATCAATTGATCGGTCAATTCCAGAATCTCGCCCAGCGACTGGCTGGCATACAGTACCGGCAAGCCGAATTCGTCTTGCAGGCGTTTCAAAATCGGCAGTAGTTGCGAGCGGTAACCGTGGCCGATAGCGGCGAAAGTCTCGTCAAGCAATAACAACTTCGGCGATTTCAGCAGAGAACGGGCCAGCGCCACCCGCTGGCGTTCGCCGACCGAGAGCCGTTCGATGGGTTGATCCAGGTTGGCGACCAGTTCCAGTAAATTGATTAAATAGTCCGGCTTGAACAGCCGGCGCTGCTTGAGGGTGCGGTAATAGCTGGCGGTCAAATTGTCGCGCACGGTTTCCGTGGCGTCGGCGCAATCGCTCTGCAATACCGCGCCTATCGGCCGTTGTTCGCGCGGCATCACGATGCCCTTGCGGCTGTCGAACAAGATTTTGCCGTCCAGCGAAATATGTCCGCTTTGCGGCTGAATGGTACCGGCGATCAAGCCTAGTAAGGTACTTTTACCGGCACCGGATTGTCCGAACAGACCGACGCTGATCTCGCCGACCGATAACTGCGTGCTGAGGTCGAAATGACCGCGACGCAGTTTGACATTCATTTCCAGCAGCATGACCACCTCCGGTGGTTAAAGCCGACCCGGCCCCGTTGGCCGGGCCGATCGCAATATTAACCCTGCACGCCGAGAATCACCGCGCCGGCTTTGAAGACTGCCGTGGCGGTTTTGCCTTTGCGTAGTCCCAAGGTTTCCACGCTATCGTTAGTAACGGTTGCTGCGATTTTGTCGCCGCCGGGCAGGGCGATATCCACTTCGGTGTTGACCGTGCCCGCCTTAACGTCAGTGACCGTACCTGCCAATTGGTTACGCGCCGAAATCCGATAGCCGCCGAAATCGGTGACAACGATGACTTGGGGCGCTTTTACCAACACGATGACTTTCTTGCCGGTTTCTATCGCCAAGGTTTCGACGGAGTCTTTGGTAATCGAGGCGACTATGGTTTCGCCGCCTTTCAAACCGACATGCACTTCGGCGTTGACTGCACCGATGGTGACTTCCGTGACGGTGCCGGAAAATTGGTTACGTGCGCTTGCTTTCATGATGATTCCTGTAGAGTTATAAATGATGATTTAGGGTTGTTTGGGTATGCCAAAACCGTATTTTTCGATAATTGACAATGCCGCTGGAGATTTAAGGAAATTTAGCAATGCTGATGCCGCCGGGTTGTCTGCCCCGGTTGTTAGCAGAGAGGCCGTTTGATTGAAGGGACTATGCAGATTATCAGGTACGACCCAACCTGACCCGCTAGCGATTTTGCCTGTATTGACGTCAATGACTTGCGCCAATCCGACGAAACCCAGTTCGGCGTTACCCGTACTGACAAACTGGTAAGTTTGCGAGATGTTTTCCCCCATCACAAATAGAGGGCGTAATTTGTCTACTACCCCGATATGGCTCATTACTTCTTCGGCGACAACACCGTATGGGGCGTGACTAGGGTCGGCCAGAGCGATATGTTTAAAGGTGCCGGTTTTCAGAATTGCTCCTTGTTCGTCGACATAGCCTGGTTTCGGTGACCACAGCACCAACTTACCGATTGCGTAAACAAAATGGCTATCTGGCACGGCATGACCGGATTTTTCCAATTCCAAAGGGTATTTTTCGCTAGCCGATAGATAAACTTCAAACGGAGCGCCGCTTTGGATTTGTGCGAAAGCTTTGCCGGATGATCCGAAAGACAGCTTGGCACTGTGGCCGGTGGTTTTCTCGAAAGCCTCTGCAATTTCGGTCATCGGTTTGGTGAAATCCGAGGCCACTGCAACCAACGTGGTATCGGCCTGCGCAAACGCGCTCGACAGTAGCGATAAAGCTAAAATAATCCGGTTTAAAGCGATAAACGACATGGTATTTCTCCTCAATGAAAAGTTGATCGGTAGTGGCTAAAACCGTAATTGGCTCTGCACGTAAACATAATCGACGTCCTCTTTAATAGTCGGTGCCGACGGCGCTCTTTTAGCAAATTCACCCTTGAATAAATGCGCCCAGCCGGTTTCGAAATTCAGGCTGCTGTTAAAATCCCAACGCGCGGTCAATTCCAATTGTTGGCCGACAAAATCACCGCTACGGCCGCTGGTATCTTGCAAACCGGCCGTGGTCCAACTGTCCCGGTCGGATGCCAGCCAGTAGAAGCGATGACTTACACCGAGTTGCACATCGCTACGCGGCGCAGCGACGATTCGGTAGCCGGGGCTACTGATATTGCTGCGGGCGAACGCACCATACATACCGGTCGCGCCAAACTCGAAGCGTCGGGCACCGTACAAGGTGTCGAAGCGCTGGTCTTGATTGTCATTAGGGTTTTCATCACCGCTGGCGTAGTCGTATTCCAACGCGAAACGGGGAGACCAAGGGGCGTCGAAGGTATAGCCGACATCGGCGTGCTGGTACCAGGCGGCGTGCTCCAAATCGCGGCCATTGTTGGCGGCGGTGCTGGAGCGGACGGTGCCGAGTTGACCGATAGTTTCCAATTGAAAGTCGAAGTTAGCCTTCTTGGGTTTCAGATAAAAACGCACGCCGGGCGTGAAGTAGCGGCGATTGCGGGTTGGGTTGCGGATACTGTCGCCCTCGTCAAGGTTGTACAGATAAACCTCGCTGTTGATGCCCCAGGCCAGGTTGTAAAGCTCCAAGAAACCACCGGAAAACCAGGTGTGGGTATCTTCCTCGTCGAACTCATGGACCTCGTTCAGAATATCTACTGCGGCGGTCGGATAGCGGTTGACCGGCATTGTCACAAAACCAGTGAATTGCCAAGTGTCATAATTCAGCAGCCGCAGCTTTACGCCGGTAAAGCTGTTGATATCGTTGCGCATCGCATTGCGGGCGATTAAACGGCGACTACCCAGGTTTAGCGTTTGTCGGCCGGCCACAATTTCAGCGCCGATACCGCTGTAAAACAGATTTTGGTCTGCCCACGCCGCATAACCTTGAATGAAGTCCGCTTCATCAGCATGGGTGTTATTCACACCGGAACCGCTGTCGGCGCCTAACGCGCGCGCGTCCAAAAATTCTGCGCCGATCCTGAACTTAGCAATATGTGCTTGGAGCCACAGCGCGGTTTGTAAGGCAATCTGCTGATCGCCGCCTCGGCCGTTCGCCTTGAAATTACCGTCCATGGTTTCGTAGCGGGTGCGCTGCTCTAAAGATGCATCCAGCCATTTCGGAAGATTAAGCGTGTCATGTAGATTCCAGACCGGCTTTTCGAATTTATCATTGCCCAGCAAGGCATCCGGCATCTGACTGGAAAAGGCGGCCATGGGGGGCTTGCTGTAGGTTTTACTTTCCGCCGCCTCACTAACGCCAATGTCAAGACTGTTCGCTGCGATCACTTTCAGTGCAACGAGTAAAGATGCTTTGCGATTGCAGTTTTTGCGGAACATAGTTCACCTATTAAGCCGGTTAAATGTGTTGGGTTTATGATAATGTCCCGGCTGTTGGGAGATTTTGCTGGGGTGTTCATCGCAACCAGGGAGTGCTTGCAGTCTACTTTTCGTTATGTACAAAAGTAAATAACGAAATGCAAAAATAACTTATTTCATTTGGGGAAATAATGGTAGTCGGCAGTGCGTTCTTTAAATAGGCCATTAAAAATTAGATAGATCAATTGAATAATGTCTACAGTAGAGAAAAATCGAAACATGCCGGAGCCACCTTGGCTTGAAGGCGAATTACGCCTAGCTGGCATCTTGGATAAACGCATGATCAGCTTGCTGCGTGCAATAGAGCAAAGCGGTTCGATCAATCAAGCCGCCAAGCAGGCCGGATTAAGCTACAAAGGCGCATGGCAGATGATAGAGCGTGCAAATAACCTGGCTCCGAAGGTTTTAATAGCCACCGCGACGGGCGGCAGCAAGGGAGGCGGTACCACGCTCACGGCGGCGGGTTTGTCCTTGCTTAAGTTATTCACCCGCCTAGAGGATCAGCATCGCGCCCTTTTGCAGCAACTCAATCAAAGCTTGATCGACGATCCGGATGTAATGCTTTTGTTGAAACGACAGGTGATCAAAACCAGTGCCAGAAACCAGCTGTTCGGTACGATTGCACGGATCAACTCTGGCGCGGTAAACGCCGAAGTGTTTGTGTCATTGAAGGGTGGAGAGCAAGTTGTCGCCAGCGTGCCGTTGACAACGTTCGTAAACTTGAAATTGAAGATAGGCGGCGACGCAGTGGTGCTGGTCAATGCGCCGGATATTTTGGTGTTGGGTGATGATGGCGGGCTTAGTGGACTGTCGGCGCGGAATCGTCTGGCTGGCCGTGTGATTCGCATCCATTTTGATGGTGTGGATTCTGAAGTGATCATCCAACTGCCCAGCGGCGAAACCATTGCCGCTAGTATTACGCAGGTCAGTGCTGAGGCTCTTGCGCTCAAACCGGGTGCCACTGCTACAGCGGTATTTAAGAGTAATGCCGTGATCCTGGCTGCGGCGATGCCTGCCGGTGACCGTTAGCTAGGTCGATAAGAATATTCGTTATAAATCCTACAAATCTTAAATAATCATCATTCGATAATTGTCGTGTTTACGACATTGTCGGATCGCGCCGCTGCCAAACTGCATATTTCTACGAACTATTCGCATCTAAAAACCGAGTAAAAACCGTATCAACCATGGCTTTGATGTGGTTTTAATCGTCCTGGCAAGTGTTTTGCTTGCAAGCTGTTAAATACTTTTCATTCATTACCTTTCATTGGGGATTTAAGCAAATGCTACTTGAAAAATACGACAGCCAAGGGCTTTTATGGATTACCACCTTAGTCGGCAAAACCAGCACTGCCGGGCTTTCCGCGTTTCGCGGCGACTTGGTGTTAGTCGAAGGTGAGTTGCGTGAAGGGTCGACGAATATCCGTGACCGGAAAACCCCGGAGATGGTGATTAATCAATCAGCGATTTTGGCCGATGCCGACAAGATTTTGTTCATCAACGGCCTGTTTTTCCAATTGGAAGACTTACCGGTATTCGTCGAAAAATATAAAGAGGCGCTGACCCCGGAAACCGCCACCCTGTTTTACGTGCAAAACATCGCTAAGCCGATGCAAATCGTTTTAGATGGCGTGGTTTTCAATTTATTGCCTCATCAGGAAGGTATGATCTGGAACTTGATGTTGGAAGAGCTTTATATTGAAAAATCCGACCTGAAGGGCCAGTCCGGCGAAGACAAGGTCATCACCGCATACGAGGCGGCTAAGGGCTATAAAATCAAAGCCGAGCCTATCAGTTTGGAGACTGCTCTTTCGCAAACTATCGAAGTTAAAAAAGATTTAGCCGGTGGTCCGGTTTAGGTTTGGTGTCTTGAGCCTTGTGAGGATGTTAGTGCTATGAAAAATTTCAAAACTATCTCCACGGCCGATTCCGAACAGCTGATTGCGGAGCAGCAACCGATGATTCTGGATTGTCGCGATCTTAAGGATTACCGGGCGGGGCATATCGAAAATGCCATGCATGTCCACGAGCAATTGCGCGATTCGCTGCTGAAAAAAGCCGACAAGGCCAAGCCCTTGCTGATCTATTGCTATTACGGCCATGCCAGCGAACATTTGGCTGAAATGTTTGGCGATTTCGGTTTTCAACAAGTCTACAGCTTGGCCGGCGGTTATGCCGACTGGAAAGAACAGCACAAACTTTAAGGGTGACGCTATGGAACAATTATCACGAGATCTGGCTTTGCGTATCGCGCTGGCTTCGCGGATTTTGCCGGGAGTGGATGTGCCGAAGTTGATCGGTGTGTTGCACGAGAAAGTCGGCTCGCCGTTGGACGACGAGAAACTGAAATCGATTACCGTCACCAACCTGAAGACCGGCATCGGTAGTCTGGATGGCGAGGAAGACGGCGAAGATATTGGCATCGGCCTGGAAAACATCAAACTGGCGGTCAGGTATTTGTGGGGCGAGGAAGATGAAGATGAAGGCTTGCCGGAAATCATGCCTTACAAGGAGGGCGATATTCCGGAATCGATTCGGGTGGCGATAGCCTCTAATAGCGGTCAGCTATTGAATGGGCATTTTGGTTCCTGCATTCGCTTTTTGGTCTATCAATTGTCCAAAAGCGATATGCGCTTGATCGACATTCGCTCTACTGTAGAAGCCGATAGTGCGGACGACAGAAATCTATTTCGGGCCAATATGATCAAGGATTGCCATGTACTGTTCGTGCAGTCGATCGGCGGACCGGCAGCGGCCAAGGTGATTCGTGCCGATATTTATCCGATTAAGGAACCCGATGTAATCGACGCGGTGGAGAAACTCACCGAGTTTCAGAAAGTGTTCGATGCCGCACCGCCTTGGATGGCGAAAGCCCTCGGTAAAAGTGCCGAGGAGCGGAAGCGGTTTGCTCATCAGGAATAAGATTCGAAAATTGTGCGTCTTACCCTCTCCGCTGAGAGGGTAAGTTTTTCGGGGCGGAAATAGTCCCGGTTAGCTTCGATCAGAATAGTTCGATAGCGAAGCGCTATTGCTTTTCCATGGTCTTGATAAACGCGTCCGCCTCATTAATCGATTTTTCCATTTCCACCACCAAAGCCGATACATCCGATTTAACCGAGTCCAACTGGCCTTTTAGCGAGGCGATGGCTTGAGCATTCAGGTTGTGTTTCAGATACAGCACCTGGTCTCGAAACACGCTGAGTACCGGCTCTATTTTGGTTTCGGCTTTGCGCATTGCCGCAATCAGTTGTTGATAATGCGCTTTGGTGGCAGTCAACTTTTGCTGACTGTTTCGTCTTAGCGAGGCATTGCTGTATTGGCTCAGCTCGGTTTCCCATTCGCTGAACAGTGCGCTGGAGACGTCTTCTATATCGGCGATGCGCTTATTAACCTCCTCGGCCTTTTTTACACTGGCCTCATATTCACCATTAAGTTTATTGTAGGTGGCTTCTAAATCGCCGCCTTTAAAATTGGTCATCACGGTGAATTGTTCGAGCGCCGACTTAAATTGTTGCTTGGTTTCCTCCTGGGTATCGCGGGCTTTTTCCACGCGATGCACCATCACTTCGCGTTTGGGAATGCCGATTTTCTCCAGGCCGCTGTAATACGCGCTGGAACAGGCTGCTAAGCCAAACGTCAACAAAAACAACATAAAACGCGAACTGAATTTCATAAAAGCTCCTTGGATTGATGGGTGCATTATAAGCTGGAGTCGGTGTAGTTCAACTTAGCTCGGTTGCTGGGTTCTTAGCAGGTAGACAGCGTGCAAGTATGCGATTGTGAATAAAATCACATATTCGGCATTGAGTTTTAAAACGCAATAAACATAGACAAGCAAACGTCAGAGTTAATCAGGGTTACAGCGGATCTCAATAATATCTAAAGTTAAATAATGCGATTGCTATTCAAAATTTATCTATTGCCGGTGGCGGATGGTTCGATTTTGAGTTTTACTTAAGCCACGTTTTCGAACAGGGCTTTGAAGAAGTTTTGGGATGATTTAAAAAATTATTAACAGTTTTAATTATTATTTTTTATATTAGGTGGCGCAAATGAACGAATTAAAAAAAGACATGTTTATTGGTTCTGTATCTTTTTTAGGTATAGTTGCTTTTGTTTCAGGACAATTTATATTGTCAACAATGATGTTTGGGGTGGCCGCAGTATGGAGCACGATTTTATTAAATAATCGTGCTCAAGCAGTTAAGAATTGAAAGTTTTCTCCTATAGTCAGAGACTTGCAAACGATCTTCCATCATTCGTTTGCTTCCATACTCCCGTAGCTTCCCTGGTTTACGGGAGTTTTTTTTGCTCGCTACCATAAGCGCGGAGCGAATCAGCTAATTTCGCTATCCATATATTCCAGTTATAATCGAGTTCTTAACGTTGTTTCGCTGTAGTTAAAATTATCGACGCCAAAAGATTGCATCCAGGCTTCAATTCTTATAATTTCCGCAAGAAACTCAGCTTCTCTTTTATTTTTATTTCCAAACCACGTTCCACCGGAAAATAATACTGCCGGGCTTTTAAGGATTCAGGGAAATAGTTTTCGCCGGCGGCATAAGCGTTTTTCTCGTCATGGGCGTAGCGATAGTCCGCGCCGTGTCCCAGTTCCTTCATTAACTTGGTTGGCGCATTGCGTAAATGGATGGGTACTTCCAGCGAGCCGCTGTTGCGAGCGTCCGCCATGGCGGCTTTGTAGGCCACGTAAACCGCATTGCTTTTCGGCGCGCAGGCCAGGTAAACGATGGCTTGCGCCAGCGATAGTTCGCCTTCGGGACTGCCCAGCCGCTCGTAAGCGTTGGTAGCATTCAACGCCAATTCCAGGCCTCTCGGGTCGGCGTTGCCTATGTCTTCGGATGCCATCCGAATAACTCTGCGGGCGATATACAAAGGATCGCAGCCGCCGTCCAGCATTCTGGCAAACCAGTACAACGCGGCGTCCGGGTCGGTACCTCGCACCGATTTATGCAAGGCAGAGATTTGATCGTAGAAAATATCGCCGCCCTTGTCGAAGCGATTGGCATGGCCCAATAACACTTCGTCCAATATATCGCGATTCACGGTTTCCCGGCCGTCGATGTTTTCCGCCAGATCGGCGGCGATTTGCAGGATGTTTAAACAGCGGCGGGCGTCGCCGTCGGCGGCCTTGGCGATCATGGTCAACACTTCCGAGTCAATCAGCAAATTGCGGCTGCCCAGCCCGCGTGCTGTGTCGGTCAAAGCGTTATGCAGCAAGGTTTCCAGATCCTCTGATTCGATACTGCGCATCACGTAGACCCGCAGTCGGGACAGTAAGGCGTTATTCAATTCGAAGGAAGGGTTTTCCGTGGTGGCGCCGAATAAAATAATCGCGCCGCTTTCGATGGGCGCCAACAACGAATCTTGCTGGCTTTTGGAAAAGCGGTGAATTTCGTCGATAAACACCACGGTATTCAGATTGCGGCTGTGTTTAACCTCTTCCGCCTCGGCTACCGCCGCCCTGATTTCCTTCACGCCAGCCATCACCGCCGACAATTCGATGAAATGGCAATGCGCGTTGGCGGCGATGATTTTGGCCAAAGTGGTTTTGCCAACGCCCGGCGGGCCCCAAAACACTAGCGAGTGCGGTGCACCTTGTTCTATAGCCACGCGCAGCGATTTGCCCTTGCCCAGCAGATGCTGCTGACCGATAAAATCGTCCAGCGTAGTCGGCCGCATTCTGGCCGCAAGCGGCGCATAGGCGGTATTATCAAAGGCGGTAGCATTCTTCATTTGCAGGGGCTCGGTAAAACAAATAGGCAATGACGGCATTTTTCATTAGAATTGCCGGCCATTTTATTGATTCTAATGCCGGATTGACATGGATTTAAAATTCTTAGATTTCGAACAGCCGATTGCCGAACTCCAGGCCAAGATAGAAGAGCTGCGTAAGGTAGAGCTGGACAATAATTTCGACATTTCCGAAACCTTGAAGCAACTCGAACAGAAATGCGAGAGTTTGACCGAAAGTATTTTCGCGGATTTGTCGGACTGGCAAATATCGCAATTATCCCGGCATCCCGGCCGGCCGTATACTTTGGATTATATCGATCTGATATTCACGGAATTCCACGAGCTGCACGGTGACCGCTCATATGCCGACGATCCGGCGATAGTCTGCGGGATGGCGCGTTTGCTGGGGCAGCCGGTTGTAGTGATCGGCCATCAGAAGGGCCGGGATACCAAAGAAAAAATTTATCGTAATTTCGGCATGCCGCGTCCGGAAGGTTATCGTAAAGCGTTACGCGTGATGAAGCTGGCCGAGCGTTTCAAACTGCCTATCATCTGTCTAATTGATACTCCAGGCGCTTATCCGGGTATTGGCGCCGAAGAGCGGGGGCAAAGCGAGGCTATCGCCCGTAATCTGTTCGAAATGTCCAAACTGCGAACACCGGTTATCTGCACCGTGATCGGTGAGGGCGGTTCCGGTGGGGCTTTGGCTATCGGTGTGGGCGATAGATTATTGATGCTGGAATACAGTACCTATGCGGTTATCTCTCCCGAAGGTTGCGCCTCGATTCTATGGAAAAGCGCCGACAAAGCCCAATTGGCGGCGGAAGCGATGGGTATTACCTCGGACCGCGTACGTGAGCAAGGATTTCTGGATGAAGTGATTCGCGAGCCGGTTGGTGGTGGTCATCGCAATTTCGAAAAGATTGCCGCAAATCTGCAAGACGCGTTGGTCAGGCATCTTAACGATCTGCAGCAACAGGCGGAAAATATGGATTTGCTGTTGGAAAGGCGCTATCAACGCATTATGCGATTTGGCTCCTACATCGAAGAGCCAGTCAAATAAAACTGTCAGTCAATTTAGTTGTTCAATAAAAGGCCGAGTCAAATCGGCCTTTTTTGTGAGTAAACCATGCCCGATCTCAATCCGCAGACTGTTGCTGCTTTATTGCCTGCCACGTGCCGGAAAGTGTTCGTCGCCTATAGCGGCGGTTTGGACTCGACTGTGCTGCTGGATTTATGCGTGGGCTTGCCTGCGCTCGCCGGCAAGATCGTCGCCGTTTATGTCGATCACGGCTTGCAAGCTGAGTCAGCGGGATGGGGCGAACATTGTCGCCGGCAAGCAGAAAGCTTAGGTGCAGATTTTCAATTGCTAACGGTGGATGCGCGGGCCGGTAGCGGCGAAAGCCCGGAAGCCGCGGCCCGCGAGGCGCGCTATCGGGCGCTGCGGCAACTATTAGGTGTCGACGATATTATCCTGCTGGCCCAGCACCGCGAGGACCAGATGGAAACGTTGTTGCTGCAATTGTTCAGAGGCGCCGGTGTATCAGGCTTGGCCGGCATGCCGATTGCCAGTGTTTTTGGGAAGGGACAAATGCTGCGGCCGCTGTTGGATGTGGCCAAGGTCGATATACAGCGGTATGCGCAAGCACATGGTTTGCAATGGGTGGAAGATCCCAGCAACCAAAGTAGCGATTTTGACCGCAACTACCTGCGTAACGAAATCCTGCCGGTATTGAAACAGCGCTGGCCGGCGCTGGATAAAACGGTTGCGCGTTCGGCCAAGCACTGTGGCGACGCGGCACAGATGATAGAGGCTTGGGCGAAAAAGACCTTGCCGACGGTTTTCGATCCGACCGATGGCAGTTTCAATGTCGCC
Organism: Methylomonas methanica; assembly: GCF_001644035.1. Classification (GTDB taxonomy): domain Bacteria; phylum Pseudomonadota; class Gammaproteobacteria; order Methylococcales; family Methylomonadaceae; genus Methylomonas; species Methylomonas methanica_A. Next base: position 17,949 of record NZ_LUUG01000139.1, read on the forward strand.
GATTTATCAGCGATCACGGCGACGCAATTGAATTGTCTCTTGCGACACTGGTTGCGCCGCATGGGTGTGAAGCCGCCGAGTCAGGCGGTGTTGCAAACGCTGGTCGAGCAGCTGGTCTGTGGGCGGGGCGATGCAGCGGCGCAAGTATGTATCCAGGGCAGCATCATCAGAAAATATCGGCAAAAATTGTATTGCATCCCTGAGCAATGCTTGCAAAAGGAAACTCAGACAAAGCCGTGGATACAAGAGCAGGAGCGGATAATCTTAAGCAATGGCTATGTGTTGTCCAGAAACACTGCATCGGCTGGGCTATCCAAAAACTTGTGGAATAATGCGGAAGTGACGGTGGAGCCAAGGCGAGGCGGGGAAAAGCTTAAATTGCCTGGTCGAGCCGGCCATCATTGTCTAAAAAAACTCTACCAGGAGGCTGGGGTTCCGCCTTGGGAAAGAGACATTAGGCCCTTGATTTATCTGGATGGTCGTCTGGCGGCGGTCGCCGACTTATGGATTGCCGAATGGGCGTGGCTCAGCGCGGCGGACAGTTGTTACCAATTGGATTGGCGAGTGTCCGAAAGCATGTAATGATAGGTAACGAAAACCGTTAGGAGGTGTCATGTTGATGTTTCCCGAGATACTTCAGGCCATGATCGTGGGCATGATGATCGCAATCCCGGCGATCTTGATCTATAAAAAAGCCGGTCTGAATCCGGCGTGGGCGGCATTGGTGTTTTTGCCGGTCTTTGGATTGCTGATCGTGTTTTTGCAACTGGCTTTCCAAGAATGGCCGAATGCAAAAAAGGAGGGCTAGTCATGGAACTATTTTTCGTGTTGTTGCCGGTATTCATGCTGTTTTGCTTGTGGCTGGGCTATCGAATTTTGGAAAAAGCCGGATTCGACGGGCGCTGGACGCTGGTTTTATTGGTGCCGGTGCTTAACATCATCATGATTTGGGTGTTTGCATTTAGCACGTGGCCCAAGTTACAAAATGGCGTAGACCAGGGCTTTTAAGCGGCACCCTGACATGACCGAAAAGACACGCGGCAAACTTCCGGCGATTTTCATTCCGGTGGTGCTATTCATCGTGTTTGATGCGGTGGCGCTGGGGCTTAATTTTTGGATTTCCGCAAAGCTGGAAAAGAGTGCGGTGGCTATTAATTTATCCGGCCGCCAACGCATGTTGTCACAGCGGATGACCAAATCTTTGCTGATGTTGCATGTCGCGCAAACCGATACGGAAAAGCTCAGCGCTTTTACCGAATTTTCCAATGCCGTCGACTTGTTCGATAAAACCTTAAACGGTTTTTTGCAAGGCGGTATTACCAGTAGCGGTGATGGCAAACCGGTTTACTTGGCTGCCGCCCAAGCTTCCAATACGCAAATGATTACCGGCTCGGCGTCCCAGCTTTGGGCACTGATCCACAAACGCTTATTGCCGGTTGAGTTGGGTGGCGTAGGGATTGATACCGAGGTTTTGCGGTCGGCATTGCGGACATTGTTGATGCATAACACCCAACTGTTGGCTTTGATGAATGATCTGACCACCGCGTTGGAGCTAAATGCTACCAGGGAAGTGTTTTATTTGCGCAGCTTGCAAGCCAGTTTGCTGCTGCTGGCATTGCTGAATTTTGCCCTGGTCTGCAAACGCCTGTTGGCTCAAATCAAGCAATCCCAGGGCAATGTTCAAGCCTTGCGCAATATCATCGATTCCATCGAGACCGGCATCGTTTTGTATGGTCGTGACGAATGTGTGCGTTCCGCCAATAAGACGGCCAGTCAGTTATTCGGATACGGCGAGCAGGTCTTGATCGGTAAACCTTTAAAGCAATTGATCGTCGCGGACAACACCCGAATGCTGGGGTTACGGCGCGACAACTCTACCTTTGTCGCGAAAATCAACACCCAAACCCTGTTCGAGTTTAACGATCAGATCACTATGTGCACGATTACCGATGTCAGCGAACAGGAGCGTAAGGAAAAACAATTAATGTATCTGGCGTTTCATGACCAGCTCACCGGTTTGCCCAATCGCGGTTTGTTGGTCGAGCGCTTACGGCAAGACTTGTTGCGCGCCAAACGTGATTCGACATTTTTGGCGGTGCTGTTTCTTGACTTGGACGGTTTCAAGGATGTAAACGATGAAATGGGGCACGATGCCGGCGATGAATTACTGCAAGCAGTGGCCAAGCGTTTTGAGCATTGTTGCCGCGAAGTCGATACCGTCGCCCGTTTGGGTGGCGATGAGTTCGTATTTGTTCTGACCTCGCTACACTCGGTATTGGCGGCCAAGCAAGTGGCGCAAAATGTGTTGAAAGCCATTAATCAAGCGTTTTTAATTCATAATGAGACCGTCAAAATAGGGGCCAGCATCGGCATTGCCATGTATCCCACCGATCATTCCGAAGCCGAATTGTTGATTAAATGCGCCGACGACGCGATGTATATGGCCAAGCAGCGCGGCAAAAATCAGTTGGTGTTTACGACCAAATGTCGTTGATATTTTTCGGTTATCTAGCCCCCGGCTGAGCTTGCTTTGGCAATTAAAAAGGCAATTGCGCTATAAAACTGTTAGAATTTGCCGCTTTTCGACCCCCTTGCTATTCGCTAAACAGGGCGCCAAACGTTCATGACAAAATTCATATTCATCACCGGCGGAGTGGTTTCATCCTTGGGAAAAGGGATAGCCGCTTCATCGTTGGCAGCTATCTTGGAAGATCGCGGCCTGAAAGTCACTCTCACCAAACTCGATCCCTACATCAACGTCGACCCCGGCACCATGAGTCCGTTTCAACACGGCGAGGTCTTTGTGACCGAGGATGGCGCGGAAACCGATCTGGATTTAGGCCATTACGAGCGGTTTTTAAAAACCACGATGGCCAAGAAAAACAACTTCACCACCGGCCAGGTTTACGAGCAAGTCTTACGCAACGAGCGTAAAGGCGAGTATCTGGGCGCGACGGTGCAGGTGATTCCGCATATTACCGATGAAATTAAACGCCGCGTCTATGCCAGTGCCGAAGGGACCGATGTGGCGCTGATAGAGGTTGGCGGCACGGTTGGCGACATCGAATCCTTGCCGTTTCTGGAATCCATCCGGCAAATGGGCGTTGAATTAGGTCGGGACCGGGCGGTATTTATCCACCTGACTTTAGTACCTTACATCAAGTCGGCTGGCGAGATTAAAACCAAACCAACCCAGCATTCCGTCAAAGAACTGCGCACCATCGGTATCCAGCCGGATATCCTGATTTGCCGTTCCGAGCAGCCGATCCCGGCCAGCGAACGCAAGAAAATCGCCTTGTTCACCAACGTCAATGAAAAAGCGGTCATCTCCGCGATTGACGCCGACACCATTTATCGCATCCCGTTATTACTGCGCGAACAAGGCTTGGACGACATCGTCGTAGCCCAGTTGCGTCTCGATGTGCCGCCGGCAGATTTGTCGGCGTGGGAGAAAGTGGTCGATGGTTTGACTCACCCGACCGATGAAGTCAACATCGCCATCGTCGGCAAATATGTCGATCACACCGATGCCTACAAATCCTTGAACGAGGCTTTGATTCACGCCGGTATCCACACCCGTCACAAAGTACAAATCACTTATATCGACTCTGAAACCATCGAAGCCGAAGGTACGGCAAAGCTGAAAGATGTCGATGCGATTTTGGTACCCGGTGGCTTTGGCGAACGTGGCGTGGAAGGCAAGATTTCTACAGTACGTTTCGCCCGCGAAAACAAGATTCCTTACCTGGGCATTTGCTTGGGCATGCAGTCGGCGGTGATCGAATTCGCTCGCGATGTGGTGGGTTTGGAAGGCGCGCACAGCACCGAGTTTTTACCGAATAGCCCGCATCCCATTATCGGTTTGATTACCGAGTGGATGGATGAGGCCGGGCAGTTGAACGTGCGTGACGAAGGGTCGGACATCGGTGGCACCATGCGTTTAGGTGCGCAAAAATGCCGCTTAAAATCGGATTCCTTAGCGTTCGAGTTGTATCAAAAAGATGTCATCACCGAGCGGCATCGCCACCGTTACGAGTTTAACAATCAGTATTTGAAACAGTTGGAAGCCGCCGGTATGCGCTTCTCCGGTAAATCGCTGGATGGCCGCTTGGTGGAGATTATCGAGCTCCCCGATCACCCCTGGTTTTTGGCCTGCCAATTCCATCCCGAATTCACCTCGACACCGCGCAACGGTCATCCGCTGTTCTCAGGCTTTGTCGAAGCGGCCGCCAAACACAAGAAGCACCCTCTAAAGGCATAAACAAGGTTAAACATGCAATTATGTAATTTCGAAGTCGGCCTGGATAAGCCGTTTTTCCTGATCGCCGGCACCTGTGTGATCGAAAGCGAACAAATGACCATGGATACCGCCGGTAAATTGAAAGAAATAGCCGACGAGTTGAATATTCCATTTATTTATAAGTCCTCGTTCGATAAAGCCAACCGTTCGTCACTGGGCAGTTTTCGCGGTCCGGGTGTCGAAAAAGGTTTGCAGATCTTGGAAAAAGTAAAACAGCAATTGCATGTGCCGGTTTTGACCGATGTCCATGAAGACACACCGTTAGAAGAAGTGGCGGCGGTGGTTGATGTGCTGCAAACCCCGGCGTTTTTGTGCCGCCAGACCAATTTTATTCAAAGTGTCGCCGCCTTGGGCAAACCCGTAAATATCAAAAAAGGGCAATTTTTAGCGCCGTGGGATATGGCCAATGTCGCTGCCAAAGCCAAGGCCACCGGCAATCAGCAAATCATGGTTTGCGAGCGCGGTGTGTCGTTTGGTTATAATAATTTGGTCTCGGACATGCGTTCTTTGGCCGTGATGCGCAACACCGGATGCCCGGTGGTATTCGACGCCACCCATTCCGTGCAGTTACCGGGCGGGCAAGGCAATGTCTCCGGCGGTCAGCGTGAACATGTACCGGTGTTGGCTCGCGCCGCAGTCGCAGTGGGTATTGCTGGTCTGTTTATGGAATCGCATCCCAAACCCGAAGAAGCGTTGAGTGACGGTCCCAATTCATGGCCCTTGCACCGCATGAAAGAATTATTGGAAATGTTAGTAACGATAGACCGGGCTGTTAAATCCACCAGCCTGATTGAAACCACACTATAGGGCAAAATAATGGCAAGAATAGTAGACGTAAAGGCAAGAGAAGTTCTGGATTCACGCGGTAACCCGACCGTTGAAGCGGAAGTGTATTTGGCATCCGGCATCATCGGCAGCGCAATGGTGCCATCCGGTGCCTCCACCGGCGAACGCGAAGCGATCGAATTGCGCGACGGCGATAAATCCCGTTATCTGGGCAAAGGCGTATTGAATGCCGTTAACTTCGTCAATACCGAAATTCGCGAAGCCGTCGTGGGTATGGATGCCAACAACCAAGCCGCATTGGACGAAAAAATGATTGCCTTGGACGGCACGCCTAGCAAAAGCCGCATTGGCGCCAATGCTATCCTGGGCGTTTCCATGGCTGCCGCACGCGCCGCTGCTCAAGAAGCCGGCGTACCGTTGTACAAATTCCTGAACAAGTCCGGCGAATTTATCCTGCCTGTACCGATGATGAACATCATCAACGGCGGTTCGCACGCTGATAACAGCGTTGATTTGCAAGAATTCATGATTCTGCCTGTCGGCGCGCCAACCTTCCGCGAAGCGATCCGTTACGGCGCCGAAGTCTTCCATAACCTGGCTAAAGTATTGAAAAGCCGGGGTTTGGCTACCACAGTGGGCGACGAAGGTGGTTTTGCGCCTAACTTGTCTTCCAACGAAGAAGCCATCGAAGTGATCCTGGAAGCGATCGAAAAAGCCGGTTACAAAGCAGGTGTTGATATCTATCTGGGTATGGATGCTGCTGCTTCCGAATATTTCGACGACGGTAAATACGTTCTGTCTGCGGAAAACCGTAGCTTTAACTCCACAGAGATGGTCGATTTCTTGGCAGCGTGGGTTGATAAATACCCCATCATCTCCATCGAAGACGGCCTGGACGAAAACGACTGGGACGGCTGGAAATATCAAACCGAAAAATTGGGCGGCAAAATCCAATTGGTCGGCGACGATTTGTTCGTCACCAACCCTGCCATCCTGAAAGAAGGTATCGAGAAAGGTATCGCCAACTCCATCCTGATCAAAGTCAACCAAATCGGTACCTTGACCGAAACTCTAGCGTCTATCGATATGGCTGCTGCTGCGGGTTATAGTGCCGTGGTTTCTCACCGTTCCGGCGAAACCGAAGACACTACCATCGCCGACTTGGTAGTTGCGACCGGCACCGGTCAAATCAAAACCGGTTCATTGAGCCGTTCCGACCGGGTTGCCAAATACAACCGTCTGATGAAAATCGAAGACGAGTTGGGCGACAAAGCCAAATATGCCGGTCGCAGCGCGTTCAAAATGCTGAAATAAAAAGCGTAGGTTGGGTTAGGCACAAGCCGTAACCCAACGCGTTGGCCTAAAAAGGTGAGTTGCGTTTTTCCGGGCGCAACCCACCCTACAGATCGAGAACAGCCATTAAAACCCTGATCGCCATCATCATTCTGCTAATTGTTCACTTCCAGTATCGGTTGTGGCTGGGTGATGCCAGCGTCTCGCAGATTAGCGATTATCGGGAACGCCTGGATACCCTGACCAAGGAAGCGCAGGAAAAAAAGGAACGCAACGATTCCTTGTATGCCGAGGTGCTGGATTTGCGCCGTGGTTTGGAAACCATCGAAGAACGCGCTCGTTACGAACTGGGCATGATCAAGGAAAACGAAACTTTCTTTCAAGTGCTTGAGTAGAGAGCATGAAGCAAATTCTCAAATGCTGGGCAGTTGTCCCGGCAGCTGGCGTTGGCAAACGCATGCAAGCCGATCGCCCTAAACAATATCTGCCGCTGGCCGGCAAAACCGTCATCGAACATACCTTAAACCGCGTGTTGCAATCCGGCGCGTTTCAAGCGGTGGCGGTGGCGATTTCAGTTGAAGATCCGTATTGGCCCGAATTGGACGTTTCTAAACATCCAGATGTAATTACCGCGCCCGGCGGCAAGGAGCGGGCTGACTCAGTACTGTCGGCACTGAAATCTTTGCAAGGCCAGGCTGCTGAAGACGATTGGGTATTGGTGCATGACGCGGCACGACCCTGTCTGACAGCTTCTGATATTCATCTGCAAATCGACACACTAAAAGACGATGCAGTCGGCGGCATTCTGGCGCTGTCCTCCCACGACACGCTAAAACACGTCGACGGCGATACGATTACCGCGACGATAGATCGCAAACATGTCTGGCGCGCTTTAACGCCGCAGATGTTCAAATACGGCATGCTTCGCGATGCTTTGCAGCAAACCGAAGGCAATCCGGCCGTTACCGATGAAGCCAGTGCGCTGGAACTGTTGGGCTTTCAGCCGAAGATCGTTGAAGGCCGCCCCGATAACATCAAAATCACCCGGCCCGAAGATCTGGCGCTGGCACACTTCTATATGGAGCAACAAGCATGATCCGAGTCGGCCAAGGCTACGACGTCCACCGTTTCAACGACGGCGACCACATCATTTTGGGCGGCGTGAAAATCCCCTATGAAAGAGGTTTGGAAGCCCATTCCGACGGCGATGTGGTGCTGCATGCCTTGGCTGACGCGATTCTCGGTGCTGCGGCTTTAGGTGACATCGGCAAGCATTTCCCTGATACCGATCCCGAATTCAAGGGTGCCGACAGCCGTGTATTACTGCGGCATGTGTATAAAATCGTCCAGGAAAAAGGTTACAAATTAGTCAACGCCGACGTGACCATCATTGCCCAGGCACCGAAAATGCTGCCACATGTGCCGGCCATGCGAGCCAACATCGCTGCCGACTTGGTTGTCGATGTCGATTTCATCAATGTCAAAGCCACCACCACAGAGAAACTGGGCTTTGAAGGCCGCAAGGAAGGCATCGCCGTGCAGGCGGTGGTGTTGATTGAGAAGTAACTCACACAAGTTCAAACTTTGCCCGAATTTATAGCTGCTAAGTCAGGTAGGTCAGGGTGCGCGTAGCGTTCCCTGACAATTTTACGGCATCAATACAGTCATATCGCGGCAACATGACCTACGATATTTTACATACCCCATGACAGATTTTAGTTTACCCGAATGGCCCTACGCCTGCGGTGGCCCGTCCGGTACCGGCGACATCAAAACAGAACCCGAGGATTTTGTCGTCGAAGAAATCCTGTCTTTCCAGCCGGAAGGCAGCGGCGAGCATATATTCCTGCATATCGAAAAAACCGGCGAAAACACCGAATATGTCGCTCGTCTGCTGGCCCGCCATGCCGGTATCCGCCAGCGCGACGTCAGCTATGCCGGATTAAAAGACCGTCATGGCCGCACTCGGCAATGGTTTAGTGTGTGGCTACCGGGTAAGGAAGATCCGGATTGGTCAGCTATCGAAACCGAGCAGCTGAAAATACTGCAAACGGTTCGTCACGCTCGGAAGCTGAAGCGCGGCGTATTGGCCGGCAATAAATTTACGTTGCTGATCCGCAATTGGACGGGCAACCAAGAAGAAGCTGAAAAGCAGTTGCAACTGATCAAAACCCAAGGTTTTCCGAATTACTTCGGCCCGCAACGTTTCGGGCATCACGGCCAAAATATCAATCGCGCGCGGGCAATGTTTGCCGGCGCTAAGGTCAAGCGCGAGCAGCGTTCTTTGTATTTCTCGGCGGCGCGTTCGTATTTGTTCAATCTGATCTTGGCCCAGCGCGTCGCGCAAGCCAATTGGCATCGGGCATTAAATGGCGATGTATTTAAGCTAGACGGCAGTAATAGCTGTTTTGCCGGGGATAGCGACGACGCCAGTCTGCCGGCACGCCTCGAGCAGGGTGATATTCATCCCACCGGGATTATGTGGGGCCGAGGCGGTAAGGTTGCCACGGCTGAGGCCGGTGCGATAGAAAATACCGTTATTGCCGCTAACGCATCCCTAGCCGACGGCTTGCTTGCCTTTGATCTGGAAGCAGATCGTCGGGCCTTGCGGACATTGCCGCAAGATCTGGAGTGGCAGTGGTTGGATAATCAACTAAAGTTGAGCTTCACTCTGCCCGCCGGCAGCTATGCCACGGCCTTGTTACGGGAAATTATTGGCGATGCACCTGGCGCTAGTTTTTAAATTCGCTTTCATAAAAATGCTTTTTGGGTTGTAATCGCATCAACTTATAATACTTAAGTACAATAGCGCGCTATAGCGTTCTAAAAACTATAACCTCTACTTACATCCTCCATGCCTGATAGCGGCCAGATATCCGGACCAGCAGATTCCACGTTTGACGATCCTTTATTGTTGGCTTTGCTGTCGGTCTGCAAGTTATTACATATCCCGCAAACTGCAACGGCCTTGGTGGCCGGACTGCCCTTAGTCGACAATAAATTAACACCGGCTTTGTTCGTGCGCGCCGCTGAACGCGCTGGTTTGACCAGCCGCTTGTTGCGCCGGCCCTTACAGAAAATTTCCAATTTAGTCCTGCCTGCTGTGCTGTTGCTTAAAGATGGCAACGCCTGCGTTTTGCTTGCCAAGAACGCTGAAAGCTATACGGTAGTGTTGCCGGAAACCGAGAGCGGCGAAAAGACCGTTAGCGTTGCAGAACTGCAAGCAAACTACAGCGGTTCGGCCTTTTTCGTGCAGTTACAGCATCGCTTTGACGGGCGTACTGCGGAATCGGCTGTGCCCAAGGTCAAACATTGGTTTTGGGATGTGCTTTATAAGTCCTGGCCTATCTATGCGGAAGTGCTGGCGGCCTCGGTATTAATCAATTTGTTTGCTTTGGCGGCACCCTTATTTTTCATGAATATCTACGACCGCGTGGTGCCTAATCACGCGTTGGAAACCTTGTGGGTACTGACGGTAGGTGTGCTGATCGTGTTTGGCTTCGAATTGGCGATGAAGCTGCTGCGAAGTTATTTTATCGATGCGGCTGGCAAGCGCGCCGATATTATTTTGTCGGCGAATATTTTCGAAAAACTGATGAATATTCGCATGGAAGCCCGGCCGCCATCGGTGGGCGCTTTTGCTAACAACTTAAGCGAATTCGAATCCTTTCGCGAGTTCTTGACCTCGGCAACGCTGGTGACGTTGATTGATTTGCCGTTTTTGTTTTTGTTTTTACTGATTATTTATAGTGTCGGCGGCAATTTGGCTTTGATTCCGCTGGCAATTTTGCCGTTGGCGATGATGATCGGTATTGCCTTGCAGGCGCCGTTGAAAAACACGATCAACGCCATGTTCAAATTCGGCGGCGAGAAAAATGCCACGCTGGTGGAAGCGTTGTCCAATCTGGAAACTATCAAAGCGGCTGGCGCGGAAGGGCAATTGCAGCGCCGTTGGGAGCAGAATGTCGGCGAAATCGCCCGGCTGGGGTTAAAGTCGCGGTTTTATGCCGGCTTGACCGTTAATTTGACCGCGTTCTTGCAGCAATTGGCAGCGGTATTGGTGGTGGTGGCCGGCGTCTACCGGATTACCGACGGCGATTTGACGACCGGCGGCTTGGTGGCTTGCACCATGCTGACCTCGCGGGCGTTGGCTCCGGTCGGGCAAGTCGCGGCACTATTGACCCGCTACCATCAGGCGGTGACCGCCTTGGGATCGTTTAACCGGATGATGGCTCTACCGGTGGAGCGCGAGAGCGGCAAGGACTATTTGCATAGGCCGCGCTTTAACGGCGAAATCGAGTTTAAGCATGTCCGCTTCAGCTATCCGCAGCAGCCGGTTAAGGCCTTGGACGGCATATCTTTTAAAATCAAGGCTGGCGAACGCGTGGGGTTTATCGGCCGAATCGGTTCCGGCAAGAGCACGCTGGAAAAATTGATGCTTGGTTTATATCAGGTTCAAGAAGGTTCGATCTTGATAGACGGCACCGATATTCGCCAAATCGATCCTTCCGATTTACGCCGGCAAATCGGCTATGTGCCGCAAGATATTTCCTTAATGTTCGGTAGCGTGAAGGACAATATCGTCTTGGGTTCGCGCTACGCCGATGACACTGCGGTGTTAAAGGCGGCGGCGATTGCCGGTGTCGATCAGTTCGTCAGTAAACATCCCGCCGGTTTTGATTTGCAGGTCGGTGAACGCGGCGCATCCTTGTCGGGTGGGCAACGGCAAAGTATTGCACTAGCCAGAGCCTTGCTGTTGTCGCCGTCGATTTTTATTATGGACGAGCCGACCAATGCGATGGACAACAGTAGCGAGGAGGCGTTTAAACAGCGGTTTGCCGCGCAACTGGCGGAACAGACCTTGATACTGGTCACGCACCGCATGTCGCTGCTCAGCTTGGTGGACAGGCTGATCGTGATGGACGGCGGGCATATGGTCGCAGACGGCCCCAAGGAGCATGTGCTGGAAGCCTTGCGCCAAGGTCAGATCAAGGTGGCTATCTAATATGTTGAAAAAAATAGCCGATTGGCGAGCCGAGCATCGGTATCGAGCCGAAGATCAGCGATTTTTAAGCGACGTCAACGCCGCCAACCTGTACGAATTACCCTTGCAAAGCCATTTGATCCTGTGGTTTGCTGCGGCATTTGTTGCGGTATCCATGGTTTGGGCTGGTTTTGCCAGCTTGGATGAAGTCACGCGCGGCGAAGGTAAGACCATACCGTCCAGTCAAGTGCAGGTGGTGCAGAACCTGGAGGGCGGGATTGTTTCGGAAATATTGGTTCAAGAAGGCCAGTTGGTGGACAAAGATCAGGTGTTGCTGCAACTGGATCAAGTCCGTTTCGCTTCCTCGTTTAAGGAAGCCAAGTTAAAGTATTACGAGTTGTTGGCGAATACCGCGCGCTTGAACGCCGAGATCAACGGCACGCCCCTGGCGATTCCGGAAGAGGTTATGAAGAACGCACCGCAAATCGCCGAGAACGTTAGACAATTGCTGGTTTCCAAGCAGAACGAAATAAGGTCGAATAGCGACATTTTTGCCGAGCAAGTGCGGCAGAAAGAGCAGGAAATTATCGAAATTCAGTCGAAAAGCGACCAGTTGGCGCGTAGCTACAAATTATTGCAGGACGAAGTGAAGATGTCCGAACCGCTGGTGGCTGATGGGGCAATGTCGCAGGTTGAATTACTGCGCTTGCAACGTGCCGCCAACGATTTGAAGGGCGACTTGAATTCCGCGAATCTAGCGATGCCTCGTCTGCGTTCGTCATTGGACGAAGCGCGCAATAAACTAGCGGAGATCAAAATTCGCTATAAAACCGAGGCCTTGAAAGAATTGAACGAAGTCAAGGCGGAGCTGGATCGCACCTCCGAGTCAGCGGTGGCTTTGGAAGATAGGGTTAGCCGTACCAGAGTGTTGTCGCCGGTAAAAGGTACGGTAAAACGCATCAAAGTGGCAACTGTCGGCGGCGTGATTCAACCGGGCATGGATTTGTTGGAAATTGTGCCGTTGGAAGATCAACTGTTGATTGAAGCTAAAATTCGGCCGGCGGACATTGCTTTTCTTCGCCCTGGGCAGAAAGCTGTGGTAAAACTAAGCGCTTATGATTTTTCGATATACGGCGGCCTGGATGCCGCTTTGGAACATATCAGCGCAGACAGCATACCCGGCGAGAAAAAAGACGAGGACAATTACTATTTGATTCGTTTGCGCACCGCCAAAAATTATCTGGAAAAAGGTGGCGAACGCTTGGAGATCATTGCCGGGATGACAGCGGAAGTTGATATTTTAACCGGAAAAAAAACAGTGCTTGATTACCTCTTGAAGCCGATATTGAAAGCCAGGGATAGGGCTTTAAGAGAACGATAACTCATAACAACAATTACATTTGTGGCTAACATACTGATTTATTCCAACAATCCTCAGCTGACGGCGCAGTGGACTCATGCGCTGATCGCGGAATATAACGTAAGTATGCTGCATAGTATTCGCAGTGATTATACGGCTGACGCAGTGATTTTCGATGCCAAAAAACTGGACGACGATGCCAGTTTGTTATCGGTTTTTGCCAACAAAAAAGCCCGATTTTTGGTCATGGGCTCGGATTGGCCGGAGAACAAGCAGATAGAGGTGTTGATTAACGGCGCGGCCGGCTATTGCGACCAATCGGAAGCGCCGGAGCTTTTAACCCGGGCTGTAGCCTGTATTTTGGCGGGCGATATTTGGATTCGTCGGGCGTTAGTGCCCAAAGTAATTGGTGTGTTGACCAGTGCCAGGCGTCCGCAACTTGCGCCAAATACTGTCGACACCGAATTAAAGCTAAAGAAGCTTGCTAGTTTATCCGCCCGGGAGGTGGAAGTGGCGGACATGATACGGCAGGGAGAAAGTAATAAGCGTATCGCCTTGGCAATGAATATTTCCGAACGGACGGTGAAAGCGCATTTGTCGTCGATTTTCAGGAAATTAAATGTCGATGACCGCTTAAGACTAGCCATATTGTTAAAAGAAATCGACCAATATCAGAGAGGAATGTCATGAGAGTCAGCAGGAGTTTGAGTTTAGGAATAGCAATGCATTTGGCCTGTGTGTCAACGAGTCAGGCGTTGAGTTTGCAAGAGTCTATTCAGAAAGTTCTGGATGAAAATCCCAAAATCCAAGCTGCCAAATCAGAACGCCGCGCCGTTGAAGAGGAAATCGGGCAAGCCAAGGCCGGTTATTTCCCTACGGTGGATGTCACGGCGGGCATCGGCTGGGAAGAATCGAATAACCCTACCACCCGTGGCCGCGGTGACGGATCAGTTTTTTATCATAGAGAGGAAGGGGCGATTCTAGCCAGACAAATGTTGTTTGACGGCCTGGCTACGCCCAACGAAGTGGAGAGGCAGGAAGCACGAACCGACTCTAGGGCTTACACGGTATTCGGCCAATCGGAAATTACCGCGCTCGATGGTGTTGAAGCCTATATCAAGGTGTTGCGGCGTCAGGAGTTGTTGAATCTGGCTAAGGAAAACCTGCAACGACATCTAGGTACTAACGATCAAATCAAACTGCGTAGCGACCGAGGCGTCGGTAAGCGGGCCGACGTCGACCAGTCTATGGGCCGGGTAGCCTTGGCGGAAAAAAACGTGTTGTCCGAAATCGGTAATTTGAAAGACGCCGAGACCAGTTTCTTGCGAGTCATCGGCATATTGCCGGAGGGTATTCAGCCGATTCAATCGCCGGGAACCGCGCTGCCGCAGTCGCTGGATCAAGCGATAGAAGAAGCGTTGGCCGACCATCCCATTTTGAAATCCGCCAATTCCGATATTGATTCCGCATTTGCCCAACATGCTACGGCTATGGCGCCTTATTTCCCGCGTTTCGATATTGAGGCCGGTGCCAGTCACAATTACAACCTGGATGGGATTCGTGGCACCAACTCGGATATGACGGCAATGCTGCGTATGCGCTACAACATCTTTAATGGCGGCAAAGACATAGCCCGCCGCGAACAAACCGCGCAGTTAATCAATCAGGCCAAGGATATTCGCGATAATACCCATAGGCAGGTGATCGAGAGCATGCGTTTGTCGTGGGTGGCTCATCAAACCGTGAAAAGCCAGCTAGAGTTTTTTAAACAGCACGTCGATTCAAGTGAGAAGACCATCAGTGCTTATCAGCAGCAATTCAATATCGGTCAACGGACGTTATTAGACTTGTTGGATACCTTCAACGAGGCCTATATCGCCAAAAGCTCGTATATCAACGCCAAATACGACGAGCTGTTTTCGCAATTTCGGATTTTAGCTAGCAAAGGCCAACTGAATAAGTATTTGGGTACGACTTTGCCAACTGAAGTTCAACCTCTTAGTTCCGCCAATTAAGCCGAACGGCTAAGGCTTTTAACTAGCCCCCCGAAGTGGTTGTATTCGGGGGGGATTTTCGGATTAGCTTCGTCTCTAGTTCAGCGGAAAATGATTCAAGAAATTTAAGCCATCAAAGGCGTTGATCTCAAGCCTTATTTGGCAATATGCAATACGGCTTCCGACACGATATCCATCAACTCCGTACCGCCTTGTTGCACATACTCCACAATAGCTTTACGCATCCGTGGTTCCCAAAAGTTTCTGATATGTTGTTCAACGCCTTTAATAGCCAATTCCCGGTCAGGCTCGGATTTGAAAAAAGCGCCTATGTTGTTGGCCATTTTTATGAGATTTTGGGTATCCATGATTTATGCGGCTGATTCTTGGTAATGTTGTAAACGATGAGGGTGAGTGTAGATCATGTGATTTTCGTGGCGGGCGAAGCCGACCAGGGTCAGTCCGCACTCTTCCGCCAATTGAATCGCTAAGGCGGTAGGTGCCGATATGGCCGCGAGCAAGGTGATGCCAACGCTGGCTGCTTTTTGTACCATTTCGTAACTGGCGCGACTGGTCACTAGTAGCCAGCCATTTTCAAAATCGCAGTTGGCCTTGGCTAATGAGCCGATTAGTTTATCCAGTGCATTGTGGCGGCCGACATCTTCCCTTACAGTAACGATGCCGCGCTCCGGATGCAGCCATGCCGCCGCATGGACGGCTCCGGTCAGTAAGTTCAGGGATTGTTTTTGCGCCATATCGGCGAAACCGCCGCTCAATAGACCTGCGCTTAAAGCCAAACCTTGGCCGACATGATGCGGACGCCGAATGGCTTGCTCCAGTGTGGTGGCTCCGCACAAACCGCAACCGGTTCTGCCGGTCATGTTTTTTCCCTTGCCGTGCAGTTTCTCAAAACGCTCTTCTGGAATCGTCATTCTAACTTCTACGCCTTTGGAGCGTTGTACGACGCGTACCGATTGCAATTCTGATGGTTGCCCGATGATTTCCTCGGTCAGACTAAAACCCAATGCAAAATCTTCCAGATTCAGAGGAGTCGTCAGCATCACCACATGCGGAATAGTGTTGTACACCAACACCACCGGCACTTCTTCGGCTACATAATCTTCTTTCGCGGTATGCACAGGCCCTCGCCAGCTATCGAACGTACCGGTTCGATAGCTGGTCCAGCCCAGTTCGCTTGAGATTGCATCCATAACGTGTTGCTGTTTACTCGTTGACCGCGATGCGGTTTTCCAGCAAAGATAACTGATTGTCGGAAAAGTCTTGGTATTCCTGCTGCCATGCCGACGGTTGTGCGACTTTGGCGACATGCACCGCAGTAACTTTGTATTCCGGACAGTTGGTTGCCCAATCCGAGTTGTCGGTGGTGATGACGTTAGCGCCTGAATGCGGGAAATGGAACGTGGTGTAAACCACACCCGGTTGCATGCGGTCGGTAATCAAGGCTCGCAAAACGGTTTCTCCGGAACGGCTTTTCACGCCGCACCAGTCGCCATCGCTGATACCCAGTACTTCGGCATCGTGCGGATGCAATTCCAGGCGGTCTTCCTCGTGCCAGGCGACGTTTTCCGTGCGGCGCGTTTGGGCGCCAACGTTGTATTGCGACAAGATCCGGCCGGTAGTTAGAATCAGCGGATATTTACTGCTGGTACGTTCTTCGGTAGCAACGTATTCGGTCAGCATGAATCGGCCTTTACCGCGCACGAAATGGTCTGCATGCATAATCGGCGTGCCGTCAGGGGTTTCGTCGTTGCAAGGCCATTGAATACTGCCCATTTCATCGATTTTTTCGTAACTGACACCGGCGAATTGTGGAGTCAGCGCCGCGATTTCGTCCATGATTTCCGAAGGATGGCTGTAATTCATCGGATAACCCAGTGCGTTGGACAAGTCCTGCGTTACTTCCCAGTCTTCCTTGCCGCCCAGTGGGGTCATGACTTTACGGACCGGTGAAATCCGCCGCTCAGCATTGGTAAAGGTGCCGTTTTTTTCCAGGAACGAGGAGCCTGGCAAAAATACGTGGGCAAATTTAGCCGTTTCGTTCAGGAAAATGTCTTGTACTACCAAACATTCCAATTCACGCAGTGCGTGATGTACGTGGGTGATGTCGGGGTCGGATTGGGCTATGTCTTCGCCTTGTACGTATAGGCCTTTGAAGCTGCCGTCGATAGCGGCGCCAAACATATTGGGGATGCGCAAGCCTGGCTCTGATGAAAGAGTTACACCCCAAGCTGACTCGAATTGCATGCGGGTTTGCGAATCGGAAACATGGCGATAGCCGACGAATTCATGCGGGAACGAGCCCATATCGCAAGAGCCTTGGACATTGTTCTGACCGCGCAACGGGTTGACGCCAA
Source organism: Methylomonas methanica (assembly GCF_001644035.1). GTDB lineage: Bacteria > Pseudomonadota > Gammaproteobacteria > Methylococcales > Methylomonadaceae > Methylomonas > Methylomonas methanica_A. The sequence continues at coordinate 35,041 of NZ_LUUG01000139.1, forward strand.
CACCATCTCGGCCGATATTGCCGGTGGCCATTGCCAGATTAGCGATGCCTATGACGGTTGTAGAACCTTGGCTATGTTCTGTGACGCCCAAGCCGTAATAGATTGCGCCGTTACCCCCCGTTGCATAAAGGCGAGCCGCGGCTCTCATGGTCTCAGCGGGTACACCGGTTAATTCGGCGACGGCTTCCGGTGAATGTTCGGGTAGGGCAACGAAGGTTTTCCATTTGCCAAATGATTCGACATCGCAACGTTCCAACGCGAATTTCTCATCGGCCAAGCCTTCGGTAACGATCACGTGAGCTAAGGCGGTTACCACAGCAACGTTGGTGCCGGGGCGCAGTTTCAGATGATAGTCGGCTTTCACGTGTGGGCTGTTACTAACCAAGTCGATACTGCGCGGATCGACCACGATCAGTTTCGCGCCTTGACGTAAGCGGCGTTTCATCAGCGAACCGAATACCGGGTGGCCGTCGGTCGGGTTGGCGCCTATCACCATAATCACATCGGACTGCATTACCGAGTCAAAGGTCTGGGTGCCGGATGATTCACCAAAAGTGCTTTTCAAGCCGTAGCCGGTAGGTGAATGGCAGACACGGGCGCAGGTATCGACATTGTTGTTACCAAAGCCGGCGCGGATTAGTTTTTGCACCAGATAGGTTTCTTCGTTGGTGCAACGCGAAGACGTAATGCCACCGATTGAGTCTTTGCCGTATTTAGCTTGGATACCTTTCAATTTGTTGGCGGCAAAACCGATGGCTTCTTCCCAGCTGACTTCGCGCCAAGGATCGGAAATTTTTTCGCGGACCATCGGTGTGATGATGCGGTCTTTGTGGGTTGCATAGCCGAACGCGAAACGGCCCTTAACACAAGAGTGTCCATGGTTGGCCTGGCCGTTTTTGTCCGGCACCATGCGCACCAGTTGTTCTCCTTTCATTTCGGCTTTGAACGAGCAGCCGACGCCGCAGTAGGCGCAGGTGGTGATGGTGCTGTGTTCCGGTACACCGTTGTCGATCACCGATTTTTCCATCAAGGTTGCGGTCGGGCAGGCTTGTACGCAAGCGCCGCAGGACACGCATTCCGATTCCATGAATGGCTGGTTTTGCCCTGGAGAGACTTTAGAGTCAAAACCGCGGCCGTCGATGGTCAATGCGAAGGTGCCTTGTACTTCTTCGCAGGCGCGTACGCATCGCGAACAAACGATACACTTTGCCGGGTCGAAGCTGAAATAAGGGTTGCTGGTGTCTTTTTCGGAATCCAGATGGTTCTCGCCGTCGAAGCCGTAACGCACTTCGCGCAAGCCGACTTGGCCGACGGTATCCTGCAATTCGCAATCGCCGTTGGCGGCGCAGGTTAAACAGTCTAAAGGATGATCGGAGATATACAGTTCGGCGATACCGCGTCTGATGCTGGCCAATTTGTCATTCTGGGTGCAGACCTTCATGCCTTCGGCAACTGGGGTCGTGCAGGACGCCGGGTAGCCGCGCGCGCCTTCGATTTGCACCAGGCACATCCGACAAGAACCGAACGGATCGAGGCTATCGGTGGCGCACAATTTAGGAATGCTGATCCCCGCTTCGGCGGCGGCGCGCATCACGGAACTGCCGGCATTGACAGTGACCTTGTGGCCGTCGATTTCCAGAGTGACTTGATTTGCAGACGAACTTGCGGGAGTTCCGTAATCTATTTCGTTATTGGCAGACATATTTATCTCCTGGTAATCGCGATCAGGCTTTGGCGGATAGTAAGCCAAAGTCTTCAGGGAAATGATTCAGCGCGCTTAACACCGGGAAAGGTGTCATGCCGCCCATTGCACACAAAGATCCGTAAGTCATGGTGTCGCATAAATCGCGCAACAACACGGTGTTTTTGTCCTGTTGCACGCCCTCGACGATGCGATCAATTACTTCGACGCCACGTGTTGATCCTATTCGGCAAGGTGTGCATTTGCCGCAGGATTCTTCCACACAAAATTCCATAGCATAACGCGCCATGTCGGCCATGTTGACGGTGTCGTCATGAACCACAATGCCGCCATGACCCAATACCGCTGAAATAGCCGCGAAGGCTTCGTAATCCAACGGTGTATCGAATTGGCCCTCATGCAGATAAGCACCCAGCGGTCCGCCGACCTGCACCGCGCGTATCGGTCGGCCGCTGGCTGAGCCGCCGCCGTAATCGTAAAGCAGCTCGCGCAAGGTCATGCCGAAAGCCACCTCAAACAGACCGGGGTGCTTGATATTTCCAGCGAGTTGCAGAGGCAGGGTGCCGCGAGAGCGGCCCATGCCATAGTTTTTATAATATTCGCCGCCTTTGTCCAGGATCACCGGAATCGAGGCCAGCGAAATGACATTGTTGACAATGGTGGGTTTGCCGAACAGGCCAACGATAGCGGGTAGTGGCGGCTTAAAACGCACCAATCCGCGTTTACCTTCCAGGCTTTCCAATAGGGAGGTTTCTTCGCCGCAAATATAGGCTCCGGCGCCGCTGCGTACTTCCAGGTGGAATGTTTTGCCGCTGTTTTGGATGTTTTCGCCCAAATAGCCGTTTTTGTAAGCTGCCTCGATGGCTTGATTTAGGGCAATCTTGGCATGCGGGTATTCGACGCGCAGATAAATATAACCTTGGGTAGCGCCCACGGCCAAGCCGGCGATAGTCATGCCTTCAATCAATACGAAGGGGTCGCCTTCCATGATCATTCTGTCGGAAAATGTACCGGAGTCGCCTTCGTCCGCATTACAGACGATGTACTTTTGATCCGCAGGAGCGTTTAACACCGTATTCCATTTGATGCCGGTCGGAAACGCCGCGCCGCCACGACCGCGCAAGCCTGAGTCAGTCACTTGTTTGACGATCTCGGTTTGTTGCAAGGCCAACGCATTTTTCAAACCGCGATATCCGTCGTGAGCCAAGTAGTCGTCGATGTTAACCGGGTCGGTTAAGCCTACGCGGGCGAAGGTAAGACGGTTTTGATTTTTGAAATAAGCTATTTCTTCAATGTTACCTAAAAAGAGGGGGTGTTGCTTGCCGTCCAGCAGGCCGGCATCGAGTAAAGAGGCCACATCTTCCACTTGAACGGGGCCATAGGCAACTCTGCCTTGGCTGGTTTCGACTTCGATGAGGGGCTCCAGCCAGAACAATCCGCGAGAGCCATTGCGGACGATTTCAGCTGATAAGCCTTTGCTGCTAGCTTGCTGATCCAAGGCCTTGGCAACTTGCTCAGCACCGAGAGAAAGTGCGGTGGAATCACGAGAAATAAATACGCGTGTCATTATTTGGCACCTTTATAAGTGGCTAGCAAACGATCAAATTTTTCAGTTGTGACGCGACCCATCACCTCGTCGTCTATGGTGATTGATGGCGAACAAGCACAGTTACCCAAACAATAAACAGGTTCTAGTGAAAAAATTCCGTCGGCTGTGGTTTCGTGAAAATCGATGCCAAGTTGTTGTTTAACATGGGTTTCCAAAGCTTTTCCGTTCATGGCTTGGCATGATTCGGCTCGACAAATTCGTATCGTGTGCTCTCCGGGCGGTGTCTCCCGAAAATAATGATAAAAACTAATAACCCCGTGGACTTCCGCTTGTGAAAGATTGAGCGCCTTGGCAATGTCTACTACGGCGGCCGGCGGGATGTAGCCCAGAGTGTCCTGAATACCATGCAAAATGGGCAACAGATTACCCGGCATTGCTTGATGAGTGTTCAGTATTTCCAACACGGTGGGTTTTTGGGTTTGATAGTCTTGCATCATTGGCTCTGTAATAAATGACGAAAAGGTTATCGTCCTATTTAATCATGAACAAACCTGGATTTGCAATTCGGGTTCGTGCCTCAATCCCGCGTATTTCCTAAGCAAAGCAAGGTAATTGCAACATCGGACTCTGATTAGTTTGGGAAGTTCGCGTGGAAAAAATGTGATGGTGGATGCTTTACTTTTAAATGATAATTGTTATCATTAATGCGCATATGAATTAAGAGAGGGTGTTATGTACGTATGTGTGTGTAAAGCAGTCACCGATAGACAGGTTACGCAGGCAATTAGTCAAGGTGTATGTAATCGTAGGCAGTTGATGCAATGCACGGGCGCGGGTGGTGTGTGTGGAAAATGCACCGCGAGTATTAAAGCGCTGCTGGATGAAAATACGCAGAATCGGACGATGCAAGCTCACGCGGCATAGCCAGTTTGTTAGCTGAGCTTATCGGGATTTGATGGTTCAAATTACACAAAACAGAGCGAACACGCCGCCCTGTTTTGTGTTGAAAGATTACTTAGCAGTAGCTGCTGGTTCGGCAGGTTTTATGTCTGCATTTGGCGCAGCGCTGGCTGGTTCCGCAGGAGTAGCTTCAGCAGCAGGCGCAGGTGCAGCCTGATCAGCTGGTGCTGCCGGTTGAGCTTCTTCTTGTTTTGGCGGTGTCGGCGGCAACAAGACTTCAACTTTAGCATTTTTGCGCAAATTTTCTATCATGGTTTGCGCTTTTTGGCGCTGTAACATTGGACGAATTTGTTCTTTAACTGAATCAAATGGCGGCGGTGTCAGAGCTCTGGATTCTTCACGCAGGATTACGTGCCAGCCAAACTGAGTTTGCACGGGTTGTTTGCTGAATTTGCCGTTTTCCAGCGCAACAACTGCTTCAGAGAAGGGCGGGACCATGCGGTCGGCGGTAAACCAACCTAAATCTCCACCTTCCGATCCCATCGGGTCGATGGAATGTTTTTTAGCCAGCGCGGTAAAATCGCCGCCTTTTTCCAGTTCTGCGATCAGTTTTTTTGCTTCGTCTTCGGTTTTGACCAAAATGTGGCGGGCTTTGTATTCGCTACCCATATTAGCCATTTTGGAGTCGTATTCCGCTTTGATTTCTTCGTCGGTGACTGGATTGGCTTTCAGATAGTCTTGCAGGGCTGCTTGCGACAATAAGGAGTTTCTAACGGTCGCCATGCGTTCGATCACTTCCGGCGATTTATCCAGTTGTTTTTGTACCGCTTGCTGAATCAGCAATTCGCGTTGAATCAGTTCTTCCAATAGCTGTTCTTTTGGGAATGTTTGGCCTTGGCTGCGTTCTGCAATTTCCTTTTCCAAGGTTTCCAAGGTTTTCTTGCTGATATAGGTGCCGTTAACCGAAGCAACCGCGTCCTCTTTGCTGACAGCCGGCGCCGCAGGTGCAGCCGCTTCCTTGGCTTTTTCTTCGAAGCAACCGGGTAACAGTACGCTACTGGCTAGTATCAGGGGAATAAGTTTCAGTTTCATCTTAAGAATTTCCTTTAGCTGTTTTCAGAGGGGGTTAAAGCGTTTATGCCCAGGGCATGGATTTCATCCTTCATCATGTCGCCCAAGGCCTGATAAACCAGCTGATGTCTTTGTACCAGCGATTTACCTTCGAATTGAGTGGATATGAGAGTGACATGGAAATGACCGCCACCTTTGTTACCGGCGTGGCCGGCATGTGCGGCGCTATGGTCGATGATTTCGATTAATTCTGGCTTAAAAGCTTCTTCCAGCTTCTGTCTGATATGGTCGGCTGTCATTGGGGAAACACTTGTTTGAAAGGTTTAACGGTAACGCGAGCATATACGCCCGCACAGATATAAGGATCGGCATTGGCCCAGTCTTGGGCGTCCTGCTGACTGGCAAACTCGGCAACAATCAGGCTGCCGCTAAACCCGGCATCGCCAGGGTTGTCGCTATCTATTGCAGGATGCGGACCCGCCAATACCAAGCGGCCTTGGTCTTGCAATTTATTTAAGCGTTCCAGATGCTGCGGACGGGCGGCTAGGCGATTGCTGAGGCTGCCCGCGACATCTTCGGCCATGATGGCATATAACATTACTCTTTAGCCTCTGGAGCGGGAATAAACTTATACAAGAACACTATTTGTACGGCAATAAAAATAAGCATCAGACCGGGAACGCCGAAAGTTTTAAAGCTGACCCAGTCGTCGGTGCTGTAGTTCGCCATCACATATAAATTTAAACAGCCGACCCCGATAAAAAACATGGACCAGCTAAGGTTAAGGCGTTTCCAGATACGGTCAGGCAATTCGAGGTTTGCGCCCATCATACGTTCTATAAAGGTTTTTTTGCCGACGAATTGGCTGACCAAAAATGCACCGCCGAATAGCCACTCAATGATGGTTAGCTTCCACTTAATGAATTGCTCGTCCTGCAAATATAGTGTCGCACCACCCATGACCAAAATTAATCCCAGTGTAATCCACTGCATGGTTTCAACTTTGCGATATAGCAGCCAATAGCTGATGACCTGCACAACCGTGGCGGCGATTACGACGGCAGTGGCAATGTAAATGTCGTACAGTTTGTAGGCGACAAAGAATAGAACGATAGGGAAAAACTCTAAAAGCGGTTTCATGATTGACGTTTAAAGATGGGAGGGAGGTTAGACGTAAAGATCGATACCGGAAATCATTTCGGCAACCCGTGTTTGGGCGGGTTGATTGCGGTTTTCTGTGTAGGCGTTCAATGCTTTCAACGTACGCGAATTGCTTGGTTGGTCGTTATTGCTTACCGTCAACCCGTTATCTGCCAAAGCTGCCTTAATTTGCGCGGTTGATGAGGTTTTAGGTAAATCAGGATTCTGCCTGGGTATTCCGGTTTCGTCACTATTAGGCTTTTGCTTTTGTTCAAGATTATTATCTGGCCGTACGGCTCTCGGCTGGTTATAACCGACCGGATAAAAAGCCAAAGATGAACTGTGTATGGTGTTCACGAAGCGTTATTAGAGCCCAAGTATCAATTACTTCATTGTAGAATCTTTGGCAGCAATTGTACATGAGCCTCGCGGCTTTGCTGCTAAAATGCCGGTTTTAAAGGAGGATTTCATGGTTCAGTCTAATAATGTCGAGCTGGAAGCCGCGGCTTTCAGGCAATTGCTTACTCATTTGCAACAACATACCGAAGTACAAAATATCGAACTGATGGTGCTCGCCGATTTTTGCCGGAATTGCCTGGCGAAATGGTATGCAGCGGCAGCCGCAGAACGCGCAATCGACATCGATTACGAGCAAGCGCGGCAAATTGTCTACGGCATGCCTTACAGCGAATGGAAGGAAAAATATCAACGCGAAGCCACTCCAGAGCAGTTGGCGGCGTACGACGCAAAACAAAAACTGAAAGCGCAATCATGACGGATGAAAAACCTTTCGACGCGATGTTCTCCAGTGTGATTGGTCAAGAATATCAAATGCTAAACTTGATATGCCCATTTGCGACGGAAATGAGCCGCTTAGTCGGTGAAATGGTTGGCGCTTACTGTGAGGGGCGGAACACGCCCCAGACAGTGGTTGAGCTCGGGGGCGGTACGGGTATCACCACGCTGGCGATCCTGTCTGCCGCGGACAACCTGAATATATTAAGTGTCGATAACGAACCCACCATGCAAAACCAGGCGAAGCAGAGTTTGCGGGATTGGGTTGCAGCAGGCAGATTGAGTTTTTCCGGCGAAGATGCGCTGGCGGCGTTGCAAGCGTTAACGAGTGACAGTGTCGATATTTTGGCGTCGGCATATACTTTGCATAATTTCCATATCGATTACCGGCGTCAAGTGTTGGCAGAAATATATCGGGTGTTAAAGCCGGGTGGAAAATTCGTCAACGGTGACCGTTATGCCTTGGATGATATCAGCGCGCATACCCGCAGCATTCAGCAAGAAGTCGGCGGCTATTTTAAGGTGTTGACCGAAATCAACCGATTGGATTTACTTGAGCATTGGATAGTCCATCTGTTTAACGACGAGTCGGAAAATCATGTTATGCGCGAATCCGTCGCGTTGGCGCAGATGGCTGAGGCCGGTTTTCGGGACATCGATTTGCAGCAACGCATGGAGGTCAATGCCTTGGTAACTGCGGTTAAATGATACCTTGCGGTGCTTGCGAGTCAGGATTTACTGAACTATGTGCGGCTTAAACGAGAAAAAACATGGCTGAATCGACTGGTAGTAAAAACAAAAAAACCTTGGATGCGTTCGCCGACGATCTGGATGCCATGCTCAATATTGGCGATCCCTCCGAACAACAGGTTGGCACGATAGACGATGACGAAGCCATTGACCGTTTGCTGGTGGGCGACGAGACATTCGAGCCTGAGGCGCAACAGGAGATTGACGAGTTCGCGGATATCGATGAATTGCTGAGTGCAAATGAGCCTAAGGCAGTATCGAGTTTAGCCGACGATATTGATGAGTTTGGCGACGATTTCAACGCCGACATCGGCATTAATCCCGGACGCGAGCAGCAAGTTATCGACGATGAGTTTGCCGATATCGTCGATGCCGAAAATCAGGGGAACCCTTTAGATTTGCCGGTTGATGATGTATTTGAAGAAGTAGCAGAGTTAGAGCGGGTCGGTCAAATCGACGATTTCCCCGAAGACACCCCGGTCGCAGCAGTGGATTTGCCGGAAACCGTGGTGGACGAACTGGAGAATATGGCCGAGATAGACGAGTTTTCCGATGACGCTGAGTTGGCTGGTGGCAATGCCGATTTTCTAATCGCGGATTTCGATATTTCGGCTGATGACGAATATGCACCAGCGCCACCGCCAATCGTCGATGATTTTGCCGATTTGGAAGAACCCGATAACAGCGTCCAAGCAAGTGCGCCGGAACCGGAGCCAGATTTGGATCAGATATTTGCGGCAGCGGTCAGTGAGCAAGATAGCGAAGAAGAATTAGTCGTAGTCCAGAGCAATGAGCCGGAAGTAGCGCCGATTGAGGTAGTCGAACAAGTTCGGGCTGCCCCGGCGGCGCCGATCCAAGTCATCGATCATAGTAGCGAAATTGCCGCGTTGAATCGGAATATCGTCGACCTCAAGAAACATCAACAGCAGATTCGCCACGACCTGACCGAGGCAGCAGGCAAGAATGAGTTGCTCGCTTGCCTGGATAGTTTGGAAAGCCTGCAGACTGAACAGAAAAAAACCAAGCGGGCCTTGGATGCCCTGGCCGCTAAAAAGCCGGTTGCTGCCTATGTGGCCATTGGAATCGCGGCTGCGGCGCTGCTGATCGGCACCGGATTAGGAATACAAGGCATGATTGCCAAGTCGCAAGTTGGCGAGTTGGTCACCATTATCGGGAAATTGCAGGAACAAGTGAATGCCGCGCCTGCCAGCGACGCGGCTGACAAGGAGATGTTGCGCAAGCAGTTGGACGAATTGACGGTGAGCAATGGGGTGATGGCCACTCAGATTGCGGAACTAAGTAAGGCGGGGCATGCTGATACTGGTGCGGCAAAAGTGAACGGCGATCAGGCCAAGCCTTCTGCCGAAATCGGCAGCCAGATCATGCAAATCGGCGCTGCCATAGAAACGTTGCAAAACAAGGTGAGCGCCTTGGAAAAAGGTCGAGCGGTAGCTGCCGCGCCGGCCCCTAAGCCGGAGAAGAAAAAGCCGGTACCGGTCGAGGAAAATTGGGCGGTCAATTTAATAGCGTTTAAACAGGATTGGTATGCCAAGAGCAAAGCCCAAGAGTTCGCGGGCAAAGGTGTGCCGGCCAAAGTAATCAAAACCGAATCCAAGGGCGAAAACTGGTATCGTTTGTTTGTGGACGGATTTAAAACCCAGTACGAAGCGGCAGCTTATGCGGCGAAAATCAAGAAAACTCTCAATCTCGATTCGGTCTGGGTTACCCGCAATAAAGAATAGCCATGGATAATCAGAAACTTGTGGTTGCAGTATCGTCCAGGGCCTTATTCAATCTGGATGAATCGCATGCGATTTTCGAAACCCAGGGCAAGGAAGCGTTCTGTCGTTATCAGATCGAGCACGAAAACGAAATTCTGCCGCCGGGTTTTGGATTTTCCTTGGTGAAGAAGTTTCTGGATATTAACAAAGCTTTTCCCGGCGCCCCGCTGGTAGAGATTATCCTGCTGTCGCAAAACAGCGCCGATACCGGCTTGCGCATTTTTAACTCGATTAATCATTACGAACTGGCGATTAGCCGGGCGGCATTTACCAGTGGCGTGTCACCCTACGAATACATACCGGCTTTTGGAGCGCATCTGTTTTTATCCGCTAACGGTGACGATGTCAGAAAAGCCTTGGCGGCCGGTTATGCCGCAGCGACCATTGTCTCCGGCGCGGTAGCCAATCCGTCGCCGCAGTTGCGGATTGCTTTTGATGGCGATGCGGTGTTGTTTTCAGACGAGTCCGAGCGGATTTATCAACAACACGGTTTGGCAGCTTTTGCCGCTAACGAGCGCAGTGAAGCGCATAGGCCGCTATCCGACGGACCATTGAAAGAATTTTTAAGCGCCTTACACCGCATTCAGACGCATTTTGACCAGGAGTTGTCGCCGATCCGCACCGCGTTGGTCACCGCTCGGGCCGCTCCCGCTCACGAACGGGTGGTGAGAACCTTGCGGGCCTGGGGGATTAGAATAGACGAAGCCTTGTTTTTAGGCGGCATGCCCAAGGGTGCGTTTTTAAAAGCGTTTGGGGCCGATATTTTCTTCGATGATCAAAAAGGTCATTGCGATTCCGCAGAGTCCCATCAAATCGCTGCCGCCCACGTCCCTCATGGTGTCACAAATCAACACCGACCCTGAAGCGCACTAGCCAGGGTGTGCTTTCCACGCAAGCTTTCAAATATAGGGTGTGGCCGTACAGTAGACTGATTTTACTGCCTACCGTGTATTTGCTGTTAGCTAACAACACCTCGGGGTGATCGGTTTCCATCCCGATGACTATTGCTTTTTGGCTGCCGCCGCCGGCATTTTCGATGTCGTGGATTGCGACGTTGCCGATAATGGGTTCCAGCAAAATTAGCGTCACATCTTCGTATAGGGTTTGCTGGCGAACTATTACCAGTTTGGCGGGTTGTTGCTCCCTACACAGTAAGCCAATATCGCCGGTTGAACAATTGGGCGCGGGGCTTTCCGCCACCAAAAATTGTTTGCTGACGTTGCGTAACAGACTCAGACTAGTGCCGTGTTCAGGGAAACTGACAATACTGGCATTGAGCGGTTTGTAGAAACTTTTTTCATGTTCCAACGGCACCAAAGACATATCGCGGGCCAGGGACCTACCGCGCGATAATTGCGAGCTAAGGTTCATGATTTTCGATAATTTTTCTTCACCTTGCAGATGGGCGCTGACCGCAACGAAGCCTTCAAGAAGGTGGGCCGGCATTGGCGGACCGATAGCTACCGACGCGAAAATATTGCTGTATCCGGTTAAGTGCGAGGCCAGTTTGGTTTGCATATTGGAATTCAGCTCTGTCTCGATTTCGCCGAGTTGCAAGGCATGGCCGAAACTTAAGCAGTTGATGTATACCGAGCCGCGCGGCAATGTGCCGTTAGTGCGCGGTACCGGGCTTGGTTCGCTGCCCAGATTCCAAAAAAAACCGCAATCTGGATTAGGGTTTTTGCTGATCTCCAGGCGATCCTGATGTCGATTGACCAACTGAAATAATTGACTGATTTCAGTTGTTGAGTAGCGGTTGGGTGTGCTGAGTGCAAACAATAGATTGCGTTTGACGACGGCTTCAATGGTGTTTTGTAACTTGAACTCCTGAGGTTTGGGCGAAATCGGCTTTTTTAACAGTTGCAGTTCGCCGGCTATGGTGTAAAGCAGGCCACTCTTTTTCCACAAGGTTGTGGACGGCATTTCGTAAAACAGCGCCGTGCTGCGCAGACAATACCCCACGAGTTGCAAGGCATAAAATATCGCTTGTTGGGTCAGCAATGTATCGAGTTGTTTGGTCTCGACAGTACGGCAAAAGGCCAGGCTCAAGTGCCTGAGTAACTGGATGGCTAATTTCGCGATTTTAAGCGCTTTGCTGTTGGTGGCTATGTCTGTTTCGGAACGCGCCGCGTTGGTTAAACCGTTGGATAAATGCAAGGTCAGCGGCGTTAAATTGACGAGTATCGGCAACACGTTTGCGGCTGTGGCGCTGCTGCGAGTCAGTTGTTTAAGGACTAGATTCAACTGATTTGCAGCATTCGCCGCCGGTAGCGCGCTTAATGAATTAATCCATCCGCCGAGGGATTCCGTTGACAGCTCAAAAGGCAGCGATGCGTTATCGGTCATGTACTTGCGAGTTAAGTTGTATTGAAAACATTACCTCAGTTTAGTTCAGATTGGCGGCTATAGGCAGCTGGCAATTTTACGAAACCCCGGCAGCTGCATAAAATGCCGATTCCATCGAATAAACACAGCAGAGTAATGAAGCGAATATTGAATTGTAAATGGGAACTTGCCGCACCGGTTTTTGGGGCATTGCTCACCATGGCCTTTGCTCCGTACGATTATGTCTACGCCGCAATCGTCGCATTAGTTTTCATTTACTGGGTTTGGCAGCGGCAGGTGCCGAAGAGGGCGGCGCTCAGTGGTTATTTGTTTGGCTTGGGCTTGTTCGGTTCCGGTATTTGGTGGACCTATATCAGTATTCACGATTTTGGCGGCGGCGACCCGTATAGCTCGATAGCGCTGACGGCTTTGCTGGTAGCGGTTTGGGCTTTATTCCCGGCGTTAACCGGCTGGTTTATCGCCAAAACCTCGGTGTGGTCCGGGGAATGGTTACGAATAATAGCCGCCGCTATTGCTTGGGTAGCGGTCGAGTACTTTCGCGGTTATTGGTTGTTGAACGGTTTTCCCTGGCTGCAAATCGCCTACAGTCAACTTTCCACGCCTTTGGCTGGTTACGCGCCATTGGCCGGGGTTTATGGGGTAGGCTTTTTGTTGACTGTATCGGCTTTTTCAGTCGTGGAGATGCTGCGTGGCAAATTGCCGGCGCTACAGGGCTTGCTCGTTTTAGGGTTAATTTGGGCTGGCGGTGGCTATTTGCAAACCGTGTCATGGACTCAAGCAGCCGGCGCGCCGATCAAGGTAACATTGGTGCAAGGTAATATCGGCCAGGATCAGAAGTGGCAAAAAAATCAGAAACTTAACACGCTCAGGCTTTATCAAGAGCTCACAGAACAGCATTGGGATTCCGATGTGATTATCTGGCCGGAAACCTCGATTCCGGCCTTTCTATCGCAAGTGAAAGAGTTTTACATTGATCCGCTGCAAGCAGCCGCGCAAGCGCATGGGGTTGATTTGGTGGTAGGACTACCCAGCAGCGGGCAGGGCAAGGATTATTACAACAGCGTCATGACCTTGGGCGAAAATCAAGCCCTTTACCACAAAAATCACCTACTGCCTTTTGGCGAATATTTACCGCTTCAGCCGTTATCGGGCTGGGTATTGGATAAATTGCAAATACCTCTGGGCGATTTCGCTGCCGGTGGCGACCGGCAAACGTTGTTGACGGCGGGCGGTCATGCGTTTGTCACTACTATTTGTTATGAAGATGCCTTCGGCGAGTTAGTTGCCAGGCAGGTTGCGGATGCCGGCTACATCGTCAATATGACCAATGACGCCTGGTTCGGCGATTCGTCGCAGCCGCATCAACACATGCAAATGGCGCAAATGCGGGCGCTGGAAACCGGCCGCTATTTGGCACGAGCCACCAATACTGGTGTGACCGGGTTTGTAGGTCCGGACGGTGCATTACGTAAGCAGGCGCCTTTGTTTACTACGACTACTTTAACCGACTATATAGTGCCGATGCGTGGTCTTACGCCTTATGTCATCTTGGGTGATAAAGGTTTTTTCGGGGTGTTGGCGGTATTGCAGCTGCTGACGTATGCCTGGAATCGCTGGTTCAGTGCGGGCTTTTTCAAGCAAGGTGCTGAAGCCGTTTAGAATCGCGCCGATTGATTTTGAAAAAACCACTGCATGGAATTTTATGGCCTTTAAGCAATGTAAATCCGTAATTCTGATTGGTACGCTGATCTTAGCTTTTGGAACATCTCAGGCAGAACAAGTTTTAGAAACGCCCGCGTTCTGGTTGGAATCGGGGCAAAACAGCATCAAGGCTGCTGAGCGGCTTAAAGCCAATCAAGCATTCGCCAAAAACGTGATTCTGTTTGTCGGCGACGGCATGGGCATTTCGACTATTACCGCCGCGCGTATTTTGGAAGGGCAACGCAAACCGGGTAATCGTGGCGGCGAGGAGAATTCGCTGAGTTTCGAAACAGCGCCTTATGTGGCGCTGTCGAAAACGTACAGCGCCAATCAGCAAACCCCGGATTCCGCACCAACCATGTCTGCCATGATTACCGGTGTAAAAACCAACGATGGTGAGTTGTCGGTGGGGATACAGGTGGCTCGCCAGGAAAAAAGCGCAGATGTTATCAATACCTACAAGGTGAAAACCTTACTCGAACAAGCCGAGGAAAAAGGCCTATCGACTGGAGTGGTCTCTACTGCACGAGTCACTCATGCTACTCCGGCAGCTTGTTACGCCCACACCTCCGAGCGTGATTGGGAGTCCGATGCGCACGTTCCAGCTGGCGCCACTGTCAGCGATATTGCCAAGCAACTGCTGGAGTTCGGTTACGGTAATGGCCTGGAAGTGGTTTTGGGTGGCGGGCGCAGCATGTTTTTGCCCGATACCACACCCGATCCGGAAGATAGCGACAAATTTGGCGGTCGCAAAGACGGTATGGATTTGACCCGGCGTTGGCTAGCCCAATATCCGAAATCGGCCTACGTTTATAACAAAGCCGGCTTCGACGCGATAGATCCTAAGCAAACCGAGCATTTACTGGGTTTGTTCGAACGTTCGCACATGGAATATGAACATGATAGACCGAACGATAAAGGCGGAGAGCCGTCCTTGACCGAGATGACCGAAACAGCCATAGACATATTGTCGAAAAATAAAAAAGGCTATGTGCTGATGGTGGAAGCCGGCCGCATCGATCATGCCCATCACGCCGGTAATGCCTACAGAGCCTTGACGGAAACAATCCAGCTATCCAATGCTGTGCGCAAGGCGCTGGAAAAAACTAATCCTAAAGATACGTTAATTGTCGTTACCGCCGATCACAGTCATACCTTTACCATTGCCGGTTACCCGCAACGCGGTAATCCGATCATGGGCTTGGTAAAACAAACTGGTGAAACCGGTTTTGCCAAAGACAGTAACGGATTGCCTTACGCGACGTTGGGATATGCCAATGGTCCGGGGTATCGAGGTCAAAATGGTCGCCCCGATCTAAGCACTGTCGATACCACGCATCCCGATTTCCTGCAGGAAGCCATCGTACCGCTTAGCAATGAAACTCACGGTGCCGAAGATGTGGCGATTTTCGCGTTCGGTCCCAAAGCGCACTTATTTCATGGAGTACAAGAGCAAAGTTACATCTATCAGGTGATGGCGCATGCTTTGAATTTTAAGGCCGGGCGGTAAAATCTCACCAATTGTGAATATAGGGTTCTCAGCGCAAATTTAAGCTTAAGATAAGGCATTAAGACCGTGGTACTTGTTAAGCGTACGAACCGAGCTATGTCGGCAAATTTAAAAATTCATGGCAAATTACCGTTTGGCCGGATTTGCTTGGGCCATTAATAATGAAATCTTAATTTGCACATAATCTAGATTTAAGGAAGTCTGAATAAAGTAACGACACACAAATCTAGCTTAGACGGTTATAAGGAAAAAATTATGGACAATATAAAAGCGATACCAATAGCCAACAATACTGACGTTACTTATTGTGACCACCCCGCCTTGACCATGGAATTCGCCTATGGGTCGCCAACCGGGAATTTTATCTGTATGGAATGTGGGCGACTATTATCCACATCGGCCACCCGGCAGATAGCATCGGTCCCGAATGCCGCGTCAATAAAAACCACGTCACCTTTAAGATTGCCAGTATTTATAGTTTAGGCACGTACAGTAGAAAACCACGCTCACAAAAAAGCCGGGTATTATTCCCGGCTCTGATTGTCCAATTGATAATTTGGTCGATTTTCGCAAATTAAGTATTCTGGTTTAAGTGAATTAAATAGACTTATCGTCCGATCTCAATGTCCCGCCATGCCTCAACGGCGAACTGCGCCAGTTCTTTGAGTATTCCGAGTAAGAACAACGCAAAACCATAAGCAATTGCGGCGAATATCAGCACTGCAAGTATTTTCATAAGACCTCCCAAAAGCTCAAGCCTTACCGGATTCTGCCATCTTTTTACTAAAACTCAATAGTGATTTGGTCCCTCTCTTAGACGGGGCGCTTCTAAAAAGTTAAACAAAATCATCCAAAACAAAACCTTGATTCACTTTCTTAAAGTCAATTAAATTTTACAAATGTTTCATTTTAACTGCCGGAGCTTGGTGGTGTCGCTGTGCATGCACAATGGAAATATCTGCTTATTGGCTCGGCTAACGGGCTAACAGATTAACCTTTGATAATGACGCATCGCCGTATTGGACAGAGATAAACGATCTTTTCCGTTATTGACCAAAAATGTCAGATGACTGTCAATTATGGCAATACTGTGCTGACAAAAAAGTAGTCATTTCCGGACAGATCGTTCGAAGAGGCGAACAAAATTCCGTTGTTGGAAAATGGTGCGCTATTTGCTTTGTATCTATTGCCAAATGCTAGCGACATACATTCCGGTACAGCTAGATACTCGTTTGACCAGTGTTTGTAAGCTAACGAATTCAATTGTTTATAAGATTTGAACAAGTTTTTTGCCTTTATAGATAAACTGCACATTAGGGGATTATAATGATAACTAAATTCGGCAAATCCAACTCGCTTAAAACCCGTAATGCTGGTTTTCAAGTAAACCCAATTTATCTTTACGAAATTGATCTGAGAGTCCAAACCGCAAATTGGCTAAAGCAAGATATTCAACAATTGCAAAATAGATTGAAAAAATATCCAATAGCATAAGGCCTTTGCAAAGGCCCGATGAATCTCTAGGTACTGCATTAATCGAGTCAGTTGCCGTTTCCAAGCAAAGGTGTTGGCGGACAATTCAATCGGATAGTCAATCGACAAAATCCGGCTTACAGCATAGGAACCAGATCCAATTCAAACATAATCGCGTCCTCGCGACCGTTTTTTGCGGGATAATAATTCTTACGGGTGCCGATTTCGCGAAAGCCGGTTTTTCGGTATAAATTGATCGCGCCAGGATTGCTGGGACGCACCTCAAGGAATATTTTCTCCGCGCGAGGTCGGGCGTATTCGATTAAGTGTTCCAACATTTTTCGGCCGGCTCCCTGGCGTTGAAAGCGAGGGTTTACGCTGATGTTCATAATATGAGCTTCGCCAGCGGCCACATTGATGATGCAATAGCCGACTATGTTGTCGTCTGGTGCCTCGCAAACCCAACTGGTGTAAGTCATGGTGCGGAAACAATCTTTAAATATTCCTTCCGACCAAGGGAATTCGTAATTTAACTCTTCGATCTTCAGAACGCTGACTAAATCGGCATGATCCATTTTACGTATCCGCATTAAGTCTTTGCTATCTACCGAATCGGGAAACACCTTGGCGTAAAATTCGCGGTCCGCATCGTAAATCACAGCATCTTTCAGTTTATGTAACAGCTTCCACATGGTTTTATTTTTCTAGTTTTTGATAAACCGACAATGCAAACTGCAAGTCGCTCCAGGCTTTAGCCTTTTCCAGTAACGAGCGCAATAGGTAAGCCGGGTGGTGAATGACAATCAGGGGAATATCGTGCAATTGGTGCCGAACCCCGCGCAATTTTGCCAACGGTTGTTGGGTGGCGAGTAAGTTTTGTGCGGCAATCCTGCCCACGGCCAAAATTATTTTCGGCCGTATCAATTCGATTTGCTGTTGCAGAAAATGATTGCAAGCGGCGACTTCTTCGGCTTGCGGATCGCGGTTGTTCGGCGGCCGGCACTTCAACATATTGGCTATATAGACTTCTTCCCGCTTTAAACCTATCGCCCGCAACATTTCGGTTAACAACTGACCGGCTTTGCCGACGAACGGTTCGCCTTGTAAATCTTCATTCTGGCCGGGTGCCTCACCGATCAGCATCCAGCTTGCTTGTCTATTACCTACACCGAACACGGTTTGGGTGCGGGTTTTACACAGCGAGCAGGCTTGGCACAGTGAAACCTCGTGTTGCAGGTCTTTCCAAATCTGATCATTGGTGTGGGAAGATTGCAATGAACCCGAATGTTGCGAGAATCCGGTATTAGCGGTTTCGATGGGAATTGATTGACCTTGCTTGCTAAGCTTATCTTGACGGGTTTCACGTGGTTCAACCCATCCTACGTTTTCGACAGTATTTTCAGCATGATCGGACGCTGGCGGAAAGGCGACAGGTCGATGCCTAGGTACCCAGACATCAATACCCATCGCCTCCAAATATTGCAAGCGGGTCGCGTTATCCATTCCGGCTCAAGAATCAGACATCGCCTTTTTGCGGATGCTGACGCTGGTCGGGTGTTTGCAGTTTGTTAACCGCGTTGATGTAAGCCTTGGCCGAGGCGATAACGATGTCGGTGTCGGCCCCGGAGCCGTTGACAATCCGGCCCGCGTTTTCCAGTCTGACAGTCACTTCGCCTTGGGCATCGGTGCCGGTGGTGATGTTGTTAACCGAGTACAGCGCTAAAGTCGCGCCGGTTTTCACCAGGCTTTCGATGGCTTTCAAACTGGCATCCACTGCGCCGCCACCTTGGCCTGAGCCGGTTACTTCTTTGCCGTCGACGCGTATCGTGACGGTGGCGTTCGGCACTTCGCCGGTTTCGGAACAGACTTTTAAGGCTACCAACTTGATATGCTCGTCTTCCGATTCGAAACCTTGCTCGGAAATCAAGGCCTGCAAGTCTTCGTCGAAAATATCGTGTTTTTTGTCGGCCAATTGTTTGAAGCGAAAAAACGCATCGTTCAAATCGGCTTCGCCGGCAAAGTCCACGCCCAGCTCCGCCATCCGGGTTTTGAACGCGTTACGGCCGGAATGCTTGCCGAGCACCATCCGGTTAGTTGTCCAACCCACATCCTCTGCACGCATGATCTCGTAGGTTTCACGATTTTTAAGCACACCGTCTTGGTGAATCCCGGATTCGTGGGCAAAGGCGTTCGCGCCGACGATGGCTTTGTTGGGCTGCACCGGAAAACCGGTAATAGACGAAACCAGCTTCGAGCAGGTGACAATCTCACGCGCATCCAAGCCGGTATCGCAACCAAAGAAATCCTGCCGGGTGCGCACGGCCATCACCACTTCTTCCAATGAAGCATTGCCGGCGCGTTCGCCCAAACCGTTGATGGTGCATTCCACCTGCCGAGCACCGTTCATTACCGCCGACAAGGAGTTGGCAACCGCCAAGCCCAAATCGTTGTGGCAATGCACCGAGAAAATCGCTTTGTCGGAGTTGGGGATCCGTTTGATCAAATTGGCAATGGTCGCACCGAATTGCTGCGGCATGCTATAACCGACCGTATCCGGAATGTTCAGCGTCGTCGCGCCGGCATCGATAACCGCTTCCAGGATACGACACAAGAAATCTTCTTCTGAACGGCCGGCATCTTCCGGCGAGAACTCGACATTATCTGTGAACTGACGGGCGCGTTTTACCGCTCGTACTGCGTATTCGATCACCTGATCCGGCTGCATATTCAACTTCTTTTGCATATGGATCGGCGAGGTGGCGATAAACGTATGGATTCTGGAGCGCTTCGCACCTTTCAAGGCTTCGCCGGCTCTGTCGATGTCTTTATCCAGCGCCCGTGCCAAACCGCAAACTGTGCTGTCTTTGATCGCATCCGCCACGGCTTGCACTGCTTCGAAATCGCCTTGGCTGGCTGCCGGGAAACCCGCTTCGATGACGTCTACTTTCATGCGCTCCAGCGCCCGGGCGATGCGGACTTTTTCATCGCGGGTCATGGATGCGCCGGGACTTTGCTCACCATCGCGCAAAGTAGTGTCGAATATAATTAATTTGTCTTTCATGAGAACTCCGTTCATGAAATGTTCGGCGCTAAGGCCGAGAAACAGAAAAGGGTTGTATTGTTTAGATGAGGATAGAGTGCGCCCCTCAGGGCAGCAATCTTAAAGATAGGCCGAACAACCGTCTGCCAATGGCTGGCATGAAAACTAAGATTTGATGAAAAATGATCGTCTGATTGTTCATGGTCGGAAACTATACTTGATTGCCGACTATGGCTCAAGCGTCCGATGTTGTTGCAGATTGATGCGTTACATTTGAGCTGAACAGTTCGTTTCCGGGTTTTTGCCGAAACTCCAAAATCTCCGAGCAGCATTTCATAAATGCGTCGATTAATTCTTGCTGTTGATGCCGATAATGCTGCGCTATTTCCGCCGGTATCCGGTGCTCAAAAAATAGCTCCAACGTTTGCAACATTACCACCGAATTTTGAATATCGCCCATGCGAGTTAAATAGCTTTTCAGCCGGCTTGAGTTCGTTTCAGGTAGGGCGGAATCAATGGATTGTGTCGCCAAAAGGGTGTAGCGCAATTTCTTAACGGCGATGCGCAGGTGGTGAATGCTGGCAGGATTGGCTGGGTCCAGCGCTTCATAGCGATTGATCACCACGCTATAAATCTTGTCAATGGCGCTTGGCAATGCTTGTTTGAGATCGATGTCGGCTGTTTGAGTTTTGAAGTGTTTACCGGCTTTTTTCAGCTTGCGCCGCAGCTTGGGTTGATACAAGCTGACGATGAACGACTGGTTTTCCAGCAATAAGCGCTGTTCGCAGCAATGCATTTGCGCTAAAAAAGGTTCTAGCTCCGGAAGTATAGGCAGGGACTTGGCTGATTCGAACAGCATAACCTGGGTGTCGCGCAATTGGTCGAAACCGTCGAGCTGTTTTTTTAGGGATTTGCGGATTCTTAGCAGCGTGGCCTGCGGTGCCAAAGCGTGAAGCAATTCGATCAGCGCCATTAAGCGCCGGGTACTGACGCGTAATTCGTGGACGTTATCTTCGTTGGCAGTTTGGCGGCAGGCTCTCAACCGCTTGCGATACTGGCCCCAGTGCCTTTCCAGCGCGTCGAGCAAGGGTTCGCCGCCAGTATTTTGCATCAGCTAACTTTTACGGCTTTGCAGCTTACGTTTACGCATCACCAACGTCACGATGGGGCCGGATGCGGCGTAACCGACCGACAACAGAAATAGCATTCGCTGTGGTTGGGCCAATATGAAACTAATCACCAGCATGGCGATGATGGCAACAATGAACGGTACTTTGTTTTTAAAATCGATTTCCTTGAAACTGGAATAGCGGAAATTGCTAACCATCAGCAAGCCGGTACTGATGGTGGTCAGCAAGACCAGATATTTGATGTTTTCCACGTCATAGCCGTTTTCAACGCAGAACCATAAACCGCCGGCTAGAATAGCCGCTGCCGCCGGGCTGGGTAGGCCTTGAAAATAACGCTTATCAGCCACTTCCACTTGGGTATTGAAACGCGCCAAGCGTAACGCGCCGCCGGCCATATGTACAAATGCGGCGAACAGGCCGGCTTGACCCATACTGGATAGGGTCCAAAGATACATGACGATAGCAGGAGCGGCACCAAACGAGACCATGTCGGACAAACTATCGTACTGCACGCCGAATTCGCTTTGCGTGTTAGTCAGACGGGCAACCCGGCCGTCCAGCCCATCCAGCACCATCGCGATGAACATGGAAATAGCCGCTGTTTCAAACCGGCCGTTAATCGCTGACGTGATCGCATAAAACCCGGCAAACATGGCGCCCGTGGTGAACAGATTGGGCAGTAGGTAAATGCCACGATGACGCGTAAGCGGTTGCTTCTTGATCATAATGTGTCTACAAAGGTTGAAAAGTTGGCGGCATTGTACATGCTGAATATGACAGCTGCTTAACTAAATACCGGGCGATTGGCATCAAAATTTCCACAAAAGCAAGGCTTGCGGCACGTTGTCGTGCAGGCCTTTAATGCCGTATTTATTGTGCCAGTATTGATATTCGATACCCAAATATAGATGATTGCCGTTGCCCCATAAATCGCCAATATCCAGCCGTAACTGTGGTTGCGCCAAGGCCTGGCGATCGGCGCGGTCGCCTTTTTTGCCGATGAAGTCGGCGAAGCCTTCAAAACTCCATTTGCTGCCGGCGATTTCGAACGGCAGTTTCCATGTTGGCGTGATTTGCCAGGAGGTGCCGATGTCCGCTGGCTCCGTTACCCGCATTCGTAAGAAGTCTACATTGAAATAATCGAAGCCGGGTAGATCGAAATCCAATGTGACACCATACAGCCACGCCCGCGTGCCGCTCTGCGGGCTATCCATGTTTTCGCCCAAGTTAATGCCGCCGGTGGCTCCAAAGTCTTTGAATATGCCATATGACAGATTCAGTCCGCTGATTTTGCTCAAGCTGAGGGTGCTGTATGCCTCGCCGTAAAGATTGGTTTGCGAGGGTTGCCCCGATTCGGTAAACAGCGCATCCATAAAGATAAAGTTGCGGCCATACGCCCAGCCATGGACGTGGGTGACGGTGATGATAGACTGGCTAACGTCTTTGGGATTGAAAGGTTCGGCGTAATTGCTGCCGTGCAGATATTGAATCTCGCTGCTGCTCCAGTCAAAAAATTCGGCGAAGCAGGGGGGTGATGCAGCTAATGCCAGGGCTGCGGTTACGATGCCGAGATAAAACCGGTTTAAGCGATAGCGATTAGGCATTTGGCAAAACCCTGCTGGCAAAAAAAAGCCCATCATGTAGATGGGCTTTAATCCTAGCCGATAAGTTTAGTTTTTGCTTTTATCGACGATTTGGTTGGCCTTGATCCAAGGCATCATTGCCCGCAATTTGCCGCCAACGACTTCGATAGGATGCTCTGCATTCAGACGGCGACGCGCAGTCATTTCCGGGTAGCCGGTTTGGCCTTCAAGGATAAATTGCTTAGCGTATTTGCCTTGTTGAATGTCTTCCAGGGCTTGTTTCATTGCCCAACGGCTTTCTTCGTTGATCACTTTCGGGCCGGTGACGTATTCGCCGTACTCTGCATTGTTGGAGATCGAGTAGTTCATGTTGGCGATGCCGCCTTCGTACATCAAGTCCACGATCAGTTTCAATTCGTGCAAGCACTCGAAATAAGCCATTTCAGGCGGGTAGCCCGCTTCGGTCAGGGTTTCGAAACCGGCTTTTACCAGTTCCACCGCACCGCCGCACAATACCGCTTGTTCGCCGAATAAATCGGTTTCGGTTTCGTCACGGAAAGTGGTTTCGATAATGCCGGAACGGCCGCCGCCGATGGCAGAAGCGTATGACAAGCAGATGGCTTTAGCCATGCCGGATGCATCTTGATGAATCGCGATCAAGTCCGGAATGCCGCCGCCTTTAACAAACTCGGAACGCACGGTGTGACCAGGCGCTTTGGGGGCGATCATGATCACGTCCAGGTCAGCGCGTGGCACGACTTGGTTATACAAAATCGCAAAGCCGTGCGCGAATGCCAAAGCAGCGCCTTGTTTGATGTTGGGCTCGATTTCTTCTTTGTAAAGCTTGGATTGAAATTCGTCCGGGGTCAGGATCATCACCACATCTGCGCCGGCGATTGCTTCTGGGACGTCTTTTACGGTCAAGCCGCTGGCTTGGGCTTTGGCGACGGATGCCGAGTTGGCGCGCAAGCCGACAACGACGTCAACGCCTGAGTCTTTCAGGTTGTTGGCGTGCGCGTGGCCTTGTGAGCCGTAGCCGATGATCGCTACTTTTTTGCTTCTGATAACAGAAAGGTCGGCGTCTTTATCGTAATAAACTTGCATAGGTTTTCTCGTTGCTTGGTAAATAATAAATGTTACAGGTGTAAGCCTTTTTCGCCGCGGGAGATGCCGGTCGGACCGGAGCGCACCACTTCGATGATGCTGCCTTCCTCAAAGCCGTGGATAAAGGCGTCCAGTTTGCTGGATTGGCCGGTCATTTCCACCACGTAGCTGTTGGCGGTGACATCGATAATCTTGCCGCGGAAAATGTCGACCATGCGTTTTACTTCTTCGCGGGTATCGTGGCTGGTTTTGATTTTCACCAGCATCAATTCCCGTTCGATATGCGCCGATTCCGCTAAGTCGATCAGTTTAACCACATCTATCAGCTTATTCAGCTGCTTGGTGATTTGCTCGATGATTTCGTCGCTGCCGCTGGTGACCAAGGTCATCCTCGATAGGCTGGGGTCTTCAGTCGGCGCCACTGTCAACGATTCGATGTTATAGCCACGTGCGGAAAACAAGCCCGCCACCCGTGACAAGGCGCCGGATTCGTTTTCGATCAGGATAGAAATGATGTGTCTCATTATGACAGCTCCCTGTCTACCGGGGTGCCGGGCGCGACGCGCAATTTCATGTCGTGATGGCCTTTGCCTGCTTCTATCATGGGGTAAACGTTTTCGGTGCGATCGGTGATGAAATCCAGGAATACGGTTCTGTCTTTCAAGGCAAACGCATGTTCCAGCGCGCCGCGTACATCTTCCGGTTTCTCGATCAACATACCGACGTGGCCGTAGGCTTCCGCCAGTTTGACGAAGTCGGGGATGGTATCCATATAAGACTGCGAATAACGGCTCTCGTAGGAAAACTCCTGCCACTGCCGCACCATGCCCATGTAGCGGTTGTTCAGATTGATGATTTTAACCGGTGCGTGGTATTGCAAGGCCGTGGACAATTCCTGAATACACATCTGGATGCTGGCTTCGCCGGTAATACAGGCGACATTGGCTTCCGGAAATGCCAGTTTCACACCGATTGCCGCCGGCAAACCAAAGCCCATGGTGCCCAAACCGCCGGAGTTGATCCAGCGCCGTGGTTTATCGAAGTGGTAATACTGGGCCGCATACATCTGATGCTGACCCACATCCGATGTGACATAGGCTTCGCCATGGGTGACCTGATACAACTGTTCCACCACATATTGCGGCTTAATCACTTTGCTATTGCGGTCGTATTCCAGGCAATGCACATCGCGCCAGCTTTGAATCAGCTGCCACCAGGAATCAAGCGCCGATTTGGATGGTTTGATTTTGCTGTCTTTGATCAACTCAAGCATCTGTTCCAGCACCGGTTTTACATCGCCGACAATCGGCACGTCCACTTTAACGGTCTTGGAAATCGAGGCTGGATCGACGTCGATATGGATAATTTTTGCGTACGGACAAAACTCGGCCAATTTTCCAGTCACCCGGTCGTCAAACCGCGCGCCGACCGCCAGAATTACGTCACTTTCGTGCATCGCCATATTGGCTTCGTAAGTTCCGTGCATGCCCAACATGCCGACGAATTGTTTGTCAGTGGCCGGATAGCCGCCCAAGCCCATCAGCGTGTTGGTGATCGGATAACCCAATAATTGGGTCAATTCGGTCAATTCTTTATGAGCTTCGCCGAGAATCACGCCGCCGCCCGAATAAATCATCGGCCGCTGCGCGGTTAACAACATTTCCACCGCCCGCTTGATCTGGCCCTTATGGCCCGTCACTACCGGGTTATAAGAGCGCATGCTGATCTTTTTCGGGTACTTATAAGGTACCTTGATGTTCGGATCGGTCATGTCCTTCGGCACGTCGACCAAAACTGGGCCGGGACGGCCGGTGGTCGCCACGTAAAAGGCTTTCTTCATGGTTTCGGCCAGATCGTTGACGTCTTTGACCAGGAAGTTGTGCTTCACGCAGGGCCGGGTTATACCCACGGTATCGACCTCTTGGAACGCATCGCTGCCTATCACCGGCGACGGTACTTGTCCCGAGATGATCACCATCGGGATCGAATCCATATAGGCTGTGGCAATACCTGTGACAGCATTGGTTGCCCCTGGGCCCGAGGTGACCAGCACCACGCCAGGTTTGCCGGTCGCGCGTGCATAGGCGTCAGCCGCATGGGCAGCCGCTTGCTCGTGTCTGACCAGGATATGTTTCACTTCGTCTTGATGGAAAATGGCATCATAGATGTGCAAGACAGAGCCACCCGGATAGCCAAATACAAATTCGACACCTTCATCTTTAAGACATTGGACAAGTATATGTCCGCCACTGAGTTCCAATTTTACGTCCTCAAAAAACTAATCGATCGGGGAAATGCAGATTTTACAAAAAAGGTTGGATAAGCTACTGTTTTTGGCCCTTTTCGTCAAGGAAAACCAAGGGTTTTGCTTGGGTTTTCTTGCCTATGGATTGGTTTTGCCCTTGTAAGCTCGGTTGAATTTAAAAATAGCCGCTCCGGGACCGAGGCATTGTTTGACAGTTTACGCCACGACAACGAGTGGCGAGGATATAAAGGATATTTAAGCTGGATTACTTCAGTCTCGATCTGTTCAAACAAAATTATCCAGCTTGGCGGCTACTTAATTCGCCGCATGCATTTTCCTGGATGACCAAGCCTGACTGGAAAACCGCCGCATCATGGAAATACTGCATGGCATCGAAGCCAAGGCCGTAGCCTTGCGCGCCAACCATCCGGCCGGCGAACTGATGAGCATCGCCGCAGCCGCAGCCGACATCCAACTGCCCATGGAGCGGCCCCTTTACGCGCCGACGCTCAAGCCAAAGATCGCCGATATTGCCTTGGCGGATGGCGCGGATGACATAGGCGCCGCCGCGCTATTCTCGCAAGGAAGCCCAACTGGCCC
This sequence comes from Methylomonas methanica, assembly GCF_001644035.1. Lineage (GTDB taxonomy): Bacteria > Pseudomonadota > Gammaproteobacteria > Methylococcales > Methylomonadaceae > Methylomonas > Methylomonas methanica_A. The sequence goes on from NZ_LUUG01000139.1 coordinate 61,461, forward strand.
ATCACATCCGCCACGCCCTACAAGACAAACCGCAAATCACCCTGGCCGAATCTGCCGCACCAGACCCCTAAAACACGGCCTGGCCGAACTCGCCGCCTATTTACAACTCGGCGGCGAAAGCGTTAAAACCATGGTTGATGAAAACGCCGAAGACTTGATCGTCTGGCAAACTTCGGATGGCGAGGGGCGCGAATTAAGCCGGCAGGCGGGTTACCAAGGGTGATATTTGTCAGGTAAGCAAGCGACTTAGTCAGGACGGATAGAACTCTTGCCCTACGCGCCGAATATGCTCGCGCAAATCGGCATTATCGATCTGCGCGTAAAGCGATAAATCCAGTGTGTACGGCAGCAACAGATCGTCGATTTCCGTTTCGATCCGGCAGAGGTCTGCATAAGTCAAGCTTTCGCCGAATAGCGTCAAATCGATGTCGGAGCCGGGGCGATAGTTACCCTTGGCCCGCGAACCGTACAAAACCGCGCGTTCAACCTGTGGATGTTTGGCAAATACGCATTGAATCGCGCTGATAGTGTGCGGCTTTAAACCAAATCGGTCACACGCTTCGGGGCTAATCGCTGTCATCCGGCAAATTCCGTAGTTTCTGCTGCAAATGGACGAATAAGCCGAAAAAACGTTGCTTGATATTGGCGGCAATGGACTGAGCGGTTTCCTGGTTATACGTATGGTTGGTGCGATTCCGGTCGCGAATCATATCCATCCAGTTGTCACCGTCATCGATCAAACCCAGCTTGAATGCCAGGCGAGTGGCGTCCCGCGAGCCGTAAATATCCTGATGGCCTTTTTCCAGCAAATAATCGCGCAACACGTTCCAGGCCAGTTCATGGGTATATTCAAAGGCCTGGATCAGGCCTTGTTCTTCCAATTCGTTTAGTTCGCCTTTGTCGATGAATTTGGTCAACTGCGCCAAAGCGTTTTGATAATTGGCGAAGCGCTGTTTCCAGCGGATGTCTTGGTGCATAAAGAGTGAATCCTTGATTGTAAAGGCCTGTCGTTTTAGGTATGGCGGTTTCAGGTAAAGTCAGCTTAACGTGCGAGGATTCTTCATGACAAGCTAATCCTCTCGATTGCCCGGTGATTTTTATTCAAATCGTCTGGAAATTACTCCGTCAGCCCTCGTAGGGCGCATGAGCGGTAGCGTAGCGCCGCATGATTAAAAGCCAACATTCGGCGCAATATGGCTACGCCTATTGACGCCCTACGAATATGCCTTACGGCCTTTATCCACAGAGCAACAAATCGTTCCGAGTAAATCTCAGCTTTTATTGTTTGGAACCGGACAATCAGGGATGATATAGGGACCAAATAATCATGATCGTTAGGGGGAGTTCACCAATGACCGAGCTTGAAAAAATTTTTCTGACCTCAGCCGTTACCATTTGCGGCGGCTTGCTTGTTTATGTTGTTGGTCAACTTCTTTCCAAGTTCTTAATAGAACCTACCCATGAGTTGAAAAAAACGATTGGTGAAGTCAGATTTAACCTCGCGTTCTACGCACCCATTATTCATACGCCGATTTCGCGTAATCCTGAACGGTCTCAAGAAGCATATGAGGCTCTAATGAAAAGCTCTTGTGACCTGTTGGCAAGAGTAAATGCCATTCCGCTCTATTCAAACCTCTCAAGTTTTTCGCGAGGATTTCTTCCTTCAAAAGAGGCTATTGTTGAGTCGGCAGTGCATCTTCGAAGGCTTTCAACTTACGTTCACGAGACAGATTCCAAGGCAAACGACTCGCTCGATACAATTGCAAAACAAGTGGCTCGGATCGAGAAAAACCTAGGTTTGGAGCTGTTGGAATGAACAAACCACCTAACTCTGCGCTCAATCGAGACGCGCTTTCGGCGTGCCCCCGTTAGACCTTACAAGAATTGGAGCACTGAATTGTTTGAACGTTTCACTGACCCCATGACCGTAGTGAATCTTGCGCGGCAAGGAAACTTGGAGACGCTTCAGAAACTCATTCACGGTGGGTGCCGAATCGACCGTAGAACGACCTATGACCCTTGGATGACCCCATTGGATGCAGCAGCCGTTGTTGGGAATGCAGCATGTGCCGATCTTTTGCTTAGAGCCGGTGCGCCCTTGTGGGGCTCGTCTATCTTTGAAGCAATTCAAGTTGATTCGCGGCCTATTCTTGAGGTTTTTCACAGGCACGATGCGGTCTTCTTTCGGGATTTTCGGAAGGACAAAGAATTTTCCCCGAATCCACGCCTGAACCGTTGGCTGCTTCACTTCACCGCACTCGATTATGCGCTCTCGATAGGCGCAACTGCGTGTTCTGGGTTCCTTACTGAAGTCGGTGCCCAGAAAAAAGACAAATTCACTAAGTGCCGGCGCGGACACTACGCGCCCCTAATTAAAGACGAGTCGTTCGTGTCAGTTGTAGGCATGAATTTAGATGGCCTTTGTGAAGCCACCGAAGGCTATTACTGCGCTAAGTGTGAGGCGTTCGTCAGAGGTGCCATGTGAACAACAACGCGATAACGTGCGCTATAACTCGATAATCTGCGCCATAGGATGCTGCCGTTAGGCGCATCGTTCGCGACCGTTGCGTCCGCAAAACTCGACACAACTTATTTGCTGCAACGTACGTTATCGTGTTGTTTGGATAGATGTTGAAGCAAAGGCAGCAACGCGGGAATATCGGTCTGGATGATGCTCCAAAGGGTATCGTTGTCGATGCCGAGATAACCATGAATCAATCGGTTACGGGTGGCGATAATCATACGCCAGGGAATTTGCGGATTGCTTTCGCGAATTTAGCTAGGAATATGGGTCGCCGCTTTGCCGATCAATTCCAGGTTGCGCACCGTGGCATCGTAGTTCAATCCGCTATCGATAGATTGTGTTGAAAAAGGCTCTTTTCTGAAAAAAGTGCTTTTTATAAAAATTATTTAATATTAAAAACAATGGGTTAAAAATTAGGCTATTGGCAAAAATGGCCTAAAAACACCAAAAACCGACTTTTTCAACACAATCGATAAATTGCTGTTGCTCGAAGCCTTCGGTATAACTGAGTACTTTTTCGGCAAACGTCAGCATATCGTCCAGATAGAATAGCCACTCCCGCGTGGCGGTTTCAGACATCGATGGCTTCCTTTTCAATAAAAGGCCGCAATTCCGGACGCAAGGCTTTGTCGGTAACCAAATCCACTGGGCAGCCCAATTGATCTTCAAGATAAAATTGCACCCCGAAATAACGGGTGGAGGTGGCGGGGCCATCGAAGCCGACCAGAATGTCCACGTCGCTCTTGTCCCCGGCTTCGTCGCGCGCCGTGGAGCCGAATAAAGCCAGTTGCGTGACGCCAAACCGTTGCGCGACAACGGGTTTTATTTTTCTCAGTAGCTCTAACGCATGGTTCCGAGTCATAAGGTTTAGTTTGTTAATTTCGTAAAATTCGGCTTTCCCATTCGGCAAGCAATAGTAGCATTGAAAGCCAAAAATCAGATTGTCTCTGTTGGCTATGGTTTTACCCTAAAATACGCCCCATTCAACGCCTGCTCAATCAAAACGAAATAACCATGACCGAACCCGACCTAGAGATAGCGCCGCAATACGTCCTGTCGGCACTGGTAATTCCGTTGCTGAAAGGTGTGATTTACCAGGAAACCGACGGCGCATTGTGGCGTAGTACTGCAACTGGAGCGCGTCGGCTTTGCGTTATTGGCGGAACGGTTGGCGGAGCGGGGCTGCGCGAGTGCATGCGGTGACGGCGATCAGCAGTGAGTGAGCATTTCGTGGATGTTTGGCAGGGGAGGCTAAGCCTATCTGCCGATACATTAGCGCGTCTGGCGTCGCGATTATCGGGCGACGAAACGCTGAAGGCGCAAGCGTTCAAGTTTCCGACTTTACGTGATCGCTACATTGCCGCGCGCGGCTTGCTGAGAGAAACCCTGGCCGGCTATTTAGCGGTCGATCCGGCGGCTTTAACGTTCGTCTCCGGCCCCTACGGAAAACCGGCCTTGCTTGATGAAGCTTTGCATTTCAACATCTCGCATACCGCTGATTCGTTGTTAATTGCTGTCGCTAATTTCGCGGATATTGGGATTGATATGGAGGCGGTTAAGCTGCGGCGCAATTTTGAAAGTTTGGCGGAGCGTTGTTTTTCCGACCGGGAGTATCAGGGTTGGTGCGAACTGCCGGCGGAGTTGCAGGCAGGAGCATTTTATCGCTTGTGGACCAAGAAAGAGGCCTTTGTCAAAGCAGTCGGCCGTGGAATTGCTTTGGGGTTAGAGCAATGCGAATTCGCCTTGGGTAGCGGCGGGCAGTTAGTAGCTATTCCAGACGAGTACGGCCCGGCCAGTGCTTGGCTGGTTCACGAATTGGATGTCGATGGTACGGTTGCTCCGGCCCTTGACTATCGTCGTCCCGGCGTAGGCATGAGTTCAGTTGCTAAATTCGATTCCCGTTTTCGCAGGAATGAGGGTTCTGACGAGTTTAAGGACCGGGTTACCAATAGCTGTGCGGCACTTGTTACGCCGGCTTGCGGCTATGATTTGCGGCGTTTAGCGCTGTCAGCCGATTGAGGTGATCGCAAGATTCTGGCGGCTGTAGATATCCAAAATCCAATTGCCGGAACGGCAACTGCCGGATCTATCGGGTTTGTCCCGTCTATGTTGTTGCATTTGCCGGATATGTTGGGTTTACAACAAATACCCGTTCCCATTCTTAACGCTCCCAATCCAATAATCTCATTTTGCTGAGCCACGCATTGCGCTGGATTAGTCATTAAAAGCTGAATGCAGGCTTCGCTGCTGTAAATCAGTGTCTTGGAACGGGATTTGCTTAGTAGTCTAAAAATGGGTTACTTAGAGAGGTTGATATGACTATACACATTGCATCCATGATGCCGGACCGCGCGCTTGACGAGAGTGCAATCGCCAAAGCCATTATCAAAACTGCCGTCGATTTGGCAAGATTCCGCGAGGAGCCGATCCAGAAACGGGCGCCGATTCTGGATTTGATATTTCTACTACCCAGCCGCCAGGAAAAAGCCGATTTCGACGGCTTGCGACTGCATTCGTTCGATAAAGCCTCGCAGACTTTGCGGATAGAATGCGCCGTACCGGAAAAAATGGTGGCATCCACCCACGCCGAGCGCTTTGTGGTCGCGGTGATGCTGGATGCCATCGACGCCGCGACCGAATTTTTCACCGAACAGCGCATATTGTTCGATGCAATGGGGCATTTGGCGTTGGTGGAAGCGCTGGGAGCAAGTGAGCAATATGCGATCAATTGAATGATGATTGAGTTCGTTGCTAATTTGAGTGCGGTTTACGCCGGATCCGCTAAATCAAGCAAGCTAACCACATTTAGTTTGATCGCTAACCGCGTTAACTCGATGTCGCTGTTTACCCCCAGCTTGTTTTTGATCAGGTAATGACAGTTGCCGACGGTTTTCGGGCTGATGTTCAGGGTTTTAGCGATGTCGTCCTGTGTGTTGGCCTCGACCAGCAGGCGCAAAATTTCGAATTCTCTGGCAGTTAAACTATTCAGAGCCGTGGCTTCGTTGCCGAGTTTTTCCAAAGCCAACGCTTGGGCGATGTCGGCGCTGAGAATGTGCCTGCCAAGGTAGACATCTCGTATCGCCCGCAACAATATGTCCGGAGCGCTGCTTTTGCTTACATAACCCAAAGCGCCGGCGCGGCAGGCTTGGCGGGCAAAGCTGGGGTTTTGATGCATGCTGAATACCAGGATCCTGGCTTTGCGGTCGCGTTGTTTGAGGCGGCTTATCAATTCCAGGCCGCTTAAGCCGGGCATCGTCAAATCGGTAACGACCACGTCGGGTTGGCATTCCTTGTAAAGACAATAAGCGTCAGCGCCGTTCGAGGCTTCGGCAATGACCTTTAGGTCTGCTTGTTTGCTGATTAACGAACGGTAGCCTTCCCGGACTATAGCGTGATCGTCTACCAGCAAAATATTAATAGTGGTTTGCTTAGTCATTGGGTGCTCGCCGGCTGTTCCAATGGCAAGCTGGCTTGGATTATCAAGCCATGCGGCTTGGCTATGTGCAAAGCAAATCGGCCGTTTAAGGCGGCTATGCGTTCGCGCATGCCCAGCAAACCTATGCCATGGTCTGTGGCAAACGGCAGGGCGATGGCGCTGCCGTCGTCTTGTATGGTGAGCAAGGCTTCGGTGTTGTCGACTGCGAGCGTAATATCGGCTTGGCTGGCAGAGGCATGTTTGGCGATATTGCTGACGGCTTCCTGGGTGATGCGAAACAGGCTGATCGCCAGTGGCTCCGTTAGCGTTCTGCAATCGCCGATGATGTGCAGGCTATAGTGCGTCTTGCCTAGAAGGTTCCAGCTTGCTATCAGGCTACGCAGGCTGGCGTCCAGACCTAATTCCTCCAGTTCCGCCGGTCGTAAGCGCGTCAATAATCCCCGCACGCTTTGTTGCATGGCTTGGGTAAAGCGGGATATTTGCTCAGCTTCTATGACTAGCACCGGGCAATTTTGCTGCGCCGTTTGGGCGATGCTGGTGGCGACGGCGTGGATAGCGGTTAGGCATTGGCCGAATTCGTCATGAAGTTCCCGCGCCAGATAGCGGCGTTCCTCTTCCTGCAAGTTCATCAACATCACTGCCAGTTTTTGCCGTTCCACTAAGAGTTGTTGCTGATTGTCGGCGAGTTGGTTGATTGCCGTCGCGGTTTGCCGCCATTCCAGTAAGTCGAAATTCGGGAGCCGGAATGCCAAATCGCCCGAGCTGAGCCGGTTTAGTCCTGCCACAATAGCCTGAGCTGGAAGCAGGGCGCGGCTGACGGCTAAATAAACCAGCAGGCACACCGCCGTGATGGTTGCTGCCGACAATGCCAGTAAATCCCGGACGTCATCCCAAGCGCGGGCTATCGATAACTCGGCGCTAACCGAAACGGTTAATATCCCGTAAACCTGGCCGTGGTAGGTTATCGGCCGCTGCCAGTTAAAGTTTGGTTCGAAAGTTCGTCGGTATAGCTCAGCAAAATGCTTAGGGTAGTAATGAGTCGATAGGTCGATGCCTTTGCAGTAGTTACGCATCGTTTCTCCGTCATTAGCCAGATAGCTGGCGCAAATGCCCGGTTCGCTGCCGGTCTGTTTCCATAGATCAAAGTCCGGGAAGGGGTTGGCCGGTTTTTCCCCGGCGCTTAGTTTAAATAACTGGAGCTCCAGTTGTTTGCTCAGCGCGGCCAAGGTGTTTTGCGCTTGCGTTGCCGATTGTTGGGCGCTGCGTTGCAAGACATACGTCAGCGTGGCGAACAAACACAGTAAGGCTACCGCCGTGATGCGGGTTAACAAATAAAGTTTTAGATTCATGATCGCTTCGTCGCGCGCTAAAAAGCTGGGTTAGTCGTGTTTGGAAGGCATTTTAGGTAGTTGAGATGGCGCTGAATAGCGCGATGGTGAGACGCGGGCAATTTGCCCGAGTTTGCCGGGCAAATTTCGGCTGACCGGCTGCGGCGGCTTGCTTAAGCTGGGACCTTCTAAATCAGTTTAATTGGGAGATCAAAGATGCTTAAAACAGTGACTATAAGCAAAACCATGGCTATGCCGGCTGAAACAGTGTGGTCGGCGATAGCCGGTATCGGCGGTCTGGAACGATGGTTTCCAGTGATTGCTGCTTGTCGTGTTATAGGGGATGGCGTCGGCGCCCTACGAATTTTGACGTTGGCGGCGGGCGGGGAAATGACGGACAGAGTCGAGCTAATCGATCATTGTCACCGGCGTTTTCAATACAACCGCATCGAATCGCCGTTTGGGGTGAGTCATTATCTGGGCACGGTGACGGTTGGGGAAACGGTTGATGGCGGTAGCGTTGTGGAATGGATGGTGGAGATTGACGCGGAGCTTGTAAGCCAGGAACTGCTCGATTTTGTGCATCAGGCTATAACGGACGGCGTAGCTGGATTGGAGTGGGATTTGCTGGAGTCAGCAGCGTCAAGTTCGGCATCGGAGGCTTTATGACTAGCGTCCGATCAATAAAATACTTGTCGTTGGCTGCGGCTATTTTCTCCACGGCGGCCAATGCCGCGCCGCAGATAGCGGTTTTGGATTTTGAATTGAACGACATCACCTCGCTGCCGAACACGCCGGCGGAAATAACCCGCACTTCCAGTATGGCGCCTTTATTAATCGAAGCTCTAAGCCGGTTGGGTACTTATCAAATCGCGTTTGTCGATGCCGCTACCCAGAAAGCCGCCAACGCCAGTTTCGGCTATTTGTTCCGGTTTCACGATTTGGCGGCGGATTTAGGTCGGCGGCAGGGTGCTGATTGGGTGCTGGTTAGTCAGCACAGCAAGCCTAGCTTTTTGTTTTCGTATCTGTGGGTGTATTTGATCGACGTGAAGAAGCGAGCGGCGGTAGCGAGTTACGACATCGAATTGAAGGGGAGTCATCAGAAAGTCACTCAGCATGGCATCGATACCTTGGCAGGAAAGATCAGGGCTACGCTTGCCGCGGATAGCGTTAAGTAGTTTGGCGGGTTTCGACAGGCACAAAAAAAGCCGCTGAGTAGCGGCTTTTCTCTGTTCCCAATAAGAAACGCTTAACGTTTTGAGTATTGAGGACGTTTTCTGGCTTTGTGCAAGCCGACTTTTTTACGTTCAACTTCACGAGCGTCGCGAGTTACGTAACCGGCTTTTCTCAGTGACGGTCTCAAGGTTTCGTCGAAAACCATCAGTGCACGGGTCAGGCCGTGACGGATAGCGCCAGCTTGGCCTGATGGGCCGCCGCCGGTCACGATGATGTTGATGTCGAAATCACCGGTTTTACCCAACAACTCCAGGGGTTGTCTGGCAATCATTTCGTCGGTTTTGCGACCGAAATATTGTTCAACAGGTTGTTTGTTGATAGTGAATTTTCCTGAACCGATGGTGGCGTAGACGCGAGCTATTGCGCTTTTGCGACGACCTGTTCCGTAGTATTGAGCTGCCATAAACTATCTACCTGCTTAGAATTCTAAAACTTTAGGTTGCTGAGATTGATGATTATGCTCAGAACCTGCGTAAACTTTCAATTTTTTGAACATTGCACGGCCCAATGGATTTTTGGGCAACATGCCTTGTACGGCGGTGGTGATGATGCGGTCCGGGAAAGTTTGTCTTAACTTGCCCAAAGAAGCCGACTTCATGTTACCGACATAACCAGTGTGGCGGTAGTACATTTTGTCTTTTTCTTTGTTGCCGGTAACGCCGATTTTTTCGGCGTTGATGACGATGATGTAATCGCCGGTGTCAACGTGTGGTGTGAATTCGGGTTTGTGTTTTCCGCGAAGACGTCGTGCAATTTCAGTAGCAAGGCGACCTAATGTCTTTCCTTCTGCATCAATCACGTACCAATCGCGCTTAACTTCTGCGGGCTTTGCACTAAATGTTTTCATCTTTGCTTTTTAGTCTGTTGAGGCTATAAAAACCGTGAATTGTACTTAATAGGGCCGTTAACTTCAAGTCCCATTAAAGCTTAATTTTCAGCGAGTGTAGTTTTCGGTATAAATGCGTACGTTCCATACCGATAGCCGATGCCAGTTTGGCGACGCTGCCGCCGGTTTTTTCGAAATGATATTCCAGGTAAGATTTTTCGAAATGGTCGCGAGCTTCCTTGAGCGGCAAATTGAAAAACTCAGGTACATTCAGGCCCAGCTTGGGTTGTTCGGCAATCGATCCAAGGGCGGTTTTTACTTCGTCCAGCTCAATGTCGTCGCCGGCACCGAGTATCATCAGGCGCTGTACCAGATTACGCAATTCGCGCACATTACCCGGCCAGCTGTAATTACGCAAATAATTTTGCGCCGCCATCGAGAAACGCCGGAACGGCAGTTTTTCCTGGGTGACGAAATGATCGACGTAAAAATTCAATAAGCTGGGCACGTCTTCACTGTGTTCGCGTAGCGGCGGAATTTCCAGCGTCACCACATTCAACAAGTAATAAAGATCCTGACGAAAGCGGCCGCTGTTGACTTCTTCCTCCAAGGACATGCGGGTAGACGCGACGACGCGCACATCGACGCGAACCGCCTGACTGCCACCAACCCTTAAGAATGAGCTGGATTCCAGCGCGCTAAGCAAGCGGGTTTGGGTTTCCGGGTCCATGCCGCCGATTTCGCCCAGAAATAGCGTGCCGCGATGGGCCTGTTCCAGGAGGCCCCGGTAAACCCGGCCATTATCTTCGCGGCCGAAAAATTCCACTGCCGAGTTTTCCGGCGAGATACTGCCCACTGACACGTCAACAAAGGAGCCATCGCGCCGCGAACTGTTGTTGTGCAAATAGCGGGCGAACATTTCCTTACCGACCCCGGCTTCGCCGACGAATAACACGCGGGCGTCGTGCTGCGCCAAGCGTTTTAATTTGTCCTTGGTGCGTTCCACCACCGCGCTTTTGCCGACCGGATCCACGCCTATCATCAGCTGTTGTTTCAAGCCGGCGTTCTCCCGCTGTAAGGAACTGGTCTCTAACGCGCGTTCTACGATCAACAGCAACTTGGCCAGCGACAGCGGTTTTTCCAAAAAGTCGTAAGCACCAAGTCGAGTCGCTTCCACCGCCGACTCCACCGAGGCATGCCCGGACATCATGATTACCGGACACAGCGCGTCGTCTTCACTAACCCATTCCCGCAGCAGGGTGATGCCGTCGCTGTCCGGCATCCAGATATCCAGCAGGATCAGATTAGGCGGGCGCTGATTTTTGAGGGCTTTGGCCTCTGCGGCGTTTTCCGCCATAGCGACGTCGTAGCCTTCATCTTCGAGAATTTCCGACACCAATTGACGAATGTCCTGTTCGTCATCGACCACCAAAATATACGGTGCTTGCTTATTCATTTAAAGTTCCCAAATTCAAAAACCGGCAGCTGGAGTAAAAACCCCGCGCCGTCATTATAAGACGTATCCACCCAAATCACCCCGCCATGTTCTTCAACAATCTTTTTGACTATGGCCAAGCCCAGGCCGGTGCCTTTGGCCTTGCTGGTCACGTAGGGGTCAAATATGGTTTCAAGCTGTTCCGCGTTCAGGCCGTTGCCGTTATCGTAGATGCCCAATTCAACATAGTCGGTGTTGTTGCGGCTGACTTTAGCGATTTTGATCTCGATGCGGCAGGGCACCGTGGTGGCCTCTTGGGCGTTTTTGATCAAATTGTGCAGCACTTGGCGCAGGCTGACCGGATCCGCTTCGACCAACACTCTGTCACTGGCGAATGCCGTACTGAAAATGATGCCCGATGGCAGGTACAAGGCCATGACTTCCTGAATCAAATCGACCAGATTGATTTTTTCCACCTGTTTCTTGGACGGGCGGGCGTACTCGGAAAAATCGTCCACCATGCGTTTCATCGCTTCCACCTGCTGGACAATGGTGCGGGTGCCGCGTTGCAGAAACACGGCGGAACCGTCCTGCAATTCCTTGGAGAGCTTGTGCTGCAAACGCTCGGCCGAGAGTTGAATCGGTGTCAACGGGTTTTTAATTTCATGCGCCAGACGCCGTGCCACTTCGCCCCAGGCCGCGTTTTTTTGTGCCTGAATCAGGTCGGTGACATCGTCGAATACCACGACCGCGCCGGTACGGGCGCCATGCTGCGAGAACAGCGGCGTACCCCGACACAATAGTTCTTGGCGCCCATTGGGTCCCAGAAACACGATGCGTTGCTCCCAAATATCGTCGGCTTTTTCCAACAGGCTTTGGATTGCATTCAGTACATCGGCCAGTTCGCTGTGCATGGTCGCCAGGGTCGGCAACGTCTCCCCAACAAAGTGGCTGACCGGGATATGCAAAATCCGGTAGGCGGCTTGATTGGCGGTGCGGATGTAAAAGGCCGCGTCGAAACTGATCACGCCGGCAGTCAGATTTGCCAGGATGGTTTCCAGATAGGCACGCTGGTTTTCCACCTCCAGGCCGGCGGCGCGCGTTTCGTCACGGGAGCGGGCTATGCGACGAGTCATCTGATTGAAAGATTCCACTAAAAAGCCCAGGTCGTCCTGATTCATTACCGGCAGTTGCTGCTGATAATCGCCATCGGCGACCGCTTGCGTACCTTTTACTAGCTCTTTAACCGGTGCGACGATGTTGCGGATACTGATAAAGGCTACCCAAATGGCCGCCAGCAGGCTGAGCAGTAACACTAGCAACAGGATCAGGGAGAAGCTGGTCTTCAGTGAGTCGCGCAGGAAGTTCATTTCCTGATAACGAATGAAGGCAAATTCTATCGAGTCGGCCAGGTCGGTTACCCGTACCGGAATCGGAAACAAGACTTGCAAAAATCGGCTTTGATCCGCTTCGATAGCGACGATGATACGCACCAGCATTTCGTCGTTATCGCCGGGGTCGAAAGCAAAATACTCCTTATTCTGCCGCAGCAACAGCCAGATTTGCTCGTCCGGCAGATGCGGAAGAATATCGCTGGGATTGACGCTGCTGGACGCTAATACCCGGCCTTGGTTGGAAAATACCGCAATCTCCAGCGCCCCGGAGTCTGCCCACAGCGAGCCGACTTCCATGGCAATCAAAGCTTCCGATTTGTCGCGGAGTTGATCGGCCATTTGCTTGGTTTGCTTGATATGCCAGGTCATGCGTTGATTCAGCGAGGATTGGCTCAACTCCAGCGCATCGTCCATGGCCCGATCGATTTCCACATTAAACCAGCTGTCTATACCTTGATGTAGGAATTGCACGGAGAAATAAAACACGATGGCGGCGGGCGCCAAAGCCAGTAAGACGAACAAGGACACCATGCGCGTGGTAAGCCGGGAGCCGGCTTCTTTTTTCTTCAGCTCTCGTACCAGCGAATAGGCGTTGAAAGCGACCAAGCCGAGCAGAATTACCGATCCCAGCGTGTTGATCACCAACAGCCAGGAATACATTTCGCCGAGCTCCGACGATTCCTGGGTGGCGCTGCTCATCAATTGCAGCGACAGCAATACGAAGCCGAACAGCAGAATGATGGTGGCGCTGGCCGGTAGTTTTATTTTTGAATAGGCCATGTGTACCAAACGCTAGAGAGAAACCAGCGGTTATCGAGATAGGCGACCGGACGCAGCGGTATCGGCAGCAGTTCGCGGTTGAACTGGGTTTTTACCGCTAACAGGTAGGGTTTATCTGCCGACAAGAGTTCGGCGGGAATTGGCGTGCTGTCGTGCACGGCCGCCATGAAATTCATCGCGGCGCTCAAGGTTAAAAACATTTCGCTGCGGTCGAATGGAGTTTGCACCACATATTGATTCAGCAAAGCATGGAATTGTAGGCTGTAAGTCAGCTTGCGGTTATGGATTCTCGTGTCCCACAGCACGCCGGGCTGGCGCAGCTCTATCGTTACCTCCCAGGTCAGTCGCACACCTTTGTGTAACGCTTCCTTGGCGGTCGGGCTGAGCCGGTAATCGATATGAGTTTGCACGGTATAACCGTGATCGGTATGTTGCAACTCGGCGTAATCGATGCGCGCGGCGTAATCGCTGGCTTTAACAAGGCCTGGCGCAAGTTGCAGGCAAAGCATCAATATCCCGTATCTAAGCGGCTTTATGAAGCTTGGCATAATAAAAGCCGTCCATTTGCCGGTCGCCGGTGATGATTTGCCGGCCGTGTGGCCGCGCAATGCCCCAATGCGCGTCGATGCGAATTTCGCTGGCGTCGGCGTGTTCGGCAAGGAATGCGGCAATTTGCGCTTCGTTTTCCTGTTTCAACACAGAGCAGGTTGCATACAGCAAGATGCCGCCCGGTTTCAGTAATTGCCAGGCCTTAGCGAGAATCTTGGCTTGCAAAGCTTGCAGTACACCAATATCGTCCGCGCGACGCAGCAACTTGATGTCGGGATGGCGGCGGATCACACCGAAGCCGGAGCAGGGGGCGTCCAGCAGTATCCGATCAAATTGGCGGTTGTTAGCCCACAACGCCGGCTGACTGGCGTCGGCGGCTAAGGTCTCGGCGTGCAAGTTTAAACGCTGTAAATTGTCCGTAACGCGTTGCAGACGTTGTTGATCGACATCGACCGCCAACAGGCTGGCCAAGGCCGGTTGGCGCTCCAAAATGGCGGCGGTTTTGCCGCCCGGCGCGGCACATAAATCCAGCACCTGCTGGCCGGGTTGCGCGTCGAGCAGTTCCGCCGCCAGTTGCGCGGCCGTGTCTTGTACCGATACGCGGCCTTGAGTAAACGCCGGCAATTGCTCGACGGCCAAGGCTTGGTCCAGCCTTATCGCGGTCTCGCAACAATCTACCGGTAGGGCGGCGATGCCTTGCGCGGTGAGTTCGTCCAGATAGGCCGCTCGGCTACCTTGCTGCAGATTGACGCGCAAAGCCATCGGCGGCGCTTGATCGTTGGCGTGCAGGATTTTTTCGTAATGCTCCGGCCAATCATGCTTGAGCAAATCGACTATCCAGTCCGGATGATTGTGGTGGGCCTGACTGTCCCCGGCACAGGTCTGCCGCAAGGTTTCGGCATCGCGCAAATATTGTCTGAGTATCGCGTTCACCAAGGATTTAGCCCAAGGTTTGTGGCTGGTGGCGGCTACCGTTTCCGACACGGCGGCGTGCGATTTAACCCGCATGTGTTGCAGTTGATACAGGCCGATCAGCAGCAAGGCTTTAATGTCGCCGTCTTTTTGCTTCAGTGGCTTGCTGAGCAGGCGGCCCAGCATAAAATCCAATGCGTAAAAATGCCGGATCACCCCGTAGCACAAGGCCTGGACGAAAGCTCGGTCTTTGCTGTCCTTGAGTTTAGCTAGGCCGTGTTCCAGCGCGGCGGTAAGCGATTGACCGTCGTTGAGGACGTGGCCGAGGATCTGTGCCGAACAGCCGCGCAGATTCATGAGCCAAGCATGACGCGGTCGGAGGGGTGGGCATTCATAAAATCCTTGCCGGCTATGCGTTTGCCGCCGGGGAGTTGTACTTCCAGTAGGCGCAGTACGCCGTTACCGGTCGCTACGTCCAGCGCGTGTTCCGCGCAACTGACGGTGCCGGGGTCTTGCTCGGCGGTTTTATCAAGCACCTGGCTGCGCCAGACGCGCAACACTTGGCCTTGATAGAGGGTTTGTGCCACCGGCCAGGCGTTCAGACCACGTACTTGACGATCCAGTTCTACCGCGGAGTTTTGCCAGTCCAAGTTCGATTCCTGCTTTTCCAGTTTGTGGGCGTAAGTAACCAGGGCTTCGTCTTGCGGTTCGGCTTGCAGCGACCCATTGGCTATCTGGTCGACCACTTTAACCAGCCCTTCGGCGCCCATTTGCGCCAATTGATCGTGCAGGCTGCTGGAGGTGGCGTCGGTGCTGATTGGGCATTCGGCTTTATAAAGCATGTCGCCGGCATCGAGTTTTTTGACTACTTTCATGATGGTGATGCCGGTTTTGGTATCGCCGGCCATTACGGCCCGATGAATCGGCGCCGCGCCGCGCCAGCGCGGTAATAGCGAGCCATGGACATTGATGCAGCCGTGTTTGGGAATCTCCAATACCGCTTGCGGCAGAATTATACCGTAAGCCACGACAACCATTAAATCGGCATCCAGTGCCGCTAATTGCGCAATTGCTTCGGGGCTTTTGAAGTTTTCCGGCTGATAAATCGGAATGTTGGCGGCTACGGCCAGTTCCTTAACCGGGCTGGCGGTCAGCTTGCGGCCGCGTCCGGCTGGCCTGTCGGGCTGAGTATACACCGCACAGACTTGATGCGGTGAATCCAGCAGGGCCTGCAAGGTGGGAACCGCAAAATCCGGCGTACCGGCGAACACGATTTTCATGGGATGTCCTTAATTAGCCTTGCGACTTGTGAATTTTATCCAGCTTGGCTTTGATGCGGTTGCGTTTGAAGGCTGAGAGATAGTCGACGAACAGCTTGCCTTCCAGGTGATCCATTTCATGTTGAATGCATACCGCCAGCAATTCACTCGCTGCCAATTCAAAGCTTTCGCCGTCGCGGTTTAGTGCCTTGACTTTGATATGTTCGGCGCGGCTGACTTTTTCGAAAAAGCCGGGTACCGACAGGCAACCTTCCTCGGATTCTTCAACACCGTCGCGCTCGATGATTTGCGGGTTGATCAGACAGATCGGTTCGTCCTTGTTCTCGCTGACATCCATTACTATGACGCGTTTATGCACGTTTACCTGAGTTGCGGCCAAGCCTACTCCCTTGGCGGCATACATGGTCTCGATCATGTTGTCGACCAAGGTCTTGATGCCGTCATCGACTGTGTCCACCTCGGCGGCGACCGTGCGCAGCCGTTTATCGGGAAACTCCAGAATTGTAAGAAT
Organism: Methylomonas methanica; assembly: GCF_001644035.1. GTDB lineage: Bacteria > Pseudomonadota > Gammaproteobacteria > Methylococcales > Methylomonadaceae > Methylomonas > Methylomonas methanica_A. Next base: position 77,672 of record NZ_LUUG01000139.1, read on the forward strand.
ACTCACCCATCACTCCACTTGCTAACTGTAATAGTGCGATTTTATCCGAAATTGGCCCGGGTTTGAACGTGATGACTAAATACGGCTGGTGTATGCTGAGGGCGTTTAAAGGCTCATTGCAACGCCGGCTGGGGTTAGGCTGGAGCGGATCGTGCTGGCATAATGCCCGAATTAATCTAAACTGTGCGGCAAATCGATGGTTGATTTTTTACGCATTTGTTTCAAGTCGGGTTAAGCGGGATGCACAAAGTATTGACGTTTGCCGATCTTGCGTTTGGACGCTCCGTCTGGCGGATTTTGAACGGTTTTATAAGCTCTGGCAGGATAAATTATGTTTTTTCGCGCGATACTGGGAATATTGATACCACTGGTTTTTGCCGCAGTGGCTTGGGCCGATGAGCTGAAAATAAACCCCAATCATCCCGATCAGTACACGGTGGTTAAAGGCGATACCTTGTGGGATATCTCCGGGAAGTTTTTACAGCACCCTTGGGAGTGGCCGCAGTTATGGCATAACAATCCGCAAATCAAGGATCCGCATTGGATTTACCCGGGCGACACGCTGTACTTTTCGTATGTAAACGGCGTGCCGAGTCTGACTTTGTCGCCGGATGGTAACGACGAAAAGCTGTTGCCGCGAGTGCGCGAGTCTGAGATTGATCAAGCCATCAAGATGATTCCCAGTGATGCGATTGTGCAATTCTTGAATTCGCCGAAAGTCGTAACGGCGGAAGAGTTGCAGCATGCGCCTTATGTCATCGGGTTTGTCGGTGAACATTTGATTGCCGGCGCCGGAGACGGGGTTTACGTCCGGGCCATCGAAAACCCCCCAGGCTTGGGATACACCATCTACCGGGCGGGCAAAGCTTACGTTAGCCCGGTAACCAAGGAAATTTTGGGCTACGAAGCGCAATATATCGCCGATACCACGCTACAGGAACCGGGTGATCCGGCTACCTTGTTGATTAATAAATCCGATATGGAAATTCAACGTGGCGACCGGTTGATGCCTACTTCCGAGGGCGAATTGGCGTTGAATTATTTTCCAAGGCCACCGAATCATCAGGTGGTGGGTAGCATCATTCAGGTCAAGGGCGGTGTTTCGCAGATCGGCCAACACGATGTGGTGGTGATTGATAAAGGGACTGCCGACGGTTTGGAAGTAGGGCACACTTTAGATGTGTATCGCAGAGGACATGTCGTCGTGGATAGGTATCAATCTCAGGAAGCTGTAGCGGTGAAAATGCCGGATGAACTGGCCGGTGTGTTGATGGTGTTCCGGCCGTTCGAACGCGTCAGCTATGCCTTGGTAATGCAGGCCACTGCCGCGATGCATACCTTGGATAGAGTGCAGACGCCTTGATGGGTTATCTACCACCAATATGTTTTAAGCCGCTCTGAATTGCTTTTTAAGCTGTTTTGGAATCCGCACACAATTCGCAAATCAAGTACTGGCTGGCGATGCTGCGCAGTCCCGGCATCGGTAGTCAGGCCATTCAGCGCTTGCTGGCGCATCTTGAGCCCGAACAGATATTCTCCGCGTCGCGAGCCACTTTAAGTGGTTTGGGTTTCAGCGAGAAATTGATAGACGCGCTGCAAAAGCCGGATTGGGAAAAGGTCGAGGAGGATATTCGCTGGTTGGAGCAAGCCGGCAATTATGCATTGACCTTGGACGATGCCGACTATCCGGCGCAACTGCGAGAAATTGCAAATCCTCCCCCGGTTTTGTTTGTCAAAGGCAATCCGGCCTTGCTGCTTGAGCCGCAATTGGCGATGGTGGGCAGCCGCAATCCTTCGCCGGTTGGCGTTAGCACCGCGATTCAATTTGCCGAAGCTTTAGCCCAGGCCGGCTTTACCGTGACCAGCGGTTTGGCTTTGGGTATCGATGCTGCCAGTCACCAAGGTGCCTTGAATGTTAATGGACGAACCATAGCTGTGGCCGGTACCGGTTTGGATCGGGTTTATCCGGCGTGCCATAAACAATTAGCCACGCAAATCGTCGAGCAGGGCGCGCTGGTTTCCGAGTTTCCACCCGGCACCAACGCCAAAGCCAATCACTTTCCCAGGCGGAATCGCATCATCAGTGGTCTATGCGTAGGCTTGTTGGTGGTTGAGGCGGCCCAGCAAAGCGGGTCCTTGATTACCGCGCGTTTGGCGCTCGAGCAAAACCGGGAAGTTTTTGCGATTCCCGGCTCGATTCATAACCCTTTGGCGCGTGGTTGCAACGCATTAATTCGCCAGGGAGCCAAATTAGTGGAAACCGCGCAAGATATTTTTGAGGAATTAGGTCATTATAATCAAAGGTATATGCGAGATGAGCCGGAATTGGCGCAGACTTCGCTTGACCTGGAGCAGCAAAATCTATTGAAATTGATTCCGTACAGTCCCACAACGGTCGATACTCTGGTGCAAGAAAGCGGTTGGTCGGCGGAAGAAGTTTCCTCGACGCTGCTGGTGCTGGAGTTACAAGGCTACATTGCCGCGCTTGCCGGTGGTGGCTACCTCCGAGTCAAATAAAGGTTCTAATGAAAGAAGATATTTTCGATGTGCTCATTTATCTGTTTGAAAATTATCTGGATGGCGACAGCGATAACTATCCGGATACTGCCGTCATCGCCAGCGAGTTGCTGGATGCGGGTTTTCAGCAGCCTGATGTCAATAAGGCGTTCGATTGGCTGGAGTCTTTAGCCGAAATTGAGAGCATCACACCGGCGGTTTCCTCTTCGTTCCGCATTTTTAGCGGCCAGGAAATTTCCGTGTTCGATATGGAGTGCCGGAATTTCTTGATGTATCTTGAACACAGCGGCATCTTGACGCCAATTAATCGCGAGATAGCGATTGATCGGGCGATGGCATTGAAAGACGAGAATATTACCCTGGATAAATTGAAATGGATTGTATTGATGGTGTTATTAAGTCAACCCGGCGATAGCGCCGCTTTCTCCCGAATGGAAGACATAGTTTACGATTTAATACCTACTTCTTTACATTGATTTTTCTACGGACAGCATGAGCAAAAGTTTAGTCATTGTAGAGTCACCGGCAAAATGCAAAACCATAGAAAAGTATCTGGGTAAGGACTTCCAGGTTCTGGCCTCTTACGGTCACGTCCGCGATTTGATTCCCAAAGAGGGGGCGGTCGATCCAGAAAATGGTTTTGCGATGAAATATCAGGTGATTGATCGAAACCAGCGCCATCTGCAAGAGATCGGCAAAGCCATAAAAAACGTCGATACACTTTATCTAGCGACTGACCCTGATCGCGAAGGTGAAGCGATTTCCTGGCATGTGTTCGAGCATCTCAAGGAAAAAAAGCTGTTAAAAAACAAGGAAGTGCTGCGTGTGGTGTTTCATGAGATCACCAAAAAAGCCGTTACCGAAGCCATCGCTCATCCCACCGAGTTATCCAACAATCTAGTCAATGCGCAACAGGCGCGGCGCGCTCTGGATTATCTAGTCGGTTTCAATTTATCGCCGTTGCTGTGGAAGAAAATCCGTCGGGGCTTATCTGCCGGCCGCGTGCAAAGTCCGGCCTTGCGGATGATTGTCGAACGCGAGATGGAGATTGAGGCGTTCAAGACCCGTGAATACTGGTCGCATACCGCTGAAGCCAACGCGCAAGGGCTGCCGTTCAAAGCCAAGCTCACGTATTTCAATGGTGAAAAGCTGAATCAGTTCAGTTTTACCGATGAAGCGCAAGCCAGCCAAGTCAAACAAAGCTTGCTGGATGCTGCTGACGGCCAGTTGATTGTCGCCAAGCTGGAGAAGAAACAACGCAGTAAGAATCCTGCCCCCCCGTTTATCACTTCGACCTTGCAGCAGGAAGCAGCCCGGAAGCTGGGTTTTACTACCAAGCGCACGATGATGGTCGCGCAGCAGTTGTACGAAGGCATCGATCTGGGCGGCGAAACCGTCGGTTTGATTTCGTATATGCGTACCGACTCTGTGAATCTGGCCGAAGAGGCGCTTGCCGATATTCGCGCGCTGATCGCCGAGAAGTATGGCGCTGACGATGTGCCTAAAGAACCGCGCCGGTTCAAGACCAAATCTAAAAACGCTCAGGAAGCTCACGAGGCGATACGGCCCACTTCGGTGCAGCGCTTGCCTGAGCAGGTGAAAAATAGGCTTAGTGCAGAGCAATTCAAGCTTTACGATTTGATCTGGAAGCGCACCGTCGCTTGCCAAATGATTCATGCCACGTTAAATCAGGTGGCTGTCGATCTGAATTGCGGCAGCGATAAAAACGTATTTCGCGCCACCGGTTCCACGGTGACCAATCCCGGCTTCATGAAGGTGTATCTGGAAGGCGTGGACGACAGCAAGGAAGCCGCTGACGATCAGGACAGCTTGTTGCCGCCGATGGAAGAAGGGCGGCCGGTGGTGTTGAATGATATCGCCGCAACCCAGCATTTTACCGAGCCGCCACCGCGTTACAGCGAGGCTAGTCTGGTCAAAGCCTTGGAAGAACACGGCATCGGCCGGCCGTCTACCTACGCGACGATTATCTCGACCCTGCAAAATCGCGAATATGTGACGATCGACAACAAGCGGTTTTACCCGACCGATGTCGGTCGCATCGTCAACAAATTCCTGACCGAACATTTCACGAAATACGTCGATTACAGTTTTACGGCCAATCTGGAAGACGATCTGGATGCAGTGTCGCGCGGTGAGAAGGATTGGATTCCGTTGATGAACGACTTTTGGCGGCCGTTCACGCAATTGATCAACGAGAAGGAAGAAAGTGTACAGCGTAAGGACGTCACGCAGGAAAGTATCGACGAAAAATGTCCGGAATGCGGCAGTCCGCTGTCGATTCGTTTAGGGCGTAACGGTCGATTTATCGGTTGTACTAATTATCCGACCTGTTCCTACACTCGAAATCTGGGTGATGACAATGCCGGTGCGGCGTCCGCCGAACCGGAAGTGGTGGAAGGGCGAGTGTGTCCGAAGTGCGAGTCGACGCTGGTTATAAAGACTGGCAAGTATGGCAAGTTTGTCGGTTGCAGCGCCTATCCGAAATGCAAGCACATCGAGCCTTTGGAAAAACCAAGCGACACCGGCGTCGAATGTCCGCAATGTAAAAATGGCGCGATTCTGAAGCGCAAGGCGCGTAGCGGGAAGATTTTTTATTCCTGTTCGGAATATCCGAAATGCGATTATGCCTTGTGGGATGCGCCGATCAAGGAAAGTTGCCCTGATTGTAATTGGCCGATTTTGACCTTGAAAACCACCAAACGCCGCGGGACCGAAAAAGTCTGTCCGCAGAAAGAGTGCAAATACGCAACGCCTTATGAGGGCGATCCGGACGACGTAAACGGACCGGCGTAAGTCTCTAATGTAGCGTTACTGTTTGGCCGACTTTGATTGCGTGTTTGTCGATAAAGCCGGCGGGCAGTTCCAACATGTATCTGGCCGCCGTTTTGGAATCATAAATTCTGCAAGGATCTTTGGTGCAGGGTTGTAGATCCTTTAACAGAGCTACAATCCGACCGTCTCCAGATAAAAACACCACATCCAGCGCCAGCAAGGTATTTTTCATCCACAACGCGCGTTGCGTCTGGTCAGGATACACAAACAGCATGCCTTGGTCTTCTGCAAGCGTCTTATGAAACATCAAGCCGTGTTCACGCTCGCTTTCGTTAGAGGCAATAGCCGCGTAGACAATACGTTGCTGCTCTACAAACGTGATTGCGTGGCTGAACTCGGTGAACGTGTCCGCTGAAGCGTCCCTGCTATTCAGTGTTAGAAGCAAAGCGGTGCGGAAAATAGCGCGTAAAAGAACTGGGTGCATGCGAGGCGTCGGGAATATATGGTTGTCTTTGAAGGTGTGGCTGATTATAATGCCGCGTTCAATTATTTAGCGAGCGTGGCGAAATTGGTAGACGCGCTGGATTTAGGTTCCAGTGGTAACCCCGTGGGAGTTCGAGTCTCCCCGCTCGCACCATTTCTGCGTTATTCGTAACGATACGACCTTAAGTTCCCCAGATTTAAACATCGCCGGCAGGTCTCCCAAAATATAAAACCGTATCTTTAATTTTTTGAGGTAGTGCAATGCAAGTTTCTGTCGAGAAGACATCAGAGTTAAGCCGAAAAATGACTGTTAGCATTCCTGATGCCGTGGTTCAGGAAAAAATGGAAACTCGCTTTAAAAAACTCGCTCGCGAAGTCAAAGTGGACGGTTTTCGTCCGGGTAAAGTGCCGGCGAGCATGGTGAAAAAGCTTTACGCCGATAAAGTTAGAAACGAAGTCACCGGTGACTTGATTCAATCAACTTATTTCGAAGCGCTGCAACAACAGGATTTGAACCCCGCCGGTCATCCACATATCCACCCGACCGAGAAAACCGAAGGTTTTGAATACATCGCCGAGTTCGAGGTTTATCCCGAGATCGTTCTGGACGGCGTTAGCGACTTGAAAGTGGATCGTCCTTCCGCAGCTGTGGAGGAGGCCGATGTCGATAATATGATCGAAAAACTGCGTCAGCAAAAGAAAACCTGGAACACTGTCGAGCGTCCGTCGCAGGATGCTGACCGAGTTACCATTCATTTCTCCGGTGTGGCAGATGGCGAGAATTTTACCGACGGTAAGGTCGAAAATTACCAGGTCGAAATCGGCGGCAAACAAATGATTCCCGGCTTTGAAGACGAACTGAAAGGCTTGGTTGCCGGTGCAAGCAAAACCTTTTCAGTGACATTCCCAGAGCAGTACAACAGCGAAAAATTAGCCGGCAAGGTCGCCGAGTTTGAGATCGAGTTGGTTAAGGTCGAAGAGCCGGTTTTACCTGTCGTCGATGCTGAATTTATCAAAGCTTACGGTGTTGAAGACGGCGATGCGGCCAGTTTCCGCAGCGATGTTCGGGCTAACATGGAAAGAGAACTGAACCAAGGTCTGAAAAACAAGTTAAAAAATGCGGTGATGGACGCCTTATACGAAAACATCGTGATAGCGATGCCTAACGCATTGATCGATCAAGAAATTCAAGCGTTGATGAAACCTTACGCCGAACGCGCGAAAAACATGCGTTTGAAACTGGAAGACCTGAATTTGCCAAGGGATGCTTTTGAAGGTCAGGCCAAGCGCCGAGTGGCCTTGGGCTTGATTCTGGGTGAAATCATTCAAAAAAATGACATCAAGGTCGATGCCGATAAAGTTCGTGCGGTAATTGATGACATGGCGAAGAGTTATGAGCGCCCTGAAGACGTTGTGAACTGGTATTATGCCGACAAGGCCCGTCTAAATGATGTGCAGCAGATGGTCTTAGAGGATCAAGCGGTTGCATGGATTGTCAGTCAGGCTAAAATCACCGACGTAACAGTTGGTTTTGATGATGTCATGGAAAAACAGTAACGAATGAGGGCTAAACGTGTTTAACCAAAATGTGATGAGCGAAATGATGGCGCCGCAAGCGGCCGGCGGTCTAGTGCCTATAGTGGTTGAACAAACAGCCCGTGGGGAAAGATCGTTCGATATTTATTCCCGTTTGCTGAAAGAACGGGTAATTTTTCTAGTTGGCCAAGTGGAAGATTACTCGGCTAATCTGGTGGTAGCGCAATTGCTGTTCTTGGAATCTGAAAATCCGGATAAGGATATACATTTGTATATCAACTCTCCCGGCGGCTCGGTAACAGCAGGGATGTCGATTTATGACACCATGCAGTTTATCAAGCCGGATGTCAGCACCATGTGCATCGGGCAGGCCGCCAGTATGGGCGCCTTACTGTTGGCGGGTGGTGCTAACGGTAAGCGTTATTGCTTGCCACACTCCAGGGTGATGATTCATCAACCTTTGGGAGGGTTTCAAGGCCAGGCATCGGATTTTGATATTCATGCTCGGGAGATTTTGGCTATTCGTGATCGATTGAACAAAATCCTGGCTCATCATACCGGGCAACCGCTGGAAAAAATTCAGCAAGATACGGATAGAGATAACTTTCTGAGTTCTCAACAAGCGGTTGATTACGGTTTGATCGACAAGGTATTGACTAGTCGGATTGCTTGATAAGTGTCGCGTAGCTTCGTCAAGAGTGCGACGTGATTTGAATGTTGGTTTTTGATATATTTCATCGCCATGACGAGGCAATGTATCACGGTGGAGTCTGTCTATGAGTAGAGACAAGAAAGGTAAAGACGATGAAAAACTTCTTTACTGTTCTTTTTGCGGTAAAAGTCAAAATGAAGTCAGGAAACTGATTGCAGGTCCATCCGTTTATGTTTGTGACGAATGTGTGGAATTGTGCAACGACATTATCAGGGATGAGTTGCTGGAAGATGAAATGTCCGTGGCCGGCGGTGCGTTGCCTAAGCCGAAGGAAATCAAGCAAGAATTGGATGGTTATGTCATCGGTCAGGAAAATGCCAAAAAAATTCTTGCCGTGGCTGTTTACAACCATTACAAGCGCTTGCGCAGCAACAGCAAAAAGAACGAAGTCGAGCTGGCGAAAAGCAACATCTTGCTGATCGGGCCTACCGGTTCCGGTAAAACCTTGTTAGCCGAAACCTTGGCCAGATTGCTGGATGTGCCTTTCACCATAGCAGACGCCACCACACTGACCGAGGCCGGTTATGTCGGTGAAGATGTTGAAAACATCATTTTGAAGATTCTGCAAAAATGCGATTACGATGTGGAAAAGGCGGAGACAGGGATCGTTTATATCGACGAAATCGATAAAATCTCCCGCAAATCCGATAATCCGTCCATCACTCGCGATGTGTCCGGAGAAGGCGTACAACAGGCATTGTTGAAGCTTATCGAAGGGACTGTTGCTTCTGTCCCGCCGCAAGGCGGTCGCAAGCATCCGCAGCAAGATTTTTTGCAGGTTAATACTGCGAATATCTTGTTTATCGTCGGTGGCGCGTTTGCGGGCTTGGATAAGGTCATTAAACATCGCACCGAGAAGGGCGGCATCGGTTTTTCTGCCGAAGTTAAAACCAAAGACGACAAACGCAATGTCGGCGAGATTTTTGCGGATGTACGTTCCGAGGATTTAATCAAATACGGTTTAATTCCGGAGTTTGTGGGTCGTCTGCCGGTTATCGCTACTCTGGACGAGTTGGATGAAGCCGCGTTGATTCAAATTCTGACGCAGCCTAAAAATGCCTTGATCAAGCAGTACAAGCATTTGTTTGAAATGGAAGGCGCGGAGCTGGAGTTTAGGGATGACTCGTTAGCGGCGATTGCCCGCAAATCGATGGAACGAAAAACTGGCGCCAGAGGTTTGCGCACGATAGTCGAGAACGTGTTATTGGATACCATGTACGAGTTGCCTTCCAATGACAAAATATCGAAAGTGGTTATCGATGAGAACGTCATTTTGGGTAATTCGGAGCCCATTTTGGTTTACGAAGCGGAACAAAAGCTGGTAGCTTCGGACGCTTCCTAAGTATGGGGCTTTGAACTATCCTCGCGTTCTCGCGAAGAAATAATCAGATTGGAGGGGGCTTTTTCAGTAAAGCCCCCTTTTTTTTGCCTGAAATTAAAGATACTTGTTTTCTGCGAGTTCATCCTCATATAGGATGACATCTAATGTTTTGAGCTGCTCAAGGGAGCAAATGAAATGACCGAGTTAAAAAGCAAAGATGAATTAATTCCTGTCTTGCCGTTACGGGACGTGGTGGTCTATCCGCATATGGTGATTCCATTGTTTGTCGGTAGAGGCATGTCGATCGACGCCCTTGATGCCGCCATAAAACAAGACAAGCAAGTATTGTTGATTGCCCAGAAACAGGCCGATGTCGATGAGCCGGGTTTTGATGACTTATATAGGGTCGGTACCTTGGCCAACATTCTGCAATTATTGAAATTGCCGGACGGTACTGTGAAAGTGTTGGTAGAAGGTAGTCAGCGCTGCTCGGTGACAAAATATCAAGAAGTGGATAATTACTGCGCGGCCAGCGTGGTCGAGTTGAGCGACGAATTAAATATTTCCGAACAGGAAGCGGAAGTTTTGCAGCGTACGGCGATTAACTCGTTCGATCAGTATGTGAAATTGAATAATAAAATTCCGCCTGAAGTATTGAACTCCCTGGCTGGCATTGACGACCCAAGTCGCTTAGCCGACACCATGGCCGCACATATGGCCCTGAAGGTTGAAGAAAAACAGCTGATGCTGGAAATGGTCGATGTCGCCAAACGCCTGGAAAATTTGATGACCTTGATGGAAGGCGAAGTCGATATTCTGGAGATGGAAAAGAAAATTCGCGGCCGCGTTAAAAAGCAGATGGAAAAAAATCAGCGCGAATACTATTTGAATGAGCAAATGAAGGCTATTCAAAAAGAGCTGGGCGAGATGGACGAAGCCAGTAACGAGATCGAAGAGCTGGAACGAAAAATTGCTGCTGCGGGTATGTCTGCCGAAGCCAAAACCAAGGCGACGGCCGAGCTGAATAAACTGAAAATGATGTCGCCGATGTCGGCGGAAGCGACAGTAGTGCGCAATTACATCGATTGGATGGTCAACGTGCCTTGGAAAAAGAAAACCAAGGTGCGGCACGATTTAAAAGTCGCGGAAGAGGTGTTGGAAGCCGAACATTACGGGCTGGATAAGGTAAAAGAGCGGATACTCGAATACCTTGCCGTACAACAGCGGGTCAAAGCGTTGAAAGGGCCTATTCTTTGCTTGGTCGGTCCTCCGGGGGTTGGTAAAACCTCTCTGGGCCAGTCGATTGCACGGGCTACCAATCGCAAGTACGTGCGGATGGCGTTAGGCGGGGTAAGAGACGAAGCGGAAATTCGCGGACATAGACGTACTTATATCGGCTCGATGCCCGGCAAAATCCTGCAAAATTTGTCGAAAATTAAAACTCGTAATCCGATGTTCTTACTGGACGAGATCGACAAAATGGCAGCGGATTTTCGCGGCGATCCGGCTTCGGCGCTGTTGGAAGTCCTCGATCCCGAGCAAAACCATACCTTCTCCGATCATTATCTGGAAGTGGATTTCGATTTGTCCGATGTAATGTTCGTAGCTACCGCGAATACGATGAATATCCCGCCTGCCTTGATGGACAGGATGGAGATTATCCGTTTGGCCGGTTATACCGAGGATGAAAAAATCAATATTGCCATGCGCTTTTTGATTCCGAAGCAGGTCAAAAACAACGGTCTGGCGGAGTCGGAAATTTCTATCTCCGAAGCAGCGGTTAAGGATATTGTCAGGTACTACACGCGGGAAGCTGGTGTGCGCGGACTGGAGCGGGAAATCTCGAAAATTTGCCGGAAAGTCGTGAAAGACCTGTTGTTGAAATCCCGGAAAAGTCGAACCTCGGTTACCGAAAAAACGCTGGATAAGTATCTTGGTGTCCGACGGTTCAGCTATGGCATGGCCGAAGACAACGACCAAATTGGTCAAGTGACCGGTTTGGCATGGACTGAAGTCGGCGGTGAATTGCTGACGATCGAAACTGCGGTAATGCCGGGTAAGGGCAAGCAACTAGCCACCGGAAAACTCGGTGACGTGATGAAAGAGTCGATTGAAGCGGCGGTCACGGTAGTCAGGAGCCGAGCCAATATCTTGGGTATCGACAGCGATGTGTTTCAGAAAAATGACATTCACATCCATGTGCCGGAAGGCGCGACCCCTAAAGACGGGCCCAGTGCCGGTATTGGCATGTGTACCGCCATTATTTCCGCATTGACCAAAATTCCAGTGCGCGCGGATGTGGCCATGACCGGCGAGATCACGTTGCGCGGTGAGGTGCTGCCAATCGGCGGACTGAAAGAGAAGTTGTTGGCGGCGCATCGCGGGGGGATTGCGACCGTGGTGATTCCGGCGGAAAACGAAAAGGATCTCGCCGAGATTCCCGAAAATATCAAACGCAATTTGGCGATTAAGTGTGTCCGTTGGATAGATGAAGTGTTGGAGTTAGCTCTACAGCATATGCCCACCCCGATTGCAGTAATTCCGGTGACGGAAATAACTGAAACTGCCGCCACCAAGGCAGAGGTAAAAAAGCCGGGTGTTGTTGCACATTAAAAGTCGAGTCGAATCGGCGGAAACCATCAGGATCGTGGCTTCCGCCGACTTCAGTGCTTGACATCGCTTGCAGGCGATTGATATAAATGTCGGCCTCTCGCACCAGGAGAGGCTGTAAATCGGGTTGGTGGAAAACCGGTTAGCGGGCAAATCCAAGCATTTGTTTGCTGAGCATAATTAATACAACGACATCCTAAGGGGAAATAAATGAATAAATCGGAACTTATCGATGCAATCGCCAGTGCGTCCCAGTTAACTAAAGCTGATGCAGGTCGTGCTTTAGATGGTTTTATCAAAGCAGTAGAAGATGCTTTGAAACAAGGCGATTCCGTTGCCTTGGTTGGCTTCGGCACATTCGATGTTAAAGAAAGAGCAGAGCGCAAAGGCCGCAATCCGCAAACCGGCGAAGAGATCACCATTAAAGCCGCGAAAATTCCTTCATTTAAAGCTGGCAAATCTTTAAAAGATGCTGTAAACTAGCCGCTCTTTAGTCGGGTGCTTAGCTCAGCTGGGAGAGCATCGCCCTTACAAGGCGAGGGTCGGGGGTTCGAACCCCTCAGCACCCACCAGACTTTGGAGCGGTAGTTCAGTTGGTTAGAATACCGGCCTGTCACGCCGGGGGTCGCGGGTTCGAGCCCCGTCCGCTCCGCCAAAACAGAAACCTCGGGCCGTATGGTCCGAGGTTTTTTTTTGCCTGTTAATTTTATGGCCTGAAGCGATCGGGTTTAATACTGTTTAAGGACAGCGTTTATGCTTTTAGAGATTAGAGAAAAGGTGCACGGTCTATTTGCATCGATCATATTGATTTTGATTTGTGTGCTTTTCGGATTGTGGGGCATCCAAAACTATCTGGGCGGCGGTAAAGAAGCGCCAGTGGTGTCTGTAGGAGACAAGGAGTTTTTTCAGCGCGATGTCAGTCAGGCCTATCAGCAGTATGCGCAAAATCTGGCAGGCATGAAATTCGACGAAGAGACGATAAAAAAACAGGCTTTGCAAAAGCTGGTTCGCGACGAGGTGTTGTTGCAGTACGTTCAGGATCAAAACCTGTTGGTTAGCGACGATACCGCCAGGGATTTCATTCAAACCCTGGAGTATTTCCAAAAAGACGGCAAATTTGACAAGACTCAATACCAGACCATGCTCGGTTCGCAAGGTATGTCTTCCGCCGAGTTCGTCAATCGCATCAAAAAAGCCTTGGTGATGGAGCAGTTCCAACGAGCCGTGGTGGACAGCAGCTTCGTGACACCGGCGGAAATCAATAACTTCTTTAAAATCCAGAACCAAACCCGCGATGTGGAATATGTGACGGTGCCGTTAACGCTGATCAGCCAGCAGCCCGGCGAAGAAGAAATTACCGCTTATTACCAGCAGCACCAGGATGCCTATCAGACTCCCGAGCAGGTGGCTATCGAATATGTGGAATTATCGCTGGATAAATTGGCCGCAGATATTAGCCCCAGCGAAGAGCAGTTAAAAGCCTATTACGAAGAACAGAAAGTCCAATTTACTACGAAAGAGCGCAGAAAAATCAGCCATATTCTGTTCGCTTTCAGCAAGGATAGAACTGCTGACGAGCTTGCCTTGCAAAAAGCCCTGAAGGCAAAACAAGATCTGAAAAACAAGGATTTTGCCGCCCTGGCCGCCGAAGTGTCTGACGACAAATTAACCGCGAAAAATGGTGGCGACCTAGGTTTATTCAATGTCGGCGTGATGGAAAAAGCCTTTGAAGATGCTGCTAGTAGTTTAAAACTTGGCGAAGTCTCCGAACCTGTTAAATCGGCTTTTGGTTATCATTTGATTAAAGTCACCGAGTTGATACCGGGTGACGTGAAGCCCTACGAAGCGGTAAAAGCAGAAGTCAGCAAGGCGTATCAAAAAGCCCAGGCCGAAGCCAAATTTAACACTTTGGCCGAGAAGGTTGCCGAAGTTAGTTACGAAAACCCGGATAGTCTGGCGGCGGTTGCGCAATTGTTGGGAGGAGCGACCAGCAAGACCGAAGCGTTCACTCGTGCTGCGGGCGATGGTATCGCTGCCGACGAGAAAGTTCGGGCGGCTGCATTTTCGGACGATGTCTTAAAAGGCAGCAACAGCGAGCCGCTGGAAATTGGCGGCGACAAAGTCGTGGTGTTGCGCATGTTATCGCATCAACCGGCGGCTAGCAGGGAACTCAAGGATGTTAAAGCGCAGGTAATTGCCGCGATTCAGCAAGATAAAGCAAAACAACAGGCCATCGCCACTGCCGATAAAATTAAGCAGGAATTGGCTGGCGGTAAAAAGCTTGCTCAGATTGCCGAAGCGCTGCATTTGCAAACCAAAAAAATCAATGGCTTGACGCGCACAGCTAGTGATTTGCCGGCGGCCGTCACTCAGGAGATTTTTAGAACTGCCAAGCCGAAGGCCGGTCAGCCTAGCGTGGCAGTAATCGACGAAGCCAAGGGCGGTAAATTGGTGGTTAGCGTCAACAGTGTCAACGAGGGCGTGATGTCGGACAGCGACAAGAGCAAACAAGCCTTGATTGCCAAAAACATCTCTACTGCCTTCGGCAAGGCGCAAATGGAAGCGGTATTGAATGCGTTGCAGACTAAAGCCGACATTGTTATCAATACGCAAAAGCAGTAAATCGTAACGCGGACCGACAAAAAGGGAGCTTGAAGCTCCCTTTTTTTTGCTTGTTTAAGGGGTTAGCTGCTTACCGCAGGGATTTCGTTGCTGATTCTAGCTAGGGCCTTAGTGTCCCGCTATTACCGTTGCCCTATGCGGCAATAGCTAGCAGCGTCCAACCCACATTGGCTTTTAGGCCGACGTTTATTAACATAGCCGCAGCTAGCCGAATAAGGCGGTTTTTCGATTCGGAAACAATCGATATTATTTTCCTGTTCAGCCATGTCATGGGATAAACTTTAAAATTTGTAACAAACATCGCTGCGAAAGCGACACTCGTCTTAATTTTTAATAGCTTGATTTAAGGATCAACATGATTATCAAACCTCGCGTACGCGGATTTATGTGCGTCACCACCCATCCGGTCGGCTGCGAAGCCAATGTCAAACAACAAATCGACTACGTCAAAAGCTTTGGCACCATTGCTAACGGCCCCAAAAACGTGCTGATTCTGGGCGCTTCCACCGGCTACGGCCTGGCCTCGAGAATTGTTTCGGCTTTCGGTTCGGGTGCTAAAACCCTGGGTGTGTTTTTTGAGCGCGAAGGTACCGCCGATAAGCCGGGCACCCCAGGTTGGTACAATTCCGCGGCGTTTCATAAATTTGCCGAAGCGGAAGGCCTGTACGCCAAAAGCATCAACGGCGATGCGTTTTCCGACGAGATCAAGCAAAAAGCCATAGATGCCATCAAGCAGGATTTGGGCAAAGTCGACTTGGTGATTTACAGTCTGGCTGCGCCGCGCCGGACCAATCCCAAAACCGGCATCACCCACAATTCGACCCTGAAACCGATAGGCAAGGATTTGGTGCAAAACGGTATCGACACCGACAAGGAGATCATCAAGGAATTTACCCTGCCGGCAGCCACCGAGGAAGAAATCTCCAATACCGTGGCTGTGATGGGCGGTGAAGATTGGCAAATGTGGATCGATGCTCTGGCGGATGCCGGTGTCTTGGCGGAAGGCGCTAAAACCACTGCTTACACCTATCTGGGCGAAAAAATTACCTGGGATATTTATTGGCACGGCACCATCGGCGCAGCCAAAAAAGATTTGGACAAACGCGTTATCGATATCCGCAGCAAATTAGCGGCTCTGGGCGGCGACGCTAGGGTGTCGGTGCTCAAAGCCGTGGTCACCCAAGCCAGTGCGGCGATTCCGGTCATGCCTTTGTATCTGGCCTTGCTATTTAAAACCATGAAGGCAGAAGGTACTCACGAAGGGTGTATCGAGCAGGTCAACGGCTTGTTCCGCGACAGCCTTTACGGTGCCAACCCCATTCTGGACGATACCGGCCGCCTGCGCGCCGATCTGAAAGAATTGCAGCCGCAAGTGCAAGGCAAGGTCTCGGCCTTATGGGAACAAATCAACAACGACAACATCAACGAACTGAGCGATTTTGCCGGTTACAAACACGAGTTCCTGAAGTTGTTCGGTTTTGAAGTCGACGGCGTGGATTACGACGCCGAGGTTAATCCCGAGGCACCGATCGCCAATTTGCTGTAAAGATCCAAACTGGTGGCTAGTGCGGCGGCTAGCCACCGGGATAAAAGTAAGGACACCTGACGTTTTTGCAAAGGCGGCGTTATCGGTAAACGCCAAAACCGAGTCGGATACCGCGGGCCACAAGCACAAGCGTCGCTCAAGTTTCTGTTTAATTTCTGCGAAACACTGGAAACATGCAAACACAATCAACTACCCGAGACTGGATTCTCTACGCGCTACTCAGCTTGACCATTGTGCTGATCGTGTTGGCGATGTATCAAATCGACCGGCAATGGCTGAAATTGAGCGAGATGCAAGCCGCGCTGTCCGAGCAAGCCAAGGATATGCGCGAACTGCGCGGGGCAATTGCCTCTGGCGCGATTACCGCCGCCAACTCGCCCGCTAACGCCACCGCGAGCGGTGAGATTTCTCAAGCATTTCAACGCGCACACACCGCCAGCCGTATGCCGGATTACGCCCAGGGCGACTGGAGCGTGGAAGCCTTCGGCACCAATCTCAAAACCATCACGCCGCTGGTGTCCAGCGATGCCTACGCCTCCAATGTACAAAGCTATGTGCTGGAGAGCCTGATTACCCGCAACCCCGATACTTTGGAATGGGAAGGTTTGGTGGCTAAGGATTGGACCATCAGCGAAGACGGCTTGGTGATTAGCTTTCGTATGCGTGAGGATGTCAGTTTCTCGGACGGTCAACCGCTCACCGCTGCTGATGTAGTGTTCAGCTTCGATTTCATCATGACCGACGCCATCCAGGCGCCGCGTGAACGGGCTTATCTGGAAAAGGTCAAAAGCGTCAAAGCCAACGGTAAATACGAAGTGGTGTTTACCTTCAAAGAGCCCTATTTCGAAGCACTGTCTCTGGCCGGCGGCATCGGCATCCTGCCCAAGCATTTTTACGAGCCGTATTTAACAGAGCCGCAAAAATTTAACGAGTCCAAAGGTTTGTTATTGGGCAGCGGTCCTTATCGATTGAACGATCCGAAAAACTGGACGCCGGACAAGGGCAATATAGAACTGGTCCGCAACGAGCGTTACTGGGGCGACGTACAACCGTCTTACCATCGCATTCTCTGGAAAATTATCCAAAACGATAGCGCCCGTTTAACCACCTTTCGCAATGGCGATATCGATTCTTACTCGGCGCGGCCCGTCGAATACCAAGAGCTGAAAAAAGACCCGCAAATCCAGGCCAAGAGCCAAAATTTCGAATACATGCCGCCGGTGGTGGGCTACAGCTACATCGGTTGGAACCAGGAACGCGGCGGCAAACCCACTCGCTTTGCAGACAAACGCGTGCGTCAGGCTATGACTTACCTGACCGATGTTAGCCGGGTCATAAAGGATGTGATGATGGATTACGCAGAGCAGGCTGTCAGTCCGTTCAGTAAAGCCAGCAAGCAGCATGATGCTGCCATACAGCCGTATCAAGCCGATTTGGAGAAAGCCAAAGCCTTGCTCAAAGAGGCCGGTTACCAGGATAAAAATGGCGACGGTGTATTGGAAGATAAGGCCGGTGCGCCTTTTGAATTTAAACTGACCTACTTTCAAGCCAACGAAGACACCAAACGCATGGTGCTTTTGTTGAAAGATTTATACGCCCGCGCCGGCGTCAAGCTGATTCCAACGCCGCAGGAATGGCCGGTGATGCTGGAAAATTTGGATAAAAAAGATTTCGACGCCATTACTCTTGGTTGGACCAGCGGTATCGAAACCGATTTGTACCAAATCTTCCATAGCTCGCAAGCCGTCAGCAAAGGCGATAACTACGTCAATTATAAAAATCCGGCGTTGGATAAATTAATCGACGACGCCCGTCGCACTGTCGATGAATCCAAACGCATGCCGCTCTGGCAGCAGGCCGAGCGCATTCTTTACGAAGACCAGCCCTATACCTTTTTGATGCGCCGCAAGAGTTTGTTATTCGTTGATAAGCGCGTCCACAATCTGCAAATGACCAAACTGGGATTAAACTTCGGCGCCTTGCCGTTGGAAAACTACGTGCCGCTGGCGCAGCAAAAATACACCCAATAGGCCCAGGATTCGCCGATGTTGACTTATCTCCTGCGGCGCTTGCTGTTGATGATCCCCACCTTGTTGGGGATTACCGTGCTGGTGTTCAGCGTCATGGCCATGTCGCCGGGCGGCATTAGCGCCCAGACCTTGATCGGCGGCATGGACATGAAGCCGCAGGAAAAACAGGCCCTGCTGGACTATTACAATAAGCGCTATGGCCTGGATAAACCGGCACCGGTGCAATATCTGCGCTGGCTGAATAATGTCTCACCGATCGGTTTTGTTACCGACGCCCAAGGCCAGCGCGGCGAATTTTCGTTCAGCAAAGGCATGGATCTGGGCACCAGCTTTCAATACGGGCGACCGGTGTCGGACATTTTGGCCGAACGGATTCCGATCACCTTGCTGCTTAATCTGGTCACGCTGCCGTTTACCTATATCATCGCCATCATGGTTGGCATGAAGGCGGCAACCCAGCGCGGGAGTGCGTTCGATGTGGGCGCTGGCATGTCGATGCTGGCTTTGTGGTCGATACCCACCATGCTGGCCGGCGTATTGTTGCTGGGTTTTTTTGCCAACGTGCAACACTTTCAATGGTTCCCCACCGCCGGCATCAGTAGTCTGGAAGCGCAAGATATGCCGTTTCTGCCGCATTGGGAGGGGGGCGGATTTGTGCGCGGTTTCTTATTGGACAGAATCTGGCATTTGATTTTGCCGGTGATCTGTTTGTCCTACGGTGGTTTTGCGGCGCTGACCAAATTGACCCGCACCTCGATTCTGGAAAATCTGCATGCCGATTACGCCCGCACCGCGCGCGCCAAAGGTCTGGCTGAGAACGATGTGCTCTGGAAACATGTATTTCGTAATAGTTTATTGCCCTTGATTACCGTCTCCGCCGGCTTGCTGCCCAGTTTGCTGGCCGGTTCCTTGATCGTCGAAAATATTTTCAGCATCAACGGTATGGGCCAATTGGCGGTGGAAGCGGTGAAAGGCCGCGACCGCGAGTTAGTGCTGTCGATTACCTGGATTAGCGGTTTTCTAACGCTGATTGGTTATTTGATCGCCGATTTTTGTTACACCCTGGCTGATCCACGGGTGAGTTATGACTAAGCCCTTTATCAGTCGCGAATCCTTTTCCGCGCGTATCTGGCGCAAAACTCTGGCAGGCGTCGGTGTCACATTCGGCTTGGGTTGGGTGGCGCTGTTGGTATTTTGTGCGGTGTTTGCGCCGTTTCTGGCCAACTCGATGCCGCTGCTGATGAGCAAAGATGGCGTGATTTCGGCGCCGGTGTTGGAGTATCTAAGCGTCGAAGATGCCTGGATTTTGGCCAGCTTTTTTATCGCTTTGGCGGTTTATCGGCTTAGCCTGGCTGGCGGCAAGCAGATTTTGTTATTTTTACTGGGCAGTGCCTTGGCTGCCTTAGCGGTTAATATGTTCGTCAAACCGCCGGCCTTGGTGATCTACGACGACTTCCGCAGCGCTGCTTACACACAGGTGGATTGGAAGATCATGCCGCCCATTCCCTATGCGCCGGTTGATTATCTGCGCGATTTAGGCAGCAAAGGCCTGGAAGCGCCGTTCGCCACCGAAGGCCATACCCATTGGATGGGCACCGAAGAAAACGGCGCCGACGTATTAAGCCGGATGATCCATGCCTGCCGAATCTCCTTGAGTATCGGTTTGATTGCCTCAGGCATTGCTTTGGCGATCGGTATAGTGGTCGGCGGTTTGATGGGCTATTTCTCCGGCATCGTCGACATGCTGGGTATGCGCCTGGTGGAGATTTTCGAAGACATTCCTACACTGTTTTTACTGCTGACTTTCGTGGCCTTTTTTGGCCGCAGTTTGTACATGATGATGGTGATCATCGGCGTGACCGGTTGGTCTGGTTACGCCCGTTATGTGCGCCAGGAATTTTTGAAACTACGCAAACAAGATTACGTGCAAGCGGCAGTCGCCAGCGGTTTGCCGTTAACGTCCATTTTGTTTCGGCATATGCTGCCCAACGGCGTCGCGCCGTTATTGGTGGCGGTCAGCTTTGGTGTGGCCGGGGCGATTTTGTCGGAAGCGACTTTAAGCTTTTTGGGCTTGGGTGTGGTCGATGCGCCATCCTGGGGCGCGATGCTGGACCAGGCCGTCAAATCATCCACCTTTAACTGGTGGATGGCGGTGTTTCCCGGTGGCTCAATTTTCATGACGGTGTTTGCCTACAACTTGATCGGCGAAGCGTTTCGGGATGCTATTGATCCGCGCTTGTCGGACAAGGCC
The DNA here is from genome assembly GCF_001644035.1 of Methylomonas methanica. Taxonomy (GTDB): domain Bacteria; phylum Pseudomonadota; class Gammaproteobacteria; order Methylococcales; family Methylomonadaceae; genus Methylomonas; species Methylomonas methanica_A. The sequence continues at coordinate 98,093 of NZ_LUUG01000139.1, forward strand.
GGGGTCAAATCATGAGCCAAGCCTTGTTGGAAGTCCGCAATCTGCGGACTTATTTGCGGTCCGGCGGCGGTGAAGTGCGGGCGGTAGACGACATCAGTTTCAGCATCCCCAAAGGCGAAACCTTTTGCCTGGTCGGCGAATCCGGCAGCGGCAAATCGGTCAGTGCCTTATCGGTGATTCGCTTATTGCCGGACGGTGTGGCCTCGCATCCCAGTGGCGAGATATTGCTGAACGGGCAGGACTTGCTGACGCTGGACGATCCCGGCATCCGTGCCGTGCGCGGTTTACAAATCGCGATGATTTTCCAGGAGCCGATGACCTCCTTAAATCCGGTGATGAGCATAGGCGAACAAATTACCGAGGCCCTGCAATTGCATCATGCCGATATGGACGATGCGGAAGCGACGGAACGGACCATCAAGGCTTTGGAACAAGTGCAAATCCCCAATGCCTCGAGCCGCTTCCGCGATTATCCGCATCAGCTGTCCGGTGGCCAACGCCAGCGGGTGATGATCGCGATGGCCCTGGCTTGCCAGCCGCAGTTACTGATTGCCGACGAACCGACCACCGCGCTGGATGTGACGGTGCAAGCCGAGATTTTGCGCTTGATGCGTAAACTCCAAGACGACACCGGCATGAGCATGTTGTTCATCACCCACGATTTTGGCGTCGTCGCGCAAATGGCGCATTGGGTGGGCGTGATGCAGCAGGGCAAACTGGTAGAAGTCGGCGGATGTAAATCAGTACTGCGCCATCCCCAGCACCCCTATACCCAACAATTGCTGGCCGCCGTGCCGGAAAATCTGGCCAAGCCGGGCCAGGTGGTTATGGGGGTGAATCCGTCTGCTCACGAAACCGCCGAATCGCCAGGCGCGGAAGAACTCCCTCTGTCAGAGGAGCCCGTCGTAAAAACGGAAGCAGAACCCTCTCCCCCCGGGAGAGGGCAGGGTGAGGGGATGCAAATCGATGTTTCACCTGACACCCCAACCCTCTCCGGCGAGGAGAAGGCGCTCTTGCAGCCGCCGGTGGATGAGATGCTGAGTAATAGCGATAAAAAACTGCTTTCGGTACTGGAGAGGGCCGGCTTAAGGCTACAGGCAACGCAAAACGTTTCGAATGACAGCTCTCTGCCAGATGAGCCCGGCGTAGAAGCCAAAACCGAACCCTCTCCCGCCGGGAGAGGGCAGGGTGAGGGCGTGCGAATCGATGCTTTACCTGATTCGATCCCCCTCACCCCAACCCTCTCCCGCGAGGAGAGGGAGCTTTTGCGACAGCCTCCTCAAAGGCAAGAGGAGACTAACAGTCCGGCTCGGGTCGATGGGGATACCGATAAGATTTCCCCCCAGATAGTGACGAAGCAGGGAGAACCGCTGCTGCAAATCCGCGACTTGAAAGTTTGGTTTCCGATTAAAAAAGGCTTGTTCCGACAAACTGTCGATTATGTAAAAGCAGTGGACGAAGTGTCGCTGGACATTCCGCGCGGTGAAATCGTCGCCTTGGTTGGGGAGTCCGGCTGCGGTAAAACCACCTTGGGCCGGGCGGTGTTGCAACTGGAGTTGCCGACCGCCGGCAGCATCCGTATCGACGGCCAGGAACTTACCGGCCTGTCTGCGCGCGAACTGCGGCCACTGCGGCGCAAGATGCAGATTGCCTTTCAAGACCCGCAATCCTCGCTCAACCCGCGTCTGTTGGTGGAAACCACTTTGACGGAACCGATGAAAGTCCACGGCATCGGTGCCAATCAAGAGCAGCGTATCGAACTGGCCGGACAACTACTGGAAGACATGCAACTCAGCCGCGAATCGCTATGGCGCTACCCGCACGAATTTTCCGGCGGTCAACGCCAGCGTATTGGCCTGGCGCGGGCTTTGGCGCTAAATCCGGAATTTGTGGTGTGCGACGAAATCACCAGTGCGCTGGATGTGTCGGTACAGGCGGAAATTCTGCAATTACTGTTGGACATCCGCCGTCGGCGTAACCTGACCTTGTTGTTTATTACGCATAACATTGGGGTGGTGGAGTATCTCAGTGATCGGACGGTGGTGATGTATAAGGGGAAGATTGTAGAAGAAGGTTTGACTGCGAAGGTTTGTGGGGCGCCGGAGCATGCTTATACTCAGAGGTTGTTATCGGCGGTGCCGAGGTTAGTGGTATAGGGGGCTGGAATGATATACAGAAACTTTTTAATCACTTGTTATGCCCCCAAGGAGTTAGCGATGAAGAAGTTGACTATGTATTGCCTACTGAGTTTATCCGCACTCAATGTCAATGCCGGCGCTATCTCCGACCAATTAAAACAGAAGCAAGCGGCATGTAGAGATTTTGACAGATATCCTCTCATCGAAGAGTGTCACCAAAACCTTCTAAAGGAAAGCGACGAACAACTCAACAAGTATTACAGAGAGTTGGTTGGCTATTTAAGTGGTCCGAATAAGAAAAATTTGATCGATGCGCAAAGGAAGTGGGTCAAATTCAGGGATGCTGATTGTTTTTTCTCCGAACCGAGAGAGGGAGATGGCTCCATAGCAAGTGCGAACAGAAATGCTTGTCTCGCTGACCGAACGATTGAAAGGCTCAGCCACTTCGAAGACTATAACGCTCCATCGAATAAGGGCTGTAATGGGTGCCCGTGGTAAGACGCATATCCCGGCGTCGGAGTAGGCCCATAGCAAGTGCTGAACAAAGTGAAGCGCATCGGTCGCATCGTGTTGAATTGCCATGACCTATTTTAATGTCGGGT